>NZ_LXFY01000023.1:0-530867 GCF_021432585.1 Pectobacterium sp. IFB5596
GTGCAGGCATCGCCGTGTATAATGGTCATCCGGATTATGAATGTTTGATAAAGGCTGCGGACGATGCACTCTATCAAGCTAAAGCAAATGGCAGAAACAGGATCGAATACGCGCCAGAGTAGCTATTCTGGGTTGCTGCAAATCTGCGTTTCAGACTAGATATGAAAAAGAGTAGCCCGCTATTCGTCATCGTAGATTTGCACCATTCCCCTTGCCAAACAGAAAGACTTACCGTCATTGAACAAATTCACAGCATAAAAATGATAAAGCAACGATTTTACTAACCAACCTGCCAAAAATTTGATACATATTCAATAAATAAGCATGATCGTCGACAATGTATCATGCAATAACTCTTTTATTATTTGATCTGATTTTACACAGGGGAGGAGCAAGCATTGCAGCGACAGCAGGTATCATCGTCACGAATTGACTCCATTGGGTATGACCCAAAGACGCACATTCTTGAGATAGCATTTCATAACAAAGATATTTATCAATATGTTAGTGTACCTGAATCTATCTATAAAAAATTTATTTCTGACGCTGTCGTGTCTAAAGGCCGTTTCTTTGATGGCGTGATAAAAGATAAATTTCTATGCCGAAAAAACAAATAGATTAAGTTTTAGCAACAATCATTGTGCTACTTGTCGCCGTATCTTAACGGCGATTAAAAGGTCGCTGTGCTTCCGTATCAATTTGTCATTTCATCCACCAGTCTGCCAAAAATCATAGCTATCATATGAATTAAATAGATATGTAGATGGTATCTACACGATAGTATCCCTCCAAATTGTGTAAGTATCTATCCTGTCTAACTAAGGGGAGTTCATATGATCACATCGGACATTCAAGGGGCTAATGCTTTATTTACCCAGAACAATAAGCCCCCCATTGCGCCAAATGAAGATACCTTCAAAATGGCACTCGAGAAGGCAAAAGATAACGGACAGCTAATCAGACATGAACCTAGCGCGAAAGTGGAGCCTCAGCGCTCGCAGGCAGCACAGGAGTTTATGGACTGGGTTTCCATGTCTTATGAGGAAAAACTATTCTTCTCCGTACTCGCATCCATGGGTATATCCAAAGAACAATACGAAGCAATGTCGTTAGAAGAACGAATGGGGTTAGAACTCAAAGTACAAGCGCGTATTAAGGAAATGGCGGAGCAAGACCAGCAACTCGTTTAGCTACTGATGTGGCCGGTGAATATGCGGTAACACATCGAGTGCCTATTCCAACGCTATATTAATTTTACCCACGTAATGTGGACACAGCCCTAAGCGAGGTTTTCGTTTTCAAATTATTCCGGGTTGATGTAAGCATCCCGGTAAACCGAACCATTCACTTTTAGAGATCTTCCGACATACTGATTATGTCCCGTTGAGGAGATCGCTATGCGCAAAGCCCGATTTACAGAACATCAGATCATCGCCGTGTTGAAGTCCGTTGAAGTCGGACGTACCGTCAAAGACGTTTGTCGCGAAGCTGGCATTTCCGAATGCCAGCTATTACATCAATGGTGCCGGGGCGGGACTTGAAAAACAAATCCATCTTATTGAAAATAAAGATACATCATAAGTTAACATAAACGATATATCCTCATTTGTATACTCAGTCTTTTTCCCTTCACACCAGTGACTACTCGCCACACAATTCAACAGTGATGGTAAAAATGTTGCGATGCAAAATCTGATGTATAAATAACATCGGTACAACTTCATTCAGCGGTTAGATGCTATCGTGGTTTACTCTAGATAGCAAAACCGTTATCAAGACAGCGAGTGCATTTCTGGCAATCGGTTCACCGCCATCATCAGGTCTGAGATTCTTTAGGCTGCTCCCTATCCTCCATAAAATCAGAAGTAGCCACCTCGGTAGCAAACCAACTATCCCAGCCCTCCTCCGATGACGTAGTAACACGTAAGTGATCGATCGCAGTCGTATCTACGTCTTTCACATCATCGGTTAATGCAGCAGTTTTTGAGATGCTACTATTCCCTTTTCTCATTATCGCCCTTCTCCCGCCAAACGACACGTGACATGCCGCATCCTCTTTTACAGTACCAGATTAGCACTACAGACATCGTAGCCAGGAGATGAGTAATCTCCATCCCACATCCAGCCGGTCGCTCACTACCTAGCCGCCAACATCCCCGGATAATGTTTGGCGATAATGTCGTTCATCTGATCGATCAAGTCGGGACGCTTAAAGATGAGATGCCCGGTGCCTTTCTGAAAGTAACGCACGCTAAAGAACTCATCCTCGTATTCCTGCTTGTGGGGATTATCACGGATATGGTCCATCAGTCGGATGGTGACATCGCCCCGATTGTCGGGGATCGGTTTACCATCCAACAGATACAGCATACGTTCTAGATCGGCCAGTTGATCGCGTCGCCAGCCCCAGTTCAAACCAAAGCCCCAACGGTTGTACGTCACCAGATTGCTGATGATGACTTTCTTGCCGAAGTAACAAGGGTGATTGGTTTTGTAATCCCACGATAGTCCTTTGAATACGTTGATGATCCCACGCTCGAATACCTCCTGCTTACTCTGGTGAAGTTGCTCAAACGTACTGAGAATATTGTCCTCACTGATGGCCGGTAGTTCACCCTCATCCAGATTTTTATGCCACTGGCTACGCGCTTCAGCATCCATCAGCGACAACATGCCGGATTTCAGCATCAGGTCGCGCCAGATATTGCGATCCAACGTGCGGGTGATGGCAGGCCTCGCCCTGTTGGGTGCTTCTGTTAGCCAGCAATCATAGCGATGCCCCTGCTTTAACGCCCAGTCTTCAGCGGTGCCGCCACCGATAGTCGCTGTGAGTATTGAAATTGCCTGTAGCTGATTGAGGAGTTGCTCTATCTGTTGCAGCGCGGTATCACGTCCGGTAACGATACGTTCGATATTGGTCGAGCAAATCAGCTCGGTATGTTCGGTCAAAACCTCGGGTTCAATTTGCATCATTTGTGGTCCATACATAAAAGCAAATGCGCCAGCCGCTAAGGACTGGCGCATTATGCATCGGGGAGAGGAATAAATAGGTTTGGCGTGGTGTGACTGGAAAGTGACTCGCAGTCTTTATGCTTTAAGCAAGCCGGTAGCGCGTCTGGCACGGAGAATATCAACGGCGGTGAGAAACGGTGATTGCTCCTGCCAGTTAAAACCGT
The DNA here is from genome assembly GCF_021432585.1 of Pectobacterium sp. IFB5596. Lineage (NCBI taxonomy): Bacteria > Pseudomonadati > Pseudomonadota > Gammaproteobacteria > Enterobacterales > Pectobacteriaceae > Pectobacterium > Pectobacterium sp. IFB5596. Next base: position 3,177 of record NZ_LXFY01000023.1, read on the forward strand.
CGCGATCGATACGCACCAGTTCGTATTTCTCCACCAGAAAATTGACGGCATTGACCAGCGTGACGCCAGCATCGATATGCGCCTGAATGACGTTTTCCTCACAGAACGGTGTGTCGTTCAGCGTCAGGCCGTAGTGCTTTTCTAACAGGTAGGTAAGCAGTTGCTGCCAGACGGCTATAGGTGACGGGCAGGATTGCTCCTCCCGTAACGGGATTTCCGGTATGGTTTGCATGGGAATATTCTCTTCAGATTAAGTCGATAAAATCAGGGAGGCGTTCAGGATGGCGAGAGAAACAACGGGTTATTCTGCTGCCGCAGCAGAGGGATAAATAGCAATATACACGTAACCAAAACTACCCAGCGTATCAGCTTCACAGGTAAATTCGTCGCAATGCAGCGTGACACAGCCCTGCTGGCGAGGATTCAGTTCACCTGTGCATAGTTTCTGTTCCAACTGCTTAATCAACTGCGGGAAACAGCGTTCCAGATGATGGGCTTCTGTTTTGCTAAACGTACCGACAATGCTGGCCCGGTCTGCCAGATAGTGCAGACGGTTACCTTCCTGCACCAGTCTGGCTCCGAATCGCGGCGTGACAGTACACTTTAATCCCCATTCCGGGGCCTCTATTGATGACATGATGTTTTCCTTATAAAAGTGCGGTGGTAAGTGTGCTCATCACAGCCAGCCACGTTCAGCGAATGACACCACGTCAGCGCCGCCAACAACCAGATGATCGAGGACTCTGACGTCGAGTTGTGACAGTGAGTCCTTCAGCTTGTCGGTGATATGGCGGTCAGCCTGACTCGGCTCGGCACAGCCGGAAGGATGATTGTGTGCCAGTATCACGGCGGCGGCGTTATGACGCAGTGCCGCTTTGAGGATTTCACGCGGATGCACTTCGGTACTGTTGATGCCGCCCAGCGCGATAACTTCCTTTTCTATCAGACGGTGTTGGTTATCCAGATACAGCACCATAAAGACTTCACGTTCCAGGTTGCTGAGCTCCAGCATTAACCAGCTTTTAGTGTCCTCAGAGGTTTTGAACTGGCGTGCATTTTTACGCACGCGTTTTTCCAGCAGGCATAACGCCATCTGGATGATGCGCTGCTCTCTGGACGTAATGCGGCCTGCCAATGAATTACATGACATGATGGTTCCTTATCTAAACGATGGATGATGAAAAAGAAGGATGAAATGGATGACAAGAGCACAATAAATACAATGCCTCGCTCAGGCGCACGAGGCATCGGAACCGTAAATAAGGTCAGTCGTTATTCCATCTGGAATTCCCATATGCCCTGATCGGTCTCGACCATGATTTCAAGGACATTACAGGCGGCTCCCCAGTTTTTTGACTTAAACGTCGTTTCAAAAGTGCTACCGAAGCGGAGTCGAACGGGCTTCCAGGATTCTTCGGAAAGGTGCTGGCAATTTCCCCGATTAACCACAATGTCTTTGACGACGACAGAATCTGTCAACGCGGTCACGGATATCCTTGGATAATAGGGACCGGCATACCAGTTTCCTGAGGCAATACGGGTTTGCACTCTGACAGGCGCTTTTTCTGCAAAAACGCTTAGCGAACACAATCCCAGACAGAGCGCGACAAATGCTTTTTTCATGATATTTTCCTTTATTAGACAGGCTCGAAGCCTTCCGATGACCAGAGGCGGTAACACTCAACGATGGCTGAATGTCAGCGTGTCCTTTTTTCCGTTGTAGTGAGTGAGGTTAAGCGTGGTGTTGTTGGCATCATGGGTACTGTCAACCTTCACGATTTCACTGCAATCCTTGAGGTCAATCGCCTTGATTTCAGGTGTGGGGTTCGTTTTATTGACGGCATACCAGCTCCCTGCCGGGCAAGCCATCCCGGCACTTTGCGCCAGAAAGGTGTAATACGGCGTATCGGTCAGACGGGTATAAAGGCTGGCGGTATCCGCGCCCTGAACCAGCACATCCTTGCCGCTGTCACCGCAATTCCGGCAGAAAAGCTGGTCCTGCGTGTTTCTCAGTACTTGTGCCTGATACGCCAGAACCTGGTTATTCATCTGGAAACGGTTTTTCTCTCCATTTTTCCAGGTGACAGTGAGCAGCGTGTTGTTTTTGTTTTCCGTCACCGACACCTTCGCTACAGCCGATAAATCAGAGCGGTCATCGTCAAACTCAATAAAGTGAACGGTGGGCGACGCGGCATATTTATCGATGTAATAAAAATCGGGTGTCCGGTTAGCGGTGTAAGCAGGAATGGCATCATTCAGCAGGATGGTATAGCGCGTCATGTCCCATAACTTGCTGTACTGATCCGTTTTATTTTTATAGCCCTGTGGATAGTCAGAAATAAAGAAACTGTCTTTCCTGTCGGGTCCACAGAGATGGCAGACCATGTGCCCGTCGCTGTCGGTGATAATTTGCGGTTCATTGTCAGCAGGCTTTGCCTGTACAGACAGAATGGGAAGAACCATCAGGGAGGCCAGCAGCATTCCGCTGCATGGCAGTGCAGGTTGTGTTTTCATTGTGGTTTTCCTTCGGAAGGGCTCTCGGTTAAAAACCGGCCCACCCGCCAACGGTATTGATGATAAAAAGCAGGCAGGCCATAAAAATCACCAGCGTGATATACCAGCGCATAAAACGGCCAAACAGCTTCAACAGCGTTCGCATATTATTTTTCTCTGCAAATCAGGTAATACAGCAATCCGGCCAGTAACGGGTCGATGACAATACCCAGAATGAACCAGCCCCAGAATGAGCGACCACTGCTGGATGCCACACATCCCAACACGATTGCCAGCCCCACCCAAAGCAGTAACAACGGCATCATTGCCCTCCAGACGCATACGCGTTACATGAACATGTTATTGATTCGTAAAAGTAAAAAAGTCTCAGAATGGAATATCGATTTTATAGCGGGGAGAAATGGCGGTATAACAAATCAATTCGATCGGTTCGATCGACAAAATCGATCGGTGACGATAAAGAAAGCTGATGGGAAGCAGCAAAAACGTTAGTCGAAGAAGAAAGACCACACGGCATTTGCCACTCTGGCAACGGAATGGGTGACGCCATGCAGCACCTGTTTTGCCACCTGAGGCAACGGCGCGTGGTCAATGACCCAATCCACCGCATTGACTACCGTGTCGGAAAACCCAGCCCGGGCCTGCTGTATCGCGCTTTCGCTTTTGTGCTCGGCACGTAAATGAGGAATGACCGGACTGCGAGCCTGCTTTGGGAGAAGGGTTATCATCGCCTCTACCATCTTTCCCAGTTGATAACGGCCTTTAACGGAAAGCGGTAAAATGTTCTCTGCCACGATACCGAGTTGTTGCCCGATAGCCGCCTGCTTTTGTGCCATATGTTCACGTTGCCTGGATGACGGCTGTGCAGAGGCCCAGCGCCATTCTTCGCTCGGTTCAATCTTGTCGACCTGATTGAGCAGCCAGAGTATCGGCGTGTGCTCACCGTTCACGGAGCCGAACACATCCCGATAAAACTGCTCCTCGGCAGAATAGGCGCGGTCATCCGCCTTCAATACCCACAGCACCATATCCAGCTCCGGCAACAGGGATTGATACAGTGCGCGATATTCCTCATCCCGTTGCTGACTTTCACCGACTCCGGGTAAATCAACCAGCGTAAGATAATGACGCCCAAAACGCAGACGAATGCGTTGTGGCTCACGGGTACAGGCTGCGACAGCATTCACTGCGCAGACTTCGCTGCGAAACAGCGCATTACATAAGCTCGATTTCCCTACGCCGGTTTTGCCCATAATGCCAATCACCGGTTCATAGGTAACCAGCCGGGTCAGCTCCTGCATAAGGGCATGACGTAACGAACGGGGATAGCGCCGCAGATGGCGGCGGATCAGGGAATAACCTGACGATTTTTTCATATCAGCCTCAGAATGAAAAAGGCCATCCGGGATGGATGGCCTGATGAATTGGAATTGGGGTAACTCAATGAGGTGATATATAACTGAGATTTTTTTATTTTTTCTGATTCATATCTGCCCATGCTTTATCTATCAGAAATTCGATCACATCAGCCCTGTTACGGTTAAGATATTTCTCAAGTTTTACCAGTGTCTTTTTAGAGCTGTCAGAAATACGAATATTGACCGGTGCTTTGGTTGCAACTTTCTTACGATGCTTCATATTTGCATAGCGCTTTCGCAACGTATTTAGAAAAAGTTGTTTTTCTGCCGGTTCTTCATTCCAGAGATAATATATTGCAGGAATGGCAAAACCCTGCATCTCAGGAATGATGTTGACATCTCTGAAATCCCTAAATATGCGACGCTCCGAAAAAAATTGCTCCATTACCCATTCAATATTTTCTTTTCCTGCATCGACCATCCATGAAAAATCCTTTCTGAACATTTTTTTGTTATTTAAGTAATCATTTTTTATTTCAGACGTAATTGAGTCATTTTTGCTTGTCAAGGTAAGTAATATATCGAGAATAGACAAGGTAGCTAGATAACATTGTTCAGGTGTGTCAGGTATCGCCGAAGGCAAATGTTCACCTATAAGCCAGAGATGCCTTTTTCGACGAAAATAATATTTTGGGTGTATATCATCCGCATCTCTAGGGTAGAAACTCACATATTCTTTTATTAACCGTAACCAAAAATATATACAGCCATACTGATCTTGCTTAAGCCATACCAGTTGTGATTCATCGACGCTATGGTCAGAGTAAATTGTGCTATACCGGAGTACATGCTTTGTAATGCGCGTAGTTCCGTTACTCTCCCGCACCTCAGCGTCAATAATTTTGTTAATCTTCTCATTAATCAACTGTACGTTTTTCTGTGTGCCGAATGAAAATCGTCTTGCCTCTTCAGAATGTCCCATCCGCCAGAGAAGATAAACCCCCTCCCTAATGGACTTAACTTCAATATACCTAACCATCTCCTACCCTCCATTGCTGGTGTCTTCATTTTTTAATGACACTACTACAAACATCATCAAAAAACTATGATTCATGAAGCTAAAATCAGGCTATCTAAAAGCATGAAAAAGGCATTTTTCCTTACGAATTGCTGATGTGTATAGTCGTGTTTTTTAGGTTATTCACGTATGATTCATAGCAGATATCATACAATTTTATTGCAAATAAAAACAACAAAATCAAATGTTTATATATTTTAAATAAAATTACCTCATGTTATAATTTAGTACTATTTTATTGATTTGTGCAAGCGTGGATATGAACCGGCTATATGACATGAAGGTGATTCGTCGCTGATGTGGTTCATTAAGGAATAAAGTATTATTTAATAAATCCAGTCATTACGGATAGGTAAATAATAGCATCATTCGCTTAGTGAATAGACGCATTATAAAAAACATTCAACCTCGGATATATGGCTATAAAAAACCCGTCAGGCATACTCCATGCATTATTAAAAATTAACGCACTGAATAATTATCATGAGATAAATCCACCGGAATAGACATCATGAAAAAACGTCAGTGTAAAAGCATCAATCCAAACTATCAGCATGACATGCATCTGAGCCAAAAACTTAGAGCACATCAGGAGATGTTGTTCCTGCGTTACTCAAAGTTACTGATGCTGCGCGTAGACTTTGCATATATTAAAACGAGTTACGAATTTAAACACTCAGATAAAAATACCATTGTAGGGGACATGGTTAAGTTACTCCAACAAAGCGTGAGTATAAGAGGCCTTGTAGGGTACGTATGGGTACTGGAATATACCGAACTTCATGGTTTTCATATTCATGCTGCATTTTATCTTAACGGCCAAAAACACCGTAAGACATGGAATACGTTTCTTTCTGTAGCTGAACTCTGGGATGATATTACCGATGATGCGGGTTATACGCATTGGTGTAAACCCAAGGAATATTATGAAGTACAGGGGGAGCGTGTTACCTCCTGGGACAACAATACCGGTCGAGACAACATGCTGTATATTCTGAGTTATCTCAGTAAAAAGAATCAGAAGACAGACAAGATTATTTTTCAGTGCAGCGATATTCCTTCCCGATGTAAAAGCGGGGGACGTAACAGAAACAGACGCCGCACCCATTTGTAAAAAATTACTCTACTGACGAATCGTTTGAAGGAGTTCGCCAATTTCCATTTTCCGGCTCCTTCTCCCATTTATTCAAGGAGAAAAACGATGAGTACCACTACCGATTACCGCCTTCTTAACGACCAGTTTGTCGATATGACCTTCATCACCCAGTTGACCGGATTAACCGACAAATGGTTTTACAAGCTGATTCAACTGGGTGAATTCCCGAAGCCGATTAAGCTGGGCCGCCGTTCCCGCTGGCTACAAAGTGAAGTCGAAACCTGGTTACAGCAACGTATCAATCAGTCTCACAGATAGTCACATCTTCATTCCCCACTCTTTTATCAAAATGCGAATAACAGACCGCTATCCGATTCCACGGAGGACACCGGCTGTCTGTTATTCAGCATGTTGGAGACTTTTCTAAATGACACGTAATACAACGCTATCCACGTTGCTGGATAAGTACCAAAGCCATCTTGACGACAGTGCTGCGCACGCCATCCATCAGGGTATCAGTACACGAAAAATTCATACTTTCCATCGGTTGAGACTGACGGCAGTTTCCCTGCCAGACCAGTGTAAGGCACATCTGATTGTCCCCGCGAAACTAATGCTGAAATCAAGAGTATCGCGTATTGAGGCTACCAGCAGAGCCATTCTGCCAGTGGAAACCAGCCGCTACCTTCGACATTATCCGATGCTGGGCGGTATTCTGATTAGTGAATGTGACCGACTACATCTGGATGAATTGGGTGACAACCTTCAGAGGCTATTTGATCGGGAAAATGAACCCGGCATTCAGGAAACGTTAACACTACTGTGCTGGTCTGAACTACTTAACGGCCTGTCTTATCGTGAATGGACATCACTGGCTGATAAAACCGACAGACAGATTCAGGTGTGGATTAACACCCGTCTGCGCACTCAGCCAGCGCGTCGGGCAATGATTGACGAATACGTTTTCTTTGCCTGCTTTGGTTACTGGGCAGACTACCGACCTGCTTAATTTTCATACCGTTACGTGAACACTGATTCAGAGCGCTTTTGATCGGTAACGCCGATCGATACGATCGCATCGATCTATCAAAACGATTATCTTTTGATCGCCACCGTCGATAAGCTATTGCCGAGAATAACCATAACGTAATGTTTTATCTGTTTTTATTTCCACTATCGGGAAAGGTTAACTATTGCCTGTTATCCGGTAAATCAATAATAAGTAGATAAAAACCATTCGTTATTTTTGCCAAATCAGGACTGGTGTGCAATGACGCCGATTACCTCTCTTCATCTAACGATACGGAATCAACAGGATAAATCGGCGACTCGATTGAGCCAGGCGATTGAACGGCTTTCATCGGGTCTGCGTGTCAACAGCGCGAAGGACGATGCCGCTGGTCAGGCTATTGCCAACCGGATGACCGCTAATCTGAATGCCAACAGCGTCATCACCAACGGAATGAAAGATGGTCTCAGCCTGATGCAAACGGCTGAGAGCGGGCTTAATGCCATCAATAACCTGATACAACGCGGCAGGCAACTCGCGGTGCAGGCGGCAAATGGCACGTTGTCAGATACCGACCAGACCAGCCTGAACGGTGAGTATCAACAAATCAGGGAAGAGATCGACCGCATCGCCTCATCGACTCAAATTTTTGGTCGTTATCCGCTGGCCCCCACTGAACCCGGCCCCCTGCCTGCCAAACTGGGCGACACGTTGCCACTGGCTGAAAAGTTTCCTGTCCCCAATATCAATCATCAATTTTCTTCTGGGGTGATTTCGCTGGCTTACATTCCTGCTGGCGCAAAAAATATTACCATTACCATCGACTCATTAAGCGCCGATGACGATATCCAGCTCTTTACACGGGACGGTAAACATCTGGCCGGTACGCCAGTAGTAGGCGCAGACGCCGATATCGTCTGGTCAGCAAACGGCGTAGCGGATGAAAGCACCATGAACACCGCCGTGATTACGCAAGATAACGGCTTTTTACCCAATGCCACCTACTCGGCAGATTCGCTGCTGCAAGCCGGGGAATACAATATCAACACAGGGGCACAGACCACTTATCAGGGCATGACCATCACCTACAGTGGCGATGGTGACCGTTTTGAAGATGCCAACACCGGGGGATTTAACGATGGAAATGTGGGCGCAGCAAACCGACTGGAAAAAATTCATATTGATGAGGTGACGGAGGACCTGATTGTCATTGTGGTTGGCAGCGGCGTATTTACTAGCAGCGCAAACTGGGATGAACTGCCCACACCGACAGAGCCTGCACCTCCACTGCCGCCTTCAGTACCGATCAGCAAAGAAACGACGTTTGTTGTCGGAGCAAGTTTTGGCGATGCATTGCAAACGGTCACCCTCAACCCAACGCCAGCAGATAGCCAATCGCTGGGGCTTTCCTCTGTGACGCTGGATACACCTCAACAGGCCAGTGCGGCATTAACCACATTCGATAATGCACTAAAAACGCTAGACGGTTACCGCAGCGAATACAGCAGCCAGATGAACCGTTTTGAATCCGTCACTGCCGTGCTGTCGCAGGAAAAGGTTGCCACGACTGCCGCCCGCTCACGCATATTGGATGCGGATTATGCTCTTGAGGTTTCCGCGATGACAAAATCCCAGATCCTGCAACAGGCCTCCCTGTCCGTCTTGTCACAAGCCAACCAGCTCTCGGAAAACGTATTAAAGCTGTTACAGGGATGATGCGTCGTCAGATATCACTTTGTTATTTTTCTACTGAATCACTATCGCCATGAGTATTGAAATATTCAGCCGCTGCCCTTTCACCACGGCGGCGTTTACCTGTCTGGGAAATAAGGATGGAGGTAATGTACCCATCACTGTTGTTGATATTGAACACGGTATCGACATGACGCTATTGACGCACATCATTACCGCCAACCACCGAACATTCATCATTATTCTCAACAACCGCAAACATGCACCGGTGATGGTGGCTAAAAAGGTATTGCTGTTATCAAAACATGCACCGATGAGTACGATTAAAAAAGTGATTTCTGCCCTGTCATCGTTCAGAGAAATAAAAGGCAAGACAATATCGTTATCACCGAATGAGAAAATATTCTTTGGCTATTGGCTGGACGGAATTGCAATAAAAACCATCGCAAAGAAGATGGTGATAACCCATAAAACAGCCAACAATATGAAAAACAATATCTACAGAAAATATGGCATAAAGGACCTACTCACCTTTTTACTCATTGCCAGAATCTCACATATGCAAAGTATCACTGACGCAGAACATCACCGGGTTATCTACGTCGATAAGGTGGCATGAGGTAACATTCTGAGAGCAACAGGAAGCTTGAATCCCTCTGATTTTTTGAGCATTATCGCAATATACTCCCTTTCAGTTTGTGTTGCGTATGCCATCTGTCCAGGAACTTCAAACCGCAATTTCCAATATGTCTATATGGCGTAAAGGTGATCAACGTGCGCCTCATAAGCCATTGTTGCTGCTTTATGTTCTATCGGCCTATCAACAAGGACACCCGCGCCTGTTTCACTATGGCGACGAAATCCGTCCGCAGCTCTTGGCACTTTTGAACAGCTTTGGGCCACAGCGGCGTGCTCATTACCCTGAAATGCCTTTCTGGCGGCTGAAGGGAGATGGCTTTTGGCAGTTGCAGAACGACGAGCATTGTCCACCGCTTTAGCATTTTTCAATAACCGATTTTCCGACTCGTTCGACGGTAATCTACCATTATATTCATGCGGCCTGAGTGAACTGAAATATCTAACAGTGTAGTTCGTGATAGCGTGAGTGTAATGGTGGAAAAGTAAGCCCGCAATGTGTGGATTGAGTCTATACCATTAGTGCATAGCTCTCTTACCATAGGAGTTACAGACCTACGGCTTGCAAATCTATAACCCATGATTTAAACATGGGAAATTTGAATAATAATGGCTAATACGATAAAACATTGATTAAGAAAGAATCACAATAGGATAGGTCAATGGAAAGGAAACAACAGTCCAAAGTCTGCGTACATCTTCTTGAAAAAGAAACGCCTTATTACTTTTCGCCAGAACAACAAAAATCTACTGCAGATTCCTTTTTTCAGAATTCGTTAAAACTGGCCTGGGATAATCACAATTACATTGCGACTTGCTGCTGTGACCAAGCTCAAGAACTTAAGCTATATATCCGAAGTAATAAAGGTTCCGGTCCATTTACTCTCTGTCGTAACCCAAACACGGGTCCCAGACACAAGCCGTCCTGCGCATATCACTCTCGTGTAAATACAGATGGTGGTGCAAAAACATATTCATCATCGGCTGTCAGAGAAGAGGAAGATGGGACCTTACGAATAGGATTGGATTTTTCGTTACGTGTATCAGCGACTGATTCTGAGCGTGCGACTCCGGCAGCGGTGCATCCCCCACGGGAAAGGCGGCAGGTCAATCGCCTCGGAAAGATGAAAATGTTGGGTCTTCTTCATTTGCTTTGGGAAAATACGGGATTAAATGAATGGGCCCCATGGCTTGAAGGCAAGAGAAGCCTTACAACAGTCATGAACCGTTTGCAAAAGGAATCCAGCAGCATTAAACAAGGCTATACAGTTCTGGGCAATGTTCTATTGCTACAAGAAAACGGGTACGGCAATAAGAAGGCTGTAAGTTACGCCTGTGCGAATAGTCGTCGTCTGGTTGTCATATCAGAACTGAATGAATGGTCTTCAGCTCTGATTACTAGTAATAATCTGCCTTTGGTTGGAACCACAAAGAGCAGTCCTCCTGCCGGGATGCCATATCTAACCATTGATAGTTCGCGTTGGGAAAATACCTTAACCAGATTTCCACGTGACGTAGCATGGTGGCAACGTGGTGGTAAAATTATCGCAATTGCCGTCACCGACGTGCCAGAAGAAAGAAAATCTGTGAAGTCTAACCGGGTATATTTTTCCGCACGTATTCGCCAGGTAGTTTTAATGATGGTGAGTGAACGATGGATCCCACTCGATTCATCTTACGAAGGGCTTATTGAAGAAAAGCTGGCTAAGGAACGGCGCCAGTTTACCAAGCCATTGATCTATGATTCAGCGGAAGATCAGTACCATCCCGATTTCATACTAACGGATGTCAATGGTGCAGATTTCGTTCCGCTCGAAGTATGGGGACGTGACACTGAGGATTATTTACAGCACAGAACAGTGAAAGAAGCGTGGTATCAGCAGGAGTTTGGTGATTCCTGGTGGTCATGGGACGCGGTAAGGGATCCGAGAGGCGAAGAAATACCAACCTTCCCACCGCGAAAGGAATACTACGAATTCAGATACCCTACCGAGAAAGAGTCTTAGGGAAGGATGCAAACTGCTGACGTTGGTCTACCCACCGCCATGGATTAACTCAATGCACTTATAACTCAGCACTTTAGTTAAAGAATAAGCAATATCACAGCAGAGGAAAAGTCACGATGACTCTTGTAGATAGTGTCGAAGCAGGCAAGCTGACGATCAGTGAATTGATTGAAACCTTGGCGAAAGATAAAAATTACGCAGCTTCTAAGTGGGATCAGCGATACCGTGAATTTACGACTTTGCTACAACAAACCTCAACTTTTGCTGAGCCTGAAACGGATGATTTAGTTAAGAGGCTCTGGTATGAACGTGATAACGGTATTGCCAGTATTCGTCAGGGCGTTCCATCATTAGCAGAATATCAGCAAAGCCTCCCATTGCTTAGAGAACTCACTGAACGTGTTCGTCAGCAACCGAATGAAGCTACCTACCAATATGTAGGCAGTGCGCTGCAGCAGGCCAAAGAGACCGGAGAGCTTAAGCGCATGTATTGGAGTTTAAGAAATCGTGTCTTTGCCGCGTTCTCGCCAGAAAACTACACCAGTACTGTGGATGAGAATGCTTTCAATAAAGCAGCAGAATTCCTAAATCAACACTTCCATCTCGGTTTGGTACTGACCGGAAATTGGTTACAGAAAAACTATGAATTGAAACAAGCCATACACGCCCAATCTCCTAACAAAGATCCTTATTACGTGAATATGGCCATCTGGCATCTCTATGAATTGCTCCGTGAACGCGATAATGAACAAAAGCAGGAGAAAGTAGCTAGCACGACATCCATAACCAGCAGTGAGCCCATCGAGAACAAGACCATTCCACATTCACCAACTAACGTGATCTTCTTTGGCCCCCCAGGCACTGGCAAGACCTTCACGTTGCAGCAAAAAATGAAAGAGTACACTTCACATGCAGTTCCTGCTGATCGTGATGCCTGGCTGGATTCTCGCCTTGAATCGTTGAACTGGATGCAGGTTATAACGCTGGTGCTGCTCGATCTTGGGAAACGAGCCAAAGTTCGCCAAATTATTGAACATATGTGGTTTCAACGTAAGGCATTATTAAACGGTCGTAATGGCAATCTATCGAATACTGCCTGGGCGGCTTTGCAATCCTATACCGTTCCGGAGTCGTTAACTGTTGATTATAAGAATCGGCGTGAGCCTGCCGTATTTAACAAAACAGATAACAGCGAGTGGTTGCTCGTCGATTCACAGCTCGAGCAAGTGGAGGACTTGGTAGAGCTCTACGCCGAACTTAAACGCGGTCCAAAATCTGCCGAAGCCATCCAGCGTTTTGCAGTGGTTACCTTCCACCAATCTTACGGCTATGAAGAATTTATTGAGGGTATCCGCGCTCGCTCCGATGAAAGTGGCAATATCTCTTACCCTATTGAGCCGGGTATCTTTATGCGGCTGTGCCAGCGTGCCAATGCCGATCCAGCCCATCGCTACGCCATTTTCATCGACGAAATCAATCGCGGCAATATCTCCAAGATTTTTGGCGAATTGATCTCACTCATTGAAGTAGACAAGCGTGCCGGTATGTCCAATGCAATGAGCCTGCAACTGTCTTATAGCGGTGATCACTTCAGCGTACCCGCCAATGTCGACATCATCGGAGCCATGAATACAGCGGACCGTTCTTTAGCTCTTATGGACACTGCTTTGCGCCGTCGCTTTGACTTTGTCGAAATGATGCCTGACCTCTCTTTACTGAGTGGAACCAAGGTGAAAGGCATAGAACTCGAGCCGTTGTTAGAGAAACTCAATAGCCGCATCGAAGCACTTTACGATCGTGAACATACGCTGGGGCATGCGTTCTTTATGCCAGTAAAAAATGCACTCGATGCTGGTGATGAAGAAGCTGCGTTTAAACAATTGAAGATCGCATTCCAGAAAAAGATCATTCCGCTTTTACAGGAATACTTTTTCGACGACTGGAACAAGATCAGGTTGGTGCTGGCAGACAACCAGAAACAAGACGACAGCCTGCAATTCGTGATTGAGAAAACAGACGATCTCGATACGCTTTTTGGCAACAACCATGATTTACGACACCATGATCAGCAATCGACAGCTTACGAGCTCGAAGCATTCGATCAAGAGATCTGGAACAGGCCACAGGCTTACCGTGCTATTTACCAACCCCAACAGACCGCTCTTGATGAGCAGGCTGTAAACCATGGGTGAAGTGATCTCTGTTTTTGAATATGACCTGCTGGGGAGTGGAAAAGCGGCTTCAGTTGGCGCAAAGTTGGTGCCTCAACAGGTCTTTAATTATTTAGAAGCACTTAGCCTGGCAAGTATTCAAGGGAGCCAGTTTCTCAAACCCACCTCTCGCTCAGGCTTCAAATTACTTCAGGTGCAAAACTACGCGGGGATGCTTTCAACACCTCATGGTTTCCAGCTTGAAATACTGCCCAAGGTTGGTAAAAACCTCACAGCAACTAATGCGCGTGAAACATTGCTGACGATGCTAAGCCATCTGCCTGGGTTTCGACATATTCAAACCCAGCAGGCCACTCTTCATGCACAACGCATGCCTTTGCTCGAGATTTTTATCAGCCAATTTTTGCAAAGCGTCAGCCAATTGCTTAAACAAGGTTTACGCTCCGACTATGTGAGCGAGCAAGGTAATCTGGCTTTTATGAAGGGCAAGCTGATGCTCTCTGCACAGCTACGACATAACGCGGTAAATCGCCATAAGTTTTGTGTCGATTATGATGAGTATATGTCTGATTGTGCTGCCAATCGGCTCTTACACTCCACACTGGATAAGTTACTTAGTCTGAAGCTGTCATCAGAGAATCAACGCTGGCTTTACGAACTACGCTTTGCTTTTGACGGTATTCCACTTAGTAGGGATGTTGAGAGCGATATGAACAGCTTACGCATTGAGCGTGGTATGACTCATTACAGCGAGCCAATGGCTTGGGCGCAGTTGATCCTGAGAGGAATGAGCCCAAGTGCATTACAAGGAAACACCAAAACGATATCACTTTTGTTTCCTATGGAAGCGGTATTTGAATCCTTTGTGGCACAGACCCTACCCTACGAATTACCTTCTCACCTAAAAGTTTTTCCTCAAGCAGCAACTTATTCTTTGGTAAAGCATGGACTTAAAGATTGCTTTAAGCTTCGCCCAGACTTGCTGATTCAATCTCGGCAACCGATTCAAACCAAAATGGTGATGGACACGAAATGGAAGCTGGTGAACAGTAACGAGCAAAAAAAATCACTATATGGACTTGCGCAATCCGACTTTTATCAAATGTTTGCCTACGGCCAAAAATATCTTGATGGGAGCGGCGAAATGTATCTGATTTACCCTGCGCATGATGACTTTAGCCAACCGATACCGCAGCACTTTGCTTTTTCAGAGACTTTAAAATTATGGGTTGTGCCATACCGGATAATGGCAAAACGAGGTGAGAGGATGATGTGGCCGAGTGACGAGTCCTGTACAATGAGACCCAACCCAGATCGGATGGCTGCTTCAGTATCCTATAGTGGAGGCATGAGATGACCCATGAATACCAGCGGCAAAGCCTGGAACAACTAATTACTCAGCAAACAGCAGCGCCCAGAAGCGCTGCCGCTGTATTTAACGAGAACCAAACTCTCTGGCAAACCCTTGGCTTTAGCCAGTCTCAAGTTTCGCTATGGCTTGCCTCATTGCCTCAAAGTAATCATCTAAAAGAGTTAACAACGGCAACGTACCAGGTTACTCCTGATGTTGCGGCACATTTAGTATCATTATTACAACAAGCTGGTGGCCGCATGCCCCTGGCACAAGTACTGAAAAAGCTCCCAGCAGGTATTACGACCAGTGAACAGCAGATACACAAACTGGCTCGGAAGCATGCGCAGTTAGAGATTAAAGGCCCCTTGCTGGTATTGATAAATTAACCGGCACTTGTAGTAACTATTGGCGGTATTAAAGGATTTTAGAAAACATCATGGCAAAAGAAGCAAAAGCAAAAAAACAAGACCCGCAACAGCAGCTAGAAGCACTGTTCAATAAACTGGTCAAACAGCACTCCGAGTTTACTCAACCATTGGTCGAATTACCCGAACATGAATTCGCCAAGGCGGGTCTCATTCAAGGCTTGGTTGAAGGCAACTTAACGCCACCGGTCATGTTGATTGCGCTGGCAGAAGGCCATTGGGAATACGCCGCTGACACTGCAAAGTTTGATGATTTAGCCTACCAGCTGTTAAGCGATATCGAAGGTGACTGGCCAGTATTTGCCGTTGCGGACGATGGCATGAACCAACGTATTTTGGCCTTGTTCGGTGCCGATGGATCTGACGGTACCCACGGTGCAGATACCCTGCCAAGTCTGGAAGAATTACGTAGCTTTGATCGCATGGAGCGTGATCCAACCTTTCGCTGGTCAATGCGTGTTTATACACGCTTAATGCAGCGATTTGATGCCTTCCATGAAAATGTTTACCGTGTCACAAAAGACAAGGTAAACGACAAGAACGACATTATTGAGGAAGTGGCTAAGCTTCTGTTTTTAGAAACTTTCCGTGTGCATCACGATGAAGATCTTACCTTTAAAGATGATGAGGGAAATACCCTGCGTTTTCGTGACGTCTATGATTGGCAATATGTGGCCAGGCACGGCGATAAAGCCGTTGCACAAATCAAAGCCGCGTTTGAGGAATTTAAAAGCCACGAAAACTACATTGTGATCTCAGATGATGGCTCACGTAATCCCATCTTTAGTAAAGAAACACACCTGCGCCTGTCTGTTGCGAAAAACTATCAGGATTTGCTGGAAGCAATACAAAACCTGGGGCCGGTAAAAACCAACGATGGCAAAACCGCTAAAGAACACGGCACGTTGGCTGATGTGTCAGGAGATTTACTCGGTAGAGTATTTGATGTCTTCCTACGCGCTAACTTTGAATCCAAAGGTGGCCTTGGCGTTTATTTAACACCTAACCCAGTAAAACAGGCCATGCTAGAAATTGCTATGCACGACATCGACGATGACGATGAAATGCGATCGCGCTTAGCCAATGGTGATTTTCGTTTCTGCGACCCAACCTGTGGCTCCTTTGGTTTTGGCTCGGTGGCGTTAAGCCAGATTGATAAATGGATCGATTTTAAGCTGGTGCTGGCCGACGATAAAAAAGAATCATTGAAACAAAAATTACGCGATTGTGCATTTACCGGTGCCGATGCTGCACCGCGCATGGTGATGCTGGCCCGCGTGAATATGGCATTACAAGGAGCCCCCAAAGCACAGATTTTCTATACCGACAACTCACTCACCACTAACGCTCTGAAGCCCAATAGCTTTGACTTAATTTGCACCAACCCGCCGTTCGGCACGCCTAAATTTGATAAAGGCAAAAATGGTCAAAACTCAAAAGCCAGTTACGAAGCCAATATGGAGCAAGTTCTCGGTGGTTTTCGTCCAACCCAAAAAGTCGTTGATGGCTACAACGCCTGGTATGACCACGTAAAAATGAAGTGGCAGGATATCGGTGATTTAGAGCTGGATGACAACGGCGAGCCTAAATGGGCGGGCTATCGTACCGATTTACGCAAAACTGGCGGTACTGATAAAAAGCCGTTTTACAGCCTGCAGCCTACAACCGCAGGGCTCGCGCTGGGCAGCAAACCCGATAGCAAGGGCAACTGGCAGCCGGTAGGTGCCACCATTGATCCGGCAGTGCTATTTATCGACCGCTGCCTGCAACTGCTTAAACCTGGTGGCCGCCTGTTAATAGTGCTGCCCGATGGTATTTTATGTAACTCCGGTGACCGTTATGTCCGTGAGTACATCATGGGGAAAAAAGACGAAAAAACTGGCGAGTTTGTTGGCGGTAAAGCCATTGTAAAAGCAGTAATTTCATTGCCGAGCGACTGCTTTAAGCTCTCCGGCACGGGCGCCAAAACCTCGATTTTGTATTTGCAAAAACGCCATGCTAACCCCAACCAGCCAGAGCAATTTTTGCCCGAGCCACAAACCGACGTGTTTATGGCAGTGGCTGAAACCTTGGGCTACGTGGTGAAAAACAACATCGAAGACTATAACGCCGGTGTCGCTAACGATCTGGATAAGATTGTCTCGGCTTATAAGCGGGGTGAGTAATGTTTGCAAAAAGATATAACGTTGACGAATTAATCGATATTATCGCTGCGCCAGCGTATAGCCCTGAACTTATTGAATATGTAAAGAAAGTAGCGAACGCTCCGTATCTATCACAGTTTTTGTCACAAAAGCCAAAGCTAGGAATAACAGGCACAATCGCAAAAGACTACGTTAGTGCTGATACAAAAGATGCAGTCCCGTATGTATCGACTAAGCAAGTTAAGGGACTTCATGCTTACATGGATGATGCTAAATACATATCTAAAGAGGCAGATATTGAGTGGGCTAAATGTAGAGTAGATGATGGCGATATTATCATTAATAAAAGTGGTAATGTCGGTGCGGCTGCTGTCCTGTGTTGCGCACCATACAAATATGTAAACTCTGTTTCAGACATTATAAACATTAAACTCGATAAGACTGCCTCTATAGACCGTGATTTTCTTGTCGTCTATCTAAATAGTCCTTACGGGCAAAAGCAGTTACAACGCCTGAGTGGCGGCGCAATTTTTAGTCATGTTAGTTTGCATGCCATACCTGATATTCGCGTTTATCACTCTGATATTAAAGCCCAAAAATACATCGGGTATAAAGTTCGCCAAGCCGAGCAACTGCGCACTTGGGCGAAACGACTGGAAGGAATGGCTGATAGCAAAATTAAAGATTTATTTCACTTCAACCTTGTTGATTCATTAACATTGAAACCTAGAAGAATGAAACAACAGGTATTATCAGCAGTGTCTTTAGCTCCTGAGTTTGCACGTGCGACCGATAGTCAAATGACCTTTAGAAATTCATCAAAACTATCTGACTTCATTAGTAAATGTAAATGTGGCGACCCTATCAAATCGGAAGACAGAGTACCCGGCCCATATTTTTACTATGGCGCATCAGGTCCAATAGATACTCATACCGAATTCAATTTCAACGGTAAATATCTGATTATTGCGCAAGACGGCTCTATTGGCTGTGCCAATGTAGCCGATGGAAAGTTTTGGGCAAACAACCATGTTTGGGTTTTAAAAGTAAAAGATGAATATGATATTGAGTCTATTTGTAGGTTCCTGGATAAACACTTTCCGTGTTGGAAAGGTGTGACTACTGGCAGCGTTGTACCAAAAGTGACTTCAGAAAACCTGTTAAATATTCTGATTCCGATTGACATAGCGAAGAATAGAGAAATAGGAAGCAAGCTGAGACTAGCCGTTACTACGGCTGCATATGCAAAAAAGTTAACAGCATCTGCCAAAACTCTAGTTGAAGCATTAATTGAAGGCCAACTGACCGAGCAACAATTAATCCAGGCCCAACAAGCCCTGGAAGATGGCGACAACAGCTTAGATCAGGCGATATTAAGTAAACTAAGTGCTGAGGGTTATGCCATTGAAGGTGCCACACCGCTATTTAGCGATGTGGATGAGTTAAACAGTTTGCTGGAAGAGGCGGCGCAAGCGGAGGCTGAAGAGTAAAGATGGTGACAAGGGGCATGGACAGCATTACAACCAGGCAAAATAACGACACCTTAAATAGCGAAGCGGCACTTAACCTCTGCCTGCAGCTTTGGCAGCAAGGCGGTTTAATCGCCAGTAAAGCAGCGTTGTTATTGGCGGCTGCGCCTGCCCTTAGGTCACTGCTACAACCAATAATACAGACGAAAAAGAACGACGCTGAAAGTGATATCGTTAGCGCCTATAGCCTCACTGCACCATTGCTTGATGCCTTTAACGATTTAAGCCAGTCAGGTGAATGGCAATTAGCGTTGTTGGGCTTAAACCCAGATGTTCGCCAACATTGGATAAATTTAGCCGCCGCTCGCTGCCAGGAAGCAGGCGCGATGAATGACACAATGGTATTGGTTAAACTCATTCAGCAACTGGGCAATGCCAGTGAATGGGTCTTAGCCCAGTTGGAAAACTCAAACTCCTCGCCACAAATCATTGCAGGCCCATTGGCGCAAACCGAACGCGATTTACTCGGCCATAGCTTAAACGACAACGCTGCCATTCCCGCTCTATGCCGTATTTTGCGCACCAGCCATACCTTGTTTACCGTGAGCGAACAAAATGAACCACTGGCACCTATACAAGCAGTGGATGTCACCGCAAAACAACTGACAAATAACTGGTGTAGTGGGCGTTTGTTAGCACTCCCTAATACCTTGCTTGATGAACATGACCTTAAACCCAATGCCGATTGGTTATTGGTCTCCCGCTCAGGTCATGATAGCGTACCGCTTACCGCGCTATTCGCCCAACACCCCTGGTTATTTTTACTCAGTCTCATTATCTTTGTGCAAGATGCCTGGGCTGCCGAGCAGCGTGGCGACTTGTTGCTCACTTTACCTGTCGGGCAAAATGCCTTTGCACCCGGTCAAATAAATGTGGCGGTACAAGGTATTGAAGGTGATGAGGTGATCCTGGGCAGTTTGGCTGAGTTTCTTGTGCTTCTGCTCGGTGAGCTCAATATCACCCTCTACCCGGCACTCAATGCGAACACAGAAAGCATCAACCGCCTAAACCGCGCCCTAAGCTCATTCATCACTGAATTGCTGGCACAAAAAATCTGGCAATTTACCGAGGCGGGTCGTGGCGAGTCCGGCCAATATCGAATTCACACAAGCTTCAGCGATGCCTGTTATAGCCTGCCGTTAGCACCGCTATTTGGCTACAAAAGCCAAACGTTACAGCGGGCCATTAAGCAACTGGCGCAAAACTGCTATGCCAATAAAAAACGCGCCGCCAATAGAATAAACCTTCAAGGATCGTCGTTATGAGTTTTGAATTAAACGAACAGATGGTTGATAGCCTTGCAAAACAACATCGCTGGGCGGCTACGGGCGTATCAGATTATCCACCTCGCGACCCGTTAGTGGGCCAGAGCCGATTTTTCAAACGCTTTCAAACCTTTTTGCATACGGTAGATCACGACGATGATCGCTTTGCCCATGTGTTTGCCGTCGAAGCCGAATGGGGCCGGGGTAAATCACGTTTAGGCCATGAATTGGTCGCACAAATTAACGACTGCTCCAGGGGCTGGTTTGTCCGCGACGAACAAGGCCAACTACACAATAAGCAGCTGTTTAATCGCGATACGCAAGATAAATACCTGGCGCTCTATATTCGCTACTCGCAAGTGGCATCAGATTATCAAAACTCGGATAACTGGTTTGCTTTTGGTTTATATCAGGCGCTATTACCACTGGCTACCCAAACCTTTGATGGATCGATTCAAAGTGAAATTGCCAAACAAGCTTATGAACGCTTGATGCCATTTGGCTTTAAATCTGAACTATTAGCAGATGCCTTACAGCTGAACGCCAACCACAGCGAAGAAGACCTCTATACTGACCAAACGCTGGTAGTCAGTTTGGTGCAAGCCGCCTATAAAGTATTAAAGAGCTTTGGCGTGCAGTATATGTTGGTGGTGTTGGATGAACTGGAAACCGTTGCAGAAGCCGCCACTTTTGGCCTGGAAGATGAACAAGATAAACGCCTTGATGGCCAAGCCATACGCCTGATTGGTAAAGCAATTAAAGAGGAAGACCCTCGCCGTAAACTTCCATGGTTGCGCTATGTTGCACTGTGCTCACCACTGCTTGGCCAGCAATTGCGCGAAATTCAATCGGTCGCACGCCGCTTTGAGTTAGTAGAACTTGAGCATAATGCTTTTGCCGATGTATCAGACTATGTGGCAAGCCTCTTAAAAGACGGCAAGCTGGGTTTTAATTACCCTGCGGGTTTAGTGGAAGCCGCTTACGCCATGAGTGGTGCCAACTTCGGTTGGTTTAACGTGGTCATGGCTAATGTGGATGCGGTGCTGAGTCAATACCAACAAGCAGGCCACAGTATCAAGGATGTGGGCGATTTATTTGAAGCTGTGCTGGCAGGTTCTGGCCGCGTGGCCAGGCATGTGCTGGATAAAGGTGCGATAGAAGGCATTCAAACCCGCGACCAGGCACTATTGACCGAATGCCGTAGTTTGCTCTACGGCCAATTACCCGTGCGCTTAACTGAAATGAGCCATGCCACTAAATTGTTAGCGCTGAAAAACGAAGATCTGGAACCCATAGCCGCTCATTACCGCAAACTGAGCATTGACCGCTTACAGTGCCGACAAGCCATGGAGCAAGCCAAATTCCGCCGCGATAAAGATGAATGGTACTACCCTGCAGTAGATCAAGCGCTGAGTTTAGATACTTTGCTGGATAACCTGCGTACTTTTTCAATTAAAGAACAAGCCGCAAGCGGCGATAAAGGCGCAGTATTGCTGCCTCTGTCAAAAGGTGAGTTTAAATACTTACTCAGTTTGCTGTATGACCACCCAGCAATTGAATTTGCTGCAGATGCCTTATGGCACAAGTTAGTGGGTGAAACTACCGAACTGGACGCCAGCGAAGCAACGCATATTGGCCCCAGCGTGGCGATGTTACTGCGCCTGGATTTGCGCTATCGCAGTGCCCAACAAAACTCATTGATTTTTAAAGATCCCGCCATGGGCGATGCCCATGAACAGGCGATGAGTGAACTGAGCAAACAAAGTAGCCAGAAGCCGCTCATCAAGGCATTAGCCCGTGTAACAGGCTTTATGAGATTACTGGATAACAACTGGACCTATGATGAAAGCTTACTGAGTAATAAAGCGGGCAGCGACGATGCACCTCTGGCCATTTTAACCGAGCCCCGTGGCCGCCAGGGTGGTTTACTTACCCTGGATGGATTTAAGCTTCATCCAGAAGGTAAAGCCTTGTTTGCCTGGGTCAGTAACCTCATTGAGCTGAACAATCTTCACACCTTTGCGGCAAACCACAGCCACCAGAATGGTCGCACGCCAGTATTAGCTTTAACCGCATCTGCACATCTCATGGAGCAATACAGCCGACAGGATGAAAGAAATGAGTTACGTGATGCGATACTGCTGCATTATGTCAACCCAAGCGAAGCAGACCAGTTAGAGCGTATTGGCTTAAGTCTGGCAGCATGCCAGTTGCACGGCGTGAATTTAACTGCCGACAGCTTTACCGCGAAATTCAAAAACAAGCTGCATGCCCTGACTACCTTTGCCACGGATGCCATTCACAAGTGGCGCCAGCGCTTGCAGAAGCGCGGTTTAATTGCCTGGCCGTTAAAGGTGGATGGTAAGTTATCACCGAATGACCGCGACCTGTTGTTTAAAGGCTGGTATCAGTTGGCCATTGCTCACCCTGAGTTAAACGGCATTCTCGATTTACAGCAGCAACACGGTGTGCCAGTGAATGAGCTGAGCAGCTTGTTGGATAAACTTAAAGTGCCGGGCAGCTATATTGCCAAAGGCTACACGGCCGATGAACATGCCGGGCTATTTACTGAACTTAATAATGTGCAGCGAAGCCAGGTGCAGATCCCATTATTTTTAGCCCGTATTGCTCACCCTAATAAAAAGCACAAGTGGCAATTCGAAGGCTTTAAGCAGCAGTTTTATTTCGCCTATGTGGCTGAAACGAGCATTACCGCCAAAGGCATGTTTAATGACTGGATGTGGTGGTGTGGAGAGCTGAACTTACTCACGTTAACCAATCCAACAGAAAAACAGGCAATTTGGGAGCACTATCCGCGCTCCCGCTTAGAAAATGCCATTAGCGAAGCACAAAACTGGTTCAGCGGTAACGATATGGGCAGCTACGCAGCCAATGTGGAAGTCATGAGCCGCGTGTATGGTTATGCACGCATTAATGAAATGTTCGCGCCACTGGGTACAAATAAGCTGGGTTTTGTCACCGTGGAAGCTAAAGAGCAGCTGGAAAAAGCACAATCACTATTTAACGTGCTCAAACACCAAGAAGAACAACTGACTGATATTGTCGAGGCCAACGACACGCAAGTACTGGCAGGGCTTATTCACAAGCGTGCTGAAGTGCTGGAGTTAGTAGCAAAGGTTAAACCGCTTAATAGTTCCAGGCCCATGCTAAAAGATGCCCATATTCTTAGCTTAGAAGACAAAACGACCTCGCTTTATCAACGCATTGAACAGGCCTGTTTATTTGCCGAATTTGTTGAGCGCAGCGCTGAGCGTATCAACAACCGACTCGCTGATTTAATCATAGATGTTGAAACAGAGTGTGCCCCACTGACGAATTTCCCGAAACGTCTGTACACCAACACGCTGCGCACCATAGGTCATATTTTAGACGGCGCGTTAAAAGACGATACCAGCAGTGCCACTGGCCAAAAAGAGCAGCAAGCAGACAGCGATACCTTACTGCATTACCTGCGTAAACTCGATTTAGGTAAAGCACATGACAAGCTTTCAGCCTTAGCGCAAGAAGTAGGTTTAAACCTGCACAGTGATCAACAGCTGCCGATAGTAGAGATCCAGGGACATATTTTGTCTAGCTACCGCAACTGCAAAGAACGATTTGGGAAGCTGGTAAATAACCTCGCAGAGCAAAACCAACGCGCCCAACAGTTGCAACAATGGCTTAGTAGCGCCACGGCTGAGTATGAGTACGCTGATGACATTGCAGAGCTACCAAAACTGGTAATGAAATTACAGCTCATTAAAGACGCTATTGCCGATCTCCCCAACGATGCCGAGAGCAAGCGTCAAAGTATGCAAAACAGTTTGCGCAATGGGCAGTTTTCATCGTTACGGGATTTACCAGAAGAGCTTTTAAAACCGGCACGCGGTCAACTTACACCGATTCAAGGCCAGCTACTTAAAATTGAAGAGCGTCTTAACCAATTCAGACGCAGCTCCATCGAGCAGGTAAACAGCTGGCTGCCGTTATTAAAACCGCTATTGGCTTCTCAAAAGCAAGCGGAACCAGCAGCGTTGACTCTGGGGGATGTGAGCAATTTGGGTGTCAGTGAACTTCAACTGGTGTGTGAAAGCACCCAAGCCAAATGGCAGAGCCAGGGTAAGCAAATATTAAAAGATACAGGCTTAACACTGGCGGATTGGCAACCGATTTATCAGGCTTTGAGCCAAAACCAAGAACCCGCGTTAACACCTGAGCAACAGAAAGGACTTGTAGACAAAGGTATTGTAAAAATGCGCCTAACCTTTGCCACTGGTTTATAGAGGTGACGCGATGAGTCTTTACTTATCTGCGGCACTGGCCAGTAATCGTAAAGGTCGGTTTTTGCAAACTGTTGCGGGGGCAACCCCCTTAACGAAGGATTGGATTAGCTCGCCGCCAGCCAGCGGTTTGTTGTTAGTACAAGCAGAAGAGTTGACTGACGCTAATACTATGCAACGCCTGTATCACTGGGCTATGCAGGCAGGTTGTGCCGCTTTGGTGATAAACCTGAAAGCTGAACAATTTACCTTATTAACGCACTTGTCCTCCCCACTAGATTGGCAGTTAGTACCAGCGGTCTTGAGGGTGCAAGAGCCAGGGCTAACCGCTTTGCTAGCCAGTGAAACAGACCAGGCTATTGCTGGCTTTACTGGCAGTGCAGATCGCCACCAACACCAGGCCGGCGATGTGGTGCATACCCGCTACATACGAAAACACAGCAACAGTGGGCTATTAGCCTTTACCACGTTACCTTTGTGGTCACTGACTTTACTCGATCATAGTGAGATCTTGGTGAGATGGTTGAATTGGTTTGTGGACCACGCAGGCATTGCTGAACGAATCATCGAACCTAACGCGCCATCAACCGACTACACACCAGATAAGCACGATCTGGTTGTATTGCTACTACTCTACGCTGGAAGTGGCATGAGCTTACAAGCGTTGTCTGAGCATAACGCGGTTAAGCTGATGTTTGATGTTAACAGCCTTGATATTGTCAAGCGGGGGGAGATGTTGCGGCAGCACGATTTTATCGACGAAGCGGGCATAACAGCCACCGGTAAAACATGCCTACAAGCCTCGCAATATTGGGCTTATGCCCCATTACTTAACGAGCAGCTACACACAGGAGCGCTATAAGCATGAATGAGAACAAAACGATGAATTTAGCGCAATCTCTCGCCATCGATAGTCAGCTTCGCTTACCGGGAAGCGCAGGACGCTTGCTTAAACAGGTCCGTGATATTGAGCAAGTGGCGCCGCTGTTCCGTGATGCTGGCTTAGTGAAGGCGGTCCCGAAGCCCACAATCGTTAATTTACGCGTAGCTGGTATTGCGACTAAATCGTGCTTAGACAAGGTATTGGGTGGTTTTATTTATGCCAGTGCGGCAGTGCGCACAGATTTGCTAATAGATGACAATAAAGTCAGCACGGCGGGTAGCGACTCGGTATCAGAACTGGATGATATTGATTTTGAAGCACAGCGTAAACGACTTGATTTAATTGAAATTCGTCACTCTTATCAGTTAGTTGAGAAAAAACTTTTAAGTTATGAGCCGGGTGATTTAATTTTGCTGGATACGCCGTTGTTTTTAGCACGGGATATGGCTCCGCTGGAGCGCAATGTCCGTCATAAACAAGAGTACGAAAAAACCAGGCAAGTGATAGAAATTTTTTGGCAAAACCATCGCTCTAAAATTTTTCCCTGGAACCAAAATGGTGTAGTGCTTGCGAGCATTTTGGCTGAGCGCTTTAGTGCAATTGTAAGTATCGCCAAACAAGATTTACGTACCGAACAAGGCCGCAAACAAATTTTAGCATCTGATGGGTTTTCTAAAGAGTTGATGCAAAATCTGGCAGGGCTGGATGAAAGTTTGGTGGGCGTGGGGGATTTGCGATTTATCAATGGCATTTTAGGCAACTATTCGCGCACCATCGCATTTCGTTTGTCTGAGCAAGAAAACCGCATTGAACCCAACATTGAAGCTAAGCAAGGGTTAATTGGTTTTCACTTCCGTAGTGCCCGAGGTGGACAGATAAAAATGGTGCAATTAGCGGGTGACGAACCAGAATGGAAAAGTGCTGATCTCGATTTAGTTGCCTCTCGCCTGATAGTGCTGGATATGCAAAACAAAGGTAATGCAATGCCGTTGCCACAATTACTTGGCTATCAACAGCTTGGCATTTTACCTAAATTTGCTACGTTTTATCGCCAGGGTTTACACCAGGCTCTAAAGAATAATGATATTGAGGCAGGGTGGTTGGCAGGCCTCGATGAGGGATTGAATAATGGCTTATAAAGTTTTAGGTAAATTAGTCGGTAACACTGGTGATGCCAGCCAGTTAACCATGGTTGTGCAAGACTCGTTTTCAGTACGCCGTGGTGAGTTTGTACGCATTATGCACCAGGAACGCAAAGATGAGGGGCAAGTCGCCGTATTGGGGCGAGTGACCAAGATCAGTCGCACCAATATGCTCTACAACGCCGGCTTTGGCGATGGTGTGACTGAGCTTGAGCTTTTGCCCGGCGCGAATGTAACTGGTGAGAATATGTTTGCTCAGGTCGAGCTGGTAGGTTACCGCGATCCTGTTACTCGTCAAATCAAAATTCCACGTCGCCCACTTAACCCTGGTACCGCTGTTGAAACCGTCGATTTCCAGTTTTTAAGTGATTTTTACGAATTTAATGAACACTCCAGTTTGCACTTGGGCAACCTGGTAGGCTACGACAAAGGCGAGAATACAGTTCCTGTTTTTATTGACGTGAACAAGTTGGTCACTGAGCATCTGGCAGTTCTGGCAATGACGGGGTCAGGTAAGTCTTATACTGTTGGCCGCATTATTGAGCGTTTAGTCGCGGTTAATAACGGTACTGTAGTAGTATTTGATCCACATGGTGAATATGGTAAAGCCCTCGCTGGCGGTAATCTGCAATTCTCAAGCTTCTTAGAAGCCACTGACGATAAGCGTGATCAAGAAGCACTACCACTGATAAAACAGACCTTTGAAAAGCTGCAAGCCGCCGGTGCAGGTATTCAGGTTTACTCGCCGCAGCACGAATCTTTTAAACATAAATACGCTAGTAAGAATACCCCATTAGCGCTTCAGTTTGACCATTTTGAAATGGACGATATTGCTGAAATATTACCTGGTTTAACGGAACCGCAACAACGGGTACTCGATGTTGCAATTCGTTATTGGCGCTCTGCAGATAAGACCGAGCCACGAGATATTAACCGCCTACGCTTCTTATTAGGTGATGGCATTGAAGAGTTAAAAGAGTGGGACGACCTTTCTGAAGCTGAGGCGAAGGCGTTATCAGGCCGTAGTGCCGCCGTCGCCTCGATGAAGCTTTCACGCGTGCTTAATGAAGCCAAAAGTTTTTACAGTGCAACGATGGCTGAGCCAACTGATATTTACAAAATGGTGGGACGCCCGAGCAATCAACAAGGGCGTTTAGTCGTTGTTGACTTACAAGGTTTGAGTGATACCGCTAAGCAAGTCATTTGTGCACTGTTATCTAGTGAAATATTAAAGGCGGCCTCGAGCAAAACGGACCCGCTGCGCCCATGCTTTATCATTTACGAAGAAGGCCATAATTTTGCTCCGGCCGGTGGCAATGCAGTCAGTCACCGCATCATTAAAAAGATCGCCGGTGAAGGTCGTAAATTTGGTGTTGGATTTGGCATTGTGAGCCAGCGTCCATCGAAATTAGATTCAGATGTGACCTCTCAGTGCAATACGCTAATTACGATGCGCTTAAAGAACCCAGACGATCAACGATTTATAGCTAAAGCATCAGATATGGTGAGCAAAGCTGACCTGGAGGAACTTCCGAGTTTATCAACCGGTGAAGCTCTGGTGTGTGGTCGTTCAATCCCTGCACCACTGCTTGTTAAAGTTGGTAGTAAGGCATTAATTCACGGTGGTGAATCACCGGAGGTATTGCGTGTTTGGGGCTCTTTCAATGGCTAAGGTGCCTATGCCTGAAGTAGCTTGGGTAAATGAGACGTTTCCACTTTTAGCAAGCGGTAATCTATTGGACCAGGATGTATTGGTCCACAGCTTGGGCTGTAGCGTTTGGAATACATTCGGGCATGAACAGTCATTTATGGCGATAGTGGAATGTCCGGCTCCAGGTACATTTGGTGCTGATATTCGCTCAGACTCGGGCTGGTTTCATAAATCATCTGCATCGCCTATGTGTTTAATCGAATTTGAACGCTTTGATGGTTCAGCGAAGGGGCAGCAAAAGCTAGAAGAAAAATTAAAAAACTTACTGGAAGCAGCGCAGCGCTGGAATCATTGCCCCAAAACTCTGGTCCTCAGTGCCTGGAGCCAAGGCTTAGTAGGTGCACCTGATACCCGAAAACTGAAAGACATTTGCCGCATGGGTTTCACTTCGTTCACTGGTACCCAAGTAAGCGCCGCTCCTGATGTTGAGGTGGTGTTTAGTCGCTTTTTATTTATCAAAAATCTGAGCATGATTGTTTTGGACAGAATTCACTATGAGGTGTTGATGTGAATATAAAATCAGCACATTTTTTGCCAGGGACGAATAAACGCCTTGGTGACAAATACCTGTTACTTGAATGCCTTGGTGATGGCAGCCATGGTTGGGTATGGCGGGCGGAGCGCCTGCAAGATGGAAAAATTGTCGCAGTAAAAATCCCTAAGGATATTACTCGGGAAGACCGCCAGCTTGCCGAAGGTAAAGAGCTTTTAGACGTCGAGCCGCACGAAAATATTGTGCAAATTTTTGATATGGGCCGTATAGATAATGAATGGTTCTATATTGAAATGGAATATTTCCCAAGCCAAACCCTGGCGCAAAAGCTCGATGACAGGCAGCGTAATTTTGGCCAGACCTATGAACGGTTGTTCAGAATATATCGTCAAGTGCTCTGTGCTGTGCATTATTTGTCCGAACTACCAGTGCCAATATCCCATGGAGATATTAAGCCACATAACATTTTGGTTGGCGAACGGGACCTGGTGAAGTTGACGGACTTTGGCAGCTCAGCTTTACCAGAAGAAATTTACGTTCGTACCCGAGAAAATGGCGGGACTGTGTTGTATTCGGCCCCAGAGTTCTCCAACGTCGATAGCCGTAGGGGTAGTCTAAAAGAGTTGCTGTTGGGCGACATCTATAGCTTAGGTGTTTTGCTATACCAGCTGCTGACAGGGAAACTGCCCCATGATACGCCAGCACAAGTTCAGCGTCACGCACCTTTCAAGCTTCCGACAGAGATTAATAGCTCTATTCATACGGACCTGGAGCAAGTGGTTCTTACATGCTTACAAAAACGAGCGGAGGATCGCTTTTCAACTATTTCCGACTTAATTCATGCATTTGATTCTGCTACCACTAAGCAATTAAAAGTTGGTGCTATTGCTCCCGTTTTTCAGACTAAACCTCATCAGGACTGGTCAAGTGCGGTACTTGAAGCAATGTCCAATCAATCTTACCAAAAGGCTGCTCAGTTAGCGTCGCAGGAGTATGGCCGCAGTAAAGATCTACAAGCTTTACATCAGCAACTTATTGCCTTGTACCGCGCCAATCGCTTATTCGACTTTGAAAAAGTTGTAGAAGATAATAAAGCGATCTTGCTCGAGGGTAAATTGACTCAACCTGCGGCTTTGTTCGAGCTGATAGTTAAGACAAACCTACTGTTGCGCAATATAAGTCAAGCAAAATTCTGGCTGTTGCAAAGAAAGCAAGTTGAAGCAGAAAATGCGACTACCATGTATTTAGAATCATCTATCCTTGGCCTTGAAGCAAAATATACTGAAGCGAGAGCACTATTGGAGAAAGTAAACCAAACAACTCCAATGAAGTTCCATGTGTTAAGCCAACTCATTTTAGTTTGCGAGCAAATGCGTGATTACTCTGGTGCAGCAGCTTATTTGAAAGCGGCATTGCGAGTAGCACCATTGGATAACAGCATGAAAGAGAAAAAAGAATTGTATGCAAAGCTTGGGGTTATTTGATGATGAAGATGGACGGCTGTGCTGTATGCTAATGCACTCATAGTGTTCAAACACTACACCATCAGATCTTTTACTTGTTATGGAAGCAGCAATCAACCACCTTTTTTACCGATATGGCTATCACAAATGTCCGTCGAGTAGTGCATCAGAAAACGTAAATAATTTTACATAATTATTTCCTCTGGGTTGTTCAAAAAGCAAAAAGTCTTTGCCTGTAAGGGCAGAGACTTTTCAGTTTTATGCATGCGATTAATTAAGGCTGAATGTTATTACTGCAGAATTAATGTTTACGTAATGGATTATTTATCTTCCCAAAATCAAACGGACTAACTCCCCTCTCCCGATTAGCATCCAGAAAATCCGCCCACCACTGCAACATTAAACGACGCTCATCCAGATGCTCAGCCTTATGGATATACGCTGCCCTGACGCCGTTGCGTTCCTGGTGGCTCATCTGCCGCTCTACCGCATCCCTAGACCACAAGCCCGACTCAATCAGTGAACTACAGGCCATGGTACGAAAGCCGTGACCACACACTTCCGTTTTGGTGTCGTAGCCCATCGTTTGCAGCGCTTTGTTTACCGTACCTTCGCTAACGGGTTTTCGTGACGAATGGTCGCCAATGAAAACCAGTTCACAATGCCCGCTCACCTCTCTGATCTTTTTAAGGATCTCCAGTGCCTGACGGCTCAGCGGAACAAGATGTGGTGTGTGCATTTTTGAACCGCGTTCAGAGAATTTCACTCCGGGGATTGGTTCACGTTCAGGGGGAATCGTCCACAACGCTCGTTCAAAGTCGATTTCCGGCCAGCGGGCAAAACGGAGTTCGCTGGAACGAATGAAAATCAGTAGGGAGAGATTAATAACCCACTTGGTAAATTCACGGCCTTTGTAACCGTCAATGCGGCCAAGAAGTTCAGGCAAACGTTCAAGCGCTAATGCAGGGCGGTGTTCAACTTTGCCAGGCATTATCGCCCCTGCCATATCCTGCGCCGGGTTATAGTCAATCAAGCCGTTTTGTACGGCATAGGTCATGATGGCAGTCACACGTTGTTTTAAACGCTTAGCAACTTCCAAGCGTCCTGAACGTTCAACGCTTTTGATCGGTGCCAGCAAGTCGCGTGTTTTCAAATCTGCGATATGTGTGCTGCCAATAGCGGGGAAAATATTGTCGCTCAGGCTTTTCAGGATACGTTCGCCATGGGATTCAGACCATTTCTTGTTGTCGGCGTGCCAGGCGCGAGCCACAACTTCGAAGGTTTTTTCATCCTCTTCCTGTTTGGCTTTTACCGCTTTCTTATGTTCGCGGGGATCAATGCCCGCAGCAACCTGTTTTCTGGCCTCATCTCTTTTCTGACGCGCTTCAGAAAGAGAGACTTCAGGATAAACGCCTAATGCCATGAGATGTTGTTTGCCACCAAAACGAAAGCGCAGCCGCCAGTATTTGGAACCATTGGGATGAACCAGCAGAAACATCCCATCACCGTCAGTCAGTGAATACTCTTTTTCTTCTGGTTTTGCCGAACGCACTTTGATATCGGTCAGAGCCATTATCAATATCCTCATTGGTGCTTACGGTGAGTATACAGAGCAAGATAGAACCAACATATATACTCAGATGTATACTCACAAGCAAGTTGATGTAGGTTGAATTGCGTTGACGTTGGGAGAGTATGGAATGAAGGGAAAGCCAGTAAAACCGTGGGTTTTAGGAAAAAAAATAGACGTCGGTTGACGTCTATTGATTTATCAATGGTGCCCGGGGCGGGACTTGAACCCGCACAGCGCGAACGCCGAGGGATTTTAAATCCCTTGTGTCTACCGATTTCACCACCCGGGCTTAAATATTGGAGGCGCGTTCCGGAGTCGAACCGGACTAGACGGATTTGCAATCCGCTACATAACCGCTTTGTTAACGCGCCAAAATATTCAGGTCTTAGTAACCAACATCCGCAAATGCCGATGCTTTAAATTGGAGCGGGAAACGAGTCTTAAACCCACCCGTTATCTCTTTGTTTTAGAAAGAGTTTCCCGACATCCCTAGATAGGATGGACAGCATTATGGACTAGAACTTAGATCTTGGCAAGTCGGAACCTGAATTTTTTTTCCATACAGCGTCATACATGTCCAACCACATCCACCAGACATGGCAGACAGGAGGCCTCATCTCCCTTCAGACAAGGCTGCCAAACCGTAAGTTTCCCCGAACTATCTATCCTCCCCCAAGAAAGACTTAGCTTAGTCCGCTCTTAAGATTTCCCTATCACAACAACCAATTGAGGCTACATTCAGCATTAGATGCCCCACAAAAGATAGACCGATACGATCAAATGATTAGCACAAGATTTTTATTATCAACCTTCCACAATCCGTGCGGCCTGCGCGGCGACTGGCAAGAACAGCCACCGCTCCAGTACTTCCTCACCAGACGCAATTGCTACAGCCTGTGCGTACTCGGCCAGTTGCCTCCCGTGCTCAAACGCAAGCCTGTCATCATCCCCTGCACTGCGGGGATTGGCCTTATGGTCGAACAAAATATACCCCCCAGCCACTTTCAGTAGGAAGTCGATTTGGCCTCGGGCGATTGCCCCGTCAGCCCTCCTTGCCTCAAAAGGTACTTCAGCAAGCGCCTCGCTGTCGGGCCACTTATCCCGACACCAGCTGATGAAGGCGTTGACCTGGTCCAACGCATCCTGCGGATCAATCACTGCCCCAACCCCCCAACGATTGAGAATTTCCCTAACGTCATCAAGCGTAATCCCTTCCATTGGATCTGCAACAGCATAAGCGACGCAGTTGTGCAGTGCAGAACCCAACATTGCCATATCAGTATGTGCCTGAACAACAATACGGGAACCCACTGTCTCTACAGTATGCACTTTGAAACTACCGCCTTGGGTAGCACTTGGCCTCACCCAGAGCGGCATATGCTGCTTCGGCTCACGAAGAGGATAGAACTGGAGTATTTCCTCTGTCTTGACTGGAGGCTCGGCCTGAGTTTGCTCAAGGGTCCAATCAGTAGCAAAGCAACTTATGTCAAAGCCATCGATGACTCGTTTCATAGTCCTTGGCCAGAACGTCTCAATTGCATTGGATTCCCTAAGCCAGTCGAGTGGGGGTAGCTCTGCTCCCGTACCCGGTTTCGAAACCAATACAATCTGGTCTCGTGCACGGGTGAGCGTGACATAAAGTAACCGCTGGTTCTCCTCCAGCGCAGACTTAGCAGCAGCCTTACCAACTGACGTTGCTTCAGCAACCGTTACTTCATCAACGGACTTTGTAGCACCAAAGGGATATGGCCAGAAGTGGATAAATCGGTTGGCTAACGGAACTGAGGCATTGAACACTCCTTCCGTCCTTGCTCGAACCTCCCACAAGTCAGTCCGACTCGGATGGTCGAGCCCGACAACGATGACGACAGGCCATTCCAGACCCTTCGCACCATGGAACGTCATCACTTCAACGGCCTCATGGTTTGCAGCTGCGCGACCATCTTTGCCATCGACATCTAACTTCTGCAGCCATAGCAAAAGCCCATTGACCGTAGCAGGCTGACTAGAGCTAAGGCATTCCTCCTCATACTGGCGCGACAAGCTAAGAAGTTGCTCCACATTGGCAAGTCGAACCTCCGCAGAGCGTTTATCTACAGACCAGCTATGGCAAAAGTTCGCTATGCCAGACTCTGCCTTAGCTAGACGCAGAGACTCAAACGGGGTAAGGGAGAGCAATCGGTCACGTAGAGACTCTAGTCGAGCCAGCAGCGGATTGGTTCCTGCACCTTCAACCCTCCAGGAGTTCAAAGGTGGCTCCCATTCGCCTTTTTCATTTCGCTTTGCATCAGCAAGAAACTGCAAACGGTCGTGCAACCATTGTTCCGGTTCGAGTGCCTCCGTGAGGCCCACGATGATGGCTGATGCAACGGTGTCACTCCGATCATGCAGGCGACGTAGACACGCAATAACCAACTGCGCTTCGGGTGTTGCCAGCAATCCAGGTCTCTCAGCTGCAACCGGAATACCCCAGCGGCTCAATGCACCAACAACATCTTTCACCACGCTGTTCGTGCGACACAGGATAGCTATGTCACCAGGCTGTACATCACGTATCGACTTGGTATCCTTGTCATAAATCTGAGCTTTGCTCCGCAAAAACTGAGTCAGCACAGGCCCCAAACCAGTCACATCAAGAATCCTCTTACCTGGAGGGGAGGCAAATGTCCAATTCTGGAGATCAACACTGTCAGCAATGGGACATCGAATAGGAGTTAGAGCTATTTCTGCTTCTGGCGTCTGCGAAAAAGCCGACACAAATGCCTCGTTTGTTAGCTTTACAAGCGCTGGTGTCGACCGATAAGAATCTGTAAGCGCAGCTCCAACCTTCCCCCCCCAGGCCTCTACTGAATCCAACACCTGCTGGATAAGCGTTGAGTCTGTCCCTCTGAACCCATAGATGGCTTGCTTGCGATCGCCCACCCAAACAGAGGACTTCGCTAGCTTTGCAAGCTCTATAAATATGGCCAATTGCAATGGGTTGGTATCTTGGAACTCATCAACCAAGACCAAATCCAGTTCTTCACGCAATGCTTGCTGAACCACTTCACTTGTCTCCAACCCTCGCAGCAACAGAACCTCCTGGTCGGTGAAGTCGACAACACCCATTTCCCGCTTTGCTTCCTCGAATGCCTGCAAGCCACGGCTTGCAATACCGAATAAAAGGAGTAGGTACTCCCGTACATCCTGATGGAATTCAGCGCTCTTTCCATGGAGGTTCGCCGAAGTGTGTAGCGGAGCGACAATTGCCTTCTGTGGAGCCCCAGCATTGAGTTTCGCCAACGCGACCCATTCACTCCAAGGGAGACGCCCTTGCCCTAGCAACTCTCTAGCGTCACGGCATCTATCAATAGCTTTCCTGAGAACATCCGTCGTATTCCCCTTGACCCTGGCAACCTGCAACTCTGCAATTACTAGGTCGAGCGCGCTGGTCAAGTTTGCTGACACACCTCTGACCGGCACAGGCCAGGTAGCGAGCATGGCATCAGCATTCTTTGCCCCCATCGCCGCAAGTTGCTTCGGCGACAAATTGTTTTCACGCGCCGCATCCATGAGCTTGCGCAGTGTTTCCGAGATGGCTGCTTCGCGCTTCTGTTCTCGACTAGCCGTACTGAACTTGGCTTGGCCGATACCTAGCCGATGCGCGACGGTTATCAAACGGCGAATCTCTTCGGGAGTCTGGACACTTTCCAAAGCAACCCGAGCGATCTTGGATGCTTGTTGTTCGTCGAGAATACGCTGATCCGGTGAGACACCTAAGTCAAAGCAGAACCTTTGGATGAGCTGACCACAAACGCTATTGATAGTGCCGATCCGAGCCTGACCAACAGTAGCAGCTAAATCTAAACGCCCCTTTTTAAGTAGCGTTGATCGGGCCCGTTCACGAAGTTCAGTTGCAGCCTTGACGGTGAAAGTAGTCGCGATAACGGAGGAAGCCCTAGCTGATTTGTCTTCTAGACGGCTCGCCAACAGATGCGTTAGGTAATGGGTCTTTCCACTGCCTGCGCCAGCGCGCACAAACTCAATATTCATCTTCTTGTCCTCGCTCATGCTTCGCTCTCCGGCTGACCAAACAGACGGAAAAAATCAAGATACCAAGGCCCAAGAGCTCTAAGTGGCAAGCAACCGTCCGGTGGCTCCGATGGGCCAGGCTCTAATCCATCGCCAATAACCTCAACTTCTCCGTCTTGCCACTGCTTGACGCGCCACCCCCAAGAAGCCAAGGCTCTCTGAACAAGCTGAACAGTTGTCTCACCGCTCTTGGGTGAGATGACTCTCGCGCTATCGCCAAATACCCCTTCGGTTAGCGTCGAAAGGCTGCCATCAAGGAAGGTGAAATAGCCGACTGCCAGAGGAGGGACTTTTGTCTCCTGTTCCACCATGTGCGCGTAAAGCGCCAGTTGGAGGAAGTCACCGTCCACCAGCTTGGTGCGAAATCGTGTACCGCGCGACCACTTCAGGTCTAATGCTGCGGTGGCATCATTTTCTAGGTATAGAAGCAAATCAGCATCCCCCTGCAGCGTAAGGGTACCGAGCGACCCACTCAATGGGCGTTCAGTTTCCACGCGTTTCACGCCAGCAGCATTCAGATACTCAAGCAAGGAAATGATGCCCCCCATAGCTACTGCCTTGAACTGAGCCAACTGCATAGAGTTGCCAAGAGCCAGCAACGGCATTCCTTCAGTCGTGAGTAGGTTGTCAACAGCAGGGCCAAACCAATCTTCTATTTGTGCTGGATTCCACCTTAGCCTGGAAGAATCCATCAGAAATAGCTGTACCAAGCGATGTGCTAGTGTCCCAAGAAGTCGAGTGTCTTGTGCAGGCGCAAACATATTGCTACCTCGTAGGTAAGCCGCATCCTGCAGTACAGCCAGTGCCGGGTTATTGAAAACCACCTCCAATGTCGAAAAAGACTGCACTTCCCTCCGCGTCGGAGCAGGGAACGTCTCTCGCCATTTGGCGCTGGGATCGAACTTCCAGACTCCCTTCGACAGCGCCAGATCCTGTGGGGTAACCGCGACCTTCCCCACGTCGTCTTGTTCAAGAATACTGATGGACAGTTGCGGAGCGACAACATGTATGAGCTGCCAAGCAGGATGTAACTCGGCGCCTTCAGGCGGCAGAATCAGAACCAATCGCTTGCGGGCAGCAAGAATCGGCCTGATCCAAAGAGTCATCATAGAGGCCATCTCGGTGCCAGGGTCAAGCAGGTCCACGCCCCCATCTTTTAGTGCATCAAGTTCAACCTGCAGCCAGGGATGCGCAGTTGGCAATTTGGGTCTGTCAGGCATCCACCAGATGACCTCGTCTGCGGATTCGACAGCGCATGCAGCGATAGAAGAAGTGCTTGGCATGCAGCCAACTTCGGCTGTTGCTAATGTGTTAGCGGCATCAGAAGTCGCCTGGGAAACCAATTGCTCCAGCAGACGGGGCTTAACCAAGTCATTATCGGAAGTCCTAAGCTCGTAGAGTGCATCTATTACGGCTGAGCATTGTGAGATAGCAGAACGTAAATCAGCCTCCCCTCCCCCTTGCTCTTCAATGATCCTCACTAGCCTGGCTTGCAGTGAGCTACGCAGCGAATCAATGCGCGCCACAACGAGTTCCAGTGGCGCACCAGAACGACGATCATAACGAATTGCTTCCAACCACTCTGTTACGTTCCTGTCAGCATCAGGCTCAAGCCCCTCGCGGATTGCATTCCTAACCTGCGTCCAAGCCCGTCCTCCAATACCAGGCTGGGTTGTAAAGACTCTACCGAGCTGCCGCCTGATGCCTGAAGGAAGCGGCCCAACTGGATGCATGAGGAAATCTAGCAATCGGGCTGGTTCTATCGGATCCCACAGCGTCTCAAGAGCTAGCGGTAGTGCCTGCATCACTGGTCGCAGTGAACTTGACTCGCTATACCCACAGGTCGGGACTCCAGTAGCTTTGAGCGTCTCATCCAACGAGGAACCTATTGCTGGCTCGTCGCAAACAATCAAACGCTGCGCACTAGGCTCCATGTGATATTGGTTTGCCAGCCAGTGTTCCGCTACCTCCACCGTAAACGGTCGTACGACAGAAATGGAGCCATCGACTGTAAGTGCATCAAGCGGTGCCAAGTTGCCATCAACGGCAGCGGCTAGGCATCGCTGCTGAACAGCGCCGAGATCCCCTGCAGCCTGTGGTGACTGCGGTGACACGATCTCAATCGGCAATTGCTTCAAGACAGTTCGCCAACGTGCGGGAAACGCGGAAATCGGCTCAAGCACAAGAACTTTCGCGATAGGGACTCGACGTTTGCTAAGGCGCTCGGCAACTAGTGCCAAACGCTCACCTTCACTAAGCCCAATTCTGCCTACAACCGCAGCTTCCACTGCTGCCATATCAGAAAGTCTACCAGACCAACTATCATGAGGTTTGCCATCCCACCCCGCGAGAAACCATTTATCTCGCCAAGCCAGCAATGCCGAGGCAGTTCCCATTTCGTCGACTTGCATACTGCGATGAAAGAAGCGTTCAGGAGTATCAGCAATCCTTAAAGCAACTAGAAAAGCTGCCGTACGTCTCGCAGAAACCACAGGCGGTCCACTCAAACCAAGCTGAACTTCCAACAGTCCGAGAAAAGCCGGAGGGCTTAGGATAGGCTCGCCCAATTGCGAGTTTGTAGCAGGACCTTGCCACCCGCCAGCATGAAGGCTAAATGTGATCTTCATATTGTCTCATTCCCAAGAAGGCAGGCAGCCAGCCAGCCCTAACTATCTCAGTTAATCGATTAAACCCTAGATACTAGCAGTCTTCTGGTTGGCAGAGAGTTGTTCTATCACACATCTTATAAGATGCTCACTGACATAGATTTGGCCGACTTCAACTTTGAATTTAGCTCATCCACAATCTTGAAAATCTCAGTCAGAGATAACTCATTTGCAATAGGAA
Organism: Pectobacterium sp. IFB5596; assembly: GCF_021432585.1. NCBI lineage: Bacteria > Pseudomonadati > Pseudomonadota > Gammaproteobacteria > Enterobacterales > Pectobacteriaceae > Pectobacterium > Pectobacterium sp. IFB5596. Next base: position 41,917 of record NZ_LXFY01000023.1, read on the forward strand.
CACGACGATGACGGCTCTCTAAAAATGCCAGAAACTTGGGCTCAAGCTCAGCAAGTCGGCAACGCAAATTTTGTGCATCAAACGCATCACCGACTCTATCGGAATTCCAAACCAATTTGAGGCTGAACTTCGATTGATTGTGTTCTGAGACGCGGATGAGCATGTACAGCGGCCATCGCTCGCCTGAGAATTGCTCCCAGCCAACAGGACAAATAGCTAGCCAGGCCCTTGCATGATCAATATTCGATAAGGGAATGGATTGCACACGTCGGATCAGTTCCATTTTTACTGATGCCATGCCCTTGGTTTCGCGCAGAATTGACAACACGCTTTTGTTTTGGAGTGCGAAGAGTAGGGCGTTGGGTGGATGCCTAGTCTTTAACCAAATCTTTTCAATGCGGCCAGCCGGTGATTTAAGCAGTTGCAACATCGCTTCGGGATATTTCTGATGAAGCGCAGACGCCAGTTCTATGCAACGCTTGGTTTGAGGACTCTCCCAGTCCGTCTGACGATTGCAATAACTAACTACCAACTTTGCAGCAGAGTTTCCTCTTTCTACGTGCAAAAGTGCGCGATTTGCTGAAATTTTCAGCCAGTCGTAGCCAAGATGCAACCAAGCGTCTGAGCATGGCCGCTCAGCACAATCTTCACCATCGAAATCTCGGTCAAGGGCGATATAAACGCAATCATACTGTCGAAGGTGTGAGTTTCCCTGAACCATATCGGCAAAACTTTCACGATATCCTTGCAATTGCTTTTTACTATGCGCTGCACGTGATTTGTTCTCTATAAGTAGAATAAACTTATTCTGAGGGTCAATAACGAAGAGATCTACCCGCTCCTCTTTTTTCATGCCCAGCTCACGAGCACAGAAAGCGGAGCCAAAACTGCTTGTTCGGATCCGAGATGGAGGCCATTCACTGAAGAACTTAGCCGTTGTGCAACGGCCATCCAAACCGCTTTCCCCATCAGTTACCTTTTGCGACGCAGCAATGAGTAAATCTTGGAGAATCTGATCGCCTTGAGTGTGGCCTTCCCTTGGGTCAAGTAGCCAACCGAGAATATCTGAGTGCTGATTCTCACTGAGTGAGATAACATCAAGAACTTCATCGCCTGTTCGCTGAAGTTCGCAAAGCGTTACCAAATCTTCATCGGCGAAGAGTCGTTCAACTGCCTTGTCAATATCGTCTTCTTCCACATGCACCTCCCTTAATATCACCAACAAGTCTCAATAAATAATATTTTTCAGCAAAACCACTCAGGCCTGTTTTACACTATCTATCTGGTAACGATGACGATCCGACTTTAACCAAAAAATATCAGCAAAAATTTTGGCGATTCCCAAAACTTATCCCCATGGCAGCTAAACACCCTCTTTGGTCAAGAGCTGCATGTTAAGAGAACGGGTACTGAGCCCTGCTTTGGTGAAGCGATAACGCATATACGCCGAAATATCATCCTCATGCGAGGAAACGATGAGTTGGCGATTATTCAACTCGCAGCGCAACAAGTCAGTAAGAGAAGCTACGTTCACTTCATCAAGCGACTGGGAGGGGTCATCAATCAAGATCAGCGGCACACGTGAATAAACCTTATTGAGCGAAAGGAAGAAGGCCAAGCTAAGAGCAGACACTTGGCCCGAACTCATCGACAGAACAGCATCATGCTCGGACTTCTCAGCCGTTAAAAATCTCAGTTGCTTCCCGTCTTTGCTTTCAATGAACAGTCCTAGGCCTCGTTGGTAGTTTTGAATGAGCCGCCCACTGTAAATATGGAAAATCAGTTCAATCTCAGAGATAGTTTGGTCTGCGTAATTACGCTCGGTCTTCTCTAGCGTGGTTTTTAGCTTCGAGACCTTTTCTTTGGCTCTTCTTGCAGCATCATTCTCACGCTGCATGCGTTGTTGCTCTTCAAGACACTGCTTCAACCTGCTGCTTTTCGCCTCGTTAGCCTTGAGCGCGACATACTGCCCCTTGTCCTTTAGGTCTTTTAGTTCAATGATGTAGAAATCTTGGATCTCTTTGAATGCTGCCGTAATGATCTTCCTCCAATCATCCGGCAAAGGCTCCTTTTCGAGCGTTTTCTGGCCTCTCATAGAAGCGGTAAGTTCTTGAGTCCGAGCATCTACCACTTCTCTATTTTCAGAGAAGGAGTAATTGATCTGTGTGCCCATAGCTTGAAGCCGAGCGCCCAGTTGTGCGATTGCAGGCAACCTGGACTTATCATGAATCAATGCGTTGTGAAGCGCGCTGTTGTATCCAACGGATAGTTGTGCTTCCCGTCTATGGACATTAGCTTCAATTATTGCTAATTCTGCAGCCATTTCTCCCGTTAGAATAAGCAGGGCTTGGCCATCAGCACTGAGTGCCTCGTTGATCTGCTGTGTTCTAGCGTCAACCTTGTGCAGCATAGCATCATGGGCTTTCCAGTCGACACCACACATAGGGCAATGCTGATCGTCGGGGTAAAGCTTATCGTGTTCTGCAAGCAACTCAGCTTTCAGGCGCGCTAACTCGGCAGCAGAACTGGCACTCGAACTACTCCTCTGCTGAAGCGTGTCACGTACTTTTATCTGCTCAAGGAACCAGTCCAAGCGATCCCGCCCCCATCCTGGAAGGCTCTTGGCTTCATTTTCGTTGATGGCTATGGCACCACGTTTAATGATGCCGTTAGCCTTGGCCAGTTCGTTCAACTCTCTCTTTATAGTGTCGAAAGCGTCCAGCTTGCCCAAATCGATGCCAAACCGTCCCAAACTCGCCAGAGACTCCTTGTTGCGCTCTATATCATCCTCAATCTTCTCGTTTTTTTCCCTAATCTGAATTGCTTCTTTCAACGGGACTAAATTCTGGAGACGATCGATACTATCGGAAAATTGTGCGTAGACCTCTGCCGAGTAGGTAGGAAAAGGGTTCTCCTTGTCCCAACCAGGCTGCAGCAACGCAGTGGTGAGTAGTTTATATTCAACAGAGCCTAGATCCGCTTGAACCATTCCTTTTAACGAATCAGCCTCGGTGTTCAACTTTTCGAGTTCAACAGCTCTTTTTTCGTCGCCAATAAATTTGGTCAGCCGCAAAGCGATAACCTTGCAATTATCAATTTCTGCCTTGACGTCATTGGTATTGAAGAGATTACCTAAGGCCTCCTTTCGCTTGTCGAGTCGAGTATGCAAAAGTTGGTTCTGCCCTTGCTCAAGGTAATTTAGGTAGGAGAAATTCTCTATAAAGTTTTTTCCAAACAACTTCTCGACAAAACTATCATCACGAATATTTTCAGGAACATAATTATTGGACTTAAAGTCCGGCATCTCATAGAGAATAAAATGAGAAAATCTATCAGCTCTATTATTGGATTTATCACCAAAATCTTTAGCAGCGGCATGTCTCGCCAGAGTTAAAGCTTTACCATCACCGATAAACTCAATTTTTATTGATAAATCCTTATTGCCAGCCCTGACATTCCAAAACAAATTATCATCATAATTACTCTTACTGCCAGTCATAAGGGTGGAGAACAGGTTTTTAATTCTCTTAATTCCACCTGTCAGCAAAAGCTCTATGGCATCAAAAGCGCTAGTTTTACCAAAGCCGTTAGGCCCATCCAGAGTCAAAAGCGATGAACCACCGAGATCCATATAGATATGCTTAAAAGCCTTAAAGCTTGAGATTTCAATTTTTGAAATTTTCCAGTTCATCGCTAATCATTTCCTTGATTAAATCATCAACGTTATTGGCGTCAAATTTTTTCACAATCTCATAGACATTAGTAAGATCAGCTTCGGCCACAGCCTCTGCAGCTTGGAGGCGAAGCGACACCAACTCTCCTTTCTTAAAAGGCAACTCAAGGAAGGGAAGTTTTATAAAAATCTTAGCAGCGGCACTGTATTTCGTAGCTGCCAGCGGATCGTTTTTGTATTTTCCGAACTGATTCTTATCTGAAATCAATTCATTAAGGGCCTCATAATTAAGCCCCTTAATGGCATCAACTTCTGCATCACTATAATAAAGCACATATTTTTTATAGAAATGCGGATCCTCTTCGATTGAAAAAATTTGTTCCTCATGACTTTTAAACTCAGCCAGCTTATCTAAGTGATGAATACAAATGAGGTCGCAATTTTTTTTAAATGATGGGTCGTTCACAAAAACCTCAGGCGCAGATTGATTAATGGCAAAATTCAACTCGCCAGGTTTTACTAATTTTTCTAATTTATGTAAGACTGCGAATCGGATTGCAGACCCGCTCTCTCTGACATAGAAGCCCGTAGCATTGGTTTCGAGCACCTTGGAGAAACCATGAGCGATAAGGGCCTCATCTATAAGTTTAATGATCATTTCAGTCGAGCCTCTGCCTCTTCCTTAGTCACGATACTGATACATAGCGTTTTAACAATATTGCTGTCAATTTTCTCCTGAGTTTCTTGCTCACTCAAATCAGCACTATTAGTAAACTTAGTGTCTATTATGAATGATTTATTAGCTCTCGACGCGATAAGATTGTTGTACTCGAAGAGAAGCTTCAAAAGATCATCATTGCTTTTCATTTCTCTGATTATGTCTGCAGTGCAATCTTCGTGATCTTCGACATATGGAAGGTCAAGTGCTGTAGGAATATAAAATTTTTTAAGGTCATCTAAGTAATGAGGAAGCTTATTGAGTATCGGCTCAATACTGATAGCCTCAATCAGGCTAGAGTATCGTCTGATGTCGCCTCTTTGGATACGTGAAAATCGCTCCGAAGGCTTCATCAACTGACACAACGACCTAAGTTCTTCAGCATTTGTGGTTCTAATATGATCAAAAAGGTTTCTTGCTCTTGTATATACAGAGTCACTCATGCCAGGGAGAAACTGATCGAGCCGCTCTTCAAGATACGAGTAAAGTCGTGCTTTAAGCTCCACTGAAAAATATTCGGTATCGTCGTGAGGATTTTTGCTTAGAATATCGTTTACAATACTTTTCGCCGAAATACGATTTTCGTATGCCGCCTCATTCGCTTTTTTGCGATCCTCTTGAATAATTCTGTGAATCGCTACCGCCTGCGAACTAATATTTTCAGATAACATGCAATAGTTGTAGTGCAGTAGATCTTCACTCAAAACTATGGCATTGCTCGCACAGAGATTTTTTATAAGCTCTTTAGTAAGGGCTTCGATCTCGCCAAGACCACAGTACATCTTAGTCCCGTATGGATAAAATTTTACGACCTCCCCCTCAGAGTTAATATAGTCTGTACTGTCGTCTAGCTCGACTGAAACATGGAAATAGCGGCTGATTCCCGCAACACGATCAAATTCAATTTTTGCAGATTTTTCTAGCGCCTCAGTATAGCTTTTACGGTACTTACCAATCTTAGCTTTAACTTGGTGTGCGCTGATGACTTTTCCTTCCTTGTATATAGCAAAATCATCCGTACTATCTAGCTGAAGTTCAAAGTCAATTTCACCTTCATCAATCAATTTCAGAGAATGGTACAGCGCAATCTTTCCTTGATACACATACCCGCTCCAAGTCGAGATAGCACTAGCTGGATAATCTACCGATTCTTCTTCGTTCACACCCACCCCTTACTTAATTAGTTAGGAAAAACTCTTCAGCAACGGAATACTTTACTTGAAGCCAGTGCTATGCACAGATACGCTTATACAACTCTCGGAACAAACAATTATAAATCGCAGTCATTATCCTCGTAATTATGATTTTGGTTAGCCCATGATTAAGATTCGGATCCAGGAGTCTCTAATGAATTCAAGAGGTCACCAGTTAGGATTTCATATATACAAAAGTCTTTCGGATCCCGCGATATGTCCGACTTGATCCTTCCCAGAATTCGGGCAATATTCTTCGCCTGAACTTCGCCCACCCCCATATTCTCAATTAAAATTTGTTCGAGTGGCACAGCTTGATCAGCATCAAACGCTAGTTGTACTGCTATTTCGAATCTCCTCATATCGGGCTGCAATAGGATCTCCTCACAGACGGACTCCAACGGCCAATCGCTCAGTGATCTTACTAAATGGCTATAAATATCCGTCAACTCACCCAGCAAGCCTATCGATTGAGAATAGCGGTCGCAATACCAAGGCCTGCCAGCCCTCAGGAAATAGGTTATTCCGTTACACGTGATCTGAAGCGAGTCTTTTTGATGCACCCCTGAGTTGTGAACGGTGTTCCTGCATGCGCCTAAAAACTTGATGATATCCTTGTCGTGGTTAATGTCTCGCATGTATTTCTGCTTGTCGACCATCTTGTAGAGCGCATTGATTTTGTCCGGGAAGGAACGGTATGGGCCTCGCACATCTAGGATTCCGTTCAGGTACTTCAACTTCTCCTCGTCTGACCTCGCCCCACCATACCGCTTGAGCAACTTGACGACCTTGTCCCTGCGACTATTTTTATACTCAGCCTCCAATTTCTCGGCGTAGCCGTCGTACAGTTTCGTTATCCAGTGTTCGAAACAGGAAAATACAGAAACGGTGAAATCTAGCATCAAACTTCCTACCATCCCATTGATACGATCACAGCACAATGCCCTAATATCGGACAACGAGGCTTCAAAATCTTCATGCTCCAGCGAAGCAGGCTTGCCATCGACCTGAACGTCAAGTGTCAGATGCTGTTCCTTGAGAAGCTCAATCAACAGTTCGGGACAAAGATGCCTCGCAGCGGTATTAGATAACTCTTCATTCATCATAAATATAATCGGTAGATCGCACACATGCCTGAGGCTTGCATAATAGTTACGCACCTCAATGAACGGCAGACGATTCTTGTTTATCTGGTAATTCCCGCGCAGCGTGTGCTTTTCCAAAAGAGTGGCCTTATTCTTCAAGGCCATGAAAGCAGCGATTATATTTTTATGATTGCTATCGAAAGTACTCATCCGAAACCCACATCCTGAATTGTTCATTGTTTATACACCACGCTGTTCAGCGTGGACCACGAATAGACAAACTATTGTTACATCATCACCTACAACCTGTCATTGACTGACGTCGGCCGCTGCCTCGAACTCGACCACCTTGACAACGCATTCACCGGCTTTCTTAACTCATCGAGAGGAACAACAACCTAGGGCGATCGATGCTGTAACCCACACAGGCAAGCGCCAGACCTCATCAGCTCTACCCCACTACATCCAGAGACAGAAACACGCAACGTGTGAACAAAACCCCATAAGAAGCAGCCTTAGCATTAGCGATGCTCCACAGCCGGGTTGATCTGCTCGTTTTCCACACCTGCCCCCTAAGAAAAACTCGGCTCAGCAAGCTATTGAAATGCCCTACACCCTCACAACCAGTTGAGGCTGCATTTCAGCGTGGGGTGCCCCGCAAAAGACAGCCCAAACACACGAATAAGTCCTATTCGCGTGGCGGAGCCTTCCTCCATAAAAAGGAATCAATACCCAATGGAAAGAAAGGAGTATGAAAATATGAGGATACGCTACCTGCGGTATTTCCTGATCGTTGCAGAAGAGCAAAGTTTCACCCGAGCTGCTGCCAGAGTTCATATCGAACCATCACCTTTATCCCGAGCCATCAAGGAACTGGAGAACCATCTGGGGGTTCAACTGCTTCATCGGTCCAAAGGACGTATCAGGCTGACCTGGCCAGGCGAAGTGTTTCGTGAAGAGGCTCAACGCATTATTGCCTTTATAGAGAACGCTCAAACACGGGTTAACTCAGCCTCGCAGGGCTACCGTGGTCGGCTGCGTATTGGGCTTGCAGACAGCCTGGCTCCACCAAGACTGACAACACTGCTCGCTCGTTGTCGTGAGGAGGAACCTAGCACCGAGATTAGGATCACGGAAATGACCGTCAGCGAGATGTTACTGGCAATCAGTCACGATCAAATCGATGTTGGTTTTACTGTCGATAATTCAATCATACCGGGGTATCTCAAAGAGGTTGTATGGACTGAGCGCCCAGCCATTGCGATCCCAACTCATCACCCATTACTTTCACAAGAAAAAATCTCTGACGCCGAGATACTTCGCTATCCGCTAGTGCTTTGCCACCCCGAACAGTGCACTGGTGGATATAACCTGACTCGACATTTGTTCAGCAATCCGTCACTCCCTACTCCAAACATTGCCGAATATGTTTCAGGGCATGAACCCATGATCATGTTAGTTGCAGCAGGCTATGGAATCGGTATCGGGCTGGCATCCCAAATTGCTCTCTATAACCATCCAAATGTCATTATCAGAGAAGCAGCAGACAATATTCCCAGCACAGCTACGTTTGTCGTAACAGCAGAAAGAGAACGTTCAGCAGAGCTGGTTCGATTTATCAACCGGGCTATCGCAATCGGAGAAATGCCAACTTTGCCGCACGCCCCACCGACCCGAACACTGTGACACCGCAATGAAACAAAAGGACTGTTTTTGTCACTTTCATGACAAAAAACAGTCCTTCTATTGCATAAAAATCCTTGCCACACAGCTTTAGTGAACGAACCCGTATAGCTCCCAGGGCTTGAAGCGCGTGTCAACATCCAACAAAAATCAATCTCAGACATTTTTCGTCTACAGACAAACAACAATCAAAATATTTTGGCTGCTCATTTTTATGCATTGAAAGGTTTGATCAGATGCATGCTTTATTGGTCGGAAGTGATAACCAATATTGTCACTTTTGGGGCAAGCAGGTATTGGCTTAAATCAAAGGTCGTGCTTGTTGCGACAAGAAAGCGGTGACCCGCTCGTCCCTATTGTTTGATGTGGCTTATCGATGGTGTCTATTTAATGACAGTCACCCTCAATAAGCGCTACCAAGCATTAAGGAGTGACTGTCATGTTCCAACAGAACACTGTTCCCGTTCCAGAGCGTCGCATCCTGCGTCGGGCTGAAGTTGAAGCCAAAACCGGCTTTAAAAGAGCCCATATTTATAACTTGATGAAAGAGGGAAAGTTTCCCAAGGCGCTGCGTCTTGGCGTGCGCGCCGTGGGATGGGACTCTGCCGAAATTGATCAGTGGATCACTGCTCGCCTCAAAGAACGAGCCTGACTGCTCCCAGTCACCAATTACCAGGAGCAGACCATGCAAGTGATTTCTGTTATTTCAACAAAAGGTGGCGTGGGTAAAACAACCATTGCTGCCAACCTAGGAAGTTTCGTTGCCGATGCCGGATTCCGCGTACTCCTACTCGATCTGGACATGCAACCCACGCTGTCCTCTTACTATGAGTTGAGCAACCGTGCCGCTGGCGGCATCTATGAACTACTGGCGTTCAATGAACAGGATCAGGGGAAAATTGTCTCCCGTACCGCCATTGAGCGTCTGGATGTTGTGCTATCCAACGATGAACATCGCCAGTTGCACACACTGCTACTTCACGCTCCAGACGGCAGGCTGAGGCTGCGCAACTTATTGCCTGCGTTCCAGCCACACTACGACCTCGTTGTCATTGACACGCAGGGCGCACGCACAGTCTTGCTGGAGATGGCATTACTGGCATCACAACAGGCCATTTCACCCGTCACGCCAGAAATACTCACTGCCCGTGAGCTACATCGGGGAACCCTGCAACTGGTCGAGGACATCGCACCTTACCGTAATCTGGGCATTACGCCCCCACCTCTACACCTGCTGATCAATCGCGTACCAGCCGTGTCGTCCAATGCCCGCATGATCCAGAAAACCCTGCGTCTGGTTTTTCAGGAGCAAGCGGGCATCCACATTCTGGACACCGAGATACCCGCAATTGAAGCGTTTCCCCGTGCGGCGACTCGCGGTCTGCCAGCGCATCGCGTTGAGCGTATCAGGCCTTACGGTCGCCAGACCCGCTCTGCGCGAGAAATCATGTGCGGCCTGGCAACCGAATTACTGCCCCAGTGGCGTGAGCAGTTCGCACTGGTCACAGGAAAAACCAGCGGAGGGCATGCCCATGTCAAATGCCCGTGAACTGGCTAAAGGCCACAAGCAGTTACTACCGCTGATTGAATACGCGCTGCAAGAAGGCTGGGAGGTTGTGCGTACCTCTGGTGGGCATCTGAAGTTCACCAAACCGGGCATGCCTCCTATTTTCACCAGTTCTACGGCCAGCGATTACCGTGCCGGACGCAATGCACGCGCCTTGCTCCGACGTACGCAGAACCAGTTTGCCACTGATCAATCCTCTCCTGACAAGGGAGGCCGCCATGCCTGATATTTCCGTACAAGACCTGACCAACAAGCTACTGAGCGAAGGCTTCGCGAGCAAAGCACCGATTACCGGAGTGTTAAGCGCACCTATTGCGGAAACCGCGATGGTTATCACACTCGACGAATTGTCACCCTATGAACTCGATCCACGACTGACCCGCAACCCGCTCTACGACGAGATCAAAGCCTCAATCCGCGAGCGCGGACTCGACTCCCCGCCTTCCATCACTCAGCGACCAGGGGCAAAGGGCTATATCATTCGCAACGGGGGCAATACCAGACTGTCGATTCTGCGCGAACTCTGGGCTGAGACCAGGGACGAACGCTTTTTCCGCATTCCATGCTTGTTCCGCCCATGGCCGGAACGCGGTGAAATCATCGCATTGACAGGGCATCTGGCTGAGAACGAGCTGCACGGTGGACTGTCATTTATTGAACGTGCCCTGGGCGTCAATAAAGCACGGGAGCTTTATGAAGAAGAGACCGGGAAATCACTGTCACAGTCAGAGCTGGCCCGCCGCCTCAAGGCCGATGGCTACCCAGTACCCCAGCCCCATATCAGTCGCATGCAAGAGGCCATTCAATACTTGCTTCCGGCCATCCCTACCGTGCTTTATGCCGGGCTGGGAAGGCATCAGGTCGAGCAGTTGACCAGCCTGCGACGTGCTGCTGAACGCGCCTGGTCTGCTCGCAGCACCAACACGCATCGCCACATCGACTTCACCACCTTGTTCCAGGATGTATTGGTGATGTTCGACAGTACACCGGGCAATTTCAGTGTCCAGCGCGTACAGGATGAGTTGATTGGACAAATGGCCGATCTGCTGGAGATGGAATACGACACGCTGGCATTCGAGATCACCGACACCGATCGGCGTTGGCAGTTACTCAGCAATGAAGCACCAGCGGCTGAACCTGGGGCACCGACGCTGCAAGAGAAGACGCCATTACCCGTAACGCCGCCCGGAGTTACATCGGAATCCACGTCGCCCAGGAACATCGAACCATCAACGACCAACAAGGCGTCTGCACAACCGGGATCGCCCCCGTCTGAACCTGTTGGCCGCACCTCGCAAGACAAATCTGCAGCAGGAAACGATGAGCATGCCGCGCTACTGCAACAGCATGTTGTTTCTCCTGCTGGCACAACCGAGCGGCTGCAGTCGATTCAACGGCTGGTCGCCGGCCATACTGGCGAGACCCTGCCGGACTTCGAACGCAATGTCTTGCAATCCATCCCTATCCAGGCCGATAGCCTGTATCCGATCACCGATATCTGGCACATTGAGGCATCGCTGGATGAACCTTCACGACTACGCACCCATATTGCGCAATTTGCCGCAGAAATCGCCCATGAAGTCGGTGCGCAAGATGCTATTGAGCCCTACGAAAATGGCATCGGATTCAGTTGCAAATGCGCCGATGACCGTGTCAACACAGATACGTCAGCCTCCATGGTGCTGGTGCTGCTGCACGCCCTGAGCGCCCCCTATCTGCACGCCACACATCCGCTTTCAGATACCGCGTCTTCGATCCGGTTTGGGCTACTCGGGCATTTATTGCAGGGGATACTGGACGCAAGCAATGACGCAAACGATGCACCACAGCGGCTCAATGACAGCGCACTGGTGAAGCTGTTCCGATTGCTACGGCTGACCCGCAGGCTGATCGACATTGAGAACGGCACACAGGATGACGGCGACGTCATTCCCGGATCATGAGGAGCACAACCATGACCGGTCCACACCCTCTCAATCAGGCTGTCATCGCACAAGCACTGCATGATCTGCGCAATGGTCAATTGCGCAGAGCCAAGTCCATGGGATTTGATGACACTGACCTCGATGCACTGAAACATCCTGCCATGGCAAGTGTGCTGGCCAACGCCAACGTGTCCTGGTGCTCCGTCGTGGTCAACCGCGATGTGCTGCGTCGGCTACTGCATCAGGTCGATGGTGTAACCGAAGAAGTCGCCAGAATTGACCGGCTTCTGCGCCTGGGGGCCAGTACCGAACTTATCAGCAAGTTCTTCGGGCTCACCCATCAGGAAATCGCGTTGCGCCGCAGTGTGATCGGATTGCCAAAAAGGAAAGGCCGCCATCCGGTTCTGACCGAAGAGCAGGATACCAATCTGTGGCACAGCTGGTCTGCTGCCGTTAAATCACAGAAAGTGGCACTCAATGATGATATGGATATGCTGGGTATCGCAGCAGATCTCGCCGAAGCTACAGATCTGCCTTTGTCCGTTATCTGGAGTGCCATACGCGGATGGATTGATGAAGGACAGACCTGATGGCAGGAGGCCAGCCACGCACGAACGGCCCCATCCGGCTGAATGAGCTGTTCGACCAGGCTTTCTCCCATCTGCAACCGCAATCTGCGAAGCCGGTTCAATCCGCCTCATCGCCTGCGGCAACGGATGGTTTCCTCTTCAGCGGCAATCACCACGACAGTGTGCCACGGGCCCTACTGATGGACGGACGGCTGACCCCGCTTGAACGCAACGGCTGGCAAGTTTTCCGGCTGATGCTTGCAGAAGATGGTATTACCGCGATGCCCACGTACGATCAACTCGCCCCCTGGCTTGCCTCCATGCCGTGTGCGGCCAAAGCGTCTCACGAAACGGTCGCACGCACCCTGACGATGCTGCGCCTGACCCGATGGATCAGCCTGGTCAGGCGCAGACGTGATCCACGCACAGGCCGCATTCTGGGCAACCTCTATGTCCTGCACGATGAACCGCTCACTCCCTATGAGGCCATCCAGCTTGACGCCGACTACCTGGCATTGGTCAGCCAGTCTCTGATCCATGCCAGCAAGTCTGTCCAACGTGTCGGTGTGTATACGCTACAGGAGATGTCCCAGGATTCGATGCTCAGCGGCCAGGTACTGCCAACCCGATTGCAGGTGCTGACACAGCGTCTGGCCGCACAGGGCTGGCGCATGGATTCACGTTACCCACAGGATATGAACGATCACGATTCCGAAGAAGGGATAACGCCCTCTCTTCGGAATAATGGCGACCTGACTTCGGATTCCAAATCAGGCCTGAGCGCCAACAAAATCAACCCACTTCGGAATCCGAAGAACATCAGTACAGTACATATAAAAGAAAATAATAAAAAAGTACTTACAGTACCGCGTGCGCAAGAACTTGGGATGCTGCATTTCCCGGAGCGCTTTATGGCACTCAAGGCTGAGCAGCAATCCGGTACGCTGGCCGCATTGCAGTCGGTTGAGCCCAGTTTGCACCAATCAGTCCTTGACGAATGGGATGCTCGCTGCACAACAACCACCATTCGCAACCCCGCAGGCTATTTGTTTGGCATCATCCAGAAAGCCCTGCGCGGTGATTTCCGAGCCTGGGCTGGGCAGAAGGACAACACACAAACAACGCCCGCCACCAAACCACGTGAAGCCCCCATCCCACCGCAGCCGCCTGCGGCGAACAGAGATGTCGCACTGGCCCATCTGGCACGACTGCGCAAATTGCTGGATGCCACCTGAAGACATATCCATCACCATCCATGGTCGTCTATACCCTGGGTATAGCTGCACACACAGCCTTCCAGACGATACGCATACGACTCACACAAAAATAGCGACATATCGTCCACTGGCGTCCACCGTCGCCTATACCCCGGGTATAGCGGCCCCCCCTTCCCTCGCAAAGCGTCCGGTGCCTCGCAAAACAGGCTGACCAGCAGTGCGGTTTCATGACTGACGGCCTTCCTGTTACAGCCGAAGCTGGCGACTCGTTTCACTACCGAGAGTCATCACCATGTCCAACGAAAACAATGCCACCGAGTCCTTGCAATTGAACCTGGGGTCATTGCGCAGTGCGATGTCACTGACCCTGCATACCCACCACGCGTCGCGTATCTGGCACGGACGTGCAGCCGCAGAAGGCAAACCCGGCATCGTCGGCCTGAACGGATTTGTCTCCATCATGAACAAGCTCAAGCGCGGTGCCGAGCAGGACGATCCCTACTCCGACTGGTGGATGCTGCGCATTGAAGACAAGCTGTCGCTCACCAAAGAACAGCTCCAGAACTTGCGCCAACAAGTGGATCAAGCACTGGCTGACGTACCACCCGCGCTGAGTATTGGTGAAAACATGAATGTGCAACCCGTCAAGCTGCCGCTATTCGTCTCCTCGCAACTGGGCTTTATGGCGGTCTATTTACTGGCCGACTACGACGATCTTGCCCGCCGCCTGATCCTGGCCCACCACACCGCACTGATTGACCGCTCAACCCTTGAACGCTGCCTCAACGACGGAGCCCATGCCCTGCGCAGTCTCTTCAGTCTGGCGCAGCAATACCGCTACTCCGGCACCCGGCGCGACGACTTTGCTGCCAACAATGCCGCAGCCCGTGCCGCAGTGGAAAAATACGGAGAACTGCCGCAGGACGTGCTCGAAGGCACGCGTCGTTCACGCTTCGCACCACCCTTGATCCGGCGTGGACAAACGAACATGGCGCATTCAGGCACCACACATCAAACCCCCTCACACGCAGACGAACCTGCTGATGTCCCTGCCAACACCAGTGGAAACCCAACCGAAGAGGCACAGGATAGCGAGGATGACCACGCATGAGCGCATCGACACGTTTCACCCTGCTGGAACAGACCGCCTTCCAGCAGTTGGGACATGCAGGCTACCTAAAAGGCCTTTTAAAACCTTTTAAAGGTAAAGGGGCACTCGAAGTCTGGGCCAGCCAATGCGAGGCACTGCGCGACAACCTGATCGTGCTGGCGCAACGACAGGTTCTGGCACAGGCACGCAGCCATCCCTTCAACCTGCTACCCACGCAACTGGCCCAGCAAACCACTGGCGCAGGCACCACCTTTCTGCGCTGGCGCAACCTTGATCGCAGCAGTATGGGCGTAGCCCTGTGGCAGAAGATGATGGCCAATCCGGCTACGCCACCCGGACTCATCGGCGATTTACACGCAATAGAAGTCCAGCGTGCCGTGCTGAACATGCAGATTAGCCTGTTGCACACACTCGCACGCCAGGCCAGGGACTGCGCCAGCAAAGTGGCCCATGCCGACGATATTTATCTGCGCCGGACAGGCCATCAGGCAGATCTAAACCAGTCCCATACAGGGGGAGACCACATGAAACATCAGGCATCAGCACAACACCGTTGACGGTTTCAACCGGCATTGTCTTTCCAATGCGGGCATTTCACATCAAACAGGAGTCATAGACATGAGTACACATTTCAGTGGCGAGGGAAATATCGGCTCTGCGCCAGAATTCCACGAGTACCCCAACGGCAACGAAGAACCACGTCGGGTGTTGCGTCTGAACGTCTACTTCGACAACCCCGTCCCCGGCAAGAGCGGTGCCTTTGAAGATCGTGGCGGTTTCTGGCGGCCAGTTGACTGGTGGCATCGTGATGCGGAGCAATTCTCTGGACTGTTCCAGAAAGGCATGCGGGTCGTGGTTAGCGGACGTGTGGAGCGCGACGACTGGACCGATGAGAACAACAACCCGCGCACGACTTACCGGGTCAATGCACGCAGCGTTGGCATCCTCCCTTACCGAATCGAGGCCATCACCCTGAGCCCCAAGTCAGGGCCAGCAGATCCGGGGCCATCGGCCGAGTAACACATCGCACTTCGGGACGATCCCAGACAGTGGTCGTCCCCTATTCCACTGATGTCTATTGCGTTTCTCACGCTCAGATTGGCATATCAGATGGGAAAATCGAATACGTTGGCTCGTAATCCGCATTCTTTATCATTTTAAAATCTCCAGCCGGGAATACTCGACAGCATGATTCACGTGCCGAGAGAATTCCATGAAGCTATTTCTGTGCGAGAAGCCCTCTCAGGGCAAAGATATCGGACGTGTACTGGGGGCTACCCAGCGAGGCAAGGGTTGCCTCACCGGTTCAGGTATCACCATAACCTGGTGCATCGGCCATCTCGTTGAAGCAGCACCGCCCGATGCCTATGGCGAGCAATACAAACGCTGGTCTATCGAGCAATTGCCCATTATCCCCGAGCGCTGGCGCGTCGACGTCAAATCCAAGACCGCCTCGCAGTTCAACGTCGTCAAAGACCTTCTGAGCAAGGCAAGCGAACTGGTCATCGCAACGGATGCTGACAGGGAAGGCGAGTTGATCGCACGTGAGATCATCGAACTGTGCGGTTATCGCGGCCCCATCCAGCGGCTCTGGTTATCGGCGCTAAATGATGCGTCGATCCGCAAAGCACTGGCAACGCTCAGGCCATCAAGCGAAACCCTGCCGATGTACTTCTCGGCCTTGGCCCGTTCCCGCGCAGACTGGCTGATTGGCATGAATCTCAGTCGCCTGTTCACCGTTATGGGGCGGCAGGCCGGTTACGACGGCGTCCTCTCCGTGGGCCGGGTACAAACCCCAACGCTGAAACTGGTTGTCGATCGCGACCGCGAGATCGCATGCTTTGTCTCTGTACCGTTCTGGGCAGTCGAGACTACACTATCGAGCGAAGGTCAATCTTTCACTGCAGCCTGGCTTGCACCAGATACAGCAACAGACGATGCCGGCCGCTGCCTGCAGGAATCCATAGCCCGGCAGGCGGTGGAACGCATGCGTTCGGCTGGTAGCGCACAGATCACGTCCGTCGAAACTGAACGCATGCGTGAAGGCCCGCCATTACCCTTCGATCTGGGCACGCTGCAGGAAATCTGTTCAAAACAGTTGGGTCTGGACGTGCAGGAAACCCTGGAAATCGCTCAGGCACTGTACGAAACTCACAAAGCGACAACGTACCCGCGCTCAGACTCCGGCTATCTGCCCGACAGCATGTTCGCCGAGGTGCCCACCGTACTCGACAGTCTTCTCAAGACCGATCCTGGCCTGCGACCGCTCGTTGACCAGCTAGACCGCAACCAGCGCTCACGTGCCTGGAACGACAGCAAAGTCACGGCGCACCACGGCATCATTCCCACGCTCGAACCCACCAACCTTAAGGCAATGAGTGACAAGGAACGGGCAGTCTATATGCTGATCCGTGCCCACTATCTGGCGCAGTTTCTGCCGCAACATGAGTTTGACCGCACCACTGCACACTTATCCTGTGCGGGTGAAACGCTACAGGCTGTCGGCAAGCAGGTCGTCGTCATCGGGTGGCGGCAGGTGCTCACTGAGCCCAGGCCAGACGATGATGGCGAGACCACTCCGCGCAGCCAGGTTCTGCCAGCGCTGCATGAAGGTTTGTCTTGCCAGATCACTGGAATCGACTGCAAAGCGCTCAAGACATCGCCGCCACGTCCTTATACCCAGGGCGAACTGGTCAAAGCGATGAAGGGCGTTGCTAAATTGGTTGCCGATCCACGCCTGAAGCAAAAGCTGAAGGACACCACGGGTATCGGCACTGAGGCGACTCGCGCCAATATCATCAAAGGATTGCTTGACCGTGGCTACCTGCAGAAGAAAGGCCGTTCGGTACGTGCCTCCGATGCGGCCTTCACACTCATCGACGCCGTTCCCGGTGCCATTGCCGATCCCGGCATGACCGCCATCTGGGAACAGGCGCTGGACATGATCGAAGCCGGTCAGCTCACTCTTGATGTCTTCATCGACAAGCAGTCAGCCTGGATCACGCAGTTGGTACAGCAGTATCGAGGAGCATCGCTGTCTATCAAGGTGCCACAGGGACCTGCATGCCCAGAATGCGGCACCGCCATGCATCAGCGTACTGGCAAAAGCGGGCCATTCTGGTCTTGCCCTCGCTATCCTGACTGCAAAGGCTCTCAGCCTATCGACAACGGCAAACACAAACGTGCTATGCCGCGCAAACGTAACAGCAGCACACGGGCATCCTGAACCGCCCTGAACCTAAAAGCCATGCCACATCTTCAGTGATGACATGGCTCCCCCCCGCGCCCATGCGGGAATCCCCGCGCACCAAGCCTTCTACTAAACAGTGCGCACTTCGCTATGCTCCGGCAGCGAGGCAGAGGGCAACTCGTCCACGGATCGCACCAGACGCTTTCCCTCTTCTCCGGTACTTCCGCCTTCCTTGAAGGGTTTCCTGATGCTTTGTTTGAGAGGCCAGACATCAGGAAACCCTTCGGGGATGACGGTATTCGTTGCCGCGCCCAACGGCGAAAAACTGGGCTCCCTTTGTGTGTGGATACATGCCAGAGGATTCCGGCCACAACCACGATAACGGCCGGGTGCGATTGCTGCGACAGTGAATGGTTTTGACGACGACCACATCCTGAACCAGCCCACAGGTGGTTTATTCCTACCAAGTCGGAGGCCAGCAGGTCCCCGACACTTTTTCTCCTGATTTACGACACACACGGTTGGGCCTGTGGCCCTGAACCAAAAAACAGGAGACCCCATGAACATGCAACCTACAACACCCCATGTACTGCAATTCGGCAGCGTCTGCAGTGGCATCGAGGCAGTCAGCCTCGCCTGGGAACCACTGGGTATGAAAGCCGCCTGGTTTTCGGAAATCGACCCTTTCCCGTGTGCCGTGCTCGCACACCGCTACCCCCATGTGCCCAACCTCGGCGACATGACGCACATCGCCAACCAGGTACACGCTGGCGAGGTCATCGCCCCAGATATTCTGGTTGGCGGGACACCTTGCCAGGCGTTCAGCATTGCCGGCGCACGACGGGGTCTGAACGACCCTCGCGGTGCCTTAACCCTCAGCTACGTGGAGCTTGCCAATGTCATCGACCAAATCCGTCTCAAAAATCATCAGTCCCCCACCACGATCGTCTGGGAAAACGTCCCTGGCGTGCTCAGTGACCGCTCCAACGCCTTTGGCTGCCTGCTGGGCGCACTGGCCGGAGAAAGCCATGCGCTCAACCCGCCAGGGGAAAAATGGGCGCACGCAGGTCACGTGTCTGGACCCCGCCGTCGCCTCGCGTGGCGGGTGCTCGACGCCCAACACTTCGGTGTCGCCCAGCGCCGCAAGCGTGTGTTTCTTGTGGCAAGTGGTCGAGACGACCTCGATCCCTGCGAAGTACTTTTTGAGCGCGACAGCGTGCGCGGGCATTCTGATGCGAGCAACTCGCCGTGGCAAGAAGCTGCCCGCGCTGCTGGAGCAGGCCCTGCGACAGCAAGCGACTATGCCGGATTGAGTCCCTACGGCAAGGCTGTCACGACATACAGTTTCGCTGGAGGAACAGGGCCAGCCAACGTGGCGGCCTGCCTGATGGCAGCCGGTTCCAAACATGACATCTGCACCGAGAACTTCCTGGTGCAGTCGATGGCTGGCCCCCTCAGCCATACACTGCACACGGCAACGCATGGCAAAGACTACAGGGAAGATGGTGCCAACAAAGGTATACCGATGATGGCCTTTACCGCTCAGGACTATGGCGCGGATGCCGTAAAAGACGTCACCCCGACATTGCGGACCAGGGCCTGGCCTGCCATCGCCTTTGCACAGAACGGGCGTGGCGAACTGCGCCTGGAATCGGGTCACGGCCAGATCGCTGGCACGCTGCTCGCCAGCGGCGGAAAGCCCGGTCAGGGCATGCCAACCGTGTTCAGCGTCACCCCGCCTGACGCGCACTTCCATTACACGCCGCTTGAGCATGATGGAGAAAACTGGCAGCAATGGAGGGTCAGGCGGCTAATGCCCGTCGAATGCGAACGCTTGCAGGGCATGCCGGATGGCTGGACGCTGGTGCCATATCGCGGCGGCAAACCTGCTGCTGATACCCCCCGCTACAAAGCGATCGGCAACTCCATGGCCGTACCATGCGTGGCCTGGCTGGGTCAGCGTCTGCTCCAGGCATTGCAGACACCCAAGTGACATCACGCTAACCAATACGGGCACGTCCTGATGCGTGTTGTTCCACACACACGCACCGTTGCCACGTCATGCTGAATACATGTTCGCCGGTGTAGCTGGCAACATCCCAGGCAGTCAAGGCCATCAAGACTGCGACACGCCGACGGTGTGTTGGCTTTCGTTATTTTCTCATTCCACCCATAGGGGCTCTCCTCCCTTGTGGCTGGGGAGCTCCTTTTTTTGGAGACTTTCCCATGGATCATCAAACCATTCGCAATCAGATGCAGTCATTGGTGCGTGACCACGTTCCTTCCAATGCCCGCAGTTTCAGGTTCAACATTTTTGACGGCCAGCCCAAGGTGTCGACACTGGGCTTTCACATTGATCCCAAGCCTTTTGAAGGAAAGATCATCGCCAGGACGGAGGATGCCATTGTCGTCAAGACGGGCCGAATCGAGTTCGCGGTGCTTGACCGGACGCTCGTGACCGAAGATCCAGACGAAGGAGCCAAGGTGCAGGTCGAACCCTACGCACGGCATCGCTTCGACGGTCTTCGCGCAGACACCCCCGAAGAGCGCACCGAATACACCGCTGATGGCAAGCCCTACAAGCTCCAGACGTATGTCCTCGGCTCCGCCCCCACCAAGCTTCCGATCCCGCAACCCCGCAGCCCGGAGTTACAGGAACTGATCAGGCAACTGGAGGAGCTGCCGGCACCGGATGGTTTTCGTCGGATTACGCACCTGCTGGTTGATGCGGGTGCGCGGGATTTCACCTGGGTTGATCCACTGCCCAAGGACATCATCGCTACACCACCGGCTATCAGCTTCAACACAAGCACGGCGAAATTCAATGGCCGCGTCACTGTGCAATACGAACGCGCCGACGACCTCTATGCCGTAGTGCTGAGCCACGATGGAGAGTTGGTTGAACGGGTTGACGGTGTGTTCTTCGATACCCTCGGAGACGTACTGCTCAGGCTGATCGACGATGGCAGCTGGCGTCGCATACATGTGCGCACCATTCAAAAGCCGCTGCGACGCAAGTCATGACGCGACAGACAACCCGTCTATACGGTGGGTTATCTGACCAGCATCGTTTACTTATCGCACCTCGACTGGGATACGCACCAATCCCCCGCCCCGGACAACACTTCTTCACTGTGTTGCCCGGCATACCATCCTCTCAGGAGTAACTTGTATGACTTTACGCTTCAAAGGAGCCGAATTGCGGCCCGTCATCGCCGAAGCTGTTGCCAATCAGTGCCGCATCATCCTGGTCAAGGATCAGGGTGTTTACTGGCTCGCCGAGCATGGTGAACGCCATCCCGATGGGCGTCAAAAGCTGATCGCCTACGCAATTGGCTGCAACCCTGACGTTGCACCCTTCGACGACTGGTGGGAGCGTTCACGCGCTGAGTTCGGTGGCGATGATTTTGGTGAGTTTTTCGAACCTGGCGACAGGGTGTTTACCGGCATCCTGGATGGTGCTGGTGATCTCGAAGTGTCCGCTACCGCAACACAGATTTTCCTGCAAGTTGTCGCGACAAGCCCCGATAGCAACTGAGCCTCGTCCTCCATAGCCCCCTCATGGGGGCTTCTTTCCTCTCGCGCCAGCACCTCCACCGCTGACACGCATGCGTCTCAGCCCACGACGGGCCATTCCACCAGCGATACCCTGGAGACGCCCCCATGCGCGACCCGTTCAAGATTGACACCCCGACCTGCATCAGTTTTTCCGGTGGCCGCACCAGTGCCTATATGCTGTGGCGCGTTTTACAGACCAACTGCGGCCTGCCTGCCGATACCGTTGTCTGCTTCGCCAACACGGGCAAAGAAGTCGAAGCCACCCTGCGCTTCGTGCGCGACTGTGCCACACATTGGGAAATCCCTATCCACTGGCTCGAATATCAGAATGCAGAACCGGGATTCACGCGGGTCGATTTCACGACGGCCAGCCGTCAGGGTGAGCCTTTCGAGGCGTTGATCCGTAAACGCCAATACCTGCCCAATCCCGTTGCTCGCTGCTGCACCACCAGCCTGAAAATTCGGCCGATGCATAAATACCTGCGCAGTCTTGGTTGGGCGGAATGGGATCAATTCATTGGCATCCGCGCCGACGAGCAACGGCGTGTCGCCAAAATTCGGGCGCGCGGTCACTCCACAGAATCAAGCCATGAAATGATGTGCATGCCATTGGCCGATGCAAACATCAGCGTATACGAGGTCAGTGCGTTCTGGCAGGCGCAACCTTTCGATCTGGGACTGTTGACCGTGAAAGGCCGCACACTCGAAGGCAACTGTGATTTGTGCTTCCTCAAGCCACAGGGACAGCGGCTGGCCCTCATCAAGGCCAGACCGGAAGCTGCCATATGGTGGATGCGCATGGAATCACTGAATCTGGCCAGCAAAGCCAGTGGCACACGGTTTCGTATTGACGGTCCCAGCTATGCCGATCTGGCGCGCTTCGCCGCAAACCAGGGTGATCTGTTCGATTCAACCGAAGATGCGGCGGCCTGTTTTTGCGGTGATTAAATCGCGCCGCAGGGAAACCTGATTGTCTTGGGTCTGTACTGATCAGGTGCCACTTTGGATAACGACTAGGGCAGCAACAACTGCGCCTGAGTTTTGCCCGCTGCGAGCGCCTCCTTGAACCAATTCGGCTGCTTGCCTCGACCACTCCAGGTCAGGCTTGGGTTGTCGGGATGTGCATATTTGGGAGCCACAGGATTTTTTACCCGAGGACTCGGCTTCGAGTTCGGGAAGACCTGCTCCAGATCCAGATTTTCACCTTCCAGCAACTGCAGAATTTTCTCGCGAACAGCCTTGATGCGTTCACGTTCTCCCTTGACCAGTTGATCCTGTGCGGATGCGATCAGGTTCTTCAATTCGGCTGCGGACAGCGCCTGCAAATCAATCGACATTATTTCTCCCTCCATGGGTGATGCAGAAAGTCGTTAAGTACGCGTTTGTACCACGACAGCCATTTCCAGAGGAATGGCATCTCGAAAATAGGGAACGACTCCAGTTCATATTTCTCGTCGCGCCGGCATTGAGGCACGGGCAGTCTGTCTGCATGTTTTGCTGACGTTGTCAGCGACATGCCACGCAACCACGGTCTCCAAGGTTGCGGTGCGGCAAAAACCGCATGACCAAGCCAGTTCGCACAGCATCCTCGCGCGGACGACCACCGGCTTCTACCGGTAGTGGATGCATCCGCCTTATCAACCCATCGCGGGGTGACACACCCTCGCCATCGGGCCTGGTGTGTCTCCGCTTCATTTTCAATGGAGATTTCACCATGACTCATTCTACTTCAGGCGAAAAGGCCTATTTCGATCTGCACACCGAAGGTTACGGTCGTCTGCAACGCGTACGGGAAGTTCCCGTGCGGGGTGGCCGACGTGCTCAACCCTTCCTGGCCTGCACCATCGCAGCGCTGGTCGGCTCGGCCCAAGAACCGACCACCCGCTATTTTGATGTCAAAGTCACAGGTGCCGAGGCTAAAAAACTGGTCGAACACTATATCGGCATTGATGATCCAAAGCAGCGTCCGATGATCAAGTTCCGGCTGGGGGATCTGTGGAGTGATGCATTTATTCGCCCCAGCGGTGAGCGCAAGGGTGAACCGGCAGCCAGTCTCAAGGGACGGCTCCTGAAAGCTGAACTGATCGACCCTGCCGCACTGCAAATAATCGAACAGTACGAGCTGGTCACTCGGGGCATTGGCTACCTCAATCGGCCCAAAGACGTCACACCGAAGAAGGGTGACCCGTTCCTCGCATGCACCATCGGTGCGCTGGCCGGGCCTGTCGAAGAACCGGAATACCGGTACATCAACACCATCGTGACCACACCGGAGGCTCAACATCTGGTGCGCCGTTGCGTGCAGGCCGTCGAGGCTGAACGCAAGGTACTGGTGGCCTTTCGTCTCAACGACATGAAAGCTGATCCGTACCTTCGCACGAAGGGCGAGCATGCCGGCGAGCCGGCTGCGAGTCTGGAATCCAAACTGATCCATATTGGCCTGATCAAGATCGATGGCCAATTGGTCTATCCCACTGCCAACCAGGCTCCCTCTTCCGAGCATGCTACAGCGGTATCCACTGAGTCAGAAAGTCCTGATAACAGCGTGGATATGCCGTCTACGACGCCCGGTACAACCGAACCTGAAGCGCAATCCTCGGTAGAAGAAGAGCCCGCTCTCGTCACTTCACGCTAAGCCGATCGGCAAGACCTCACAGTGGGGTCTTGTCTCTTTTCCCAAGGTTATCGGTAGTACAACGCATCCCAGGAGATTATCCATGGCTACAGCAGCCGTTCAATCCGCTCCCCCCATCATCGTTCACGGCCAACTCGCAATCCGCACAATATCCGGTCGTAACGGCCGGTTCACAGTCGGTCGTCTCACCACTCACCTTGGGCTGTTCCATGTCAAAGATCCCGAACTGGAGCAGTATCCCGAAGGAAAGTATGAGGGTGAATTTGCGATTCGATATATTTATCCGAAAGCCTATCCTGTCGGCGACGGCATGCGATTCGAGATCCGGGCCAACCTGGATGGCATGACCTTGTCTGGTATCGACAAACTCAGCAAAGCAGAGGCTCGCGCCTTCGCCACGCAGGATGTCGATCCGCTTGATGAGGAATCGGGTACTCAACCCGTACCCACGCCAACCGCAACGTCCAAATCCAAGGCCAGGCCTGCCCCTGTGCAAGCCACCCAGGACCCACTGGTTGACACCACGCCATTCGGCGTCGATGCGCCCTCCGCGACTGTAGCGGCCTCGGACAATCCCGATAGCGATGATGCTGCATTGTTCGGCATCCTCTGGCCGCTAGGTGAATCGGTGAAGCTGGACGCAACCATTGACCGCCGCACGTTGCGCCTGCAAGTCGCGCGGTTGAGCCAGTTGAGCTATGTGTTCGACGCCACGGCCCAGCAGTGGAACCGTCAGTCTGAATCTCTGGCGATCTGATTCCTCCAGCCACCGCTGCGCGCTTTTCCCATCCTTCGGGGCAACACGGCCCCAAGGGCAGTGTTGCCACTCAATGTTATTGAGGACACCACCATGCCCGAATCTTCATTACAGCAACCGTTGTTCCGCATCGACGAATGTACTGACCTGATGGTCGATGCCTGCGTCTGCCGCGAGAATGGCGATCTGGTCTTTGTCTCAATCTGGGCGCGGGATACCGCCGTCCAGCAATTTATCGCCCGACTCACACTGGGCCGCGATGACGATGGACTGAACCAGTTTCACCTCATCACAGAGCACGGCGGCTCTGTACCTGTGTTCATCCCTTCGGTCGAGCGCCTTGAAAAGCGTCTGACCCGCAACTATCGCCGCACACTGTTTGGATCGCTCACCAATCTGTGGCTGTTCGACCAGCGTTGCATCTGCCCTGACAAGAGCACAGCCAGCGCACTGGCGCTACTGCCGCGCTCTGCTGCTGAACCGACCGTTCGCTTGTGGCAACTCGTCAAAGATACATGTCCGCTGCCACTGCTCGACCACTGGCAAATGCCCGTGCTGGAGTTACTGAGCAGCCGCGACATGCTCCATGAGCTACCAGTCGCTCTCGGGCCGCTGCGGGGCTTTCGCCTTGAACTGGATGTGCCAGCACTCACCGATGCGCTGGGCGAGCTTATTCGTAACGGCGTTCTCACGGCCTACCCATATCCGTCACAGATCTGGACACCGCACGCGGTGGTCTGATCGTTCCACGGCAGGCGCACCTTACCAGGCACCTGCACGTTCTTTCATCACCGCCAGACAGGAGATCCCTATGGCACTCATGTTTCCCCGGCTCGCCAGAAATTTTGCCAAAAATGGCTATTACCCTACCGATGAGTCCACGCTCGAACGGACACTCGCCGCACTGGCTCCCAGCGATGAGCCCATGTGCATTATCGACCCTTGTGCAGGCGAAGGCGTTGCGATTGCCGAAGCCGCCCATGCCCTCGGGCTTGATCACACCCGTTCGTACGCTGTCGAGTACGATCAGGAGCGCGCCAGCCATGCACGGTTGTTGGTCGATCACTGCATCCATGCCGACCTGATGGATACCCTCATCTCGCGTCAGGCATTCGGTTTGCTTTGGCTCAATCCACCGTACGGCGACTTATCCAGAGATGCCAACGGCAACATCGGCTACGACGGTAAGGGCCGGCCCCGACTGGAAAAGCTGTTCTACCAGCGGACGCTGCCCTTGCTGCAGTACCACGGTATTCTCGTTTTCATCATTCCGTTCTATGTGCTCGACCAGGAAATGGTGGGCTGGCTCACACGCCACTTCGCCGACCTGCGTGTCTTCCGTGCGGTAGATACACAGTTCAAACAAGTGGTGCTGTTTGGTCGTCGTGCTCGCCAGCGCGATATGGCGAGTGAAGACGTGAAGTCCACCCGCGCCCGGTTGTTGCAGATCGGGCAGGGAGAACAGGACGCAGAGGAATTGCCGCCCGAGTGGACGTCGCTTCCCTATATCGTGCCAAGCGCCCAAACCGAACCCGAGCATTTTTATCGCATCAGCATGGAGCCGATGCAGTTCGCCGAAGAAGTGCAGCGTCTGCGAGGCCTGTGGCCAGCGTTCGAGACTCACCTCGGTGCCGCGCAGCAGTCGCTGCGCGCGCCTGCTCGTGCTTTATCTGAATGGCACCTGGCATTGGCCCTGGCAGCGGGTGCGATCTCCGGCGTCGTGCAGTCCCAAAGCGGCCGCACACTTGCGGTCAAGGGTGACACCTACAAGCAGAAAGCAACGAGCACCGAGTATTGCGAACGCGATGACGGTTCAATCGCCGAAACGCGCATTCTCACCGATAAGTTCGTGCCCGTCATCAGAGCATGGGACCTGTCTCCCAACTCAGCCACGCTGGGACGGATTCTCACCATCCATTAATCCCCGCAAGGGGAAGCAGTACCACCTACACACTGCTGGCCACTGAACCCGAGTTCAACACCAGCTCATTTCTCTTACCCATCGGGGCATACATCGCCCCTGGGCGGTGCATGCCCCATTTTTTGGAGCATCACCATGAGCATACAAATCGAAGCGGCCCCTGCCGTCACGCAATCACCCGAAACCGGTGATCTGTTCGGCCCTGCGAACGACGAACTCTCCATCAGCCTGCAGGATTTCGTCAGCGAGTTCGGGGATGAATTGCTCGACTCTCTCAACCGGGCCAATCCACCGGTCTACAACGGTGTGCCACGTGCAAACCGCCAACGCATTCTCGCCAGTCTCAAGCGACAGTTGTTCCCCGCCCAGGCTGAGGTCGTGCATGCAGCGGCCGAGTTGCTCGTCAATCAGGGCGAGCGCGCAGCCATCGTCAATGGTGAGATGGGGACAGGAAAAACCACTGTCGGCATCGCGCTGGCGGCGGTACTCAATGCGGAAGGCTATCGCCGCACACTCGTGCTCAGCCCACCGCACCTGGTCTATAAATGGCGGCGGGAGATTCTCGAAACCGTCACGGGGGCCAAAGTCTGGGTGCTCAACGGCCCGGACACGCTGCTCAAACTGATCAAGCTGCGCGAGCAACTGAACGTGCCAGCCGATGGACAGGAATTTTTCATCATTGGCCGTGTGCGCATGCGAATGGGCTTCCACTGGAAGCCCGCGTTCGTTCGCAAACGCACCCGTCACGGCACCGTTGGGCTTTGCCCACACTGCGGCACCATGGTTCACACCCTTGATGGCGAGCCCGTCAGCGCACTGGAACTCGATGCTGAGGAAGTGCGTCGCAAGTGTGGCGTTTGCAAAAGTGCCCTCTGGACACTGATGCGACCACGCAGTTTGTCAGGCAGCGATCAATCCGCAGCAGTACTGCGGGCGCTAAAACGCATTCCGACCATTGGTGAAGCCACGGCTGCCAAACTGATGAAGACCTTTGGCGATTCATTCCTGGCCTCGATGCTTGGGGACAACTTCCACCAGTTCATCAATCTGATGGACAACCGGGGGGAGTTGGTCTTTTCAGACCGGCAGGCTCAGCGCATGGAACGCGCCATGTCGAGTATGGAGTTCGGCTTCGGTGAGGGCGGCTATCAACCCAGCGAATTCGTGAAGCGGTATCTGCCGCAAAGCACGTTCGATTTGCTCATCGCCGACGAAGCCCACGAGTACAAGACAGGCGGTTCCGCACAGGGTCAGGCCATGGGCGTTATTGCGGCCAAAACCCGCAAAACGTTGCTGCTCACCGGCACGCTGATGGGAGGCTACGCTTCCGATCTCTTTTATCTGCTGTTCCGAGCACTGCCCGGACGTATGATCGAAGACGGCTACCGACCCAGTACCAGTGGCAGCATGAACGCTGCGGCAATGGCATTCATGCGGGATCATGGCGTCCTCAAGGACATCTACTCCGAGAGCGACGGCCCGGCCCACAAGACCGCAAAAGGCTCGAAGGTCACCGTCAGAACCGTCAAAGCGCCGGGGTTCGGCCCCAAGGGCGTGCTGCGCTGCGTTCTGCCCTTCACGATTTTCCTCAAACTCCGGGATATTGGTGGCGTACTGCCCCCATATGACGAAGAGTTCAGGGAAGTCGAGATGGATGCCGAGCAAAGTGATACTTACAGCAAGCTCGCTGCCAGCCTGACGAGTCAGCTCAAGGAAGCCCTGCGTAAGCGGGACACCACCTTGCTGGGCGTGGTGCTCAATGTGCTGTTGGCCTGGTCTGACTGCTGCTTTCGTACCGAAACCGTGCGCCACCCGCGTACGCGAGAGGTATTGGCATTCACCCAGGCCCAGTTCAACGAGCTGCAGGTGATGCCTAAAGAGCGGGAACTGATCGACATCTGCAAGCAGGAGAAAGCAGAGGGGCGCAAGATCCTGGCCTATTCCGTCTACACAGGCACGCGAGATACCACAAGCAGGCTGAAAATGCTGTTGGAGCAAGAAGGTTTTCGGGTTGCGGTATTGCGCGCCAGCGTCGATGCCAGTCGCCGTGAAGACTGGATTGCAGAACAGCTCGACCGTGGCATCGACGTCCTCATCACCAACCCGGAGCTTGTCAAAACAGGGCTGGATCTTCTGGAATTCCCCACGATTGTGTTCATGCAATCAGGGTACAACGTGTACACACTGCAGCAGGCCGCACGACGCTCCTGGCGTATCGGCCAGAAGCAGCCTGTGAAGGTGATCTACCTGGGGTATGCGGCCACGTCGCAGATGACGTGCCTGGCGCTGATGGCGAAGAAGATTCTGGTCTCTCAGAGCACGTCGGGAGACGTTCCTGAGTCGGGGCTGGATGTGCTTAATCAAGATGGCGACTCTATTGAAGTCGCCCTGGCCCGGCAACTTGTCGCGGCTTGATATTCCTGTTTGCCGGCGTCCCGTATGGACGTCGGCTTTTTCAGATAACACATCGCGCTGCGGTGGTGAAAACTGTCCAGAGACTGAGGATTTTTCGTCATGGCAGCCCATTCCTTCCCGTGCCATCAAAAATAAAGAAGGCACAATACCAGATGCAAGGGTAGATGCTGGCTTTCGAGCCAAATCAAAATTTGAAATTTTTTCAACAAATAATTTGAATGAAAATGATAGCCTCCTGTACTAACGGCCAATTGCCTTCTAATCGTGCTGAATATCTTCAACCTCTTTATTCTGAGCAATTATTTAATCGTAATCAGCGAATCGTCGGCTGCGGTATCGTCGTAATTAGCACTCAGGACAGCTTCAATATCCTTAGCCATGTCCGACCAGTTAGTGGCTGCAGCCTCTGCGCTCCCGTATTCGCTGAGTTTCTCGAGGCCTCTAAGAATCCATGGTAGAAAATTCCCCACAACGCCATTTAGGAACGATACAAACTCCTCGAACATCGTCTCAACAGTGTCTGGCTGGGCTTTGGACTTCTTGCTGCGCAGCAGTTCAAAAACCTCGCGTAAGTCCATGCGCAGAAGTAAATTGTTCAGCATCTCCTCAAGGTTGCCGGCCTTGAGAACGTTCCTGTGAGATGCTCCTGAGAAGATTTTTCTCAGCGTGTCGTTGGACTGCTCGGGAACACTGTTGAAACGTCTCAGCAGTTCACTGTAAAGCGCACCATCCGACTCGAAGCTCTCCTCCGACAGGAATTGCACCATCAGCCGACAGGTATCCGGCGAGAAACCACTTAAATTAGCTGCGCGCCCAAACTCAGTCAGTCGGACTGGACTGTTCATCACTGCCATTGCGCCACCAGGCTGCTTGTCATCTAAAATTCTGATGAGCGTCTCTGACAGAATTCGACGTACGTTATCCTCGCCGTCGGTTTGCCCAGCGTAAGAGGCCTCCGTTAACTCCGACACAATATCGTCAACTTGGGGGTGCTCTCCGATGCACGCGAGCAGTTGTGAACTGAAAGTGGACTCCAACAATTGCTGTCCCTGCTCAGAGATCTCAATCCATTCGCTGCCAAGCGTCGATATGAGAGGTGACGACGAGAACATGACTTCTTCCAAGCGACGTGCGTCGCGCTGCCGTGCTCCCATAGAAGGGGGGCCCATTAAATTTTGGAAGAGGATCGTGTCCCCCTCAGTGAAGGCGCCAGTTCTACCGCAGCGGCCCGCAATGTTGCGGAAAGTCATCGACTTCATTCTCGTGCCGTCGCCATGCATACTGCTGAGCCAGTGAGCGACGATAGTCCACCGGAACGGAAGGTCTGCACCCTCAGCAAGCGTGGTCGTCGCGCAGACCACGGACAGCGCGCGTGCGCGGGTAAGTCGTTCTATATCGCGGCGCACATCAAAGGGTAGAGAGGCGTTGTGGTACGCCACCCCACACCGCAAACACTCGGCTAGAAAGTCCAAGTAGGGGTAGCGCTCGAGAATGCCGTCTGCGGTCTGTAAAGTATCTTCGCTCTTGACGTACTCGCGGCTACTCATCAATTCACGAGCAAGCAATCGAGTGTCTAACCTTCGTGGGCACACTACCAGACCTGGCGAACCCAGCCGAGTTAAAAGGTCTCGCGCTATCGAGCCAACATTGATGGCCGCACTCTTCTCGTTTACCTTCGCAAACTGCGCTGGTCGAATCTGTCCCGGCAGGTCGATCATTATAGACTCCGACATAGCTGAAGCAGCTCGCTCGCCCACAGGTCGGAGCGTATCGTTCCCCTGAACCCAGTACATTTCCCCGTTTGCAAGGCACATAGCCAATCGACGAGCTGTCGGTCTCCAACCCATCTGATGAAGGTCAACATCTTGTACTCCGAGCCACTTGCAGACGCGTTGAGGCTTGGTCAATACAGCCGACAGCCCAATGATGCGAAGGCCCGGGTTGCTTCGCTGAAGGAGTCTAAGTCGTGACAACAACCCTTCCACACGGACACCCCGAACTCCATTTTCGAGAATATGGATTTCATCGAAGACGACAGTACGTAGCCGTCCGACGTTTTCACCAGAACGAAGCCATCCGTCAAACCGTTCAGGCGTAGCGACGAAGACCTCTCTCTTGGCGAAGATATTCAAGGTCTCTGACAGGAAGCCACCAAACATCGAAATAAGGGGTACCTCATCACCGAGGCACATCCGGAGTGAGTCTTTCACCTGCTCCCCAACGGCGACATACGGTGCTACGTAGACGCACAGGCCGTCATTCGCCAAGCCTGAGGCTATGCAGGCTTCAGCGATAAAAGTCTTTCCAGTACTTGTGGGCAGCGTCAGGAGGGTGTTGCGTCCGTGTCTGGCAATTCGTCTCTTACTCAGAAGCATGTGTTGCGGTGGAAGTAAGGTCACCATGCCCTTCTTGATGGAGTTTCGGATGAACCAGTTTGGAATTTCGGGTGCATCATCCAGAAGATTAGCCGTTGCTAATCGTCTCGCTTGGTGGGCCGCCATTCGGCCTCCCAGCAAGAGCGCCCCTTCCGCCATGGAACCGGCCATCGCTGCTTCAGTAAAGAGCTTGAGTACACGTTTGAATGCTTCATTGCGTACTTCACTGTCCGTGTTGCGCAAGGCGCGGTACCACTGCCGACGAAACGGCTCAAACTCAGTATTGTTCGAACGAAATCGAACCGACTTGTCGCAAGGATCGCATATGGCTACGACCATACGGAACATCAGGCTTTCCTCGACAAAGTCTGACGACACATCGGAAAGAGCTGCTCGCGCACTGGGAAAGTTGCCATGCATGGCAAAGGCAAGTGCAGCATAAAACGACAATTCGTCGAGGTTGGCTTTGTTAGAAAGACTCTTCTCGCTCCTCAAGTGCTGTGCTGTCGACTGCAAAATCCGAGCTGCTGCGACAAGAGGCTGCGCGTTGATCTCATCATCGAGCGCCTCAAGGGCTTCGATATTCACGCGGACTTGAAACGCGCTAATGCATTTGAGTGCAGTTGCTACATCGAGTGGGTCTTCCGTTGGCCACACCGGCTTAACGCCTCTGGCCTTTGCTGCGGACGAAGCGGCGCTATCAAGAAACCTGACTGAAACAGGGAGGCTAATCATGGCATCGTACTTTCATTATTCGAGAGATGTACGAGGCATGCAGTAAGCTTGTTGATAGCAATGCTCCAGGGTTCGATGGTTTGTTTGCCCCAGCCCTGCTTTTCAATTTTTTCAGCTACATTTTCTAATGCAGCAATGGCAGCTGGATCTCCGACACTTCGATCATGCACCAGCGTAGGTAACAGCTTGATGCCTCGACAGTCCTTAGCTTCAGGCATAAAGAGATTTCCTACACGCTCAATATCATCATCGGAGAATTCATGTATCTCCTTCAAATAAGCTTGGAGCCAGTTAAATCGCTGACCTAACGAGCCTGCAACCGTTGTTTTACCCAAGAGCTTTTCATAGTCACCAATGAGCTCCTTCGCGTAGGTCAACTTGGCAGAGCCGGTAGTCTTCACCTCCATGATGTAAAGGCAGTCCTTGGTGGTGTCACCGCCGGGATCCAAATGGACTATGGTGGTGTCCAATCCAGTCGGTGCACCATCTTGAAGCGGAGTTAGGGCTCCCATGAGCGCCACAGTGTATCCCTTTCTTTTTCCGTGCAACCCATTAACACAAGCCACTCGGTACGATAAAAACTCACCTAGATTTCCCTTTCGGCCAGTAGTCAGCGTCGTGACTTTTGGTGGCCAATTTTTGATAACCTTTGTGAGTTCAGTATGTATCCACCGGTAGAAAGCTCCACAATCTGGATCACCACGCATCAATTGTATCTGCCAATCATTAGGCGACTTAGAAGGCGACTTGCTAAAGCTCATCGGATCTCATTTTCGTTGTATAAGGATGGTCATTGCTGTGTTAACAAGACCCAAATTTTCTTAATGCTACAACATATATTTAATTATTAATATGCGTGCAGAGGCGGTGTGCATTGGTAATCTTCCGTATTGAGCGATTGCCAGAAGTAGGAACGATATGCGGGGGCCTGACCTGCCGCTGTGTAGGAGTATATCCACCCAGAGCCATGTTTGGGTGTCCATGATTGTAGGACCACACATCCATTCTGCTGCTGCGCGCTGAACCTGTTCCAGACCTTCCCCAGTGATATTGAGATAGCCGCTCGTAGCGCACTGTCCGGAGAACCAGCAGTTGCACGAAGACGTGTCGCTGCGAAAAAACCATCTGCCTTCTTCTCCGAGAACGGAAATGATCCACAAACTGATCGACTAGTGGCAGAACAAAGTCGATACGACCGGATGTGCCGTTTAATGGGCATCAGTCGCGCAAGTTTGTAGCGGCCCGTCACCTGCGACAAGCGCCACACACCAGCATATTAAGTACGCCGTTGCGAGCTGCTTTCCAGGTCAATGAGGACAACAACGGTAGCCGTCGGTTGCCTGTTGCGCTCAAGGCCCAGGGGCTGTGCATCAGGTGTTATTGAGTACGCTAATTGAGAAGCGCGGTCTGATTGCCAGAATGAGCCGCAAGGGCAACTGTTGGGACACTCGCCCATGGAGCGCTTCCTCCTGAAACTGAAGATGGAACAGGTCAGGCAGCAATTATGCTAACTTCAACGAAGCCGTCGCTGACATTAATCACTACATCGTCGGCATTTACAACACTCACCGGTCGCAATCCAAACTCAGATACCAATCACCAGGCGATTACGAGAAAGCAGCTACCTGAATCCCCTATGCTGGCGTCCACTAAAAATTGACCATGACTCGTTTTAACTATGACTCCACTAATCATTTTCCTCATCGAACGCCTTCAGTTGAGCTTCGATGGCATCTTTTCGCTCTGTAGCCTTTCGGGCAGCCACTTCTGCCGCCACTATCGTGCTGTACCGTCTCCAGCAGCCTCACCAAATTCTCACCGGTGAGGCGGCAACGATTACGCTTTCTCCGTACTGAACCTTCAGTGCCTCGAATTCACTAGTCTTGCTCATTTAGCACCTCCTTTTATGTAAGCTAAGTGCTCATCAGGCTATCATCACGACCTATTTAGGCACAATCACCCGAAGAGCCATAGGTGCATGCCACAGGTATTTTTGCCTGCTATCTACGTTGGCACCCCAGACCTAGCGGAACAGTGGGCGTTTAAATGTATGGTTATCGGGCGATTCGGTGGACGACGTAATGTGTAGCCTGCGGCCCAATCCGTTGCGAATAAATCGGGACACCACCAATGTTTTCGGTGTCGATCTGAACAACAATGTAAGCTGCACCGAATTCACGTGCACGTCGTGCGGCATCAATATCTGTCATTGGGAAGTTAATGTAGTGGGAATTGTATTTGGCAGTGTGAAAGTACGATATGGTAGCAGCCTCAATAAGACTTACTTGATCGTCCAGTGTCGGCTTGTATAAGCCACAATTTTGGCACAAAAACTCCTTGACATCGAAGTTGTCCGCAACAATACCTCCGACCGATCTTCGGTAATCAAAGCGATACACGAGAGCAAAAACTTCCGAGTCAGGATCATCGGAGTTAATCTCGGCAAGGATTTTTTGAAGGGTTTCGTGATTTGCAAGACGATCTTGTGTATTTTTCGCCAACCCCTTGCCGACATAAAGCACTTCAAGTTGCTGCGCAAAAGAAGGCAGAGACTTGATCAAATGAGCGAGGTTCGCGAACAGCATTTCATGGGTAACCTTACCATCTCGGTCAATAGCAAGCAGTTCGCGATGTGGGAAGCGCGAAACAGAGAATGCTTTTGCGTCGCGTAATGCCGGAGGCCTTATAAGTTGCACACCTCCTTCATGTGTCACGCCATTAAAAGCGCAGGACACTTTCAAAGAGATGGAATCAGCATTCCAAGTGATGGAGTTCGGAATCAGCGACAGACGTGGACGCTTGCAAATCATGTACAGATGACAAAGGTCTAGTCGTTCGATTAAGTCATCGGGAAGATGATCGCGAAGATTACGAAGATCGCGGATACGGTAAAGGAAGCGATCAACCGATCGGAAATCCAGATATATCACCGGAAACGGTGATCGGAGTGCTTTCGCAAAGGTTTTGATACCATTGTCTGTCATACGGCGTTCCGTTGGGTTTTAAAATGAAGCCGGTGCAAGCAGTTCTCGATAGGGCATCATGCAGACACACGAAGCCGAAGTAAATATATAAGTGGGTAGATTGGCTGCTAAGCATAACCGGTTTGTAGGTCTGCTTAGCCTGAGAAAGGGCATTATAGAATTCCATTCCAGAAAACATCTGGCATATGCTGAACTCGCCTCACCGATTAATAAAACTGCCGCATCAGGCTCTGGCGTAGTTCAGCGAATTCCAAAGCTGGAATCACCGCCCCCCCTGCTTCGCCTACAGCAACGACGCCAAAAAGGAATACACCCAAATCCGCATTCTTTGCTGATCAAACCCACGCCTCAGACGAAGGTAGCAGCTCATCGCAACAGAGAGCTGAACCATGTCACCCACACATTCAACCCAGCGGCTGTTCGTCAGTCACCTGCTGATCATTGCAGCCTTGAGCAGCGGATGCACAACAACCACTGCCCCGCCCCCCTCACCGCCCATTAAAACGGCCTCCCCGCTTCCCGATGCGACGCCGGACTTCATCCCAATCGTGCGCTACGGGCGCTATACCCTTGTAGAACTGGCACCCAACGCGGCACAGCGCGACCTGCTGCTACAGGTAATTGACGTGGCAATACCCGAAGACGCCCGTGCCACCGTCGGTGATGGCCTGCGGCATGTGCTCAAACGCAGCGGTTATCAGCTCTGTGAAACAGCACAAACCCTCATTGAACTGTATTCACTTCCGCTCCCCGCCGCTCACCTGCACATGGGGCCAATGACCCTACGCGACGCTCTGCTGACCCTGGCTGGCTCAGCGTGGGATATGCAGGTCGATGACCGGGTGCGGCAGGTGTGCTTTGTACGCGCCAGCACAGATAGCGAGGTCGGTGCAGTTTCCAGCGACCTCCCGGCCGCCAAGGCAGGTAAAGCGACCCTGTCCGCAGGAGGTCAACCATGAACAACGCACCTACGAGGCTGAAGCGCACGGCAGCCGCAGTCTCCTGGTTCCTGATCTATGCGTGGTTGAGTGTGCTCACTGTTTTTATCAGCCAGAGCTATCGCGCGATAGCCAACCTTGCTGAACGTGAACAGGTGGATGCCAGCGTGCAGCAAGTTCACGTACTGGAAGCAAGCATGGCAGAGCTGGCTGATAGCATGCAGGTACTTCAAACGCACACTCTCCCTGCCAGCGCTACAACCCTACGGGAATTACAGCAGAATCTGGAAAATCGCCTCGTTCAAATCGAGCAGATGCAGGAAAACCAGGCTTCCACACAAGCCGTGCAAACCCT
Source organism: Pectobacterium sp. IFB5596 (assembly GCF_021432585.1). NCBI lineage: Bacteria > Pseudomonadati > Pseudomonadota > Gammaproteobacteria > Enterobacterales > Pectobacteriaceae > Pectobacterium > Pectobacterium sp. IFB5596. The sequence goes on from NZ_LXFY01000023.1 coordinate 78,521, forward strand.
TCGTGACGAGCTTGAGCGGCTCAAGTCTCAACAGGACGTTGCCCGTCCAAGCCCGCCAACCACCCACAGCACTGCCAACCCTGCAGCGACAGCGCCCAGGAACATGCCATTTCCGTTCCGCATCTTGGGTCTGGAGCTGCGTGCGGGACAACTCATGGTCTCGCTGGCACCTGCCAGCGGAAAGCGGTCATCCACACAAATCCAGCTTGTCTCGCTCGGCGAAACCGTAGGCCAGTGGCGACTGGATGCCATTGAGGGTGACACCGCAATTTTCAGCCGCGCTGGACAGACGCGCCGCCTGGCGATCCCCTGATGGAGAAGACCATGAAACACCTGATGACGATCCTTATCGCTGCTGCGGTGACCGCCCTTCCACTCCCCACGATGGCACAGCAGCCCACCACTATGGAGTCTCGTATCGTACCGACTCGGGTCGAACAGCACCGAGACGCGCACCTGGCCCAGAACTGGGGCCTGAACGTCGAAGAATGGCAGCGTTACCGCGAACTCATGGAGGGGCCGCTCGGCACATATTCACCCAACCTCGACCCACTATCAGCATTGGGCATCGAGGCACGCAGTGACGACGAACGGCAGCGCTATGCCGAACTGCAAGTACAGGCAGAAGCACATCGCGTTGAAAAGCTGCTGGCCTATCAACGCGCTTACGATGAAGCCTGGCAAAGGCTGAACCCCGGCATGCAACGGGTGAATCTGCCGGATGCCGCCCCCAACAGCAACGCAATGTCCGGCAGCGGCCGCACGGCAGTGTTCGTCAAAGAAGACTGCCTTTCGTGCACCGAACACGTACAACGCCTGCAAGCGTCGGGTACTGAATTCGACCTGTACATGGTCGGCTCGCGGCAAGACGATGCGCGTATCCGCGATTGGGCCAAGCGTGCCCGGATCGACCCTGTACGGGTGCGTAACGGCACCATCACCCTGAACCACGATGCCGGCCGCTGGTTGTCTCTGGGCATGCCCGGAGAACTGCCTGCCAGTCTCAGGCAGGTCAATGGTCAATGGCAACGCCAACCCTGAACGCCATGCAGCGCCTGAATGTACTACTGGTGTACCTGCTGCTGACCAACCTGGCGCAGGCGCAAGAAATCCCTCCTCCCGCCTACCAGTTGGCCGCTCAACGCGCAGGTATTCCCTCCGTCGTCCTGTATGCCGTGGCGTTGCAGGAAAGTGGCGTGTACCGGAGAGAACGCATCGTGCCGTGGCCGTGGTCGCTAAATGTCGCCGGCCAGTCACGCCGATATGCCAGCCAGGCACAAGCCTGCGCAGGAGTGCATCAGGCGCTGCAAGACGTACCACCTACCCGCATCGACGTGGGCCTGGGGCAGATCAATCTCGGTTGGCAGAAGCACCGCTACCGCCAGCCCTGCGAATTACTCGATCCGTACAACAACCTGGCTATCGCTGCGCAGATACTCAAAGAGCAGCACACACCCGGCGAAGACTGGCTGCTGGCGATTGGTCGCTACCACCGACCCGCTGGAGGTGCTCCGGCGGCACGCTACCGCCGCAGTGTGTCGCAGCACCTTCAGCGCGTATTAGGGCCACAACAGCAATTGTTCGCCACGACTATCAGCAAGGAGACCTCCCCATGATGCCTCATATCGCTGCCGTATACGGCCTGCTCCTGACCCTCACCACCGTACCGCCGTTGCTGCACGCGGCACAACCGCCCATCGTGGTGAAAGATTTGGGCGGGGCATCCGCCCTGCCGTACTACGAAGCGCTCAGCCTTCAGGCACGTTCTGGTACGCCACGCCCCCCTATTGCACTCCCCTCGGTGCAGGTCAATCCAGCCACCGAAGCGGACATGCTGCCAGTGCGTAGCCCGAAACTCACACCTGGCACCGTAGCACCACGGATCATTGACGCTCCTGGTCTGCAGCCGTTCTTCCTGGTCGGCGACGATGAAGCATCGCATGTGTGGCTGCAACGCCAGGGCGCATCATTGCGCGAGCGTGGTGCCGTCGGTCTGGTCGTCAACGTAGAGACCGAGGACGGTCTGGTACGCCTGCGCGCAGCCGCGCCGGGCCTGCAGCTTGCACCCGTTGCCGCCGATGACCTGGCCGAACGCCTTGGCCTGCGCTATTACCCCGTGCTCATCACCAGCACGGGTATTGAGCAATAACACGATGGCACAGACTCAGCCGGTCGAGGTACTGCTGCGCCCTCCTGTGGAGCTCTACACCGTTGCCGTTTGTGCCGGAGCCGCGCTGCTGTGCGTGGCAGCACCGTGGTCGCTCGCGCTGAGTCCGGACATCGGCATCGGTAGCGCACTGGCATTCGGTTTTTTTGGCGTACTGCGCTGGCGCGATGCGCAGGTGATCCTGCGCTACCGCCGCAATATCCGTCGCCTGCCACGTTACGTGATGACGAGCAGGAATGTGCCTGTCAGCCAACAACGCTTGTTCATTGGCAAAGGGTTTCGCTGGGAACAAAAGCACACCCACAGATTGATGCAGACCTACCGACCCGAGTTCAGACGCTATGTGGAGCCGACACCCGCCTACCAGTTGGCACGTCGCCTGGAGGAACGGCTGGAATTCGCACCTTTTCCGCTGTCGCTACTGCCCTGCCTCACAACCTGGGATATCCCGCTCAATCCGGTACGGCCATTACCGCCTGTTGGCGGCTTGCCGCGCCTGCATGGCATCGAACCGGAGGAAGTCGACGTCAGCCTGCCGCTGGGCGAACGCGTTGGCCACTCCCTCGTCCTGGGCACCACGCGCGTGGGTAAAACGCGGCTGGCCGAACTGTTCATCACCCAGGACATTCGTCGAAAGAATCACCTCGGCGAGCATGAAGTGGTTATTGTTTTCGACCCTAAAGGGGACGCAGATCTGCTCAAGAGGATGTTCGTCGAGGCAAGACGCGCAGGCAGAGAGAACGCGTTCTACGTGTTCCATCTGGGGTGGCCGGAGATCAGCGCCCGTTACAACGCAGTAGGCCGTTTCGGGCGAATTTCCGAGGTCGCGACGCGTATCTCGGGCCAGCTATCGGGAGAGGGAAACAGTGCGGCCTTCCGGGAATTTGCCTGGCGATTCGTCAACATCATCGCCAGGGCGTTGATTGAACTGGGGCAACGACCAGACTACATGCTGATCCAGCGCCACGTCATCAATATCGACGCTTTGTTCATCGAATACGCCCAACACTACTTCGCCAGAACGGAACCCAAGGCCTGGGAAGTCATCGTTCAGATTGAAGCCAAGCTCAACGAGAAGAATATTCCCAGGAACATGATCGGCCGCGAAAAGCGCGTGGTCGCCCTTGAGCAATACCTCAGTCAGGCCCGTAACTACGACCCCGTACTGGATGGCTTGAGATCGGCGGTTCGATACGACAAAACCTATTTCGACAAGATCGTCGCCAGCCTGCTGCCCCTGCTTGAAAAACTCACCAGCGGCAAAATCGCCCAATTGCTGGCACCGAACTATTCGGATCTGAGTGACCCCAGGCCGATTTTCGACTGGATGCAGATCATCAGGAAACGTGCGGTAGTCTACGTCGGGCTCGATGCGCTGTCTGATGCCGAAGTCGCCGCCGCAGTGGGCAACTCGATGTTCAGCGATATGGTCTCTGTGGCCGGACACATCTACAAATTCGGTATCGACGACGGCCTGCCCGGTGCATCAGCAGACACCAAAGTACCAATCAACGTTCATGCCGATGAATTCAATGAGTTGATGGGCAATGAATTCATCCCGATGATCAACAAGGGTGGCGGTGCCGGCATCCAGGTCACCGCCTACACTCAAACCCTGAGCGATATCGAAGCACGCATTGGCAATCGTGCCAAAGCAGGTCAAGTCGTCGGAAACTTCAATAACCTGTTCATGCTGCGCGTGCGCGAGACAGCCACCGCCGAACTGCTCACCAAGCAATTGCCCAAGGTGGAGGTCTACACTACAACGGTGGTCAGTGGCGCAACCGACAGCTCCGACATCCACACCAAAACCGATTTCACCAGCAACACACAGGATCGCATCAGCATGTCGAGTGTGCCGATGATTGAGCCGTCACACGTTGTTCAACTTCCGAAAGGGCAATGCTTTGCGCTGCTGCAGGGTGGCAACCTGTGGAAAGTCCGCATGCCCCTGCCCGCCCCCGATCCAGATGAAATCATGCCAACCGATCTTCAGCAATTGGCAGGTTACATGCGTCAAAGCTACACCGATACCGGTCAATGGTGGCAGAACCAGGGCTCACCTATGCTACAGAAGCAAGCACTACCGCCTGAACTGCTTGATGAGGATGCCGACCCTATTATCGACGAGAGTAAATCGCCATGAGCGATCCAGCAGCTACGGCACAACATCAGCAGACACGCCGGAAAAGCCTGCTGGCCAGTGTCATCACCTTGCCATTCAGGTTAGTGGGTGTGCTGATTGGCTCATTGCTGATTTCAATCATCGTGGAATGCGCAGGCATGCATCTTTTCTGGAAAGACCAGGGCTGGCAACACTCGCAGGCGATGCTGCAGTACGAATTGGGACACCTGTCGAATAACTTTACCCGCAGCGTCATCGTGCAGGAGCCGGGCCGCACGGCACACCAGCTCATCGACACCGGCTATGAATGGATGTTCATCAAGACCGGACTGCTTGAACGCATGAAGCAGACCGCCGAGCATGCGCGTACTCCCAGCCAGACACCCAGACGCGACTTCCGCTACTTCGTAAGCCAAGCCTATGTGTGGTCAGAAAACTATCTGATCGCCGCAGCCTTCACCACACTGACGTTCATGGTGCGTTTGCTGGTACTGGTGCTGACATTGCCGCTCATTGTCATGGCTGTGTTTGTGGGCCTGGTTGATGGTCTGGTGCGGCGCGATGTACGCAGGTTTGGGGCAGGTCGGGAATCGGGCTTTATTTACCACAGGGCAAAGGCCGCATTACTGCCGCTGGCTGTGCTGCCCTGGGTAACTTATCTGGCACTGCCGGTATCGGTTCATCCGCTGATGATTCTGCTGCCCGGCGCTGCATTGCTGGGCGTCGCTGTGGCGCTGACGGCGAGTAGTTTCAAGAAATATCTATAACAAGTAATATGTATTTTCAAAACTGACTCTCTCAAATCCCCACAGCCAATGAATTAAACATATCCTCAACACCAACATAATAAAGATCGGGCAGAGATTTGTTTATATATCTCCCCATACTCCTAAAAGGAACCGGAACCACTTCTCCTTTATATTCTAAACATAGATAATAATTAGCCTGATAAGCCAGCGCGATCACTTCTTTATCTAATTTATTATACTCTTCTTTCGTGAACCCCTTGTAAAAAACAGTCTCAGCCTCATGAGCCGCATAAAGATTTAATATTCTTGAAAAATTCCCATCAGAAAGAACTGATTTTATCACTCCGCCATCATTCATCTCTCCGGCAAAGACACATCGACTACCCATAATCTCCTTGTGGTTTTCTAGAAAACAAGAAAAAACCTCTTGGCTAAATTTATATATTTTCTCATGATTCACAAGATTGGAAATATCCAGCGCAACCATGCCAACTGGCGCCACCCCATCAGCAACCCTTTTTTTAATCTGAGAAATACCCTCAGATATTTTTTTTCTTACTTTAGTTAGGCTATGAACATATTTACATTCAACTGCCATCTCATTAACCAACACCACATCACACACTCCTGTCATATCTATTTCATAATTTCTACCAAAATGGCTCCTAATCCCTTTGGCCAGACGAATCGCCATTGAAACCTCAAAAAAAGCGTCGTTATAATTCTGATTTTTATCATAAACCAGAGGATCACCCTCAAGCAACATTAACAATTTGCTATTCGGCAAATTAATGCCACTCTCAGAATCAAACAAACAACTAACTGAGCAATATTTCCTCACCAAACCAAGAAGCGCAGCAACATCTCTGTTCTCCATGCCATCTAGACACTCAAGTTCTTTTCTGTACTTCCATAGCTTGGTGCTTTCGATATTTGCCCCAGCCCCAGAGTCAGAAATAACCTTCCTGAAATTATCAATTAAAGCATCATAATCTTTAATCAGAGATTCAATACTGAAACAATCAACAGAAAAACCCATAAAGCCACCTCTTATTTTTAAATACACAACTATTTTTCACAAATTCCAGCTATTTTTGAAAATGGGATGCGAAATAATCAATGATCTCTGACGCCTGTGTTCCCTGACGGAATCGCTTCTGTTCATCAAAGTCGGTTGATGGCAGCATATGGATCAGTTGATGCTCCTCATACAATGCCAAGACGGCCTGAGCATCTAACCCCCCGTTGCATCGCTGTCCCGTGAGCGTATTGGCAGCCTCAATGGCGGCACCGATCATCACATCGGCCAATTGCACAGCAGGGCTGCTCTTCGAATCCACCTGAGTCACAGATTGCAGTTTGAGAGGAAAGGTGATGCTTGTAATCTCGGTCTCTCGAAAAGTGATTGACTCATCATGATCGACACGATAGGCACCATCGGCTATGACCTCCATACGGCTGATTAGCGACTGCAGCACAACCATGGCAGCATCGGTACTGACACCAGGTGTGGCGATCGCCTGCAGGCATTCGGGAGCTGCATACCTGGCCAACGGGCCGAGCGTTTCTGGTAATTCTTGCCAGCGGGTATTACGAGCAGCCTGTACCAGATCGCCAAGAGCCTGCAGCGACTTCTCTTTTACAGCATGTTGGAATGCCACCTGCAAATCACTGAAGGCCTCCCTACCGAAGAGCATAGGGCCAACCGTGTACAAAAATGACGCCAGTGTATAGTTCTGACCATCAACGTAGAAGTCTTGCCCTCGCTTGTAGTAAAAAGGTTCCACTGCGTAGTCCAAAAACATCAGCAGCAAAAGGTAGCGCTTGTTGCAAACGTAAGTTATACATTTGTAATGTGTTAGCAGATCTTTCTGCAAAGCCAGCAAACGAGGATGATTAGTTGGGCGACGAGCAAGAGAGCGATACTTGAGTTCATCGGCCTGGAGCTTGGGAAAGTGTTCACGAATCAGCCGACGAGCCTCATCATCCTCGATCGCTATGGCTGTCGCCCCCTGAAACTGCTGCTCTGTATTCAAGAGATCGAAACCGGTATAACCGCTTTCATCGATACGGAAACATTCCATTAAAACTCTCCCCCAAATAAACGACGCAAATTCCCAGGCAGAGTGAAATTATCCATCCCCCAGACTGCGCCTTTGTCAAACGTTCAAGATAGTGTCAATTACGTTGCGCCCCAACTCTCGAATATATGGCACTAATTAGGTGAATCTCCCCACCAAGGTGTAGGCACGCAAATAGCCTTCGACAATACCCATAGTATGCTTCCCCCGAAGTTGTAAATAATATTTAATATAAATCAAGCAATCACTAAACCCGCACGAAGTCCCCGACTGGAGATAAAATGCCACCTACCACTCTCTACATTATCGGCAACGGTTTTGACCTATGGCATGACATCCCATCCGGCTTCAAACACTTCAAGAACTACGTTCAGTCTGCAGACAGCGATGTCTACCGTGAAGTGGAGGAATATCTGCCTGTTGGGGAAAATTGGAACGAACTGGAACACGCCCTAGCAGCCTTGGACGCAGACATGCTAATCGACAATCTCGGCCATTTCATGTCGTCCTATGGAGACGACGACTGGAGCGATGCAGGGCATCACGATTTCCAGTACGAGGTGGAGAATACCGTCGATAGGCTATCGAAAAAACTGCAGGCACATTTCGCAGACTGGATTCGTACGCTCCACATTCCCACACGCGATACAGCCCCCAAGCTGCTGTCAAATCTGGATCAGCAGGCGCAATTCCTGAACTTCAACTACACCAGCACGCTGAACACCGTCTATGGTATTGATCCTCAGCAAATCCTTTTCATCCACGGTTGTGCCGCAAAACCAGACGATGTGCTGATCCTCGGCCATACATGGCATCCCTCGTCACGCCATTCGCTAAACGATCGCCATGATATCGCAGAGATGGACACTCGCTTGATGGAGGCCAACGACATAATCGACAACTATTTCTCGCTCACCTTCAAACGTTCTGCCGAAATTATCGCCCAACATTCCGCTTTCTTCGAATCCCTGGTCGCCGTAGAGCAAGTGATCGTGCTAGGTCATTCCCTATCAGATGTCGATGCCTCATACTTCCAGGCGCTACTCGCACAACCCAATGTGGCCCGGGCTCAATGGACGATTGCAGTGCGCGATCTGAATGAGTGGCCTGAGAAACAGTTGTTGCTGAAGGCGCTAGAGCTACCACAAAACAACGCAAAGCCAATTCTCTGGCAATATCTCTAGTCCCACTATCCTGCATCAATCGCCTCGGTAACCTTAACAAGATAGCCGAGGCATAGACCTCATTATCGATCCTTCCCTACCATCATCGTCGTCTTGCTCCCGGTATTCGACGATGGCAACTCCGCGATGCCATTTTTGATCTGATGCCGAGCGAGAGAGTACTTATAGGCTGCACCAAGCCGTGAACTGCATGTAACAACTTGCCCCATCAATCCGGGCACTATCCTGTTCCGATTGTTTGCAGCCCTGAAGCACCTACTTCGTCACGATCACCACATTGCTGATCGAATCGAGGAATTGCGCAATGGTGCGTCCTACCCGACTTCGCGCTGCGCACTACAGCGCGCTCATTTTTCTCTCCGCCGCTCTGATGCTGGTCAGTCCATTGACTGCCCATGCCGACACACCAGCCCAGCGTCAAGAACTGGCTGCCGCACTGCGCCAGCTCGACGCACTGGAGCACTTCATTGCACAGAGCGCATCCAGAGCCCCCACAGTACCAGGCGAACGTTATCACTTCGACTACCCCCGGCTGCTCGATGATTTAGCGCGTGTACGCGCAGGCATCCAGTTCCATCTGTCGCCATCCCGCGCCCAGCCGCGCGACCCCACCGAGCTGAGCAGTCACTACCGTCAGGAATCGCTATCCGAGCGCAGCAACGTCTCCCCAGAAGGCCAGCCATGACTGCCGCACAGATCAGCGCCTTCCAGGCAAACAGCAGTATTACACCTGCAGCCATGTCCACGGTCCTGATCGGCATCGTGTTCGCTGTTCTGCTGCTATGGGGTGCATGGGCCATCCGCACCGCCTACGTCGGCTGGGCCGAGAACCAACTTAACCAGCGTCAGTTCCTCGGCGTCATCGTGCGCTTTCTCGCGATGTACCTCGTACTGACGTTCTTCCTCCTCACGTAACCAGATAAGGATCAATCCCATGAAATACCACCACTCTCCCACTCGCCTCGTTCAGCGCGTCGCGCTGGCTTTGAGCCTGACCACCTTGCCCTCACTGTCATTCGCACAAGGATTGCCGCAACTGGAAAACCCATCGCGAGGCACCGGTGGCGGCATTATGGAAACCATCCGCAATTACGGCTATGACATCGTCCTGTTGGTCGCGCTTCTGGTAGTAGCCAGCATGTTCATCGGTGTGTGCTATCACGCGTACGGCACCTACGCCGAGATCCACAACGGCAAGAAAACCTGGGGCCAGTTCGGCCTGACGGTTGCAGTTGGGGCCGTGCTGCTGGTGATCGGCATCTGGCTGTTAACCGAAGCCACCGGCATTTTGTAAGAGGGGCTGGAGATGTCTGCTCATCCTCATATCCGCGCAGACGGCACCGTCACGTTCCTGCCGCATCGGCTCAATCGGCATCCTGTGGTGGTGCGCGGTCTGACGGCCGATGAGCTGTGGATCTGCTGTGGCCTGTCCGGTAGCGCCGGGTTGATCATCGGCATCCCGCTGTCATGGCTACTTTCAACCATCGCTCTGGCACCGACCTGCATTGTGCTGGGAATCGCCTGCGGCGTGTTTGTTGGTGGCGGCTTTCTGCGACGACAGAAGCGCGGTCGACCCGACACCTGGTTGTACCGCCAGTTGCAATGGCACATCACGACCCGCTATCCGCTGCTTACAGGCTGGGTCGGCGGACACCGGCTGATCACGCACTCAGGCTTCTGGTCGACGAGAAGGACAACGCGATGAGCCGATTCAAGAACGAAGTCACACATCTACAGGCACACATCAAGACCCTTCGTATCGGTGCCAGTGCATTACTTCTGGTATCACTGGTGATGGGGGCCGGTTGGTGGAACGCACCACGTGACCTGACCATTCACGTACCGCCCGACCTGCGCTCGGGGAGCGCACGTGCCTGGTGGGAGGTGCCTCCCGAGTCGGTCTACGCTTTCACCTTCTATGTATTCCAGCAACTCAACCGCTGGCCAACCAATGGGGAAGAGGACTACGCACGCAACCTGCATGCATTGTCGCCGTACCTCACCCCAGCATGCCGTGCCTTTCTGCAGGCGGATTACGACTATCGCCACAGTACTGGAGAACTGCGGCAGCGCGTACGCGGTGTCTACGAAATCCCAGGGCGCGGCTATGGTGACAACCCCATAGCACGGGTGCGCACAATATCCAATAGTGACTGGGTGGTGACCCTCGACCTCAGCGCCGACGAGTACCACGGCCCGGAACAGGTCAAACGCGCCCTGGTGCGTTACCCGGTGAAAGTCGCACGTGCCGATGTCGATCCAGCCCGTAATCCGTTTGGCCTCGTGCTCGACTGCTATGACGGTGCTCCGCAACGCATCACAACCCCTACACCGGAGCCACCGAGTCGTGGCGGTCTGGGTACACAGGGAGAAACCCCATGAAGCACCACCCTCTCCGTCTTATCTGGCTGGGGCTGTTGACCCTGATGCTGACGCCCATTGCCCATGCAGTGGAGATCCTGCGCTGGGAGCGACTGCCGCTTGCCGTTCCCCTTACGGTCGGACAGGAACGCATTGTGTTTGTGGATCGCAACATCCGTGTCGGCGTCCCGGCCAGCGTTGGCGATCGGCTGCGCGTGCAGAGCGCAGGGGGGGCAATTTACCTGCGAGCCAGTGAGTCCATCGAACCCACCCGATTGCAGTTGCAGGACGCTGACAGCGGCACGCTGATTCTGCTCGACATTGCAGCCTCCCCCGCCAAAGACGGTGAGCCGGCGCTTGAGCCGGTACGCATCGTTGAGGGCAATATCACGCCACCGCGCTACGGCCAGCAACGGGACAGCGAAACCGACGCCGCCACCACAGAACAGGACAGGCCGGCGCGACGTGAAACCCCCGTGGCCGTGTTACTGACGCGCTACGCAGCACAGAACCTGTACGCACCACTGCGTACCGTTGAACCTGTACCCGGCATTGTGCGCGTGAACCTGCGCCGCGACCTGCCACTCGACACCTTACTGCCGACGCTGCCTGTTCAGGCGACCGCGCTGGCATCATGGCGACTGGAAGACCAGTGGGTTACTGCCGTGCAGCTGACCCATATGGAGGGGGGCTGGATCGAACTCGACCCGCGCACACTTCAGGGCAACTTCCTCACCGCCACGTTCCAGCATCCGGCGCTTGGCCCACGCGGCACCCCCGAAGACACCACCGTGCTGTATCTGGTCACCCGCAGACATGGGTTACCACAGTCACTGCTACCCGCCATCCAACGCTTCGATCCCGCCAGGCACGTGCAAACTACGACAAGCCCGACGACGGAGGTGCAGCATGCGCAGTAATGGTCTGCTGAAATGGCTGATGATCCCAGTCGCACTGCTGATCCTGTTCGTTGGCATCCGCATGTTCTCTGGTGGCGACACACAGTCCCCTGCCTCGACAAAGACAGACAGCCAGCTCACCCCAGAGGAAATGAAGGCGCTGGGAATCGAAGGGGACACACCACGCGATACCGTCGCGACCCTGGTGGCCCAGGTCCGGCAACTGCGCACCGAGCTGCAAACCGCCACCACCGACAACCGTGCACAGCGAGAAGAGAACCAGCGTTTGCGCCAGCGCGAAAGCGCCATTGACCAGCGCATCAGCACTGCACTGGAGTCCGAGCGAACCAACCTGCGCCGCGATCAGGAACAACTCAGCAGCGAGCGCCAGCAGACCGAGGGTCTGCTGGCAGATTTGCAACGGCGGCTGGACAGCATGGGCAGCGGCGGCCATGGCGACCTGCCTGTCGGCCTCGGCCTGCAAGACGGGGATGCGGAAGGATTCAGCGACGAGGCCACAATCCGCTGGGTAGAGCCTGATGATGCCAGGCAGACTGAGGGTCGTCATGGCAACGCTGCGCCGAGCTTTCCGACACGTTTCGGGCCCGCTCAGAAGACGCTGGAAACCACGGCCAACCCTATCACCGATGCGGGAGCCAGGGCTGCTGGCGTCAAAACTGCCAGAACCGTCTACACCGTACCGACCAATTCAACGCTGATGGGCTCTGTCGCGATGACCGCGCTGATCGGTCGCGTGCCAATCGATGGCACCGTCAATGACCCCTACCCCTTCAAGATTCTGGTCGGCTCCGACAACCTCACGGCCAACGGCATCGATATCCCTGATGTGGCAGGAGCGGTATTCAGCGGCACCGCCTCCGGCGACTGGACACTCTCATGCGTCAGGGGGCAAGTTCGCTCCATCACCTTCGTTTTCCATGACGGCACCATCCGCACCATTCCGGAAGACAGCGAACGCAGTAATCAACAAAACAATGACCAGAACGGCCTGGGATGGATCAGCGATCCCTACGGCATCCCGTGCGTGTCCGGCGAGCGCCGCAGTAATGCCCAGCAATATCTCGGCACACAGGCGCTGATCACCGCTGCGGGCGCAGGCGCGGCATCGCTCATCGATTCGGACAGCGGTCAGATGTCCTACGCCGGTGCCGACGGCTCCATCGGTACGGTGGGCATCAGCGGCAACGAGGCTGTGGGCCGTATTCTCGCAGGCGGTGTGCGCGACATGTCGGACTGGGTCAACAAGCTCTATGGACAGGCATTCGCAGCGGTCTATGTGAAACCAGGCGCACATGTCGCCGTCCACCTCGAAAAACCCCTCGCCATCGACTACGAGCCTGAAGGTCGCAAAGTCGACCATCGCACAGGAGAAAGCCATGCGCTCGAACTGGACTAAACCGCTGGCAATCATGCTATCCGTGATCGTATTGACCGGCTGCGCCACGAGCAAAGAAGACCTGTTACCCCATGGCGGCCAAACCATGCAGGAGATCTGGCAGCAAGAAAGCAGCAATGGGGGTCGAGTGGGGCAGATGGCTTATCGACAACTGCTCGATGCCCGTCAGAGCTTGCGCCGTCCACTCAGCCATGCGGATGTACGAGCGGCCCCGGCAGAACAGGCACACTACACGCGTACCGCCGCCAATGAAGTACGCAGCCAGTTTCAGCGACTGCCCAACCCCGACCTGCTGATGTACGTGTTCCCGCATCTGGCGGGGACGGACCCGGTTCCTGTACCGGGTTACACGACCATCTTCCCCCTCTACCAGCGTGTGCAGTACGCGATGCCGGGCGAACGTACGGAGGATTGCTGATGGTCTGGTCGCTTCCCTGGCGCAAGCCCACGGTGCCTACCAAAGACGAACAGCCGGACGGCTGGCAACGCCACACCGATGCATTGCATCACGCTGGCATTCCCGAACCCGGTGCCGCAGTGAGGGGGAACCGCCCCGCCACGCAGGCGGATGAGCAGGCCTTGTACGAGATTGCGCCATCGTTCGTCGCGTTGCTGCCCTGGGTCGAATACCTGCCCGAATCGCAAAGTATGCTGCTGGAAGATGGTATCTCGGTTGCCGCATTCTTCGAACTGACCCCGCTGGGCACCGAAGGCCGCGAGCCAGCCTGGCTGGCTCAGGCACGGGATGCGCTGGAGAACGCGCTGCAGGACAGCTTCGACGAGCTCGACGACAACCCCTGGGTACTGCAACTCTACGCTCAGGACGAGACCAACTTTGACTCGTATCTGCAGACCCTGCATGGCTACATCCAGTCACGTGCGCAGCACTCACGCTTTACCGAGTTCTATCTGCATTCAATGGCCCATCACCTGCGCGCAGTAGCAAAACCGGGAGGCCTGTTCGAGGATGCCACAGTCACGCGACTGCCCTGGCGCGGACAAACACGCCGGGTACGCATGGTGGTCTATCGCCGCACCACTGGCAGCACAGCCCGACGCGGCCAGACGCCCGAGCAGGCTTTGAATGTGGTTTGTGATCGCCTGAGCGGTGGTCTGGCCAACGTCGGCATCCGCACCCAGCGCCTGAACGCGTCGCACATCCAAGACTGGCTGCTGCGCTGGTTCAACCCACAGCCCACGCTGCTGGGACCCAGCGCCGAAGACCGCGAACGTTTCTACCAGTTAACCGCCTACCCGGACACTCACGACGCCGATGAAATCGAGCTGGCCTCCGGGCGAGATTTCAGTCAGAGACTGTTCTTCGGCCAGCCACGCTCAGATGCGGCCCGGGGCGTGTGGCACTTTGATGGGATGCCGCATCGGGTGATGATGACCGACCGCCTGCGCACACCACCCAACGTGGGTCACATGACGGGCGAGAATCGCAAGGGCGATGCCATCAACACCCTGTTCGACCAGATGCCGGAAGACACGACGATGTGCCTGACACTGGTTGCCACACCGCAGGATGTACTCGAAGCACATCTGAATCATCTGGCAAAGAAAGCCGTTGGCGAGACGCTGGCGTCCGAACAAACCCTGGCAGACGTGCAAGAAGCACGCTCGCTGATCGGCAGCTCTCACAAGCTGTACCGCGCCAGCCTGGCATTCTATTTGCGTGGCCGGAATGAAACGGAACTCGACAGTCGGGGCCTTCAACTGGCAAACGTGATGCTGGGCGCAGGCCTGCAGCCGGTGCGCGAAGAGGACGAAGTCGCCCCGCTCAACACCTATCTGCGCTGGCTGCCGTGCATGTACAACCCGGCCCAAGACCGCAAACAGTGGTACACGCAACTGATGTTCGCCCAGCATGTGGCCAACCTCTCGCCAACCTGGGGACGTAGCCAGGGTACAGGCCATCCAGGCATCACCGTCTTCAATCGTGGAGGCGGCCTGATCACGTTCGACCCCTTCAACCGCCTGGATCGGCAGATGAACGCGCACCTTTTCCTGTTCGGCCCCACAGGTTCAGGCAAGAGCGCCACCCTCAACAACCTGCTCAATCAAGTCACCGCCATCTATCGTCCACGGATCTTCATTGTGGAGGCCGGCAACTCCTTCGGTCTGTTCTGCGAGTTCGCCCGGCGCTTGGGACTGACCGTCAACCGGGTCAAGCTCGCCCCCGGAGCTGGTGTGAGCCTTGCGCCGTTCGCCGATGCCCGCAGACTCATCGAAACACCCAGCGATGTACAGACACTCGATGCCGATGAACTGGATGATGAGCAGCAGAGCAAGGAAGCCGAAGCCGACGAACAGCGCGATGTGCTGGGCGAACTGGAGATCACGGCACGCCTGATGATCACGGGAGGAGAAGACAAGGAAGAAGCCCGCATGACCCGGGCTGACCGCTCGTTGATCCGCCAATGCATTCTGGACGCCGCTCAGCGCTGCGTCACTGCCAACCGTACCGTGCTGACCCGCGATGTGCGCGATGCGCTGCGTGAGCGGGGTCATGACACCACGCTGCCGGAAATCCGGCGCGCTCGCCTGCTGGAGATGGCCGACGCGATGGATATGTTCTGCCAGGGCAGCGATGGAGAAATGTTCAACAGTGACGGAACGCCCTGGCCCGAGGCCGACATCACCCTGGTCGACCTGGCAACCTATGCACGCGAAGGCTACAACGCACAACTGTCGATCGCCTACATCTCGCTTATCAACACCGTCAACAACATCGCCGAGCGCGACCAGTTCCTGGGCCGCCCCATCCTCAACGTGACGGACGAAGGCCATATCATCACCAAAAACCCCTTGCTCTCACCCTACGTCGTGAAGGTCACGAAAATGTGGCGCAAACTGGGTGCGTGGTTTTGGCTCGCGACACAGAACATCGACGACCTGCCGAAGGCGGCAGAACCCATGCTCAACATGATCGAATGGTGGATTTGCCTGTCGATGCCGCCCGACGAGGTGGAAAAAATCGCCAGGTTCAGAGAGCTGACACCCGCGCAGAAGGCGCTGATGCTGTCCGCACGCAAAGAGTCTGGCAAGTTCACCGAAGGCGTCATCCTCTCCAAGAACCTGGAAGTGCTCTTCCGTGCCGTACCGCCCAGCCTCTATCTCGCCCTGGCGCAGACCGAGCCCGAGGAAAAAGCCGAACGCTACCAACTGATGCAGCAGTTCGGCATTGGCGAGTTGGATGCCGCACTCAAAGTGGCCGAAACGATTGACCATGCGCGTGGCATCACCCCCCTACCATATGGACACGCACTGGGTTGAAGTCAGAAATTTGACCTGCTCCCGTTAGGGATATACACGCGAGCGCAACTTGAAAGAGTAGTCGACTCACGCCTCTCATCAATACGGTGACCGTCAGCTTCCTTTTGTTTGTCGTGCCCCACTCGGGTTTGCAGTGGACTACCACCATTAGCAACTACATGGTGGCTCGACATGCTGACGTATCTCCTTCAATTCCTTTTGCCCAGGCTGAGGCCACTCACCATCACCGCCTGGTTGTACGCGTTGCTGTTCGCTACCGACGCCTTCGCCGCTGACATCATCGTCGTTACTGATCGACGCCATCCAGTGCAGGTCGAACACCCGTCTGTGCGGGTCATTGAGTTGGACGCCGCTCAACGCATCGAAGCCGAACTGGCCGCCAACCTCCCCCAAGACCCCGCCCGCGCCGCCATCATCGTGCAACAACGCCTGAGAGAAGGCGGCACAGCCCTGCAGCAACGCATCAACGAAGCCTATCAGGACGTTGTCGATGCCTGGAGTCTGGGCATCACCACCCTGCCCGCCGTTATCGTTGATCAACGGTATGTGGTTTATGGCGAACCCGACATCGCCAGAGCGGTTGAACTCATCAACACGCACAGGAGAACTCAGCCATGAAACGCTCACGCCACCTGCGCACCAATATTGCCACCGTTTTGCTTACGGCTGCCAGTTCGTCGTTCGCCCTCAATACCGCCACCATCGTCGCCTCATCGCTATCCCCGGATTGCCTGGAATACCGGGTCACCGGCATCTGCTACTGGCTGCTTTGCACCAAGTTCGGCTGTTCGGTACGCACCTCCGTCAAAGTCAGGCACTACGTTCCCGACGCCGTGGTATCGAGCTATAGCAACACGGGCGACAACCCGTGGGTTGAAGTGCGCGCCATGAGTATGCCCAACACCACGGCGCAGAGCGGTGGTGACGGCACCAGCAACCATGGCAACGAGAACAATCTCTCCAGTTTCCGTAACGCAGACGTGATCGGCCACCCTGGCGGCCAGGCATTCAGCCAGTTTGCCTCGTCATCAGGCTACATCTGCGACCGTGCCGGCACCGCCTTCATGCCGTACCTGCTGAGCACACTCGATACCATCGCGTGGCGCTACAACATTCCCGAAGCGGTGTATCCCGAGGCGCTGATCCCCGGTATGCGCGAGATCGGTGCACGCACCACACTGAACCTGTGGGGCAACGTCTATCCACGTGGCGGTTTCCTGCATCAAGTGGACAGCTACAAGGCCAGCGCCGTGGTCGCCCAACGGGCAGGCGATATCGTGACCCGCCGAGGACAACTGCACGTGTACCACCCCCTGCTCGCCAACGCACGCGACGGTTATTGGCCTGCAGGCGCACTGATGGAAAGCGATGCCTCGACCGGCAAATGGCAAGAACTGGCCCCTCGCCTGTCTGCCTCCTGCGCGGTCTTCCCGCATAAAGAACCCCTGGTTCAGGCACAGCAAGGCGATTACGCCTGGGCACTCTGGCGACCCTATAGCTGCTGCCAACGACGCGGACAGACCTTTCTTGGCAGTGTGGACTTCAACTGAGGACATGATGATGAAACGGCTCGACCCGAAAGCGTTTTCCATTCCTGCGCCACGCCTGCGGCAACCCGCACTATTGGTTGCCGTACTGGCTCTGAACTGTGGACTGGCGCAGGCACAGAACGGAGGCTTCCAGAACAGCGGTGCCGTCATTGGCGATGAGGTGATGTACTCCATCGGCGGCGGTAACGCCGTGTCGATGAGCGGTGCGGCCGGCATGCGCTCGATTGGTGTCGGTGTGGGTTGGAACAGCAACCTGATCTGCGGCGACATGAACATCAGTACCACAATCCAGAATCAGCTCAACGGGCTGACCAACGGCTTCCAGAACATCATGAGCAACGTGATCCAGAACGCCACCAGCGCGGTCGCCTCATTGCCCGCGCTCATCATCCAGCGGGCCGACCCGGGGCTCTACAACCTGCTGACCAATGGCGTTCTGCAGGCTCGACTCGACTTTGACCGCTCCAAACTCTCCTGCCAGGCGATGGCTGAGCGCATGGCAGACACCGCAGGTGGCCAGCTCGGCTGGAACCAGATTGCCCAAGGCATGGCGCTACGTCAGGCGGTCTCCAGCACCGATGCCGTCTCGGCTATTGAACAGGCTGAAAAAAACCGCGGTAACGACGGGGTGCCGTGGGTCGGTGGCAGCAATGCCGGTGGAGCCGGTCAGCGGTCAATCAAGGTCGTCAGCGATGTCACCCGTGCAGGTTACAACCTGGTCAATGGTCGCAATGTGGCAGACACCTCATCCATCGACACAGCAAATTGCCAAAGTCTGTCCTGCCAGACCTGGGCCTCACCACAGCAGGCCATCGACTTTGCCACCCGCGTGCTAGGCGAGCAGGAACAGCGTACCTGCGAAGGCTGCACCAAGACCGAGACCGTACCAGGCGTCGGGCTGACCCCAGTCATCCAGGACGAATACGACACCAAGCTGGAAGCCCTGCAGGCGCTAGTCAACGGAACCCGCAATACCACGTTCGAGAACCTTCGCGAAGCAGGCAGTGCCTCACTACCGATCACCCGCAGCGTCATCGAGGCACTGCGTGACGAACCTGACCAAGACATTCTGGCCCGACGCCTGGCCTCCGAAGCCGCGCTGGCATCGGTACTGGAAAAAGCCCTGCTGCTGCAACGTACGCTACTGACCGGCAGGAAAGAGCCAAACGTCGCCGCCAACCAATTGGCAGTCGCCGCCGTCGATCAGGAAAGCAACACGCTTGACCGCGAGATCCTCAATCTCAAAACCGAGCTTGAACTGCGCCGCGAACTTGCCAACAACTCGCCGATGGCCATCATCCAGCGCCACAGCGCACGTGCAGCCGGCTCACGTGGCATTTATGAAGGTGATCCCGTACCCAACCGTCTTGACCAGTTGCAGCGTCCCAGCCCCGGAGGCACGCCATGAGTCTTGCCTGGCTGCGTTCACACCGCCTGCTCCGTTGGCGTACCGCCAGAGTCCTCCTGTGGACGGTGCTATTGCTGGTCATCACCGTCACAGCCAACGTCCTGGGCATCTACTTCGCTGGCAGCATTGCTGGATGGGAACACTGGCTGGCCGATGCTGCCAGCTATTTCCTGTTGTGGCGAGTGTGCCTGTACGGTGCCACCGTTTATGGCTGGTTGTGGATGCGCCGCCGCCTGCTCCTGCGCGATACCAGCCCCGATGCCCGGCGCAGGCTCATTCGTGCCGAAGTTTCCGGTATAGCGGCATTGCTGGTGCTGGAGTTCAGCCTGTTGGTGCAGAACGCATAGAGGTAGATGACCATGACGCTTTTCACCACCGATTATCTGGAGTATTACCTGACCCTGGTGAGTTGGGTCGTCCACAACGGTATCTGGGCGGTATTGGTTTCCAGCGGTGTGTTCGTCCTCCCCTTCGTGGCCATCATCATCGACGAATGGTTGAGATCCCGTACCGAGGGTGCTGACGAAGGCAACAAGGGCGTCCTGTCTTCAATGCGCATTGAAAACCGGGTATGGGTAGCAATCGTGGTGGTGATGTTCGCCGGTATTCCGTTCATTGATGTTGACCTCAACACGATCAGGTACGATCAGGCGCGTTCGGCACAGTGCCAGATCAGCGTGCCACAGCCCGAAGACACAGGCTGGTCACAATCCTTCAGCACCCTCAACAACCAGAGTGCAAAAGTGCCAGTATGGTGGGCCTTCATGCATGCGCTCTCACGCGCGCTCACTGGAGCCTCGGTGGCGGCTATCCCATGCGGCACCGACCTGCGACAAATGCGGATGGAGATCAATGCCACCCGTATTGACGATCCCCTGCTGGCTCAGGAAGTCGCGGACTTTACCCACGACTGCTACGGCCCTGCACGTGCCAAACTGTTCATGAATCGTCCTGATCTTGATGAAGCACAAATGCACGACGTGACCTGGATCGGCTCGACCTATTTTGTCAGCACCGGAGGCTTCTACGACACCTACCGCGCCAAGACACCACGTGAGGGCTGGGCCTACGACAGCAACCGTGACGCTGGCCTGGCTCAGGTGCCAAGCGGGGCTGGCTATCCGAGCTGCCGCCAGTGGTGGAGCGATGGTGGCAACGGCTTGCGTGCGCGCCTGCTGGCACAGGTCGACCCCAGCCTACTCAGCCGCATCGCCAACTGGGCTGGATTCATCAGCCGTGCAGAGGTGGATGACTCAGTCATCAGGGCGCTTGCGTCCCCCCGTCAGCAGAAACTCAACCAAGGCAGTGTCTACACCGATTATGGCGGCCAAATCGACAAAACCTTACCGAATATCGTCACACGTGCTGCAGGCGACATTGGCATGACCATTGGAGGGATCGCCGCATTCCCGGCATTGGACGTCGTGCGCCAGGCACTGCCGATGGTGCTTGCACTAATGAAGATGGCACTGGTGATCTGTATCCCTCTGGTGCTCCTGGTAGGCACCTACGACCTGAAGACCGTTGTCACGCTCAGCATCGTGCAGTTTGCGCTGTTCTTTGTGGATTTCTGGTTCCAGCTTGCTCGCTGGATCGACAGTACGATCCTCGATGCGCTTTACGGTTGGGGATGGGGCTGGAATCGGCCACACAACAATGTTGATCCGCTTATGGGCATGAACAATACCTTCGGCGACATGTTGCTGAACTTCGTCATGGGAACCATGTTTCTGGTTCTTCCAACTTTCTGGATTGCAGCTTTGGGATGGGCTGGTGTAAAGGCGGGGGCAATTGCACAGAATCTAGGAACCGGCAGTAAAGATGCAAAAGACAGCACAGCATCAGGCGTAAACAAAGCGATGCACTGATGGCTCAAAGCTTTTACGGACGGCCATCAATCATCGTACGGATCATTGGGGTCATGGGGATCAATTCGATGACCATCCGATGAGTACAACCCAAATCCAGCCTCACCATGACGTAACTCCATGCTTGGCTGCAAATCGTCATGCTCTCTGTTGCCACGGCTCTGTGCAACAAGCAAGAGACCTATCAGCAAAAGGGCCAACCAGAACGCCACATAAAGCAATAGTCCCAGAAGAGCCAGTTTGGCAATCCACAACAGGGCAAACGCTACCTTAACGGGCATCCCCTGATCGACAAACCAACTCGATATCTGTTGCTCACAACGCACATAGCCACGCCAGCCTCTGCCGAGCCAACGGCCAAAGCGTTCTGCAATACTGTTATGGCTCGTGCTATTCATGGTCATCATATACCTGCGTTACCCGCTTGTACCGGAAGTCCACCTTACAGCGATTGATACACGATGTTGTTACGGAAATCGCCTTATCTACTTATCTTAGAGCAGAAATACCATACATCAAATATCCAACTGTCGAAGATCGCCTATCCCGCTTATTGCTCTGAACAGCACATAAACTAATCGGGAACAAAGTGTGTACCAATCACCACCCTTCTGGAAACGTTTGTGCCGGCTTATATTCACATCGCATCCGCATAAATTGCTGGGGAACATTTACCGAGGCCTCAAAGAACGTGGCAAAGTCAAAGTCTTCCAGTTGATATGGAGCCACCAGTACTGCGTCCTGAGCATTCCCAAGAAAAACCACTGGCCGATCCACTGGAATATTGGCACATTGATGCGATTTATTAAAATCCAGCGCATGAGCCAACAGATAGACTTTTTCAGATACCCGATTATCGCTTAATTGAGCACTGGACCATAACCATCCATGATAAAGAAGGACGGATGAAACAAACACGCAAAGAGCGGGGTAAAGAAATGGCAAATCTGAATCTCCGCCATTAAACTTATTTTTGACCCAAGCCCCCAGAAGTAAAAAATTAAACAAAAACATAGCTATAGCCGCAACAATTATAAACGGCAAAAGCAATTTGAATACCATAAGGCCGGTTGTAAACAACAGGGTAATAGGTAAAGCCGACGCATCAACATGAAACACATCATTGACATAGATACCTGCCTGACCACGTGCATAGATCACCAGCCCCGACAGTACAATTGATAGCAACACCTTCGTGACAGTAAAACGCCACAGAGAACTCACCAGAGACAACCGTTCCAGAGATACACCAACAAAAATGGCGCACAAGGCAACGCCCCATAACCGGAATGACAGGGTATGTTCTCGAACCCAATCGATATCACTTCCCGCTGAGCGGAAAATCGCCAGCATTACTCCAATGAAACCAATTACACCAAGCGCCACTTCAAGATTTTGCTGTGATTTTTCTTGTTCACATTGGCGTGTAAACTTCCATTTCACTAAATCGTTATAAATACCCCGCACATAATATTTCAAGGAGCGATTTGTTTGCCGTGACAGATCTAATTCTGAACCCGTCAACTCCTGCCTGATACTGCTGATATCGCGTTCAATGTCGTTCTTCATTTTTACTTCCAGCCAACTCTACCAAATCGTTATTCGCCTGAAGAAAGTTACGCTACCTCTGCAGGCCGAAAGAATTACATAATGATATTTTCACCTGCAATATCAATCCTTCATACCATTATCCATTCCCAACACAAAAAGAACTCCCCCCTGCCTCATTGATACTCGATGGCACTGGCAAACAACGCTATATCAAAAGGCACCAACAAGGGTAAAACCCATAAAAGGCAATGGAATGGGGTCAAGGGGAAAGGCCCTACCCAGAAAAGGAAAAGGCCCGTTTACCCCGCACCTGAGGCATCACAATGTTTACTCTGTTCCAGCGAAAAAAGCCCACGCCACCACAGCCAGATCCTGTCATGCCAGAAAAAGGACTGATCCAGCCAGAACCCGCTGCGTCCTTGCTGAACACGCCTCGTCGGCAAAAGCTACTGGAACATATCTGGCAACGCACCTCACTCTCTCGCAAGCAATTCACCACACTTTACCGCAGGCCTCTGGAGCGCTACGCAGAGCTGGTACAGTTGTTTCCCGCCTCTGAAACGCATCATCATGCTTACCATGGCGGCATGCTCGATCACGGACTTGAAATCGTCGCCTTTGCATTGAAACTACGACAGTCCCACCTGCTGCCAGCAGGCGCACCTCCGGAAGATCAAGCCGCTCAATCAGAAGCCTGGACTGCGGCCATCGCTTATGCTGCCCTGCTCCACGATATCGGCAAGATTGCCGTTGATCTGCACATCGAGCACGAGGATGGCGGCCTCTGGCACCCCTGGCATGGGCCGCTGAAACAGCCCTACCGCTTTCGCTACCGGGATGACCGTGAATACCGCCTGCACGGAGCCGCCACAGGCTTGCTCTACCGGCAAATACTCGATAACCACATCCTCGACTGGCTCAGCAGCTACCCTGCCCTCTGGACTTCGCTGCTGTATGTGCTTGCAGGCCAATACGAACACGCCGGCATGCTGGGCGAACTCGTCATCCAGGCCGATCGCGCTTCGGTTGCTCAGGAACTGGGCGGAAATCCCAACCGCGTAATCCTGGCAGCCCCCAAGCAGGCGCTACAGCGCAAGCTACTCGACGGATTGCGTTACCTGCTCAAAGAAGAACTGAAAATCAACCAGCCCCAGGCTTCGGATGGATGGCTGACCGAGGATACGCTTTGGCTGGTCAGCAAGACCGTCTCTGACAAACTACGCGCCCATCTACTGGCACAGGGGATCGAAGGCATTCCATCCAATAACACGGCTGTGTTCAACGTGTTGCAGGAGCATGGCGTGCTGCAGCCAACCCAGGATGGCAAGGCCATCTGGAAAGCCACCATCAGCAGTGCATCCGGCTGGTCACACAGTTTCACGCTGTTGAAGCTCTCTCCGGCATTGATCTGGGAAGCGTCCGAGCGTCCAGATCCTTTCACAGGAACGGTAGCGATCGACACCAGTTCCCCCGATAGCAGCGACGCGATGCCTCCCGCACCTGAACCCGCCGTATCGACCTCTCCTGCTCACCCCATACCCGTTCTTGCAACAGCACCATCCCCCGCTGCGCCACACGATGTCATGGAAGACATGCTCGCAATGCTGATGCCAGCCGAAGCGCCCAACACTGCACCGTCTTCCAGTGCGTCAAGCGCTGCACACACCGCATCCTCGCCACCTGATGACACGGATGAGCCCATGTCGCCACAGGCCTCGGATACATCATCACAACCCGAGCCTGCCAAACCGCTTTCGAGCGAACACTTCATGGTCTGGCTGAGGGAAGGTGTTCAATCACGCAAGCTCATCATCAACGATGCCAAAGCAATGGTGCATACTGTGAACGACACGGTCTATCTTGTCAGTCCGGGGATTTTTCAACGCTATGCGCAGGAGCACCCAACAATTGCCACCATGGCAAAACAGGAGGGATTACAGGATTGGCAGTGGGTTCAAAAGCGCTTCGAGAAGCACCAAGTGCATCGCAAGCAGTCCAACGGATTGAACATCTGGACATGCCAGGTGACAGGGCCAAGAAAAACTCGGCGGTTGCACGGTTACTTACTCACAGAGCCGTCGAGCGTCTTCGCGGAGCAACCGCCCAATAACCCATACTTAACGCTTCTGGAGAACAAGCCAGCTTAATCATGCAATCCGGTGCAACACTACACATATGCCCGTTCTCAAAACGCATTGGCACAATACCGTCAATATCTGATCCCCTGTCTGAGACATTTACGATTAAACGTACGCTTGGGTATATTCAGACTGTCTGCGGCCGCCTGACGGTCGCCACCGAACTGCCGTAGCCTCGCTTGCAGGATGGCAGCCTCCCGTATACGTACGGCGAGGCGCAAATCAGCTATGTGCTGAAAATCCTCCCCCTGCATCCGTTCACTTGCCAGCCGTTTCTGCGCCTCGGGTGGCAATGCCTGTATGGTGACCGACTGACCGGATAAGGTGTGAACGCAAGCAACCTCCAGCAGGCTGCGCAATTCCCGCACGTTGCCAGGAAAGGCGTACTGCATTAGTTGACGCAAGAATGACGGCTCTAGCGTCGCTGCTGCTTTCTGCTCCCGCTCACAGCACTGCGCGATAAAGTAGCGGCACAACAGCGGGATATCCTCTGCACGTTCGCGCAGTGGCGCTACATGCAATACGCACTGGCACAGTCGGTGGTACAGATCCTGGCGGAATGCACCATCTGCTATGCGCTTTTTCAACGAATGATGTGTGGCGGCAATCAGTCGGAAATCCGAATGCACTTCCTGCGCTGCGCCAAGAGGACGAAAACACCGGGTCTCCAACACCCGCAATAACTTGGCCTGCATGGCAAGCGGCATATCCCCAACTTCATCCAGAAACAGCGTGCCACCATGAGCCTGCGCCACCAGACCAACCTTGTCGCTCAGGGCATCAGAAAACGCCCCTTTCTGGTAGCCGAACAACTCGCTTTCGATCAGATTCTCAGGGATCGCGGCACAGTTAATCGCCACAAAAGGCCTATCGCCCCTGACGGAACATTGGTGCAGCAGGCTGGCTACCACATCCTTGCCTGTACCCGTTTCACCCAGAATCAATACTGATAAAGAATGCCTAGCCGCTTGTCCGATCTTCTGTTGCAGCGCCCTCATATATGACGACTGACCGATCAACGCATCCTGTATGCGTTTTATCAGAGCCTGCTGACACGCCTCGTCCCGAGCGCGTTTAACAGAAGCGCTGAGCATTGACCGCTGATGCTGTCCTCCCGACCGCTGGCGCAAAAGTACCATCTGGTTGCAGAATATCTGAACCAGCTTTTTGCCTTCTCCACTATCGTCCCAGTGTTGTAACCGCTCAGGTGTATCCAGCAGCGCCAGTATTCCCAGCACAGTGCCGCTATCCGATAACACCGGTATGGCATACAGCCCACACGCTGATCCCAGCTCCGACAGCATCTGCTGAAAGGCCAGATGCTCAATACCCGCACCACCATTCAACGATGGCCAGACATGTGCCTTGTTCTCATGCAGGGCATAGGCCAATGGGTGGCTGAAATCATCCACATCAAGCGTCATCACAACGGACTCGCCTGTCGCCTGGCCTTGGCACAAGAGTTGCCTGCCGCTGCTATCAACCAACCCAAGTATTGCTCCCTGGGGTCGCCAGTAAGATGCCACCATAGACAAAAGCCAGTCACACACCTCAGCCTCAGTATTCTGGGCAGTCAGCGTCAATGCCAGATCAAGCCGGGATATCTGCCCCGACTCTTTACCGCTTTTTCTCCTCTGTTCCTCTTTCGGCAATTCTTTGCATTCAGACACCGCCATCTCCTTGCCGTATTTTTTATTCCTTTACGTTTATAAAATAATTTATCCACCCGAGCGAATTGATTTTATTTTACTTGCAAACCGCCAAGCATCGCCGCCCATGAAACACAGGAACACTTTCCATCAATAAAATCTACTCACCAAAAATTGAAAAACAACCAACACCATCATTATTATTTTGACACTTAATAATTAACGACCTTACGAACATAAAAACCATCGACAATCCATACCTCAGAGACAAGCTGGAACAGTGGGATAAATTTATTTAAAACAGCATAATCAGTATTTCAGACAGATTACAGATGACATAAAAAATAATGCTCACTGCGGAGAGCAGCAAACATGGCGTGAGCTTGATCAAGTTTTTAATATTAATTAGCTGATGACTGCCAAATTCCGCCAGCAAAACCTTCCGAGTCTTTAATTCTAATTGTTTGGTTTGACTTATACTTTCGTCCATCCAAATCACAATATTTGATTTCTACAGTCAGACTGACTCCATAGAGCCAAAATTTTTGTTCATCAGCGCAAGTATAACCAAATGAATTAACCATACTTTTTCCGTTCAACAGCAATGGAATCTCGCCGTCATCCGAGAAACACCTCATCACGTCAGAATATATAGAATTCGTAGTTTTATGCTCTTTAACCCATTCGGACAAACACGCATCAATATCACTTTCTTTCACACGAATACGAACATTCGTAGCAGGTCGATTTCCTGTGTTACTTAGCACCAAATTGTAGGCAATTAATTCATTACCACCAGCATGAGTCTCGACTGCCGCCGACACGATGGGTCGATTTGACTGAAACCAACTTCTTCGAGTGAATACAAATGACACAAGCGATATGCTAACAGCCAATAAAGATAAAAACAAAGATATGATAGTGATCCAACCATCCAAAATCGGTATCGGCATTTCTGGTTCCTCACATATTAATTTCAGTTAGTTTATCTGATAATGGAAAATCAGCCCGGCGACAGAGTGAGGTAAGTTCACCATCGCGGTGATGGCGTACCTCGGCTATCTGGTCACCGTCCCACAGGTAGCGGATATCTTCACGGCTCTGGTCGCAGCGTTTGCCGATACGTCGCCCGAACAGGTCATAGCGGTAAAACCAGCGCTCTCCGGTCGGCGTGTCCACCACCCTGAGCTGGTTACGGCTGTCCCACCGGTAATGTCACACCTGCGGCAGGTAGCCCGGCTGTACCAACTGCTTGCGTCTCAGCAGCCCGGCCTTGTCGTACTGGTAGTAGGTGTTGTCCTGCTGGGTCAGTTGTCCGGCCTGCCAGTCGGTCAGCCGGGTCGCATCCTGCGGCAGGCCGCTGCGGGTATAACGGCATTCTTCTTCGGTGTTGACGCCACGCCCTGCACCGCCACTCAACACCAACAGCACCCGCCCGCTGGCATCGAGCTTGTAACCTGCCGCCTCGCGATTGCGTCGGGTGCCGATCAGGTTGCCTGCACCGTCATAGAGGTATTCGCGGGTCTGCACCGGTTGCAGCTGACCGTTTTAGCTATCTGGTCGCCGCCCCAGAGAATGGGTCCTATAGACCATACCCTCCCCACACATCTCTATCATCTAATGACAGCGCATCCTCTCCATCATTCAAAAGACTATTCATGGCTACAACTTGGTTATCAGCCTCTTTATCAAGGAGGTATTCAGGCAGAATTTCAAAGTCGACCAAGTAGTAAAGCCTATTTATTGCGACCTCTGCGCAATTTGCAAAGTAATCATCACGCCCTTCTATGCAACCATTAATTAAAGACGAAATCCCCCCTAATAAATCCATTGCCCCTTGTGAAGCACACTCCTCACTCTCAGCCACCCCATCATGATCCCAATCAAATGCCTCAACGCCCTCCACAAAGGAACGAAGCTCTCCTTTATCCTCACACCTATTACCGAGATATAAATCAACAAGGATAGCCTTAAGGCTCTCGCAATAATTAGGACTCTTTACTTTATTCAAAAAACAAATCACACCCCTATCATTTAAAATAGGCCAAATGCACCAAACACCAAACCTAACCTTACTCAAAAGTTTGATGAGCTTTATATCCCTCTCCAAATTTTCGATATGCTTAGAAATATTCATAACATCAACCACCAATTAAAAGAAACCACCAGCATCCCGTACAAATGGGGCACAATGATCGCAAGGTATCCCTCTTTGCAAACCACCCCACGATATCCCCCACCTATTAACAACTGCACCATCAGGAAGATTTCTTAAAATTATCCTTTCTGCGTGATTCTCCAGCTTTGCAAAATCATTTGTCACTCGAGCGCCTTTGAAAATATTTTCCCTAGCAACACCTAATCGTTCTAATGCTTCGACTTGTCTTGGATTAAGACGACCACCACTACCAGCAGCATATAAAACCTTTTTCCCATCGATAGTAGCTTCAACAATTGAAACTGTTGAATTCCTAATAGCTCTAGGATCGGGAGTTTTCAGCCCCCCAGCAAGATCATGAACCTCCTTCGCCATTTTATTTAGGTGTTCACATGAAGCCAGCCCAAATGGATCAACCCAATCCAGCGGATTCTGCACATAGCCATAGTTACTCTCGCCCCCTAGAATACTCACAGGGTCAGGCGAGATATAACAGCCACCACTCGGATCATAATAGCGGAACCTGTTATAGCATAAGCTACTTTCAGCGTCACGGTACTGCCCCGCAAATGCCAGCCCCGGATCAAGACTTTCAGTATTATCTGTATAGCGCTGGCCCCATAAATTGGTGCGCGGAGCCTGCCAGCGAAGTTCGCCTTGCGGATTAAAGACCGCCTGCGGTTCACCATTATGGCCGCTAGTCACAAAATCCGTTTCCCAGTTCCCCGCCACAGTTTGGCGCTGCTGCACCAGCAGTTCCCAGCCGTTATGTACCCAGTGACGGCGGCTGATTAGCTGATTGCCACGGTGATGACGCACCTCGGCGATCTGGTTGCCGTCCCACAGGTAGCGGATATCTTCATGGGTTTGGTCACAGCGTTTGCCGATACGCCGTCCGAACGGATCGTAGCGATAGAACCAGCGTTCACCGCTGGGCGTATCCACTACCCTGAGCTGATTGCGGCTGTCCCAGCGGTAATGCCACACCTGCGGCCGATAGCCAGGCTGCACTACCTGTTTACGTATCAGCCTTCCGGCCTTGTCGTACTGGTAGTGAGTGTTGTCATGTTGGGTCAAGCGTCCGGCTTGCCATTCGGTCAACCTTGTCACGTCCTGTGGCAGCCCACTACGGGTGTAGCGATATTGCTCTTCGGTGTTGACGGCGCGCCCCGCACCACCGCTCAGCACCGACAACACCCGCCCGCTGGCATCAAGTTGATAGCCCGCAGCTTCGCGGTTGCGTCGGGTGCCGGTCAGGTTGCCTGCGCCGTCGTAGAGGTATTCACGGGTCTGCACAGGCTGCAGGCGGCCGTCCACCGCCTGGCCGCTCATTTCCCGCGTCAGCCAACCCATGGCGTCGTATTCACGGTGCTGCATAAAGCCAGCATGGCTCTGGCGGGAAGACTCTCGACCCACACCATCGTGAACCAGCGTCAGCTCCGCGCCATCCGGCAACTGCACCTGACGCAGTTCACCTGTCGCGCGGTAGCAGAAAGTGCTGGTCAGTGCCGCGCTGTCCTCCTCACCTTCCCAATGCAGGCTGCGGGACACGGTGTGCGACTCTCCCTGGTATTGGCGTCGGATTTCCGTTCCGCTGTTCCGCTCCTGCACCACCCGGTCACGCTCGTCATATTCAAGCTGGATATGACTGGTGGTAGATGTCACTTCAATCAGCCTGCCTGCCGCATCGTAGCGGTAGTGCAGGGTGTCGTCCGGCGCAGTTTCCTGAATCAGCAGTCCACGCCCGTCATACAGAAAGTGGCGAGTTTCTCCTTCGCCATTGCGGATGCTGATGCAGTGGCCGTCTTCGTCATAGCTGTAGCGGGTTTCCGTCCCCGCCATGTCCCGCTCACGGATAACCCGCGCATCGGCGTCCAGCCACCACTGCCAGCGGTTGCCATCGGGTGCGATAACGCCAATCAGTTGCTGGCTTTCTTTGTCATAGTCGTACTGCCAGGTACGACCTTCGGCGTCGGTACGTGAGGTCAGCAGGTCGAACGCGCCATAGCTTTGTGTCCATACCGAGCCGTTACCGTCGGTGTAGTGCAGCAGGTTGTTATGTTTGTCGTACTGGCGTTGCTCTTGCTTGTTGTCCGGGCGTATCAGTTGCTCCGGCAGTTTCCAACTGGCGCGACGGTAACCAAGGCGATACGTTGCCCCATCCGGCCGTGTCCAGCTTGTGAGTCGGTCTTGCTGGTCATAGCGCAGTTGCTGGGTGCGGGATTCCGCATCCGTGGCACTCATCAGGCGCTGTCTATGGTCATAAAACAGGCTGGCCTGCGTCCGCCCCTGTTCGTCGCTCACCTCGGTCAGCAGGCCGTAGCGGTTCCACGCAAACCGGACTTCGCTGGCGTCCGGCCCGGTCAGGCTCAGCGGATTGCCCTTGCTGTCGTACTGCCAGGCCCAACTGCGACCCAAAGGGTCGGTGATGCCAGTCAGCCGCTCGTAATGGTCATAGTCGTAGTGCCACTGGTGGCCGCTGCCGTCGGTAAAGGTGCTGACCAGCCCGCTGTTGTCCAGATAGGCAAATTCCACAACCCGCCCTGCCGGAGAGATTTCCCGCAGCAGGTTACCTACGTCGTCGTATTCATAATGGGTGACATGGCCAAGCGGGGATGTCTCCCAGGCCATCAGGTACAGGTCATTGAAGCCGTATTCATGGCGCTGCCCCAGCCCGTCAGTCATCACCACGCGGTCGGCCAGGTACTCAAAATTAGCAGTCAGGTAGCCGTCGGCACAGGTGGTGTAAATGCAGCGGCCCTGGTGGTCATACTCATAACGCGCCCAGGTCTTGTCGTTGTCATGCCAGCGGGTCAGGCGGTTGTGATTGTCGTAGTCATAGAACAGGTGGTAGGCATGTGAAGCATCGGCCTCGACCAAGCGGCCTTGTCCATCCTGCCGGTATTCCGCCAACAGCGTTTTTTGCCCGGTGTCGATACGCTGTATCTGACGCAGAAACTCCCCTTGCCATACCAGCAACAGTTCGATGCCATCGCTGTGTCTGATCTTGCGCAGGTAGCCTTTGGGATCGCGAAGAAAGTTGATTCGGTTACGGTGATTATCGGTAATGGACGACAGCAGCAGTTGGTCGCCCTGCTTGACGGTAAAGGCACGCCAGGTCTGGCTGTCGCGGTGCCACAGGTGAAAGCCATTATGGCGTTTGACCAGTTTGAATTCGGGGTATTCGGCGCAGTACACCACCGTTGTGCCAATCCCGAAGGTGAAGTCGATGTCGTAGCCCTGCGCCAGGGTAAGCGTCACATGGACGTCCCCCTGGTCGGTGCGACCAACGGTGGCCACCTCACTCCAGCTATCGTGCCAGCCATGACCCAGCAAGCCGGAGTGTGGGCTACCAGAGCGGTAGGTGCGCTCGAACAGCAGTGGAACGGTCTGGCCCAGCTCCAGATCGAGGCGTTTTTCAATGACCTCGCCACTGGCGATATAGACGGGGTCTTTTAGGAAGCCGCGAATAGATTCGGTGACACGCGCCAGTCCTTTGCTGTTCTTGAAGCCGTTCTTGGCGCACTCCACAGCGCTACGGAGCCCTTCCAGGGCATGTGCTGCGCCCGCTTTCATGCCCCGCAGCACCGCCATCGGCCCTTTGGTAAACAGCTTGCCCAATCCCCGGAACAGACCGCGACTGGGGGGCATCAGGAATTCCACCGCGAGTATCAGCGCTTTCTCCCAGCCACTGAATTCATCCTCGACCTTGAGTGGCGATTCCTGGCCTGAACCAAAGAACACCGTTGATGCCCCTTCCTTGATCGTGGCCCCACATACGGTTTTGTCCCCCACCCTCGCGGCGTGGTAGCCCTCAACGAATACCGTGGCGCTGCCCTGAGCAATCAGTTGTGGGCCATTGTGTTTATCGCAGAGCACCGCATCGATTTTCGCGCGGGAGACCGGATTACCCTCAGCAAAGACTTTCTTCGAACCATCCTTGACCGCCCCTGATGCCGGCATGATGCTGTCCACCATCGCCGAGGTCTTTCTACTGACATCGGAGATTAAATCACCCAAAGCGAATACGGCCCCGAATCCGAGCGCCAATTTGGCTGCACCCACAACCAGCGCCAGCCCCGCTCCACCTGTTACCCCGGTTAACAACACCAGACCGGCAACGACAGCAGATGCAGCGGCAAACGCGGCCGCTGCAACCACAGCACCTGCCAGAGCGCCAAGCAATGCCCCCGCCAGGCTACTGTGCTTGATAGCCTTGCCTGGTGAGGTCGGCGGCTTACCATGCCCCGGTTCAGGTAACGTGGGTGACAGTGTGGGGCGGTTACCCGCATGCATTGCTCCTACTCGCGCGATGCGGGAAAGAATTTCCTCACGCATGGCTACCTGCCTTATCCTCCGGTGTGGCAGGTGGCTTAGATGCTTTGAAGGTCTCAACCACCGCCAACAGGCTGGCTTTGTTCTCATCACTGAGCACATCGGCTGCGGTGATGGTGAACGTCAGCAGCAGGTTGCCACGCACCTGCATCACGACGACCTGATGCATCGGGCCTTCCGGTGACTGCCAGGTGTACTCCAGCGCTCGTGCAGGTTCCCCAGCCAGCGTCAGCGTCCAGGTCAGTGTTTCTTTATAGCCATTGAGGTGGGCGGAAAACTGCTCCAGCGTTTTCTCATAAACCGTTTCCGGTGTCTGACCAGGTTCTGTCAGCGTGCGGTTGACTACCAGATTCGCTGTTTCATTCGGCAGTACAAAAACGTGCAGGGACTCATCACGCCACTGCGCTGGAATAGCCAGTGTGCCTTCATTCATCTGATACATGTTTCACGCGTCCTTGTTGTTTTTGTTATTCAGTTCAGATCGATGCGGTCACCATTGACGGTGACGGTAGTGCCCTTGATATTGATGGCCCCTTCCTTGCTGATCGCAATGAAGCCGCCATCGGTGGCGATCAGGATGCCGCCTTGCTTCGATTGGATAAGGATGTTGTTTTTCACCTGCAGGCTGTCATGAACGTCTTCCGTTGCAGTGGCGTCGCCCACAACGGTGCTGCGGCTACCGGAGATGGCAATGGTTTGCTGCCCCTGGATTTCAGTGGACTGGTCTTTGATGACCGACACTGCCTGATTGCCACCGACGTTTTCGGTATGGTCAGCCGTCACGGTAGTACTGCGGTTATTCAGCACCACGGTGTTCATGTCTTTCTGAGCGTGGATAAACACTTCTTCCTGCCCGGCCTGGTCTTCAAAGCGCAGTTCATTGAAGCCCGCGCCCTTGTGCGTTGACGTACGCAGCGAGGTGCGTGTCTTGTTCGCCGGCAGTGGATACGGTGAAGGATTGGTGGCATGGAACGTGCGGCCTGTCACAATCGGCTGGTCGGGGTCGCCTTCGAGGAAGCTGACAATGACCTCATGGCCGATGCGTGGGATGGCTATCAGGCCGTACTGACCGCCTGCCCAGCCCTGACTGACGCGCACCCAGCAGGAGCTCTGGTCGTCGCTGGCTCCGTAGCGATCCCACGGGAATTGCAGTTTGATGCGCCCGTATTCGTCGCAGTAGATTTCCTCGCCTGCGGGGCCGACCACGGTGGCAATCTGCGGGCCATCCACCATCGGTTTGTATGGCAGATCGGCACGCCAGGTGCTTTTGGCACTGATCACCTCGAAGCTGTTGCTGTAGGTCGTCGGCTCGCCGCCGCTTTCTTCTTCCAGCGCCTGCGGTTGCTGCCCACTGTGGGTGATCGCCACCAGTTGCCAGGCCGCATTGAGCGTTGGATTGGGGTGTTCGGTGAGGGTAAAACTGCTCCCCGGCATCAGCATCGCGGCATTGGATTCACCCGATCCCGTCATGGCACCGGCGCGCAATGCATCCAGCCGATAGCCGGTAAAGGCCTTGCCACTCGGATCTTGCTTGAAGCGTCCGGGATAGTCGAAGTGTTGATAGCTTTCACGCTGGTTCGCCAACTCACCGCTCATCTTGCTGTGCAGCAAGCCGTAGGCGGGCGTTTTGAAGCTGTAATCCTTGAGCGCGACTTCTGCTGTGCTGACCGCTTCGGCATAGCGGAAACGTCTGACATATTCGCCTTCACTCAGCCCCTGCGTGGCGAGGTTGAAGAACAGCTCAGGGCCTTTGCCAAGCGCCCCGGCATCATCGGCAAAGACGACCCGGTGCTTACCGGCTTCAAACTCATGGAAAAAGTACAGGCCTTCCTCAGCCGCCAAACGGGCGACAAAGGCCAAATCACTTTCCCGGTACTGCACACAGTATTCACGGGGCGCGTGATCGTGACGCAGCGCAAAGGCGTAATCGGTGATGCCGGATTCTTCCAGCAACATGCCAATAATCGCTTCTGGCTTTTGTGCCTGAAAGATCCGTGCATTGGTGCGCAGCCCCAACCGCCACAGCGCCGGTCGCACTTCTGCCTGATAGCGAGTACGGCGAAAACCGGTGTCGCCCTGTGCAAAAGCGCTGATAATGCCGCTGACACGGCGCTTGAGTTCACCTTCGTACCACACCAGCAGTTCACACGGCTGATCCAGCACGGCACCAAAGTCGATACCCGGCAGCGGGCTGGCCAGATTCAGCGACAGGGAAAACGGCTGATTCAGTGCCTCGCTGAGCTGAAAATCCACCACCGCAAAGGTGCTCTCGGGCAATGCACCGACCTTTACCGTGAACTGTAATCCTGTACTGTTTGCCACACGTCCTCCTGATGCTGTCATCCACACTCAGGCATGGCATGAGCCATGACTCAGTGCAGGAAACCCGGCACAGGGCCGGGTTTGAGCAGCATCAAGCTTCGACAGGCGTGCGCCAGTCGTCAGAACCCGAGGTTCCGGCCACAGTGTGCTCCCAGTCGACTTTGCGGTAGGCCAGAGAGACTTCGATCAGTTGGGTGTAATCGAGCTTGGACGGGTCCTGGCAGTGTGGCATTTTGCAGTCGATATCCACGATGGTGGCGTCAGTCAGCACGGTAGAGAAGAAGTGCTCCTGCTTGCCTTCCACCGAGGTGCGATACCACTTCAACGTGACGGTCGGCAGCATTTCACCGGAGGCCAGGGCGTTGTACATCAGTGGCACCGCTTTGTTCAGCGCGACGGTGAACTTGAACGGCTTGTGGACACGCTGACCAGACGGTTGGCCAGACTGCGGATCGGTCGGCACGGTGACGACGTGTTTGAATTCCTGTACCAGCATTTCATCTTCGTGGCCTTCCACATAGATGTTGCCGACAGAATCAGAAGTGAAGGCTCCAGCGGTGATGTTGCCCTGCGTTTTTCCTTCGATGCTGATATAGCATGGAGTTGGCATAGTCTTGCTCCTTTCCTTGTTGTTGATATAGGTAACGCTTCGTCGTTACTCATATCAATAACCATGCCAATTTTTATCTTGCTGTTTTTATTGTTTATTTTCTTAAATCAAATTTCCCCTAAGCCAAATTTGAGCAAGAAGTTGCTCAGGCCATCCCGAAACAATGATGATTCTTTGTAAAACTGACCCAGACAGTCGGATTGTTCTGTGAGCTGCGCAATAAATGGCCTGAGCTTCGCAGTTATTCTGATAATTTTGATTAATTTTTGAGACCACCATCTCCTTGAGAGGGTATGGCTATCAATCTTTCAAATAATAGTGTGTAAACATTAGCCTCTCGATCGACCAGTAATTAGAACCAATAACATGATGTGCTTAAAAGTTTTTGAGTGCGGCGCATTTTTCACTTATCTTGTTTAGGCCTTTGGCAAAATCCATCGGCGGGGATTTGCACCCCCTATACATGTGTCCCATCAGCGTTTAGGCGCTGGTGTGCCTGAGTACGCCCCTGTTATGGCGGTTCAGGCAGGGGAGGATTTATCCTCGCCGGTTTAGGTCACATGTCCGGTAGTGCAAACCCTGTCTGAACCGCCACCCACAACATGGAGCTATTTATGGTTATGGCGCAGCAGCAACAGGACTGGCACCGGGCGGATATCGTCGCCGCACTTCACAAGAAACGTATGAGCCTGGCCGCACTCTCACGACAGGCCGGACTCAGTGATTCCACTCTCGCCAATACGTTTTATCGCCCCTGGCCGAAAGGCGAAAAATTGATTGCAGAAGCGCTGGACATGGACCCAGCAGAGATCTGGCCGAGCCGGTATTACGATGAGACGGGCAACAAAGTCACCCGAAGGTTCAAAAAAGCACGAACACCCGTTTCTTTCTAAAAACAACCACTTGCTGGCAAAATCATCTGCCAGCACAAAAACGCGTCTTCACCACCTGTTTTACTTACTACTCTCCCGACATGCTGCCATAACAGCTCACGCCGCCAGGCCCCAACACAACAACTTTTTAATTTGAGAAAGCTGCAAATTTCACTTATCTTAATTATGCCTTTGGCAAAATCCATTGGCGGGGATTTGCAGCCCCTTAGCGAGTTACCCATCAGCGTTCGCACGCTGGTGTGCCTGAGTACGCCCCTGTTATGGCGGTTCAGGCAGGGGAGGACAATGTCCTCGCCGGTTTAGGTAACTTGCCCGGTACTGCAAACCCTGTCTGAATCGCCACCAGCAGTAAGACTCAGGGTTACTTCATATGACAATGAACAAGCAGGACTGGCACAACGCCGATATCATCGCAGGCCTTCGCAAAAAGCAGACCACACTGGCTGCTTTGTCGCGACAAGCAGGGCTAAGTTCCTCTACTCTCGCAAACGCACTCACACGATCCTGGCCGAAAGGCGAACAACTGATTGCCAATGCACTCGGCGTGGAGCCCGCCGAAATCTGGCCTAGTCGGTATTTTGATGATGATGGCAATAAACTGGAAAGGAAAACTAGGAATAGTTGATTGACTAGCGTTCCACACCAGGGAAATAAGCGCTGCAGAATTTTAATTATTATGAAGAAATAAGAGGTGATACCCTCACCTCATAAAATCAGCGACAAAATTCATTTCCAGACGCTTAAAAATACAGCAGAGTTCTTTTAACCAGAAATTGAATATGAATAAAAATTCATCTAGGCGTGATCTGTATTAGAACACGAGAAAACCTGATATATTTCAAAGAGCGATTAGCTGACGTTAACGCCCTCAGCAGCGGAAAACATTTCCGACCAATTGGAGCTGTCAGGCACATTATTCCTTTGGATGAAACACAAACTTCTCACCCGGAACCAAATTGAAATTACAATCCTCTGGCTTCAGGCCATTAATCTTAAGAAGATTAATGGCCTTTGCTTTATCTTCTAAATCTCGGATTATCTTTTGCTCAAGAGCCTCAACGTGAGAAAGCATATGTAGAAACCCGTTAAGTATATCGTCTCCCTCTTTCAGCAGTTGCACTCTAGAAACGTCTGACGTTCTGATATTCAACTCTTGAATTCCCGAGTGAGCCACCTGGGAATTTCTCAACTTGTTAACGAGATCCATATGATCCATGGCGCAGTGCTCGAACTCTAGACACAAATGATATGGATGTGCCAAAGTTCCAACCAATGAAACGAAGTGAGGTTTTTTATCATTTGCTCGTTTACAGCTTGGGCATGGTGCTTCTAGCAATTGGCCCAGCGCCATTCTTCCGTATATTGATTCAGGTATATGTGTGCAGTAGAGAAGCTGTTTAATTGCAACTTCGCAGAGTCTTGCAGAATATAAAATCATTTCATTGTAAATTCTCAGCCGTTCAATTTCTGAATCTACTTCATCATGACTAGGCTCAGCAGCTCCGTGCGCATAATTATGAAAATAGTTAATAACCCTCCCCATAATAAGTGACAAAGTAACTCCATTTTTTGTATACGGATTAGTGAACCCACTTCTTTCCGGTGCCTCTTGAGCAGGCATAAGAGATAAATGTCCTCGCTGCTGCATCCAAGCACGCATATCTGTTGCGATCGGCAGCAAGTTTATTCCGCCAATCATCTCGCCCAACCAGCGAAAAGCTCTAGGATCATACCCCCAAGAGTGATGGGCACCATGCCACTCACGCTTTTTAGTTTTCATTTCGATTGATTACCTCGCCATGCCTAATACCTCAACAACCGATTCCACTTTTTTGCGGACCACGCAAAAAAACACACAATTGATTTGATTTTTACATTTCAAAACACCCAACTGAAAAAACCACCCGAATGTTTTTTACTAATTTCCTTTGCAAACAACTCATGAAGCTTTTGAAAAAACTCATACTCCTTTTGAAATATCGACTGTTCAGATTCCGCCATAATTAAATCGTATTGTTTTAATGGTTCAATTATCTTTTTCATTTCACTGACAAACATAGACTTACTCATATCATCAGACATATCAATAGAAACAAACCTTCGCATTAATAGCATCAACTGATTAGGGTCTATATCTTTTATAATTTCTTCGGCCTTTTTCTTTCTTTCTGAATAGATGGCATTAATCTCGTTTGTGCGTTTTTCTGCCAACCTCATAAGCTCTGGGTATGAACCAGTAGCCAAGGCAAGCTCCTCATATTTTAGAAACAAATCAGATCTACATTTTTTTACCACCACATCAAGCTCTTCGACCCTCTTTTTTAGCTCAGAATTTGCTTTGACGACTGACATTGGGATAGCTTCATAATCTCGCCCCAACTTGGATTCAGGAGTCTCAAACATATGTACTATTTCATCAAACATAAGTTGATAAGAACCTGCTAAATCTCCATATTTTAGAAAAAGTTCATTATGTGAGGTCGAACAAAAGCCTTGCAATTCTCTCATAGGCCTGTAGTAATCTTTTATAAGCTCCTTTTGAAGGCCTTGATCTTTCTTGTAGCTCTCTAGCACTCCTGCAAAAAGAAAAGATCCCAAGAATATTGGAATTATGGCAATTAGCAATTGACTAGAAAATGATGATGCTCCGTTGCTCACGGAATCTCCTTAAAATATAACGCAGAAATAATCAGCCACCTGTCAGGAGTGGGCGACCAACAGGCCACGAAAGAAATTGATTGACTGGCTAGCTATAACCCAGAACCTTGGTTAAAACATTGACTATGGTTCCCACTGCAACCTGAAGTGAGGTTTCTGACGACTTTTCAAACACCGCTTTCAAAACAGAGATATTTTTGTCATTCTCATCAGCTATCTCTCCACCTTTGAATGATTTATTCAGATGAGAAAACCCCTTCGCCGTGAGCTGATATCCATTATCACAGTGACGTATGAGGCCTTCCCAGCACAGAAAATCTAAGGTGCCATTGAAAATTCGTTCTTGCCGGTCTACACCATTACGCTGGTCACGCTCTAGTTCAGCAAGTCGTGCCTCAATAGCGGGACGCTTTTCCTTGACCGTCGCCTTCAGATCCTCATCCTCTACGCAATCAACTATGTCAGCAATATCACGCCTGATCCTCAACTGTTTTAACTCTTCATAATTATCAAAATTCAAATAATCCGCAATCACTTCCCGCTGCTTGACAGCGATCGGAACAGGAAAGCTGTCATACAAGGTCTCAAATACCTTAGCGGCATAAATTGAAAATTGATCAATATTATCTGACATAAAAATCCTGATTGGCTAAAATATTATTGTTACGCATTCTTGGTTTTTCATTTTGACAGAGGAAAAAGCTACAAAAACAGCAATACCCCCCTCAATATATGACGCTTTTTATTAACCCAAAAGCATTTACGCAGTTGAGAAATGAGATTTTCACAGATCGATACTCCACCCAAGCCTATAAAGGCTACAGCTTAGCCGAACAACCCACAAACCTCTTCACACTTTTCGGCCAGCCTCGAATGCTTGTTGAGGCAGCAAAACCTGCACAACGTTGTCCATATTATTCGGCGTAATAATATCAATAGCTGCACGATCATCCAGTTCAGGATGAACGCTGGTTAATAAGCGATATACATCCCATCCTTCAGCATGAGAAAGATGCTTCATCATCACCTGTGTCAGCTTGAGTTTCATCGGCACCAACTGCCACTCAGGCACCCTCTGCCCACGGCTCCCAAAGCTGATTGTCAACAACTTACCAGCCTTGATTTCCCGATTAATCTGATCCTTGGATTTTCCGGCCAGTTTGGCAAACTGAACGACTGGCAAGTTGTGCGGTGCTTCATAAGCTGCAAGCATTTCCATCCGTTCACGCTGCAGGTCAGAAATAGGGATTTCAACGACAGATTCAGGCACCGGGCGTGCCGGCACAGCAGACAAGCGGTGAGGCGTAATTCCACCGACGGGTGACGCATCTTTCAGCATTGCCTCCGTCCCATTGCTTTCATCCAGAACAGGCACGCCATCAATGCGAATGGTCAGATGCTGACTGGCCGCTTCTACTTCTCCCTGCTCCAGCAAGTCCAACCGGTCCGCCCAGTCCTGCATCATCTTACGCCGGGGCTCGACGTAGAGTGCATGGTTGTAAGCTGCACTCACCTGGTTGGGATCGCAATGCGAAAACTGGGCGTCCACCCAAACTTTGGGGTAGCCCACTTCGTTGAGTGCCGTGGAGATCGTGCCACGGATGCCGTGACCAGTGAGCAAATCCTGATAACCCATACGCTTGAGGGCACCGTTCAACGTGTTCTCGCTGATACGTTTTTTCAAATCGCTGCGGTGCGAGAAAAGATACCGTTGTGCCGGCCTCACTTCTTCGAGCAGGTAGCGAACAATCTCAATCGCCTGAATAGACAACGGTACGATGTAGGAGGGAATATCCTGGGGTCGCTTGCCTTTCTTGCGCATATCCGTTTGCAGTTGCTTGACCACTTCCGGAGGAATAATCCACAGCCCTTGTTCCAAATCGAACTGCTCCGGAGTCGCCAACCGTAGCTCACCAGTACGCACGCCCGTCAGCAACAACAAGCGGATTCCGAGTTGCGTCGTAATCGCCCCACGATAACCTCGCACTTTCTGCAGAAGTTCGGGTAGCTCAGGTAAACGCAGGAACGGATTGTGAACAACAGGCGGAGCAGGAACAGCTACCACATCCAAGTCAGATGCCGGATTGCTCTCCAGTCTTTCGACTTTCACCTGCGCAAAGCGGAACAGTTGATTGAGCCAGGAGCGTACTTTCTCTGCGGTGGTGAACGCCTCACGCTGCTCAATCTTGGAGAGCACGTTCAGCAAGTCGGCACGACGAACGTCGTAAATAGATAGCTTACTCAGGCTTGGCAGCACATCACGCTCAAAGATGCGCAGAATTTGCGACAAGGTGCTGTTGCGCCCCTCTTTGAGCTCTAGCTTACGATGCTCAACCCATTGAAGAAACACAGCCTTGAATGTGTGCTCGTCGGCCAATCGTACGAACTGCCGTTTATGCTTACGATCGAGCTTGGGATTGATGCCCTTGGCAAGCAGGGCACGAGCCTGATCGCGCAGCGTTCGCGCCTCACGCAAACCGACCTCAGGGTAAGTCCCCAAGGACATACGCTTTTGCTTGCCAGCCCAAGAATAGCGGAAGTGCCAAGACCGACCGCCCATGTCGGTCACAGCCAATGAGAGACCATCGATGTCGCCTAGCGTATAGGCCTTGCCTGTTGCCCTGGCTTGGCGAACCGCCATGTCTGATAGTGCCATAGTTCCAGCTCCTAACTTGAAGAGTTAGGCTAGATCCTCGACTCATGGCTCGCTCCGACCCAGCAAGAATACGGAACCCCACGCACCCGTTTTTTATGGACTAAAAAATGGACTAAAAAAGCGTGGATGTAGACGGATTCCAGTAGACTTCGCTGGAACGAAAAAAGGACCCGAAGGTCCTATTTTCAACGACTTGCAGACTTCAGTAGCAGTCTACAGATCATAAATTGGAGCGGGAAACGAGACTCGAACTCGCGACCCCGACCTTGGCAAGGTCGTGCTCTACCAACTGAGCTATTCCCGCAACACAGAACCTTCTGATTTTTCTAACTTCTTACAAACCAGCGTTGCTGTTGATGCGGTGCATTCTACTGACCTGACGCAATGAGTCAATAAAATTATCAAGCAACTGCGTTCGTTTGCTGGTTTTTACGGCGCTTCGATCAAGGTTCAAGCAGATCGTGCCTTGCGGCGTTCAAATATTGAAACATAGACCAGAAAGTCAGTACGGCGGCGATGTACAACGCCACAACACCAACGCCTTCCACAATACGTTCCGGACGCCATAACAAAGCAAAAAGCGCCATCATCTGAGCCGTGGTTTTCACCTTCCCTATCCACGACACGGCAACGCTGCTTCTTTTGCCAATTTCAGCCATCCATTCGCGTAATGCCGAGATAATGATTTCCCTAGCGATCATCGTTGCAGCGGGCAGCGTAATCCACCAAGAGTGATAGTATTCCGCAACCAACACCAACGCGACAGCCACCATCACTTTATCCGCAACAGGATCGAGGAAGGCACCAAAACGCGTGGTTTGCTTCCAGCGGCGAGCAAGGAAACCATCAAACCAGTCCGTCACGGCAGCAAATACAAAGATCAACGAGCAAAGCAATGGTGCCCAGACGAATGGAAGATAAAACGCCAGCACGAAGAACGGAATAAGAGCAACACGAAACAGGGTAAGCAACGTCGGTATATTAAATTGCATAGCGCTTAGGTAACTATCTGGCTGGAGTGGATACTAGGAGTATGTTGCTACATTGTCCCTAGTGTTTCAATGCATGGAAGATCTTTTCTGCTAATGCATGCGAAATTCCTGGAACATTTGCAATCTCCTCAATACTGGCATTCATCAAAGGCTGTAGTCCACCCATGTATTTCAGCAGGGTTTGGCGACGTTTAGGGCCGACACCTTCAATAAGCTCCAGCGTACTGGTATTTTTCACTTTTGCTCTCTTCTTACGGTGCCCACCAATCGCATGGTCATGCGAATCATCACGAATATGCTGGATCACGTGCAGCGCAGGGGAATCAGCTGGTAAAGCCATACCCTCACCTGTAGCCTCAAAAAACAGCGTTTCCAGGCCCGCTTTACGATCGCTGCCTTTCGCAACGCCAAGTAGCAGAGGCTTATTTTTATCCCACGATACTTGCAAGGAGTCAAACACGGCCTGAGCCTGGCCGAGTTGTCCTTTCCCACCATCTATTACAATCACATCAGGTATTTTACTGTCATCTAACGCTTTACCATATCGACGTTGGAGGACTTGCGCCATAGCGGCATAGTCATCGCCAGGCTTAATACCACTGATATTATAGCGGCGATATTCCGAACGCAGCGGGCCATTAGCATCAAATACCACGCAAGATGCCACAGTTTGTTCCCCCATAGTATGACTGATGTCAAAACACTCCATTCGGTGAATTTCTGGCAACTGCAAGACGTTGGCTAATGCAGCCAAACGCTGATGAATAGTGGATTGCTGAGATAGTTTCGTGACCAGCGCCGTAGCAGCATTCGTCCGCGCTAATTTTAAATAGCGGGCGCGATCGCCGCGAGGTTTCGTCTGAATTTGTACTTTTCTACCTGCAACTGCGGTCAGGGACTCTGTCAGCAAATCTTTATCGGGCAAGGTGAAATCAAGCAAAATTTCAGCAGGAAGCGTTCGACCTAAGCTCCCTTGTAAATAGAATTGCCCGACAAAAGTTTGCACAACCTCCCCCAATTCCGTACCGCTAGGTACTTTCGGGAAATAGCTCCGGCTACCAAGTACCTTCCCCTGTCGGATGAAAAGGACATATACGCAGGCCATGCCAGCATCGAAAGCGACGCTGATGACATCCAAATCTTC
Source organism: Pectobacterium sp. IFB5596 (assembly GCF_021432585.1). NCBI lineage: Bacteria > Pseudomonadati > Pseudomonadota > Gammaproteobacteria > Enterobacterales > Pectobacteriaceae > Pectobacterium > Pectobacterium sp. IFB5596. The sequence goes on from NZ_LXFY01000023.1 coordinate 122,715, forward strand.
ACCGTCACCGGAAACAAATTGTTTCTCCGTCACTCGACGAACAGCTTGAATCTGATCGCGTATCCGTGCGGCATCTTCAAAACGCAGATCACGACTAGCCGCTTCCATCCGGGAGATAAGTTGATTCAGTACTTGCTGATCTTTACCGGACAAGAACAGGCGAACATACTCTACCTGCTGCTGATAATCTTCTTCGCTAACCAAGCCGCTAACGCAAGGCCCAAGGCAGCGCCCAATTTGGTATTGCAGGCAAGGTCGAGAACGGTTGCGATAGACACTATTTTCACACTGACGCACCGGGAACAGTTTTTGCAGCAATAGTAGCGTTTCACGCACAGCATTACCGTTAGGAAACGGGCCAAAGTATTCGCCCTTCGCGTGCTTGGCGCCACGATGAACTGTCAGACGCGGATGAGCATCACCGCTCAGGAAAATCATGGGATAGGATTTATCGTCGCGCAACAAGACGTTATAACGCGGCTGATAAAGTTTGATGTAATTGTGTTCCAGCAGTAAAGCTTCGGTTTCTGTATGCGTAATCGTGACATCAATATGATTGATGCTTTTGACCAACGCCTCGGTTTTACGGCTGGCGACATGACTGCGAAAATAGCTGGCAAGTCGTTTTTTTAAGTCTTTTGCCTTACCGACATAGATGACCGTATTGCCGGCATCATACATCCGGTAGACACCAGGCTGGCTCGTTACCGTTTTTAAAAATGCCGAAGCATCGAAACTCTCACTCACTACTTAACAATGTCTCCGCGGTAAAAAGCCCATGCTTGATAGCCAGATGCGTCAACTCGACGTCGCCATTGATATTCAGCTTGCTAAACATACGGTAACGATAGCTGTTCACTGTTTTGGGGCTTAGATTGAGCTGATCTGAGATTTCAGTCACTTTCTGTCCCTTCGTTATCATTAGCATAATCTGTAATTCGCGTTCAGACAAACACTCCAGCGGCGCGTCCGTCTGAGGTTCCAACTGGCTTAATGCCATTTGTTGAGCAATATCAGAAGCGATATACCGCTTACCTGCATGCACCGCCCGAATAGCAGAGATCACTTCCTGAGGGGCAGCCGCTTTACTAACATACCCCGCAGCCCCCGCCTGCATCACCTTAGCGGGCAATGGGTTTTCGGTATAAATAGTGAGCATAATGACTTTGATATCTGGCGTAAATCGTAGGATCTTACGCGTTGCTTCAAGTCCACCGATACCCGGCATGCTCATGTCCATCAAAACAACATCAACATCATTGCTTCGACACCATTTGACAGCATCCTCACCACAGCACGCCTCACCAACCACTTTCAGACCTTTGATATCGTCAAGAATGCGTCGTATCCCTGCCCGCACCAGTTCATGGTCATCAACAAGAAAAACGCTAATCAAAGAATAATTCTCCAAAAAAGAGAGTAACACTTACATGAAAAGTTGCTTGCAGGTGATACTACGTTGGTTTCAAACAATAATGAACACTGACTTATATGAATAAGTATTTTAAAATATGCCAAGAAGGAATAAAGCACATCCCCGATCATAACAATATATCGCTAGCCTGAAGACGCATGTTGATCACACTCTTAACATTTCAAATACGCCACACAGTATAAACCGGTTAATAATACAAAATGTGTAGAAAACAAACCAAATGGCATGCAATTGGCTTTATATCTTGAATGTCAATGAAAAATTACTATTGTAAGCAACATGTGATTAAGCATCACGCCATCGCCTATGACGATATTATACAAATAATATATTTATAGAAAAGCGTCCATAGTGAATATGGTATGTATTAAGCGCAACACATCTACAGCCCTTTCCACGAAATGGCATCCAAAATATAAGCGCTATTATAATTAATTAAATGCATAAAAAACAGTCACTAAAACGGTGTTATCCGCGAATAATATCAATCTACAATATGCTTTATGTTATACTCCTCACTATCTGATTTTGCCTGTCGTGTCAGCGGTAACGCCGCAGCAGGCGAAGGAAAACATCTTTTTCTTGTTGAGGAGAAAACATGAGCAACGTAGATTTTTCTACTACCGCATCCGCTGAAACCCTAGCCCATGAGGTTACTTGTCTGAAAGCGATGGTTACGCTGTTATTAAAAGCAATCGGCCAGGCAGATGCCGGTAAAGTGATCATCAATATGGAAAGATATATTGCTCAATTGGAAGACGCCGAGCAGGCTGCTGTTTTTGATAACACGATTAAGCAAATCAAAACAAGCTACCGAAAATAGCACTATTTGCTACACCGCCATCTCAGTAATTTGATCTGGCGGTGTAGCGATATTTAGCATGACTCTTTTTAATTTAATAAATAGAGACTCTCGTCTATTTGTTTCCAATACTGATGAGTTTCAAAAGCAGCGCCTCTTCTTTCTTTTTATATTGTGTTAATTCCGTCACCAATGCCTTATCCAAAAACTGTTTCCTAGAGAGTGCCTTTCTTTCATCAACTAACTCCCGCAGTTCGGTGAAGCACGCATTTATCTTGTACTCTTTTGAACTTTCTGTACAAATTATCTCATGGATTGCCTGGCTAAGTTCAGACAACGAGATAACTGATTTTGGGTCCTGGTGACTTTTTTCTATGACAGCCAGTAATTTTTCGAACCCCATATGAACCTCCGAAATCAAGCAGAAACTTGCTTATGGCTAACCAGGAAGCTCCAGCTACTTCTAAATGCCGCCCCAGTGGATGTGAACACAGCCCAGTGCAAACTCGTAACATCACATACGATCTATCGTCTATTCCATCCATTAAGCATAGCACTTTCTCAGAACTCTTCAGGGCACAAGAGACACATCTTGCCCAAGCGGAACAGTGATTATCGGTTGTACCACCAATTGCGTTATATTTTCTCTCAGTGACAATATGTTATATGAATAACAAGCACACAAGAAATCATCGAATGTATTAAGTGAAAAGAGCCATAGAATGAAATAGAAAAGAAAGAAAAAGAGTTAATAAAAGGGAGGAATTAAAAAATAGGCGAGTATAAATTAGATAACAAATAAAAAAAAATGATAACAAATCAAAAAATAATTTGTAACCTATTGAAATTGTTGGTGGGTCGTGCAGGGTTCGAACCTGCGACCAATTGATTAAGAGTCAACTGCTCTACCAACTGAGCTAACGACCCAACGGGAGGGATTATTCTCCTCCCTAGCTCGCCTGTCAAACACTTCATATTAATTTTTTATGCCGCAATAATAGCATTGTTAGCGACAGGCAATTTTGTTAACCTGCACGACCTAATATCTACACTCCTCATTATTTTATATCTTCTTCATTACTAGGGCGAAAAACATACAGCAGCATCTGGCATCATTACCTGCCCTCTTTATGCTCGGCTATCTCAGACATCCGCTGTAATAAGTACTGCGGTTGCGCTATCTTATTCTCTTCGATTTTCGCAAACGAGAGCCGCCAAAGAGCTCAAAACACATCACAGACAGAAACAGGAAAGTGTACTTAAATGGTCGAACAATCAAAAGAATCCGCAGACCTTGCCCCTGAACAGGGAGAGGGACTGCAACGGAATCTGACTAATCGTCATATTCAACTCATCGCCATCGGCGGAGCGATCGGCACTGGGCTATTCATGGGCTCAGGCAAAACAATCAGCATGGCTGGCCCTTCGATCATTTTCGTTTATATGATCATTGGTTTCATGCTGTTTTTCGTCATGCGTGCGATGGGAGAATTATTACTCTCCAACCTCAACTATAAATCATTCAGTGATTTTGCTGCCGATCTGCTTGGACCATGGGCTGGTTTTTTTACCGGCTGGACTTACTGGTTCTGTTGGGTAGTCACCGGGATTGCCGATGTCGTAGCCATTAGCGCTTACTCTCAGTTCTGGTTCCCTGATTTATCACAGTGGGTATCTTCCCTGCTTTGCGTTCTGCTATTACTTACGCTAAATCTGGCAACGGTGAAACTGTTTGGCGAGATGGAATTCTGGTTTGCAATGATAAAAATTGTCGCTATCGTCGCACTCATTGTGGTCGGTGTAGCGCTGGTCATGATTCAGTTTTCTTCTCCATCTGGAAATGTCGCCTCTTTTACTAATCTATGGAATGATGGCGGCATGTTCCCTAAAGGGATTAGCGGTTTCTTTGCCGGGTTTCAAATAGCCGTATTCGCATTTGTTGGCATCGAACTGGTAGGCACGACCGCAGCTGAAACTAAAAATCCGAAAGTCGTGTTGCCCCGCGCGATTAATGCCATCCCAATTCGCATCATCATGTTCTATGTTTTTGCGTTAATCATGATTATGTCTGTGACGCCGTGGAGTGCAATTACTGCGGATCGTAGTCCTTTCGTGGAAATGTTTGTCCTTGTCGGCTTACCCGCTGCTGCCAGTATGATCAACTTCGTCGTACTGACATCTGCGGCATCTTCCGCCAATAGTGGTGTATTCTCAACCAGTCGTATGCTCTTTGGTCTTGCTAAACAAGGTGATGCACCAAAAAGTTTCGGTATGCTATCTAAACGCTCAGTCCCCTCCACTGGGCTGATGTTTTCCTGTATTTGTTTACTCTCAGGCGTGGTGTTGATCTATCTGATACCGAACGTGATGACCGTGTTTACACTCGTGACCACCGTTTCCGCAATTTTATTCATGTTCATCTGGAGTATCATCCTGTGCTCCTACCTAACATATCGTAAAAAGCGCCCGCAACTGCATACAGAGTCATCATATAAAATGCCATTGGGGATTTTCATGTGCTGGGTATGCTTGGCCTTTTTCGCTTTCGTTATTGTACTGTTAACATTGCAACCAGATACACGCCAAGCGCTCGTTGTCACGCCGTTATGGTTTATTGTTCTGGCTATTGCTTATCAGTTTATTCGTCGGAAAAAGCGGGCTATTGACGGAAAGTAAAATTTGTAAATGCAAGAAAGGCGCAGACAATGTCGGCGCCTTTAATTTTTTTCGGGAAAATCACGCATAGCACAAGTACTCTCTATTATTGAATATAAACAATTCTCAATTGATGTACGGAAATTAATATGCGGTCAATTAATGTCGCCACCATTGATATATAAGAAAGTTATTCTCGTAATGAAACGGTTGTGATGCGATTGATGTTTTTAGCCAATAGTTCGAAGGCTAAGCAATTGCACTCGTCTTTCCGCTGTGAAGCATCAGCAACAACACCTTCTATTTTTCTATTTAACTCATTGATTTTTCCGTCATCTAGCGTTGAGACAATAGCAGAGATCAGCATCTCTAACGATTCAATCTTAGCGTTAAGCGCTTTTTCTCCAACTTCCTTTTCTGCCAGCTTTATTAAAAGATGAGAGAGGATATTATTCATTTGAACTCCTTAATCAAAAAAATAACCGCCATACATCCATAAGGCAACACCCGTTCTTTGTCGCACAGGATTAGAGAAACATAACGAAGATTAATGTAACACTGTGAATGGCCTGACCGCTAGTGTCTATTATCATTTTAAGAAAATCATATTCACACTACAGTAATGAAATGAAGCTGCAGATAAATAAATCGAATAAATAAAAAAATTAAAAAAGCATTTTATTTTTTCGAACAAAAAATAACTATTTTGAAGAAAATCACCAAAATCATGAATGTGTGATGAAATTCACAGAAAAATAAAGATACTCATTTTTGACAGAATGCCAAACAAAGAAGCTAGATGAGTAGCCAGCTATAGGGAAACAGCTGGCTCTATAGTTACCTTTACTACGCACTCATTGATTGATGTGCGCCACTCACCGCATCCTTTGCTTGTTCACACTGTGACAATATCGTCTGTGCATGAGAATAAAGAATTTTCCCCGCTTCGGTAGGCGTAACACCACGTCGACTCCGCACCAGCAGTTGTTTTTCGAGTTCACTCTCCAGCGTCGCGACCTGCTGGCTCAGCGCCGGTTGTGCAATATGCAACAACTCAGCAGCCTGTGTAAGGCTACCGATATCAACGATTTTCACAAAATACTTGAGCCGTCTAAGATTCATGTCTGCCTCCTGAGTAGTTACTCTAAAGAGGTAGCAAAAAGCGCGCCATATTATGTTTCTATGCCTAAGAAAAAGTGATACCTCATTGATAAGCCACAGGTAAAATAAGGAAAAGCAATGATTCTGCTAACCAAAATACCTGATTCTGCCTAGGAATCCCCTCAGCAAGCCCATACCAACCTGCACCATCTTAAAGCACCCCCTGCTATTTTAGGGTGCAAACCCGTCCGCGACTCAGCGTATTTCATTGCTTTCCAGTGCTCAACTTGAGCAATAATTTCAATATGTTGGTTATTAGTTCGGCAATCAAACGCACCAAGCGATAACAGCCTTTGACAACCCGAAACGCTCCCGCTATTATCCATCGCACTTAACCGATTCCTCTGTAGTTCAGTCGGTAGAACGGCGGACTGTTAATCCGTATGTCACTGGTTCGAGTCCAGTCAGAGGAGCCAAATTAGAAAATCCCGCTTAAGGAAACTTAAGCGGGATTTTTGCTTTTTGCACTGTATTCAATACGTTCCATCTGAAAATTGTTCCCGATGTACATTCCATTTTCATCCCGCATCGGATGAATGTGGTGGTCAGATTTGGGGTCACGTTGGTTCGATGGCGAAGTGACCCCAAATATCTCTTAACGACTCAAAAACTCGGTATCAAGCCTTCAGATAAACGCCTTAAAATCCCCGTTCCACCCGGCTTACTCATGTATTTAAACCGCAGCTAAATAGACCTTGAGTTACCATTGAAGCCAGAATGAATACCTGATATTCATCGGGTAGTTTTGCATGAAAATACATTATCAAACACCAGCCAAGGTTAACAAAAATGCGACACTACTCTATGGCCAGCCTTACCGGAGTCATCGTCACCACAGCATTGTTTTGTATTACCTTTTCTTCCATCGCCGCACCACTGAATATTTCACTACAAAATCAGCAGTTTGAGGGTCTCATCAGAGAACCACTTTCGTTGCAGGTAATACTGGATAATGGTAAGCCAGCAATACTGGACGCATTTGTTACCCGGCCAGTCGGCCAGACAACACTCCCTGTGGCGGTGATCACTAACGGTACCGTTGGTACTGCCGAATTTGATCGCTGGGAAATGAATCCAAACCGCGAATCGTCAACCGCACTCGCCTTTGCGCGCCACGGTTATGCTGCTGTTGCCGTTCTGCGCGAAGGGTACGGCTATTCAAGTGGCGGTGCTGAATATTCAGGTGGTTCCTGTAAGCAGCCTCTGCATAAACTGGCTGGTGAAAAAGACACCAAGGATATGCTGGCCGCGCTTGAAGCAATAAGACGTCAACCCTGGGCCTCTCCTGATAAAGCGGTTCTGGCAGGCATGTCAGCAGGCGGCTTCGCCGTTCTGGCAACTAGCGCGGTTAACCCTCCCGGCGTTCAGGCTATAATCAATTTTGACGGAGGCAGAGGTTCCATTGATGGTAAATCACTTTGTGATAAAGCTGGCTTGATTAAAGCCCTGACCACTTATGGCGCAACTGCACGTATTCCTTCTCTGTGGCTCTATTCCAGCAATGATCAATCTTTCACACCAGAAATAGGCAGAACATTTTATGAAGCCTATCGCCACGATGGAGGTAATGCTGAATTTATTGAAATGCCTGCTTTTGAAAGCAATGGACACGTCTTTATGGATACAGCCCCTGAGAATTTCTGGTGGAAACACGTAGCTACCTTCCTGGCACAACAGCACTTACCATCAGAGGAAGTCGTGACCTTACCGATAACACATCTTGTTTCTCCCGCAAATCTTAATAACCTCTCAGGCGAAAAGGCGTTCAGAAAATACGAAACAGCACGACTTTATGAGAAAGCCTTTGCGACAGGCAAGGATGGGGCATGGGGGACAGCATACTGGGGGCGAACAGGTCAGGAAGCGGCTGATGCAGCCATCAGGAACTGCGAAAAATTCCAGCACAAGGGAACAACCAACTGCACGGTATATGCCATCAATGATGAGGTTGTGGCACAGTAGCTCTGTCGCCAGCGCTTAATAAAGATTAAGCGCTGGCGACGTTTTTCATTCGATGGGTTCCCGGAAAAAACTGTCTAGTCATCAACATCCATAAAATCTGAAACTGTTCTTACAGAATTACGCCTGTGAATTCGTATTCACCTCACATGTGGGACAACGCGAAATAATACCAGCGCTATCAGGCAGGCCGTTGCCTGTATACCACCTAGCGTTGTGACGGCGGGAAACGTTAGCACCGAGCCTAGCCAAGTTGCCATCGCCGCCATTCCCATCGTCAAAAAACCAAGCAGAGCAGATGCCAAACCCGCTTCTTTCCCGAAAGGCGCCATCGTAATGGCTGTTCCCAGCGGATTAGCTAAGCCCATTCCCCAGAGGAAGACAACCATCGACAAGGTATACCAGCTCAGTTTTGGGGTTTCCGGCCCAAGCAATAGCAAACTCCCACCGACTAATGCGGTAGCAAGCCCCGCCGAAGCAATCCTTCGCGGGCCATAACGGCGAGCCAGCTGCGGCGCAGCTATGCCAGCACCAAAGACAACAAACACGGTGGAAGCAAAATATAGCCCAGCCTGGAGCGAAGACAGCCCTATCCCACTCATCAGAATCGCAGGCGCAGCGCCGAAAGACGCAAACAATCCGCTCATCAACAGGCTCATCGACAGTGCCGGAAGAATAAATTTCCCATTCGCAACCAGGTTGCCGTACGCAAATATCACGCTCGGCATTGCGTATCGGCTCCTACGCTCCATGGGGTGCGTTTCCCCCAGTCCATGAGCATAGAAGGCCGCGATGGCAAAGGCCGCAAGCCCCACCACTATAAAAATCGCTCGCCACCCCAGTGTGGTGGTCAGTACGCTACCCACCAGCGGTGAGAATCCGGGGGCTGCGGCCGTCGCGATCATCGTCAGAGACAACGCGCGCGCCAGCGTTTCGCCGTCAAATAAATCACGTGCAATCGCGCGCGCTAACACTGAAGCAGTGCATATCCCCAGCGCCTGAATGACTCTTCCAGCGATCAGTGTGTCAAGTGAATCAGCAAGACCACCGACAACCGTACCAACAATAAATATGGTGAGGCCGCCCAGTACAAGCGTCTTGCGTCCGTAGCGGTCCGACAATGGCCCCACAACCAGTTGAGCCAGCGCGAAGGTAATGAAAAAACTGGAAAGCGTCAGACCCAGTTCACGTGAGGATGCCCCAAGCTGCTCTCCAATATCGGGAAACGCCGGAAGAATGATATTTGTGGACAGTATGCTAATAGCCGAAAGACCTGACAGTAACGCGACAATTTTTCCGGTTAATCGCGGAGCTTCAGAAGAATAGGGTTTCACCATAATTTCAGTACTCATGGTTACCTTAGCGATAATGACTGGCGCGGGAATACGCTCCGCGCCAGTTGGGTGGTTTTCGTCACAATCTGTTGCCTGTGGCGATTGTCTTTTATCGGGGTGACGGTTTATGCCGATGCATGTTTATCATCATGCGTCTGATTATCGGGGCGTATTTTGAACCAGATAGCGTACATCGCGGGTAGGAATACCAACGTCATGATCGTTCCTCCCAACGTCCCGCCAATCAGGGTATAAGCCAACGTCCCCCAAAATACCGAGTGTGTCAGCGGGATAAACGCCAGAATAGCGGCCATGGCCGTAAGCAACACCGGTCGGGCACGTTGCACCGTTGCTTCCACCACCGCATGGAAAGGATCAAGCCCTTCCTTCTCGTTATGATGGATTTGCCCTATCAGAATTAAGGTGTTACGCATCAGAATGCCCGATAGCGCGATCAGTCCAACAAGCGCATTAATACCAAATGGCTGGTTGAAGAGCAGCAGCGTTGGCACCACACCAATCAGCCCCAGCGGAGCGGTGAGAAATACCATCACCATCGCAGACATTGAGCGCACCTGTAAGATGATGATCAACAGCGTTATGGCGATCATGATGGGAAACAGCGGCGCCATCGCTTTGGTTGCTTTTGCCGATTCTTCAATCGAACCCGCTTGCTCAATGCGGTACCCAGCGGGAAGCGTATCAATGATGGGCTGTAGCGCCTTCACAATTGTCGCGGACACATCTGGTGGCTGTAGCGTTTCGGCTATGTCGCCACGGATGGTAATAGTCGGCGTTCGATCTCGACGTCGAAGTACAGGGTCTTCCATTCGGACCTCAACATCACCGATCTGCGGAAGGGGGATGCGTTGACCGGATGCCCCAACCAACGTCAACCCTTCTATTTTGGCGGGATCATGTCGAATATCCCCCGCGGCACGGCCTACAACCTGTACAGAACGGATATCTTCACGCACAGAAGTAATCGGAACGCCAGAAAGTAGGAACTGGAGCTGTTGAGCGATCGCACTTGATGTCAGCCCCACCGACTGCAACCGATCCTGATCCAACGTGAAATGCAACGTCGGTACACGTGGGCCCCAATCGGTGTTGACCGTCCTCATCATTGGGCTAGCCTGCATCACCGCTTCCACTTTGTCTGCAATCTCACGCAACGTGACAGGGTCCGGCCCCATTACACGATAGGCCACCGGGAAAGGTGAATACGGGCCAAACACCAGTTGCGTCACGCGAACCCGCGCTTCGGGCGCTAGCCCATCAGCCGCCGCTTCACGGAGCCGAAATTTAAGTGCTTCACGCGCTTCCTGACTGTCCGTTAGCACAACAATCTTCGCAAACGACGGATCGGGTAACTCCGGTGCCATCGCCAAATAAAAACGCGGTGACCCTTGTCCGATATAGGTCGTGACAATTTTTGCTTCATCCTGTTGTTTCAGCCAGTCTTCGATCTTCGCCGCAGTGATACTGGTCTGCTCAATAGAAGTACCATAAGGCATTTGCACCTCCACCAGCACTTCAGGGCGATCGGAGGTTGGGAAGAATTGTTTCTTGACCATCCCCATCCCGCCAATAGCAACCACAAACACGGCAATAACGGTGCTGGCCACCATCCATTTCCGCGCGATCACGCGCGTCAGTAAACGGCGAAAGCGGTTGTAATGCCGAGAGTCGTAGATGGCTGCATGCCCTCCCGCCACGGTTTTTATTTCCGGCAACATCTTTACGCCTAAATAAGGTGTAAAGACCACGGCAACGACCCAGGAGGCAATTAGGGCAATGCCGACGATCCAGAACATATTACTGGTGTACTCACCGGCGGTAGACTGCGCGAAACCATTGGGCATAAAACCCACTGCCGTCACCAACGTACCAGCCAGCATCGGTGCCGCTGTATGACTCCAGGCATATGCCGAGGCTTTAACGCGGTCGTATCCTTCTTCCATCTTCACCACCATCATTTCGATGGCGATGATGGCATCATCCACCAGTAAACCCAGCGCCAAGATCAAGGAGCCCAGCGTAATACGGTCGAAATTTTTGCCGGAAGCTTCCATCACCACAAAGACGATAGCCAGCGTCAACGGCACCGCGGCCGCAACAACAACGCCTACACGCCACCCCATGCTGATGAAGCAAACCACCATTACAACAAGCAACGCGACGAAGAATTTGATCATGAACTCGTCGACGGACGAACTAATATTCACTGATTGATCGGTGACTTTCGTCAACGTCATGCCGAGTGGCATACCTTCATTGATTTTGGTCGTCTCAGCATCCAGTGCCTGACCCAAATCCAGGCCATTCCAGCCCTCGCGCATCACAACACCCAGCAACAGCGCTGGCTCCCCCTGATTACGAACCAAAAAGGTCGCAGGGTTTTCGTAACCACGCTCAACCGTCGCCACATCCGAGAGCTTCAGCGATCTCCCCTGCGCAACAATTGGCGTTTCTCGGATCTTCTCCAGCGTGTCAAAAGCACCATCCAGACGGATAAAGACCTGTGGCCCGCTCGTATTAATCGAACCGGCCGGCGTCAGCACGTTCTGACTGTTCAGCGCGGAGAAAATATCCTGCGGAGAAATGCCCAGCGTCGCGAGCCGATCATGCGAGAACGAGACGAAGATGCGCTCAGCCTGCTCCCCGATAATATTGACCTTCTTTACTCCCGGCACATGCAACAGACGCTGACGCAATGATTCGGCATCGCGGACCAACAAACGCTGCGGCTCCCCTTTGGCCTTCAGCGCGAAGAGTGCAAAGGTCACGTCTGAGAATTCATCGTTAACCATCGGCCCGATCACCCCCGACGGTAAATTCTTCGCCTCATCGCTGAGTTTCTTACGCGCCTGATAAAATTCTTCCTGCACTTGTGAAGGCGGCGTGCCGTCCTGCAATGACAGCATCGTAAAAGCTAGCCCAGCGCGCGTGTAAGTTTCACTGCGGTCATACCACTTGAGCTCCTGCATCCGTTTTTCAAGCGGTTCGGCTACCTGCTCCTGCATTTCCTGAGCCGTCGCCCCCGGCCAGGCAGAAATAATCGTCATCTGCTTGACCGTAAACGGTGGATCTTCCGCACGCCCCAGTTCAAAGAACGAGAGAATGCCCGCGACGGTTATCAGGATAATAAGAAACAGCGTGATGGAACGCTCACGGACGGCGAGAGCCGAAAGATTGAACCGCCCTTCGCTCATGGTTGGCTCCCGGCGACGCTGGCATCGCGCTGTTCAATCACTCGGATCACCTCACCGTCATGCAACAAATGTGCGCCTAAAGCCACAATTTGTTCACCGGGCTGTAAACCGCTGGTCACCCTCGCCGTGTCATCACCCAACGCAATAACCTCAACAGGCTTCCACGACACGTTGAGGGGCTCACCCGAAATACCCCATACCCCCGGCCCTTTTCCCGCGTCATAAATAGCAGCGATTGGCACCTGAAGAACCTGCTCAGGTAACTGATCCTCCGCAATATTGAGCGTGACCGTCGAGCCAAGCGGCGCACTCGCCAGTGCGCCTTCAAGCACATATCGAGCTTCGAACGTACGCGTCTGAGGATCGGCAGCGTCAGACAGCAGTCGCAGTTTCGCGGGAATGGACGGTTTAGCCGCACCGTATAACCTTGCCATGGCCTCGCTACCGACCACGGGGCGTAACGTCTCAGGAAAATGTACGACAGCCTCCCGTTGCCCCGCTCGCGCCAGCCGAACGACAGGTTGACCTGCACTCACCACTTGACCGGGCTCTGCCAGCGTATCGACTACCACACCATCGGCGTCGGCCATCAAAACGGCATACCCCGTCGCATTACGCGCCACATCAGCCTGCGCCTGCGTGGCGTTCAGATCCGCTTTTGCCGTCTCGGCAGCCGCCTTTATCTGATCGTAGGCTGAAGCGGATATAGCACCTGCGGCAACCAGACCTCGATAACGAGCCTCGTCATCGGTAGCCTGTCGGGCACGAGCCCGGGCAGCGATAACAGCCTGCTGCTGGGCTTGCGCCTGTAAGTTGAGATCGATAGGGTCCAAACGCATCAAAGGTTGACCACGTTTGACGCTTTCTCCGGTATTGACCAGACGCTCGAGAATTTTACCTTGCACCCGAAAACCTAGATCGCTTTGAACCCGGGCGATAACAATGCCGGTGAACGCGCGAGAGGCATCAACGGCGCTCACCACGGTAGCCGATCTCACCAAAGGAGGCTGATTGCGCGGATCGTCAACGTCGGAAGCATCGCCGCACGCCACCAGGGCGAGAGGCAACAGGCAAACAGCGATAGTGGCAGATTTGAGCCGAAGCATGGGTTCCCTTATTACATTAACAGGACAGAAACCGCATTCTCCAACTAGTGACCAATATTGTCAATGGTCACATTTTTAAGGTGCCAGACTACGTAATATCAACGACGACAGTAATACCGCTGCTGATGCTGCTGTATCAAGGTTGTATTGCAATTGAACAGGGCTGATATAAGGGAGCATGACCAGATAGATCGCATTCGCCGTCTCATCCAACGGTGTCTTGCGTTCAAATTCCCCGGATTGTCGTCCCTCAAGAAGAATTTGCTGAATAAGCTGGCGTAGCTTTTCCTCATATGCTGCTGCTGAAGGCCACCGATCGCGAGAGGATACCGCGGCAATATCATAAATCTTGCGGTCATGAAAAAATAAGTCGCTACACGCTTCTGTCAAGGCTCTGAACAGGCGTCTCAGTTTTTCTGAAGCCGTTGGCGCATCCGCGATCGCTGAATTGACAATATCCATAATCATCGCCAACCGATTAGCGCAGATCACCTCTCCGATAGCCTGTTTGGAATCAAAAAATTTGTAGATGTAGGCCTTAGAAAAACCAATCGCTTTGGCCAGATCGGACACGGCTGTCTTTTCATATCCAAAATGTCCGAAGTGCTCAGTGGCAGCGTCCACTATCTGATCGCGGACGCTATGGTCCGACGGGCCGCGTGGGGAATGTGTATTCATATGTGTAGTCATGTTTCCAGCTTAGCTCATCGGGTCTTGATTGACAACGAGTGACCAATACGTAATATGGTCACATTATTTTTGGCTCAAGGAATTACTATGTCATCCCTCCATCCCCTTGCCTTGGTTGTGGCCGCTAGCGTAATGGCGGGTTGCGCGGTTGGACCGGATTATCATCGCCCGGACGTTCCGTTATCGGATCGCTACCAGACTCCATCCGCCGTCCAGCAATCTGTCGCGAATCAATCCATATCAAATCAATCCATATTAAAACAGGGGAATGCAACTCAGGTTGCTACCTTTTCGGTCTGGTGGGAGAGCTTCAATGATCCCTTACTGAACACGTTAGTTTCAAGCGCACTGGTACAGAATCTTGATTTAGCCCAAGCGTCCGCACGAATGACTCAGGCACGCGCCGGGCTTGGCGCAGCAACAGCGGCTCTGCTGCCCTCTGGCAATATCAGCGGACAAACAGCACGCGCTTATCAGTCAATTGAAACGCCGCAAGGTCGGTTACTCAACTCGACACCTGGCTATAATCGCTACGGCAATACCTATGAAACCGATCTTAACGCAAGCTGGGAGCTTGATATCTTCGGCGGTCTGAGACGCGGTCATCAGGCGGCACGGGCTGACTATCAGGCTTCAGAGGCTGGCGTCGCCGCCACTCGTCTAACCGTCGCCGCACAGACAGCCGATATCTATATCACGCTGCGCGGATTACAAACTCGTCTGGCGATCGCCAACAGACAGGTCAACACCCAGCAAGACTTACTCGACAAGGTACAGCGACTCCACAGCAAAGGACTCGCCGCAGAGTATCAAGTCCGCCAAACCGAAGGCGCACTTTCACAGGTTCAGGCTAGCGTGCCGGTTCTCCAGATAGGGATAGATAGCGCGATGAACGCGCTGGACGTCATGCTCGGCACACCTCCCGGAACCCATCGCGCTCAGTTGGCTTCGCCGGGTGCCATTCCACAGCCCCCACCGTTTATATCAACGGGTACACCAGCCGATCTGCTACGTCGCAGACCCGATATTATCGTAGCCGAACGCCATCTCGCGGCATCCAACGCGCGTATCGGGGCCGCCATCAGCGAGTATTATCCTAAATTCTCACTCAGCGCATTGCTTGGCAGCGCAACGTCAGTATCGAGCAGCAATCTGTTTTCCAACGCGGCCAGTCAATCGGCAGGCATCTTGGGATTGCGCTGGCGACTCTTCGACTTCGGCCGCATTAACGCTCAGATCGATCAAGCTAAGGGGCAGGAAGCCGAAGCATTGGCAGCTTACCGCCTGTCAGTATTAAGCGCGACCGAAGACGTTGAAAACGCACTCTCGGCACTGCTCAATCGCGAAATGCAGACAACAACATTAACCGCCGGCGAAACCGCGTTGGCTGGTGCACGCCAGTCGTCTCTCATCGCCTACCATAAAGGGACAGCCAGCCTGATTGACGTCCTGCACAACGATGAAACCCTGTTGCAAACTTCCGACGCCAGAGCGCAGGCCCAGACGGAATCTGCACGCGCAGCGGTCTTCGCATTCAAAGCACTCGGCGGCGGCTGGCAGCCTCCAGAAGCCGCCGAGAGGATGCCCTAGGATACTCGCGTAGCTGTGCACAAACATGCCATCGACTACCACCTGTACCGTTCACAATAAACCACCGGAGTGATTAACATGACAGCAAAAAACAACGCCTGGGTGCTCATCACAGGGGCTTCAGGCGGATTTGGTGAAGAATTCGCGCGTCAATATGCCGCACAGGGAAAATCACTCATCCTGGTGGCACGGCGGCTCAATAAACTTGAATTGCTGGCTGCCGAATTGCGGACGCATTTTAACATTGATGTGAGGGTTGAACAGGCCGATCTTTCCGTGATTACCGCAATTAGCGATCTGCACAGTCGACTACGGGAACAAAATATTGTGGTTGATATATTAATTAACAATGCTGGTCATGGTCTGCAAGATAGCTTTTTGGATCAACCACTTGATGACGCGCTGAACATGATCAATCTGGATATCACCAGTTTGACAGCAATGACCCGGTTCTTTGCAGAAGATATGCGCGTCAGGCGTAAAGGATATATTTTGATGGTTGCCAGCCTGTTGTCCTATCAGGGCGTAAAAAATTTTGCCGTTTACTCAGCAGCGAAAGCGTATGTGCTCAGGTTCTCTGATGCTCTGCATCGTGAGCTTAAAAACGACGGTGTCACTGTCACCGCGCTTTGCCCGGGCATGTCTGACACTGGCTTTGCTGCAACCGCCAAACAGAAACTCACCCCAGCCTTAAAAGGAGTCATGATGCAGCCTAAGCCTGTTGTGCAGGCTGGCATCCGAGCACTTCAGGCCGGACGAATGAGCGTTGTCCCGGGTATGGCAAATAAGGCAATTGTATTTCTGACCTGGGCCACTCCGCGCTGGTTACATCAGGCCATCATGGCCCGTGTGATGGGGGTTTAAAGAGAATGCCGAAAACCTACAAGAGCAAACAGCCCTCGTAATGAAATACGCCTATCAACCGCCGTGCATCACTTTTCAGGGAGCAACTCACGTCAAGAATTATGACTTGCCGCGGCAAAATAAAACGCGCTATCATCGCCGCGGCTATTCACTTTTACATCTTTTGATTTTCATCTTCGCTGAATTTTTTCAGCGCGAATTTCTCTGTCTGTCCTCAGCGTCGCACACGATCCCGAGCCAGACATCATGATGTGAAAGGCTTTTTCTATGTGTACACCTCGAATTCGTAATTTCTGCATTATTGCTCATGTCGATCATGGCAAATCCACCCTCGCCGACCGTTTTATCGAACTGACTGCAACCGTCGCTCAACGCGACATGCGCGAACTGCTGTTAGATTCGATGGAGATAGAACGGGAGCGCGGCATCACTATCAAATTACAAACCGTGCGCATGCGCTATCAGGATGAAAACCGCCAGCCATACCAATTCAATTTGGTAGATACGCCAGGACACGTTGATTTCTCGGCAGAGGTCTCCCGCAGTCTGGCCGCCTGCGACGGCGCGATTCTTCTGATTGACGCCACGCAGGGCGTTCAGGCACAGACCCTGGCCAACCTCAACCTCGCCCGACAACAGGGGCTAACGATTCTGCCTGTCCTGAATAAAATTGACAGCCCACAGGCTAATGTCGCACAGGTGATGCAGCAGTTGGCGGATATTCCCTCTCTGGATATCAGCACCGTGCTGACGGTCTCTGCCAGAACCGGAGAAGGTGTAGCGGCAGTACTGCGTTTTATTGCCCACCACTTCCCTGCACCAAACGGGTTCGCCGATGCTCCGCTGCGCGCGCTGGTTTTTGACTCACATTATGATCCCTATCAGGGCGCTATCATGCACGCACGTGTAGTGGATGGCAGCATTCAGACTGGCGATACACTCTGTTTTATGTCATCAGGATCGCGTTTCGACGTCACCGAAACCGGTGCTTTTTTCCCTCAACGTCAGCCTTGTAGCGCCTTGAAAAACGGTGAGGTGGGCTATCTCGCCGCCGGGTTAAAAGATGCCGCCGCGATCCGGGTGGGTGATACGCTGACGTTAGCCGCTCGTCCCGCTTCAGTGCCAGTTGCACGCTATCAGGAAATGAAGCCAATGGTGTTTTCTGGAATCTACCCCGACGCGGACGACGATCTGAAAAGCTTGCGCAATGCCATGAATAAACTGTCGCTTAACGATGCGGCACTGCACATGGTTCCCGATGTCTCTGCCTCGCTGGGCGCGGGTTTTCGCTGTGGTTTTCTCGGCATGTTACATATGGATATTGTTCGCGAACGGCTCAAACGCGAATACGGCATATCGGTGATTGCCACCGCGCCCAGCGTGGCATACCGGGTCACATTACATAACGGTCAGAGCCATACCATCGATAATCCAGCACATTTTCCCGGAGAAGACGTGTTGGACTTCGTCGAAGAACCCTATGTTATCTGCACAATTAACACACCTGATGCCTACGTTGGCGCGTTGATGGAATGCTGCACCTCGCGTCGAGGGGTATTTATCGACATGCAATATCTCGATAACGGTAGCGTGACACTACACTGGGAGCTACCGCTCAATGAAATGATTTTCGGCTTCTTTGATGCCCTAAAATCACTTACACAGGGCTATGCTACGTTGGATTATGTGTTAGATGGCTATCGACGTTCCGATCTAGTGCGCTGTGATATTTATCTCGATAGCCAGCCGATTGACGCCTTTTCTTTCATCATTGCCCGTCATAAAGCATGGGCACGAGCAACTGAGATCGTGAAAGCCTTGAAATACGTTATTCCACGTAAACTGTACCCCGTTCCAGCTCAGGCAAAAGTCGGCCAGCGTGTCATCGCCCGCGAAGACATTCCGCCGCTGCGAAAAAGCGCACTGGCACAGGGTTTTCAGGGTAGCCTATCGCAGAAACAGCGACTGATCCGTAAACAGCGAGAAAATAAAAAACACAACGTTGGGTTCTCAAAACGAGACATTCCACGCGAAGCGTTTATGGCCATTCTGGCGATTGATGCCTAATTCCTGACGGAGAAAACACAACGAGCGGGCGGATAAGGCGACGCGCTAACCGCCCCTTCGTTTTCCTACTGATTTTTCCTTGCCTGCCGATGACGGACAGTATCTTTTATACTGCCGATAATTTATCCTCTCCCGCCTTTCGTCATTGACTACAAAAATTAAGCCTGCACCTATGATTCCATCCCCTAAGGTAACGCCGACACAGGTTCAATCAGCCACGTCAACGCTTGCAACCTTACGTTCGCCCTCGCTGCTGATGCGTGAAATTTTGGCGGGCACCATCACCGCACTGGCGCTTATCCCAGAGGTGATTTCGTTTTCTATCATCGCGGGAGTCGACCCCAAAGTCAGTTTGTTCGCTTCTATCGTGTTGTGCTTCACCATGTCCTTTCTCGGCGGCAGACCGGCGATGGTTACCGCGGCGGCCGGTGCTGTGGCGCTGGTTATTGGCCCGATGGTACACGCGCACGGCGTAGCCTATATTCTGCCCGCCGTGATTATGGCGGGGCTTATCCAGATTCTGTTTGGGCTGGCTGGGTTGGCGAGAATGATGCGTTACATTCCCCGCTCGGTGATGATTGGTTTCGTGAATGCGCTAGGCATCCTGATTTTCGCCGCGCAAGTGCCACATGTATACGGGCAATCCTCGCTGGTCTGGCTACTGTTTGCGTTAACGGTGACCATTGTATTGCTGCTGCCTTATGTGGTGAAAAGCATTCCTGCACCGCTGGTGGCGATTGTCACCGTGACAGCGATTGCCATGTTTACCGGCATCACGGTGCCTAACGTCGGCGACGCCGGGCCTATGCAGCCAGGATTGCCGGGTTTCACCCAGTGGCTGGTGCCATTCAATCTTGAAACACTGCGCATCATCTGGCCGACTGCGCTCAGCATTGCCTTCGTGGGGCTGATGGAATCACTGTTAACCGCCAAACTGGTAGACGACATCACGGATACTCCGTCCAGCAAGCGCCGCGAATGCTGGGGGCTGGGCGTTTCTAATATCTTCGCCGGATTCTACGGTGGCATTGCCGGATGTGCGATGATCGGACAGACCGTGGTCAACGTGGAGCTAGGGAAAGCGCGTACGCGTATCTCTACTCTCGCCGCCGCGCTGGTGCTGTTGCTGCTGGTGACCGGGCTGAGCGAAATCATGACGAAGATTCCGATGGTGGTGCTGGCAGGGATTATGATGATCGTCGCGCTGAAAACGATGAACTGGCATAGCCTGCACCCCACCACGCTGAAACGGATGCCGCTGTCAGAAACGCTGGTGGTCATCATCACAGTTATCGCGACCGTTTCGA
This sequence comes from Pectobacterium sp. IFB5596, assembly GCF_021432585.1. Lineage (NCBI taxonomy): Bacteria > Pseudomonadati > Pseudomonadota > Gammaproteobacteria > Enterobacterales > Pectobacteriaceae > Pectobacterium > Pectobacterium sp. IFB5596. The sequence goes on from NZ_LXFY01000023.1 coordinate 142,900, forward strand.
CGGGAAATCTGGCAATCGGCGTGGCCGGTGGCGTTATCTTTGCCATCCTGCTATTTGCACGTCGCGTGGCGCACGTCATCCACGCAGAGCGTCGCGTGAGCGAAGACGGACAGTCGGTACACTACACGGTACGAGGACCGCTATTCTTTGGCAGCAGCAACGACCTCTTCGAGCATTTCCTGTATGCGCAGGACCCGCAGAACGTCACTATCGATCTGACGCACGCACAAATCTGGGATGCCTCCAGCGTGGCGGCGCTCGATGCTATCGAAACCCGCTATCACCGTTATGATGCGAAGGTCGCGATCGTCGGTCTGGATACCCACAGCAGCAAAATCCATCAGCGCCTATCAGGGCATCTCTGAGCCACCCAGCGTTCGAAGGCAGCGACTATTGCGGGCTGTCAACGTTGACAACCCGCACACCACTGTGATTAGACTCAATGCTAAGCAGGCTAACTTAAGGAAAGCGTTGATGAAAATTACCGATGTGCGCGTGATTCTCGCGAATCGATATATGTTTGTTGAGGTCACCACCGACGAGGGGCTGACGGGCATTGGCGAATCCGGTGCCTGGGGTTTTCTCGATGCGTCAAAAGGTGCTGTCGAGGCACTGCGCACGTATCTGATCGGGCAAGATCCACTGCGGATTGAGCACCACTGGCAGTATATGTACCGCTGCTGGCATTTTCGTGGTGCCGCGATCATGGGAGCGATCAGCGCTATCGATATCGCCCTGTGGGACATCGCGGGCAAGTATTACGATACACCGGTTTATAACCTGCTGGGCGGCCGCTGCCGCGATAAAGCCCGCGTTTATGCCCACGCGGGAGGGCGCACCACCGAAGAAACCATCGCCAACCTGAAACAGGCCAAAGCCGATGGTTTTACCGCGATTGGTCATCTGACGCCGTTTCTGGATGAGTCTCGCGATACGCCCTATTTCACCACCCACGCCAAAGAGATCGGTGAGGCCATCGAACGGATCGGCCTTTATCGGGAAGCGGTCGGTAACGATGTCGATCTGTGCATTGAAGTCCACCGCCGCCTGAAACCCGCCGATGCCGTGGTGTTTGCACGCGGCATTGAGCCGTTTTATCCCTATTTTATTGAAGACCCTATCGGCGCGGATAACTTCGATTCGATGGCGGAGGTGGCCGAGAAAATCAATATTCCTATCGCCACCGGTGAACGCCTGAATAATCCTCAGGAGTTCGCGATGCTGATTCGTCGGAATGCCGTCGCCTATGTGCGTCCTGATGTCTGCATGTGCGGCGGGATTACCGGAGCGAAAAAGGTAGCAGCATTGGCAGAGGCCAATGATTTGATGGTCGTGCCGCATAACCCGCTTAGTCCGGTGTCGACCGCCGCCTGTTTACAGATCGCCGTCAGCATCCCGAACTTTGCGCTGCTGGAGTATCCGGGGGATGACCAACCCGCGCTGTCGGAAAAATTTGGCGCGACGGGCGTAGAGAACGGCGTACGGAAAAAAGACGTCGTGAAGAACACCTTCAAATGCGTAGATGGATTTATGGAGATACCGACACAGTCCGGCATCGGCATTGAGCTGGCGGACGATCTGGAGAACCGCTTCCCCTACCGTCGTCGCGGCCTGAAAACCCGACTGCACGTCGACGGTTCCGTCGTCGATCAATAAAGCACATCAACAGGTCGTGACGCGTCACAGATAGCGCCACGACCTGTCGTATTTTTCCCTACGCCGTAGGATTTTCCACCTTCCGTCCTTCCCACTGCATCAATAGGCTCAGCGCCGCAGGCAGAGCAAGCAGCGTCAGCAGCGTCGCCACCATCAACCCACCGATAATCGCGTAGGCCATCGGCCCCCAAAACACCTGATGCGCAATCGGGATCATGCCAAGAATCGCCGCTAGCGCGGTCAGCACTATCGGGCGTGAACGATGGCTGGCCGCATTGACGATCGCCTCCGTGGCGGGTTGTCCATTTTTCACATTCAGATCGACTTCGCCAATCAGAATGACGGCATTACGAATAATCATCCCCGCCAGCGCAATCGCGCCTAGCAGCGCCACAAACCCCATCGGTGTACCCGTCGGCAGCATCGCAGCAACGATGCCGATCAGACCAAACGGTGCGGTCAGGACAGCCAGCACCATGCGGGAAATACGCTTTAACTGAATCATTAATAGTACCAGCATCACCAACAGCGTAACCGGCAGCACCGCATATACCGAGCCATTGCCCTTGTCAGATTCCGCTGCAACGCCGCCTTCCGTGATGTGATACCCCGTCGGTAATGAGGCGCGATAGCGTTCAATTTCTGGTGCCAGTTTTTGAGACAGCGCTGGTGCTCGCACGCCCGGTGCGACATCCATCTGTACCGTAATGAACGGTTCACGCTGACGCCGCCAGATAATTGGATCGTCAACGCCGTACGACACCGTGGCAATTTGCCCCAACGGTACGGAACGACCCTCCGCAATCGGAATTTGCAGATTGGCGATCGTGGCGACGTCTCTGCGTTCCTGCGACGTACCACGAACGACCACATCCACCAATCGGTTTTCATCACGCACCGAGGTCAGCGTTGAACCGGAGAATATCGCCGCCAGCATGCTGGCCACATCCTGCGAGCTGATGCCAACCGCGCGGGCTTCGGTCTGATTCAGCACCACGTTCACCGAACGTTCCGGTTCACCCGCCGTCAGATTCACCTCGCGAACATCGGCCTGATTGCCCACCAGACTGGCAAGCCCCTGCGCAAGATCACGAACCCGATGAATATCCGGCCCCGCGACTCGATATTTCAGCGGCCAGCCCACTGGCGGCCCCAGTTCCAATGCCGACACACGCACCACAATATTACTGAAATCGCGTTCAAGCACCTGATTCAACCGTGCCGTCAGCGCATCCCGCGCGTCCAGATTTTTTGCTACCACCACCAGTTGAGCGATATTTTCATGGCTCAGCAGCACATCCATCGGGAGGTAAAAGCGCACAGCGCCCGATCCAACATAGGTGGAGAAATGATCAACGTCAGGATCGTCCTTCAGAAGCGCTTCCAACCGTTTCGCCTGCGCCTCCGTCGCAGCCTGTGATGCATTCGCAGGCAACGTCAGGCTAACCAGCAGTTCCGGCCTGTCCGACGCAGGAAAAAACTCTCCCTCCAACCGAGTTGCACCAAACAAGGCGACTACCAGCAGGAGCACCGCAATGATTAACGTCATTCCCCGGTTTGCCAACGCCCGTTGCAGCCATTGGCGATAAATGCGCCCCACTCGTCCCGGTTCGTTGTGATGGTGACGAAACGTTTTTGGCAGCAGCCAGACACCGAGCAACGGGGAAAAAAGAATTGCGACGATCCAGGAACTGAGCAAAGCGATGAGGACAACGACAAAGAGTGAAAAACAGTATTCACCCGCACTCGATGAGGCAAACCCGACGGGAATAAATCCGGCAATCATCACCAGCGTCCCCGTCAGCATCGGAAAGGCCGTACTTTCATACGCCCAGGCCGCCGCTCGTTTACGATCCCACCCTTCTTCCAGCCGCGACACCATGGCTTCCACCGTAATCATGGCGTCATCCACCAGCAGCCCCAGCGAAATAATCAGCGCCCCGAGCGAGATACGCTGTAAGCCAATACCGGTTATCTCCATGCCAATAAAGGTCATCGCCAGCACAATAGGGATAGATGCAGCAACGACCAGTCCCGCTCGGCTGCCGAGAGAGACAAACGACACCGCCAACACGATGGCAACGGCCTCCAACAGCACTTTGATAAAGCCGCCGACCGCACCTTTCACCACCTCAGCCTGATCGGCCACACGCGTCATGTCTATTCCATGCGGTAGCTGGGCAGAAAGCGTGTTCATTTTTTCGCGAATCGCCTGACCGAAATTGAGCATATTGCCGGTAGGTGCCATAGAAATAGCCAGTCCAATGGCTTTCTCGCCATTCACTCGAAATGTCGGCGACGGCGGCTCCGCTATTTCACGACCAATGGTGGCGATATCAGTAAGCGGAACAAATTTCCCGCCGATGCGTAAGGTAATCTGGCGCAGACTCTCCTCAGAGGTAAACGCGCCGCTGACGCGCACGGCGATTTTCTCATCCTCAGTACGGATAATACCGGCCGGCGTAACCGCATTCTGCGCCTTAAGTGAATCAATAACCTGCTGCGCATCGATCCCTAATCCAGCCAGCCGTCGGGGAGAAAACGTTACGACGATCTGTTCTTCTTCCACCCCCAGCATGTCGACCTTACCGACATCCGGCACGCTCAGTAACGCAGAGCGAATATCCTCGATGCGATCGCGCAGTTCCCTCGGAGAGAACCCATCAGCAGTGAAGCCATAAATCGTGCCGAACGTATCATCAAACTCGTCATTAACGGCTGGCGGGCTGACGCCATCGGGGAGCGAACTGGCGATATCAGTCATCTTCTTTCGCACCGTATACCAGATATTCGGCACGGCAGAAGGTGGTGTATCATCGCGCAGGTTAACGAAAACCACCGCTTCCCCGGCACGGGTATAGCTCTCGACATAATCGAGATATGGCGTTTCCTGTAATTTTTTCTCCAGCTTATCGGTGACGAAATTGACCGTATCGCTCACCGTCGCCCCCGGCCAGGCGGCAGACACCACGGCAGATTTGATGGTAAACGCCGGATCTTCGTTGCGGGGCAAACGCTGGTAGCTCATCACACCTGCTGCCATAATCACCAGCATCATAAACGCGACCAGTTGCTGATGTGCTAATGCCCAGGCGGACAGGTTGAAGCCTGGGGTCGATTGCGGTTCTTGAGCCATTAGCGACGCCCCTCTTCATCCAACCGAATTTTCTCATCCGGCCGTAGCTTACTGACGCCAGCCGTTACCACGCGATCCCCCTGTTTCAGTCCATCGGTAATGTAGATCGTCGTGTCGCTGTAGCGTGCAACGGTAACGGGCTGCAAACGCACCGTCTGGGTTTCCGTGTTCACGACGTAAACCGCCGGATTTTCTTCCTGACGGGTAAGTGCAGACGCAGGCAGCTCAATGACCGAGGTGTCGGACTGCTGTATTGCGCCATTCACACTGGCACCCAGTACCATCGCCGCCGGTGGCGAGGTTAACGTCACCCGAACCCGAAACGTTCGCGTGACCGCATCGGCCTGCGGGCTGATATCACGCACGCGTCCTTGTACCTGAATCGCCGGATCGGATAGCAGCGACACAAGCATCGTGCGCGAAGGAAGCGACTGATTAACCAACCGTTCCGGTACATCAAATACCGCATCACGCCCATCGAGCGAAGCCAACCTGACGACTTCCTGCCCGGCACTGACTACCTGACCGGGGTTCGCACTGACCGTTGTTATCACCCCGTCCTGTGCGGACGTAAGTTGCGTATAGCCGAGGCGCTCCTGCGCGCCTTTGACGGTCATCTGTGCGCTTTCGCGCCGGGAAACGGCGGCATCCCAGTTTGCCTGCGCTTCATCAAGCTGTACCCGCGCAATCGCCCCGCCCGGCGCCAGCGCTTTCATGCGGGAGAAGTTGCTTTTCGCCAGCCGTTCCGCCGAGGCGGCACTGGCTAAATCCGCCTGTGCACTGCGAAGCTGATTTTCGCTGTCGCGTGCATCAAGCGTCGCAATCACATCACCGCGCGTCACGGATGCCCCCACATCGACCAAACGATTAAGGATGCGGCCATCCAGCCGGAAACCTAATGCCGTTTCTTCATGCGGGCGAATCTCTCCCGTCAGCGTCACCGGCTCACGACTCATTGCTGGCATGACGACCAGCGTTTTTACCGGCCTAACGGGCGGCGACGCAGGCGAATCATCGGTACTGTCACAGCCGCTAAGCAACACGACCGACAGCAGACAGAAGGCAAAACGGCTGACCATCATCACATCCTCTCACTCATCACACGCCATCAGAACGAATACAGAACCGCCAATGTTGCGCCAGTATCATTCCGTCGTTCCACCACCTGACTATCCGCGACTTTGTCAGTAAGCCACGTTGAGGTAACCCCAACGTTGGTTGACCAAGCTGGGCTAAATTGATGCGTCCAGTTCGCACCCAACGCATAGCCGTAGACACCTTTGCTAGCATGATAGGCGACCAACCCAGAGCGAAGACTCTGCTGCGGCGTCACACCGTAGTAGGTTTGATTAAAGCGGGCATCCCCCATCAGTACGTCTGCCGACAATGCCAGCACGTCGTCTTTTGTTGTGGACTGCCACACCGTGCTCTTTGCCCCAACGCGGTACTGATTTCCCCTTTTTGTCTCACTCAGCGCAAATTCGCCGCTCGCTTCCAATGCCAGCCAAGGGGCAAACTGATACCCCGCCGTTACGGTGGTAATCACCGATCCCTTAATTTTCCCCATCCCTTTCAACCGGTTCGAACCCGCACGCCAATTGCTGTTTTTGTCATCCCTTCCCATGTCGTAGCCAATCGCGTGATCGAGATAGAAACCAGAAGGAGACTGGTATTGCCAGCCAATACCGTGCGAGGAGTCGAAATAGAGCGCACCACGCTGAACCGTTAGCACAGGCAGCGCGGTGGTCTGACGATCTTTACTCCCCCTGTAACGCGGCGCATTCTGGGCCGCAACGCCAACGGTGACATCCGTGTGGTCACCCAAGAGCGAGGGCGGTGATGCTTCCGACTCCGCGGCGAAGGCTGTGCCAGATAGCACGATAGCGGACAAACTGGTAGATAAAATCATTGTTGTTATGTTCATACATCCCCTCTTTAACGCGGTAATCTTGCCCCGTGGTGTTTCCCCGGTGGGCGCAAGCACGATTGATATTGGCTTTTCAGCCCCGAGGCGGATTATGCTGACGCTTGGTCAAGAAATGCTTTGTGGTTTTTTAAGATTTCATCAAGAGGTCGTCGATGGCAGAAAAACGTGTGTTGGTTATTGAAGACGATATGGATGCCGCCAGCGTGCTTGAGGCTTATCTGCGGCGCGATGGCTATCAGGTTTCTATCGCAACCGATGGGCAAAAGGGTCTGCACATGGCGCTGACCAGTAAACCCGATTTGATTTTGTTGGACGTGATGCTGCCGAAAATGAAGGGTTCGGAGGTGCTGTCCGCCCTGCGGCAGCGCAGTAATATTCCCGTGATTATGGTCACCGCTATTGGTGATGAACCAGAACGAATCGGCGCGCTGCGTTACGGCGCGGATGATTATGTCGTCAAGCCCTATAACCCGCAGGAAGTGGTGGCGCGCGTGCAGGCCGTACTACGACGCACCGGCTACGCCATCCGGGAAGAGGCGATCCTGACATTCGACAATTTATCGGTTGATCCGACCTCCGTAACGGCCAGCATTGCGCTATCACCGTCTGAATCTGTCATTCTCGATCTTACACCTACCGAATTCAACATTCTGATGACGCTGCTTAAAGCGCCAAACCGCGCCTTTACTCGCGGTGAACTGCTGGAAGCCTGCCTGCCGGAAAGCGATGCGCTGGAGCGCGTGGTGGATACCCACGTCCACAATCTCAGGAAGAAACTCAACCAGTACGACATTATCAACGTGCTCGTCACCGTCCGCTCTGTCGGCTATCGATTCCGGTGAACCTGATGAAAAAGTCGATCTTTCTGTCAGAAAAAATGTCGCTGTGGCGCTGGCTGTGCTTTCGTATTATTTCTCTGCTGCTCGCCACCCTGCTCATCATCGCCGCCCTAATGTGGCTACGCTTTGCCATCAACAATGTCTACGTCGAACAGCAGATGCCGGACGCCGTACGGGCTGAGTTTCAGCAGTTAAGCAAACAGGAAGATTACGGCAATCCTCGCTACCAGCAGATTATCAATCAGTATTACGGCACGGATTTCTTTGTGCCGAATATTGCCAGCACCGACTGGCTGGTACTGGCGATTATGATCCTGATCGCCTTACCGACCGTGGTCGTCATCGTTCTGTGGCGGGCGCGACCGCTGTCACAGCAATTTTCCAATATCGCCAGCGCCGCCCGCGACGTCGCGCAGGGAAAATTTGATGCTCGCACGCAGCTTGTCGAGCAGGCACCGATGGAGCTGATTACGCTGGCGGACGACTTTAACAATATGACCGCGCAGTTGGAGCGCTACGAACGGGAACTGCGCGAATCCAGCGCGGCGTTAGCGCACGAACTGCGTACGCCGCTAAACGCAGCAATGGGGCGCGTTCAGGGCATGCTTGATGACGTCTTCCCGCGTGATAAATTGCAGCTGACGATGGTCATCAAACAGCTCGAACAGCTCAATCACGTGATTCAGGATCTGCACTTCCTTTCACTCGCCAGAGCCGGACAACTGCAACTGGTCAAAACACCGCTGTATTTCGACGAGATCGTCACTGAACGGCTTACCTGGTATCGACCTCAGCTAGAGCAGGCTGGGTTTCAGACCCATGTGCATATCGAACAACATGACTTCTGTATTGCCGACCGCGAACGATTGGGGCAGGTGTTCTCCATTCTGATCGAAAACGCCTTAAGCTACGCCAGCGATGGCCGCTATCTGGCGATTGAGGTACGTGAAATTGCCGTTCGTGAAATGGCGGTGCGTGAAAACGTGCCATGCTGGCAAATTACGGTTTCTGACCACGGACCGGGAATTGAGGCAGAATCGCTTCCCCTGCTTTTTGACCGCTTCTGGCGCGCCGAACATTCACGCGGGAGACATTCCGGCGGCAGCGGGCTTGGGCTGTCTATCGCCTCAGCCATTATCACCGCACATGGCGGCGCTATTTATGCAGATCTCAACAATGACGGTGGACTTACCATCGTGATGACGCTGCCACACTGCGCCTGACATAACAGCATGCCGCGGTTCAATAACTAATAATGAGAAAGCATAGCGAAATTATTGCTATGCCTTTTCGCGGGCAAAAAATAGGGGAAATAATGTAAGACTTATCGGTTAAATGATGAGACAAACGCAACCACCCCAGACGCCACGCCCTACGGCGAGGTTCACCGCCGTCCAACACCGTTTTTCTCCTAACCAATACTTATATTTATCTGGAATGAGATAAGGCGAAAAAGAATAATTTAGCTATAAGTATTTCGCTACTCTGCATGAGCGAAATATATCGCCTCGATTAAAACTCAATCATCAGGGTAATGATAATGAAACGTTCTCTTCACCAGATATTCATGGCGATGACGCTAGTTAGCGCCGCCTTTTTCAGTCAGGCTGCGGAAACACAGCCATCAACGTGGCAACACATCAAACAGACCGGTGAATTACGCATCGGCGTGGCACAGGGCGAACCGTGGTATTTTAAAAATCCGTCGACCGGAGAATGGGACGGCATCGGCTATAACATCGGCAAAGAGTTAGCCAACGATCTTGGCGTGAAGCTGGTGACGGTAGAAACCACCTGGGGTAACGCGATTGCTGCCTTACAAACGGGTCAGATCGATACCATGCTGGTACTCGATCCGACGGAAGAGCGGAAAAAAGCGGTCGATTTCCCTGAGCAGCCTTTCTTTTGGTATGCGCAAGGGGTGTTGATTCGCGACGGTATTGCCGTCACCAACTGGGACGACCTCAATCGTGAAGATGTTAAAATCGGCGTCACGCTGGGTTCCAGCCCAGACCTGATTCTGACCAAACGTCTGCCAAAAGCACAGCTAGTGCGTTTCCCGAATATGGACGAAGGCGTAGCTGCATTCTATGCTGGCCGTGTCGATGCACTGTCGTATTTCCATCCCGCTCTGGCTCTGCAACAGGCTAAAGTCGGCAAAGGCAATTTGATTCTGCCGAAGCCGATTATTGAAGTCAGCACCAGCGGCGCAATCCGTAAAGAAACCGACCAAACCTTCCACAATTTCCTGAATGACGAGTTTGCCAAGCTGTATAAATCCGGTAAGACGCAGCACTACTATGAACAGGCTCTCAAACTGCGCGGTGTGGACGTCAGCAAAGTGCCGTCAGTCATTAAAGAAGACTGGAAATAAGCGGGATTCGGATAACAGAATTGTCCTGAACGGATTCAGGACGTCTGCATCAGCGGCGTAACCAGTGCAGCGACATCCTTGCATTGTTCAATCTCAGAGAGCGCCGCTACTGCCTGTGCAATATCAGCAGGGGCAAGCCGTGACGATAGATTCTCCGCAAATTTCTCCATGATGCGACTTTCCGTTAGCGGGTGTTCCGCGCAACCCAGCGGAAACGCAATGCGTTCACCTGCCACAACGTTTCCCCTCATGACAACATCAACCTGCAATACCGGGCGGCGCGCCTGTGCCATAAGCTGGTCAAGCTCGGGAGACACCTCAACGTGAACCTTATCTGCCAGCGCCAAAAGCGTGGGATTGGTTAACGTATCGTCCGCACTCCAGCGGTGGCGCGGAATGCGGTAGGCAAGACAGGCCAGCGCAAACGGTAGGCTGAACTGCGCATCCGTTTCATTTTGCGGCCGCCTATCCATAAAGTCAGCGGCCAGCCTCTGGCTGCCTTTAACGAGAATAACGTCGATGTCCTGCGGTGCCAGCGCCCGTTCGTGCTGTACACGTTCGAAGGATTCCAGTGCAGTATGTATCCAGCGACAGGCAGGATACGCTTTGAAACTGGCGTGCTGGAGCGCCCACTCCTCGCCCAGCACAGTCAGTAATAGCGACTCATCAAAACGATCTGACCCCATCATGCGCCAGAACCCCTGCTCGCCAGACAGCACATCTCTTGGGCCGATCATTCCTGCGTGATGCAGTTCAACGCCACGGACGCCCGCCTCAGCGGCTGGTGCGTTGTAATCCTTAAAGGAAACCAGCGGTCGCTGCTGCCAGTTGTATTTGTGCAAGCAGGGCAACGGCGTCAACGACGCCGCCAGACCAATGGCGTTCTCTAACCCTGTTGCATCACACCCCGTGAGTAAACCGTAGGCCACCGCCGCCCCGATCGATTCATGCTGACACACACCATAGACCTGCTGAAAACGCTCTGGACTCGGTTGCTGAGACTGAATGATCCGGCCATTGATTTCATACGCAGCGGCCAGCGCACAGATCAGCGTTTCGCCGTCGATCGGGCGAGTACCGACGGCCGCCAATGCGGCGGCAACCAGCGAGGCGCCGGGGTGCCCCATGCCGCGACCGGCAACTTCATATCCGTCGTCGTAATCCAGCGCATTGATCGCCGTCGCATTCAAAAACGCGGCACCAATAGCCGCCAGCGGCGCACCACCGTCCAAGATTGGACTGTTGCCAGCAGCATAGTGCAGGCGGGTGACGCGTGCGCAATTCTGCACCACCCGACAGCTCGCCCCGGCAATGCCGCAGCCCAGACTATCGATAAAATGCAGCACGATCTTTCTTCTTAATACGGTGGGGATATCCTGAATCGTCAATCGATGAACAAAGGTCGCGAGTCGCAACGTCAGAGGGAGTTCAGCAGCGTGAGGCATCGGCATACCGCCATTCTTTTATAAATAAAAGGAATATTAACACCACGTTTTATTATTTATTTATCATTTTTTCGACCTGCTAAGATGCATCGGTTCTAACAAAATAAGAAACCTATTTCCTAATTACGTTGTTTCCAGGGGTTCTGTATCTATGTCGTATCAGTGGGATTTTTCTGCCATCTGGCCTTACCACCAGTTGCTGTTGGAGGGGCTATGGGGAACGATAAAGATCGGTGCCACCAGCATCCTGATCGGGATGGTGGCAGGTATGGTACTTGCCGCGATGAAAATGTCGCCTCGATGGTTATTGCGCCTGCCCGCCGTAGTGCTGATTGGCTTCTATCGCAATACGCCAGCGATTGTGCATTTCTTCTGGATTTACTACGCCCTGCCCGTCATTACGCCGTTAACGTTTTCACCTTTCACTGCCGCCGTGATCGCGCTGTCCGCACAGTCTGGTGCCTTCTATGCAGAGGTCTATCGGGGAGCGATTTCCTCGATTCACGCGGGACAGTGGGAAGGGGCAAAAGCGCTCGGTATGCCAAAATCAACTGCGCTACGTCGGGTCATTCTTCCTCAGGCGTTACGCCGGATGATCCCCCCCTTTATTGAGCGCTCGTTTGAACTCATCAAATCCACGTCGCTGGCATCATCACTGGCCTACAGCGAACTGCTTTATCAGGCGATGCAGATCAACAGCCAAACCTACCGACCGCTGGAAGTCTACAGTCTGGTGGCGGTGATGTATTTCACCCTGCTGCTGCTGATTAGCCTGTTCAGTCAACATATTGAGAAACGGCTGTCGCTGGCAGACCGTCGGCTCGCGTAAGGAATATCATGCACTATCAATGGGATTTCTCGCTGGTCTGGGACAACATTCCGGTGTTGCTGAAAGGCCTTGGCGTCACGCTCGAGCTGTGGCTGCTGGCCGGTGTGATGGGAACCATACTCGGGCTGACTTTCGGTATTTTTCGCGTATTTGGAAAATGCTGGCTGTCATTACCTGCCAGAATCTTCGTCGAAATATTCCGTAATACGCCGGTCCTGATTCAGTTGATCTGGTTTTATTACGCCTTTCCGGTTCTGGTCGGCATACAGTTCAGCACCTTCGCCGCCGCGGCGCTGGCGCTGACGCTGTATAGCGCCGCGTACTGCACCGAAATTTTCCGCGCCGGGCTGCAATCCATCGACCACGGACAGTGGGAAGGCGCGAAAGCGCTGGGGATGCGGCACACCGTAGTCTTGCGGCGGGTCGTTCTGCCTCAGGTACTGCGCAACATGCTGCCAGCCTTGACCAACCGGATGATCGAACTGGCCAAAGTGACCTCACTGGCTTCCATACTGGCCGTCAACGAACTGATGTACCAAGGACGGTTGCTGAGCAGTACCTATTATCGTCCACTGGAAATCCTGACGGTGGTGGCGCTGCTCTATTTTGTTTTGATCTGGCCGGGGAGTTACCTTGCCGCACGACTTGAACGTCGTTTCCGTTCAACCCCTTAGCCTGACGGTGAAACAGGTTTTTTATGAGTGACACTATTACCTTGAATGAAAACAGTACGTTGAATGAAGATATCGCTCTGCGTATCCGCGGACTCCAGAAGCACTTCGGTGCCGTTGAGGTACTAAAAGGCATCGATTTGGATGTACGACGCGGCGAAAAAATTGCCATTATCGGCGGCAGCGGTTCGGGAAAAAGCACCCTGTTACGCTGCCTAAACTTCATGGAGATACCCAGCGCGGGCACCATCGAACTGGATGGCGTTGTGCTGGGAAAAACCAATGCACAAGGCCAGCGCGACTACCCGGAAAAGCAGCTTTGCGCCGTGCGGGAACGCGTAGGAATGGTGTTTCAGCAGTTCAACCTGTTTCCCCATATGACCGTGCTGGAAAACGTGCGTGAAGCGCTTGTGTCGGTGAAGAAAATGCCGCGACATGAAGCAGATATCATCGCCAAAACCCAGTTGGAAAAGGTCGGGCTAGGTAACAAGCAACAAGCTCGCCCTGCCAATCTGTCCGGTGGGCAGCAACAACGCGTAGCGATTGCCCGTGCGCTGGCGATGTCGCCAGAGATTATGCTGTTCGATGAGCCAACATCGTCACTGGACCCGGAACTGGTAGGCGAAGTGCTGCATACCATCCACGCGTTAGCAGAGGAAGGTCGTACCCTCCTGTTGGTCACCCATGAACTGGGGTTTGCCTATCACTTCGCCGACCGCGTCGTGTTTATCGAAAATGGCGTGATCCATGAAATGGGTAGCGCCGAGCAGGTACTCAAAAATCCACAACAGCCGCGTACACAGGCTTTTCTTGCCCGCTTTGCCGAGCGAGCTTTTTAATTCAGGGACAGCATAATGCAACCTACATTATCCAACCAAAGCAGTCAGGCCTATTTGCAAGATCCGCGTAACAACGACGTACAGGTATATGTAAATGGAGAATTTGTTCATCGCGATAACGCGGTGGTGTCGATTTTTGATTCCGGCTATGTGTGCGGTGACGGCGTATGGGAAGGCTTGCGCTTGGTTAATGGCCGCCTGATTGCGTTGGACGCCCATCTGGATCGCCTGTTTGACGGCGCGGCGGCGATCCAACTGGATATCGGCCATAGCCGGGACGCGCTGACCGATATTCTCTATAAAACATTGGCAGTCAATGGGATGACCGATGGCGCACATCTTCGCCTGATGATTACCCGAGGGAAAAAGCAGACCCCGAATCAAGATCCTCGCTTTATTCTCGGCGGCGCAACCATCGTGTGCGTGGCAGAGTACAAGGTCGTCGATACGGCGGCGAAAAAACGCGGGCTGACGTTGTTTACTTCTACCTACCGCACCAGTACACCGGACGTCTTCGATCTGCGACTCAATTCGCACAGCCGCCTTAACCTTATTCAGGCACTGCTACAGGCGTTGCAGGCCGGAGCCGATGAAGCACTGATGCTGGACCCATACGGTTTTGTCGCCAGTTGCAACTCAACCAACTTTTTTATCGTCCGTCGCGGTGAACTGTGGACGTCATCGGGGCGTTACTGCTTTAACGGTATTACTCGCCAGACCCTTATCAATCTTGCTCACGCCAACGGACTTACGGTCAAGACTCAGGATTTTACGCTGGCAGAAGCGCTCACCGCCGATGAAGCCTTTGTGACTGGCACGCTGGCAGGCATCACCCCGGTAAAAGCGCTGGATGGCCACCTGTTTAGCGCCGAACATCGCCCGGTTACCGAACAGCTCAGCCGCTGGTATGAGGCGTATCTACACGCGCAGTGATTGAGACGTATCGTCATGATAGCCATGACGATGCCGCTAAAGTCAGTGCCGCATAAGGAATGTATTGGCTCAGACTTAATCTGACCGTGTTGTGTATTAGAATGCGATTAAGTCTGATAGCCCACAACGAATTGATTCAACGAAATATTAACCGTTAGAAACATTTCATGTAACCTATGCGCTCTTTTTCAAAGGAGCAGGTCAGGGAATGAAAGTCGTAAAGTTACTGTTTGGCATCCTACTACTGAATATGGTCATAGGGGTCAGCACGGCTATCGCAGCCCCGGATGACACCCCACCTCCTTTTTACGCAGGAAAAACGCTGGCGCATCCGATCATTTCGGGCGCACGCGACAGCAGCGCCCTGCTGGTTTTCATTCAGGAAAACCAGGCGGTCAACGGCTATTACTGCTTCTGTAGCGAAGAGGATCACCGTGTCGATCACCTTCCCCACCTGCTCGGAACCTTCCCCGATTCCACCATCGAATCGGTGTTTTATGCCGACGTGGATAAGGCGGGTCAAATCACGCTGGTGTTAAGTAAAAGCCACGGCAAGTTCGCCCTGCGCAGTTGGCGTTATATTGAAGACGGTAGCTATATTCCGGTACTGAGTTTACAACCGGTTCTGGATAAGCTGGTTCGCGAAAATAAAGATCTCAATTCAACGTTGATAAAACGCGCCCTCGGGCAGCTTCCGCCTTATGACTACAGCGCGCACTACCCTACGTTCGATAATCACGATTTCGATAACATTGATTTTACCCAAGGCAACGTTGTCGGCTGGTATCTTGACGATGGCACACCTTCCCATGCTGCGAAACAGCCAGCAGAAAACGTCTATGCCTATAAAAAAACCTTCGCGGAAAAAGATGGTTTATTTCTCACCGTAACGTTCCGCCGCGTGGAAGACAGCGCAACGCCTGGATTTCGCGCGACAGCTATCAGTTGGCAAGCCGATCCGGCTAAATTCAGCGGCAGCGAGAATGGGCCTTATGTCTATTACTCGGAGCAATATGGCTTAGTTAAAGGTTTTTTCCAACATGGCATTCCTGAGGGAAAATGGGTCACCGTCGGCGAAAATTTCAGCAGTTCAGGTAGCTATATAGCGGGACAACAGCAAGGCCAGTGGATCATCAGCGATGAGCAAGAAACGGCAACGGGATTGATGAAAAACGGTGAGCGCGAAGGCCGTTGGGAGATAACCGACGGCGTGGGTGGCATAACACCAGAGCTGAGTGGCTTCGATACTTATCTCAGCGGTCTGCGCCATGGTCCCAGCGAGCGTCGTCTGGCGGGCGTGCTGCGCTCGAAGGGCGATTATGTTGATGACCAGCCTGAAGGCATGTGGATCACCGAAAACGGCGAAGGCCCGTTTGTGAAAGGCGTGGCTAACGGGATGTGGAAGCTAAAGACGGCTGACGGCGAAATCCAGCAGGTCGAACTGATCGCTGGCATAAAGCAGGGGGAACTACGCTGGAGTGATAAGCAAGGTCATCTGACACAACTCATTTATTATAAAGATAATCTTCCTCACGGTGTGTATCAGAAGTTTAACGCTGCCGGAAAAATGGTTTATCAGGCTGACTATGTCATGGGCAAACTGGAGGGTCGTGAAATCGAATATTACGACGATGGCACCACCGTGCGCGCCGATCGCGGTTACCGCAATGGCGAACTCGACGGCCTGTATCGCTATAATTTCCCTGACGGAAAACCGCAGTCCATATCGACCTACGATCGCGGTGATGAAGTTGGGCTAATGCAGGAATTCACCGCTGCTGGTGTCAAAATTACCGAGCGTAATTACTGCCCTCTGTCGATGAGCGGTCGCGGCTACTGCGGTAAACAGCAAACCTTCAACCCTGACGGCACCCCACTCACCGAAGCCGATTATCTGTTCAACCGTCAGCAAACCAATAATACCTGGTATGCCAACGGCCAGCGTAAGGATGAAACGCGTATCGGCACCGATGACAGCTACACCCAAATCAGCTATTACCCTAACGGTCAGATGCAATGCATTAGCCGCGCGCAGGGTTTCAAACCATTGGTGGTCGATGGTAAAGAGTACAAAAATTATCAGGGCGCGCTGCGCCAGGGCGAAAGCGCCTGTTATTACCCCGATGGCAAAGTCAAAAGCAGCGGAATCTGGAAAGATGGCAGGCTGACCACAAAATGTGAAACACGTTTCGATGAGAATGGAAAACAGACCGCCCCCGGACCTAACGGCTGTGTGATTCCGAAATGGGAATATGAGCGCTGATCTTTATGGATAAACTGCTATGAACACCTATATTCTTCTTGGCTTGGCCATCGTTGCTGAAGTGATTGGTACAACGCTGATGAAATACTCTGAAGGGTTTAGCCGCTTATGGCCCTCAGTGGGGACAATCTCTTGCTACGCCGCCGCGTTCTATCTGCTTGCGCAGACACTGGCACACATTCCTACCGGAGTAGCGTATGCCATCTGGTCAGGCGCGGGAATTGTGCTGATCAGTTTGCTGGGCTGGTTGGTCAGCGGACAGAAGCTGGATCTGCCCGCCATACTGGGGATGGGGCTGATTTGCGCGGGCGTGCTGGTGATTAATATCTTTTCGAAAGTGGCACCGCATTGAGTGAGGTTATAGGGAGGCCGGTGCTTTCTATTACACACTGGCCGAGATAAAGATCAGTCCCAAAAACAGATTCAAACCTTACTTATTATGATTCCTGCATCCTAACGACCACTTTTCCTTTCGCATGCCCTTGGGCAAGGTAGGCAAGGGCCTCCTTCGCCTCTGCAAAGGGAAAGACCTTGTCGATGACAGGCTTGATGTGTTCAGCTTCTATGAGTTCGCCGATTTGGGTGAGTTGATTGCCGTCAGGACGGACAAAGAGAAATGAATAGGTCAGGCCCCGTTTTTTCGTAAGACGCATAATCTTGCGGCTCATCAATCCGAACACAAAACGCAGTAAGAGGTTTAGCCCCCGGGATCGTGCGAACACGGCATCTAACGGCCCGGTGAGAGAAACGATCTTTCCTCCGGGCTTAAGAATTTGGGTGGATTTTTCAATCGTATCACCTTTGACCGTGCCAAGGACGACATCGTAGCCACTCAGCACGTTTTCGAATTCTTGCTTTTTATAATCAACCACGTCGTCTGCGCCAAGACGACTCACCCACTCGACGTTGCCTGAACTGGTTGTCGTTCCCACCTTTGCGCCAAGGTGCTTCGCCAGTTGGATCGCAAAACTGCCAATTCCCCCGGAACCTGCCGGGATGAAAACCTTCTGACCAGGTTGCAGCCTGGCTCGCTCTGTCAGCGCTTGCCAGGACGTGAGGCTCACCATCGGAAGCGAAGCTGCCTGCACGAAGTCCAGGTTAGCGGGTTTCATTGCTGCGGCGCTTTCAGGCACCACTGCAAATTCAGCAAGAGATCCCGTTCCCAGGTCAAAAATGCTGGCAAAAATTTCGTCGCCTGGCGTGAAACGCGTCACGCGACTCCCCACGGCAACAACAACCCCGGACAAGTCGCTGCCCAATGTGGCGGGGAGCTTAAAATGCAAAACCGGCTTAAATATTCCGGTTGGGATAATATTATCAATCGGGTTCAGACCAACCGCGTAAACGTTAACCAGGATTTCATCAGCATTGATTGCAGGATAATCGACGTTATCGAATCCTGATTCAGGGGATTTACCATAGCGTTTAAACGTAAATGCTTTCATCGTCTTAGTCTTCATTTGTCCTTTCCCCTGGCGCGTTTGTCAGTAAAATTTTTCTTAGCGGACCTGTTGCTGAGCAAAAAGGCAATCCCGAGGAATAGCTCAATAAATACTGCAAACAGGATCTGCCCGTTAACGTGTCCTTCACGCCATTCAACGATGCCCAGTACGGCTAAAATAATAGATATCGTGCTGATACCGGCGGCCAGAGCATAACGAGCTAGTGAAGGCTCTGCATTTCTGGCGAATAAACACATCACCCCGATTCCCACAAAAAATGCCGCACAGCGACGACTGATCACGCCGGTACCTGGCGTCGGTTCAATTCCCCACTGCGTTAAGAGCTGTTCTGGGAACAACATCCATAACGTGGCCAGGATGAAAAACAACACAGAGGTCAGAATAGCCAAGTGAAAAAATTTCATTATTTATTCTTTCGCATCAAGCTGAAGACTGTTGCGCACTACCTTATCCAGGAATGACGAAGGCGCGAATCTGAGCATAAAATTCAATTTACCTGCCAGCGTTCCCGCCGTGTAGCGCACCTTCGGGTGTAAAGTCTGAGCCGCTTTAACCACCACGTCAGCCACCACCTCCGGGCTTTCCGCTTCGGCCATGGCCTTGCTAACCACTTTCTCCAACTTAGCCCGGATGAGGTCATACTCTTCAAGCCTGGCATCCGGCTCGATATTATTGTTTTCAAACTGTGTTTTCATGTAAGCAGGTTCGATGACAGACACTCTGATGCCCTGCGTGCGCAGCTCATGATCCAGTGCTCCCGTATACCCTTCGACCGCATGCTTACTGGCCGCATAAAGTGCCACATACGGCAACGGAACGATCCCGAGTATCGAACCGATATTAATGATGCGCCCGCTGCCCTGACGGCGCATGTGAGGGACAACTGCCCGCGTCAACCTGACGATGCCCAGAAAGTTGGTGTCGAAAATGTGCCTGGCCTGCTCGACAGAACTTTCTTCCGCCGCCGCCGGAGCGACCCCGAAGCCCGCATTGTTCACCAGAACATCGATCCGCCCCTCTAGGCGCAGCAACTCATCAACGGCAGCCACGACAGAAGCGTCGTCCGTCACATCAAGCGTCAACAAAGGAAACAGATGCGTTCCCACCTGGGAGCCACGCCGGCTCGTGCCATATACCGTATACCCAGCCGCTAAAAGTTTATGGGCAGACGCTTCGCCGATACCTGAGGAAGCGCCTGTAACCAGTGCTACACGTTTTTTTGTCATGCTGAATAAGGCCTCATGATTTGTTTGAGGTTTCTCATCAAAGATGAGACGACACGCTGTGAGGGATTTATGTCGGATTTACCTCTCTGCAGAACAGCCAAAAGACCATTCTGCAGAGTGCAACTCATTGACTAAAGTGCTTTATATCGCTCTGCGGCTTCATCTTGTTTGATGTCTGAAAGCAAAGCCTGACGCGAAGCATCGAGGGTGTCCCAGCGTGCAGCATTATGTAACGGTGGGATGGTGACGAGTTCACGGCGATCAAAGCCAACCAGTGCGGCATCCACTAACTCGCCCACTTCCATGAATTTTGACGAATTACTGATGTCGATACCCGCACGTTCCCAAATTTCCGTGTAAGTGCCGGCAGGGAGCACCGCCTGGATATAAATGCCCTTGGATGACAGCTCTACATTCATTCCCTGAGACAAGAAAAGAACGAAGGCTTTGGTTGCGCCGTAAACCGTCATCGCAAATTCTGGGGCGAGTCCGACGATGGAACTGATGTTGACGATCGAGCCTTCTCCGGCTTTTACAAATCGTGGCGTCACCGCACTAGCAAGTCTCGTCAGGGCGGTGACGTTGAGCGCGATAAGGCTTTCTATCGAATCAGGCGTCTGCTCTGTAAAACTGCCGGACTGCGCGATACCCGCGTTATTGATAAGAATGCCAATCTGCGCGTCTTCACGCAGGCGAGCTTCGACCACGGCTAAATCACTCGTTTGCGTGAGGTCAGCAGGCAAAACATCGACAGAAATGCCATTTTCCTGTCGCAAGCGATCCGCAAGTGTCTCTAACTTTGCTTTGTCGCGTGCAACCAAAACAAGGTTGTGGCCCCGGCGGGCGAACCGTTCAGCGTAAACAGCACCAATACCCGTGGATGCGCCTGTAATGAGAACTGAAGCTTTAGTCATAAGTTGTTCTTCTTTTTAATGTATAAACAGAAACCGCAATGTGCGACGTGTGGATAACCGGCGACACCTGTGGTTCTACTTGTTGGCCTCAGTGAGCGACGGATAATCGGTATATCCCGCTGCGCCACCGCCATAAAGTGTTTCAGGATTGAGTGAGGCCAGAGGCGCGTCAGTCTTCAGCCTTTCGACCAGATCCGGGTTGGCGATGAACGGACGACCGAACGCGAACAGATCGACTTTGTCTTCCGCGAGTTGAGCGGACGCCAGCGCCAAGTCATAGCCGTTGTTACCGATGTAGGTGTTTTTAAAACGTCGACGCAGGGAGCCGTAATCGAACGGTGATGCATCACGCGGGCCGCCCGTAGCGCCTTCAACCACGTGGAGGTACACGATACCTAAAGCATTAAGTTGATCAGCGACGTAGTCATATTGCGGTTGCGGATCGCTGCACGAAATCGCATTAGCAGGGGAAACCGGTGAAATGCGTACGCCGGTTCGGTCAGCACCAATCTCCTCTTTAACGGCAGCCGTGACTTCTAACAGCAGCCGGGCGCGGTTCTCGACAGAGCCGCCGTACGCATCGCTACGCTGATTGGCACCGTCTTTAAGGAATTGTTCCAGCAGATAACCATTCGCGCCGTGGATCTCTACGCCGTCAAATCCGGCGGCAATAGCATTGGCAGAGGCCTTTCTGAAATCGTCGATAATCCCCTGTATTTCCTGCAACTCCAACGCACGTGGCTCAGAAACGTCAGCAAATCCGTTGTTCACAAAGGTTTTAGTCTCTGCACGGATAGCAGACGGTGCGACCGGCGCAGCGCCACCTGGCTGTAAATCAATATGCGAGATCCGTCCTACGTGCCATAGCTGTATAAATATGCGCCCACCTTTGGCATGCACCGCGTCAGTTACTTTGCGCCAGCCCTCGATCTGAGCCTGCGTGTAGATCCCCGGCGTATCCTGATAGCCCTGTGCCTTTTCTGAGATCTGCGTAGCTTCGGTAATCAGCAATCCTGCGGTGGCACGCTGGGCGTAATAGGTCGCCGCCAGTTCGCCGGGAACCAGACCTGCTCCGGCACGGTTACGCGTCAGCGGTGCCATCACGATATGGTTGGCAAGCGTAATGGGCCCCAGATTGTAAGGTTGAAATAGTGGTTGGTTCGTCATGTTGTTTTCCTGGTAGGCAGTAGGTGAAGGCATGCACGCAATGATGATGATCGTAATCTAAAAAGTCAATCCATTTGATTACGATCATCATCAATGTATACTTAACCCTATATTTTGAGAGGGGTAGAAGAGTATGAAAGTATCGAAAGAGCAGGTTCGGGAAAACAGAATGCGCATTGTTGAAACGGCCTCAGAACTTTTTCGTGCGCGCGGTTACGATGGAGTGGGTGTCGCGGAACTGATGTCCGCAGCAGGGCTAACTCACGGCGGGTTCTACAAGCACTTTGGCTCTAAGGCTGATCTGATGGCGGAAGCGATGAGCTGCGGTTTTACACGCTCTGCAGAAAGCACGGTAGGTGTGAACCGGGAAAAATTTGTTGAATACTACCTCTCCCGCCAGCATCGCGATGATATGGGAAAGGGTTGCGTGATGTCTGCTCTGGGCGCAGATACAGCACGTCTGTCTGAATCCATTAAGGCAACATTTGCGGCTGGCGTTGAAAATCAACTGACCATTTTAGCAAATGAAAACCGTGCGGAAAGCGGAACGCGTGCTGAACTCATCGACACCATCGCACATCTTGTTGGCGCCCTGGTGCTGTCCCGTGCCTGCCCTGATGATTCCGCTCTGGCAGATGAGATTCTGGATGTTTGCCGCACACGTATTCTCAGTCAGGATGCTCATAAGGATTGAATTTGCTGGGTAACAGGAATTTTTTCTGAGCAGTGCAGATAAATAAATCACCAATGCCTGCTTCACGCCCTGAGACATTCGACAAACTTTTTATGGCTTCAGTAAGGGCGAGCGTCGCGCTTCGAGAGCCAGCAAATATTTCGCTTCGTCGTACTGGGTTCTGGTCTTCCAGCAGCGGTAAATGATCCTTATCCATTTGAATACCAGAGCCCAGATGGCTGATTGATGCGATTTCCCTTTTTCTCGCGGGCTCTGGTAATACAGTCTGGCCCAGTATGATGAGTTAACCGTCTTGGCAGCCCATTCAACAAAAGTTTGCCTGACGAACTTCGCACACTGCCATCGCCAGTGAACCCAGGATTTCTGGCCACGTCGTTCTGTCACCGGTGCAATACCTGCATAGTTTTGAATTTCTTCAGCGCTGTTAAACTGGTCACAGTTATCACCCAGTGCAGCAAGCATCCGTGGGCCCGTACACGGCCACATGCCCAGAAGTGATTTGAACAGATCTGCATCCAGAAGAGTATCGAATAACGATTCGATTCGCTCGTCGTAGGTTCTGATGAGGTCACCTACCAGTTTGATTTGCGATGCAGGTGCTGTTGCCATTAGCGCGTTCGCCTCGATGACACTTTTATCGGTGGTCAGGGGAATAGCGATGGCAATGCTTGCGATCCGCTACTCTGTATATGCAACAGCAGGACCATCGTTAGCGTTCATAAAATGATGGATGGTATCGCTCCGGGCCCGCTTGAGTTGTTGCAGACTGGGCCAGCGGATTATTAGCTCGCAGAACAGAGAACTGTCCCGATGCGTGAAGCGGAAGTTCAAAATTGTCCTCTCAGTTGGTGGAGGAATTACTCACATTGCAGTGTTTTA
Source organism: Pectobacterium sp. IFB5596 (assembly GCF_021432585.1). Classification (NCBI taxonomy): domain Bacteria; kingdom Pseudomonadati; phylum Pseudomonadota; class Gammaproteobacteria; order Enterobacterales; family Pectobacteriaceae; genus Pectobacterium; species Pectobacterium sp. IFB5596. Next base: position 166,155 of record NZ_LXFY01000023.1, read on the forward strand.
ATCAACGGGGAGCCGGTCACGGTTTCCCTTGTTAATATCTTCAAGCAGCGAGAATAGCAGAATGCTGACGAAGATGATTTTGGAAAAGTTCTGCATAATCTGATGATACAGCGGCTTTTACGCTTTCCCTTTTCGCAAGTGCGGCTTTCCATGCGCAAGCACGCGGAAGTCCCTCAAAAATCGCCTCAGATACTGATGCATCGATGATGGAGAAGTAACGGAAAATAGGCGCGTAGACCGCATCAACCATACTGAATTCGGCACCAGAGAAATAAGGCCCTAAGCTCAATTCAGATTCAATACGTTCAAGCTGCTCACGGAACACCGCGCGTTTGCTGTCTGCAATGGCCTGATCAGTCGCATTTAAAAATTGCCATGCATTGCCAAGCATTGATGTAGAGAACTCGATCCATGCGCGCTGTCTGGCTCTTACTAATGCATCGTCAACATACATCGGATCACCGTCTTGCGTTTCATTAAGGTACTCGCAGATCACCATACTCTCGAAAATAATGGCATCTTCGCCGTTTGCCTGACGCACTTTAAGTAGAGGCACCTTGCCTGTGGGTGACAGAGCCAGAAACCAATCAGGTTTCGCCGATAAGTCTACATTTACGCGTTCAAATGGCACATTTTTCTCGAGAAGAACGATAGCTGAACGCTGCACAAAGGGACATAGTGGGTGGCTAATAAGTGTTAGGTTATGGATAGACATCTCAAACTCCAGATAAAATGATAGCCCGCCGCTATAAAGGTGTCGGGCTTGATGAATGGTAAATCTTATTTTGGTGGCTTAGATTGAAACGCCGCCGTCGATGATGATTTCTGAACCCACGGTCCAGGCAGACTCATCAGATGCAAAGTAAAGTACCGCTTGCGCAACTTCTTGAGGTTTACCAAAACGACCTGCTGGGATGGTTGCAACGATATCTTTCATCACTTGATCATGATATTCCACTGGAATCCCCGCCTTATCGTAAAGCGGTGTATCAACAGGGCCGGGGCTCACTGCGTTGATACGAATTCCACGAGAAAGTAACTCGTTAGAAAGTGTTTTCGACATGTTCAGCAATGCCGCTTTGGTTGAGCCATAAACGGAAGAGTTCTCAGGTCCGGTGTGAGCATTAATAGAGGTATTAAAGACCACTGATGCAGAGCTTGCGAACACTGGCAGCAGCGCCTGCATTAGGAAGTAAGGACCTTTAACGTTGATATCATAAATGCGGTCGAACATCTCTTCTGTCCATACCTCGATTGGCATATACATTGAGATACCCGCATTCAGGAAAGCGATATCCAGTTCACCAAAGTGTTCCTTAACCGTTTGAGCCAGTGCTTTCTGTGCGTTCACATCAGCGGAATCAGCGCTCACGACTAACACATCATTACCCAGTTCCACTTTCGCCTTTGCGATAGAATCAGGGTTAACACCAGTAACAATTACGCGTGCACCTTCTGCAACAAACAGCTTCGCTGTTTCAAGACCAATACCACTTGTTCCACCCGTAATCAGTGCGCGTTTACCTTGTAATCTAGACATGTAAAAATCTCCTGTTAGTTTTAACAACCGATCGGCGAATGACCGATTTGATAGTCACTATAAGCTCATGCTCATATAGTGATAAGATTGTATTTTTAAATATCTTTCATGCATTAAAAGCATAAGTGGGTTTTAGGATGGATAGATTACTTTTGATGACATGCTTTGTCCGTACCGCTGAAACAGGCAGTTTTTCCGCAGCCGGTAGGGATTTAAGCTTAGGGCAACCGAACGTGAGTCGTCATGTTGCAACCCTCGAGGAACATTTGCAGACCCGATTACTTCACAGATCAACCCGCAAGCTTTCCCTAACTCCTGAAGGAGAACGTTATTATTTGGAAGCAAGGCGTATTCTGGAAGCCGTCGAAGAGTCAGAGTCTTCTTTCAACCCCCACAGGGCTATTACGCGTTGCTTGCCCCACAGCATTGGCTCACACATTCTTAGTCCCGCACATCCCAGATTTTTTAGAACGCTACCCTGAACTAACACTCGAGCTACAGATTAATGACCGCTATATCAATCTCGTTGATGAAGGAGCTGAGCTGGCAATCCGCATTGGACACCTGGAGGACAGTGCTATGCGTGCCCGCAGACTTGGCATGTATGAGCGAGTCTGTGTTGCCAGTAACAAGTACTTAGCTAAACACGGACCCCCCACTACCCCAGAAGATTTAAAAAAACATGATTGTTTGATCTATACCTTGCTAACAACAGGAGCTACCTGGAGATTTCAGGATATCAATGTACCTATTTCTGGTCGGCTCAGGGTCAATTCACCAGAAGCAGTACAGAAATTTGTCAATGCAGGGGTTGGGATCGCACAGGGCCCAGAATGGCTGTTCGAGGAAGGGCTGGAAAATGGCAACTTACAATTATTGCTGACTGATTACACTGCACCGCCTGTTCCCATTCAAGCCGTTTATGTTGCTAATCGACTTTTACCAAAACGAGCGATTGTGTTCATGGATTTTGTTGCGGAAATTTTTGAAAAAAATCCCGCCTTCAAAGTTTACAACTCAATGAAATGAGCCTGAGATAACGAATATATCTGAATCATTAGTAAAATTTAATCAATCTTAGGCTATGTCCCTTAGAGCAGCTCGCTGATGCATCGAATATGACGACCCGCACGCTTAATCGTAAAATGAAAACGCTTGTGCAGGAAAGTCCGAAAGGTTTCATTACGCGAGTTTGTATCGAAACGGCATCGGTCCTTCTGGAAAGTCCGGGCAAAACCATTTTTCAGATCGCAAATGCATGCAGGTACGGCGATGAAACTGCTTTCAGGCGTGCCTTCAGTACCGTGATAGGAATGTCCCCAGGAATTTCAGAGAGCGGCTAATCGTGGAGGGGCTATTGATAATCTATCAGCGATGTCCCTGATACTACGTTTTGCTACCAGCCCTCTGGATATATCCTCTCTTTCATCAAGTGAAAGAGCTAACGGATGCCGCTTTCTCACACGGGTCGATACCCACCAGTCTGGTGAATAGTGGGCATAATAGAAGAATGATACCTGTCGAACATTCTGGCGATATCGTGTAGGGAATCACCTTGCTTGTATCTGTCCCAGATAATCGCTTTCTGTTCCGGCATGTAGTTAATACGCGTTCTTCGTTTCATGGCAACGTCCCCCTTCGATTAAGGATAGCGTTGCATCGGCCCGTTGAACTCACAGCACAAAGCAGCCAAATTAGGCATACCCCTGAGCAACGAAAGTATCAACTCAAATCTGGGCTGGTACATCGGGAACACATCATTGACGGCTCGGAAGGTGGGTATGGCACCGAAGGAACCGCGTTAGCGGCGTAATTACTGCCATCCCGCTAAAAAAAGTGCTGAGGGTGCCAGCGATTGGGCACCCTCAGTCGGACATACATCAATGTCACAAAGATATTGATCGGTGATTAATAACGTTCCAGCCAGTGAGCGTACGGCGTTGGCAGCGTCCACGAGGCGCGATCGATGCCCAGTTCGCGTGCAGCCTGATAGCTCCAGTGCGGATTCGCCAAATGCGCTTTCCCTACCATCACCAGATCCAACTGACCTGATGCCACCGCTTGCTCAGCCAGTTCCGGCGTCCCGAAGCCCCAAGCGGAGGACACAGGAAGATCGGCCTGCTCACGCACCTGCTGAGCAATCGGTCCCATAAAGGCCGGTGCCCACGGAATATTGGCTGCCGGCGTAGAGAAACCAATGCTGACGCTCAGCATATCCAACCCTGCGGCTTTGAAACGGCGCGTCAGCTCAATAGATTCTTGCAGCGTTTCGTCATCGCGGCCGTCAAATTCAATCACGCCGAAACGGGCAGTCAACGGCAGGTGTTGTGGCCACACGTCGCGAACGGCAGCCAGCGTTTCCAGCAGGAAACGGCTACGGTTGTCAAAACTGCCGCCGTACCGATCGTTGCGTTTATTAGAGTGAACGGAGAAGAAACTCTGTGCCAGATAGCCGTGAGCAAAATGCAGCTCCAGCCATTCAAACCCAGCGTCCAGCGCGCGACGAGCGGCAGCGACAAAGTCATCACGAACGCGAGCGATATCTTCCAGCGTCATTTCCTGCGGTTGCTTGGGCAAATTCGCACCGAAAGGCGCTGCGGAAGGGGCAATCGTCTGCCAACCGCGCGAGTCACCCGCAGGGATATGATCATCGCCTTCCCAAGGAACGTTGGCACTGGCTTTACGTCCGGCGTGCGCAATCTGAATACCCGGCACGGAGCCCGCATCCTTAATGGATTTGGCGACCTTGGCAAACGCCTGTGCCTGTTCATCATTCCAAATTCCAGTACAGCGCGGAGAAATGCGGCCTTCAGGAGCAACAGCCGTCGCTTCCACGATAACCAACCCCGCGCCACCGCGTGCCAGCGAGGCATAATGCACCTGATGCCATTCGTTGATCAGGCCATCGTTCGCGGAATAGGTACACATGGGTGGAACGGCAATGCGGTTGCGTAGCGTAATGTCTTTCAATTTGAAGGGTTGAAACAGTGCGGACATAACATTTCCTACCTTGTCTGGTTACTTCGATATTTCGATATTAATCGAACAATGGATTTTAGACAACCCTGTCGCTATAATTCATCTATGAGACCTTTTAAGCACCCCTCTCCTGAAGAATTTACTCTTGAGCGCGTCCTGTATGCCTTGAGCGATCCGTTACGCCTAGCCATTGTGCGCTGTTTATCCGTACAAGAGGAAGCGACGTGTAGCGAACTCGATGGCGGTCGCCCGAAATCCAGCGTGTCGCACCATTTCCGCGTGTTGCGCGATTCGGGTCTGCTGCACACCAGCAACAGCGGCACCACGCACATCAACCGGCTGCGCCGCAGTGAAATGCAACAGCGCTTTCCCGGCCTGCTTGACGCCATTCTGTCTCAACCCGCAGAGTAAACTTCTAGCATTCATGGCGGTTTTTCCGCCATTGCGCTTTCCCCGCTATTCCAGAATTGACGCTTTGCTTTGCATTTCTATGAATATAGCGGCCGCTACTTTTCCATTATTCTGATGCTGATACGGTTTTTACAAGGCAGGGTCAGAACACGATGGATTACTACATTGGCATTGATATCGGGACCTCCAAGGTCAAATCGGTGTTATTCGATGCCGATTTCAACGAACTTCAGATTGCGTCAGCCAACACCGTGACCTATTCCCCCCTTCCCGGCTATGCCGAACAAAATATGTCCCATGTGTGGGATGGGGTGCTTTCAACCCTGAAAACGTTGGCAACCTCACGACGATTACAGCATGGTCGCATTCGCGCCATCGGGTTGGCCGGACAAGGTGAAGGGGTCTGGCTAAGCGATCGTCACGGGCAGCCAGTGCGGCAGGCCATCCTCTGGAGCGATACCCGAACAGCGGAGCAGGTTCATCAGCTCAAACAGCGCCCGAATCTGGAAGCGACAATCTTTCCTGAAACCGGCTCTCCGCTGCTCCCTTGCAACAGCGCACAACAGCTACGCTGGCTGTTGCAACATCAGCCGGATGCGTTGAACGACGCCGATTACTTCTTTTTTGCCAAAGACTGGGTACGTTTTCGGCTGACGGGACAGGCCAATCTGGAACTGACCGATGCCGGTACGTCGCTGCTGGATCTGCACAGCGAGACGCTGTCAAAAACCGTGCTGGATAAACTGGATTTACACGCGAGTCGGCCACTTTTTCCGCCGCTGCTTTATCCCGATGACATTGCCGGAACGCTTAGCGACACCGTCGCCGCACTAACAGGCTTACCCGCTGGCATTCCCGTTTGTGCAGGCGCGTTAGATGTGTCTGCTGCCGCGCTGGGTATCGGCGCGATTCACGACGGCGATATTTTTACTATTCTCGGCACCACCTGCTGTACCGGCATTGTATGCCGTGGTTTAACGCGGGTGAGTCTGCAAACCCGTTTTGTCGCACACGCCTGGCCGGGTCACTATCTCAACCTGTTCGCGATGCAGTCCGGCACGCCGAATATTGACTGGGCGTTAAATACGCTGGCTGACGATGCCGATTTTCAGACGATCGGCGCGCGTATTGCCGATGTGCCACCCGGCAGCGGTGGCGTCTTCTATCAACCTTATCTTAATGGTGAACGTGCGCCGTTTTACAGTACCTCGGCACGAGCGGGATTTTTCGGTATCGAGCAGTCCACGACCAACGCCCATTTGCTGCGTGCGGTCTTTGAGGGGCTGGCCTATGCGATTACTGACTCGCTCAGCGGCTATCCTGCCCACGGCGATCTCTACATCGCCGGTGGAGGGGCGGCGTCAGCGATCTGGCTGCAAATTATCGCGGACTGCACTGGACGACGGGTGATCGCCAGCTCGGTCAAAGAGTTGAGTGCATGCGGCGCTGCGCGCCTTGCTGCCCTGTCGGTCGGCGAAAGTGCCAATAAGATGCCCTCAGCAAATACCCAGGCACTGACGTTTCTCCCTGATGCCGACACACATCGGCGCTATCAAACGCTGTTTCCGGTTTTTCGCCAACTTCGCGACCAGCTACAGCCGCTCTGGCAGGCACGAGCTCAGGCGCTTAAGGCTCTAGACAATCACAACACCGCGCATTCCTCCAGCGCACTCATCTCACAGGAAAGCATTGCTTCATGAAAATCGTGTTTACCGCAGAATATAGCGGCAGCCTTGATGCCTTCCACGCATTGGGGGAGCTGGTGGTGGACGGCTGGGCCATCGGTCACCCTAAACTTAGCGAAACGTCTCTGATTCGTCTGGCAGAGAACGCCGACGTTATTATCACCAGCTATGATGATATTACCGAGCGGGTCATTGAGGCCTGCCCTCACCTTCGGCTTATTGCCTGTACCCGCGCCAACCCGGTCAACATCGATGTTGAGGCCGCACGCCGCCGAGGCATTCCGGTGCTTTACACGCCCGGACGCAATGCCGATGCCGCCGCAGAATTAACGCTGGCACTGATGCTGAATGCCACGCGCCACATCCCTCAGGCGCATAGTGCACTCAAGCGCGGTGAGTTCACCCGCGACACCGACGCCGCCTTACAGACACAGGCGGGGTTGCGGCACGATGTGGTATGGGACGTGGACAAACACAGCCCGTATGAAGTATTCAAAGGCGGTGAACTGCGCAATAAGACGCTCGGTCTCATCGGCTATGGCAGTATTGGGCGTCGGGTTGGGAAACTGGCGCGCGCCTTTGGCATGCAGTTACTCATTGCCGATCCCTACGTCGCAGCCGAAGAGATTGATGAACCCGGCATTCGGAAGGCTGCTCTGGACGAGCTGTTTTCACAGTCCGATTTCGTCAGCCTGCACTTGAACAGCACGCCGCAAACCCAGGGACTGGTCAACCTCGACAGGCTCAGAACGATGCGCCCTAGCGCCTATCTCATCAATACCTCGCGTGCCGCGGTGATCGTCGAAGCAGACCTGATTACGGCACTACGCGAAAGGTGGCTGGCAGGAGCGGCCCTTGACGTTTACGACAGCGAACCGCTTTGGCGTCATCATCCGTTCATTACCGAATTTGATAACGTGGTACTCACGCCGCATATTGCGGGTGCGACGCGAGAAACGCTGGTGAAACACACCGCCATGATCGCGGCCGACCTGCAACGGTTCATTCACGGCGAACCGCTGCTTTACGAGTGGAAATAGACGCGGCACCGATCTCGTCGGTCAGCGTCTCTTAATAGGTCGGCGTCTCAGCCATAAACCTCAGCGTATGCTCCCAGTCAATCACACCCGCATCGGAGCCCAATCCGGTGGCAACCAGCCCTGAAACGGCCGAACCGAGCTGGCAGGCCTGTTCCACCTCCCAGCCTTTTGCCAAACCGGCAATAAAGCCGCCGCAGTAGCTGTCACCGCAGCCGGTCGTATCCGACACCGTCACCCGATAAGCGGGAATACGCAACGAAAAATCCTGACCAAATACGTAAGAACCTGCCGCTCCGGCTTTGAAAATACAGGTGCCGACGCCGCGTTCGAGAAAGAAAGCCGCAATCTCTGCCGGAACCGTCAGGCCGGAAATAAACGCGGCCTCTTCCAGCGAGGGCATAAAGTAGTCCACATCCGGCAACAGCAGCGTCAAGAGCGATAGCGTTTCCGCGTTCGGCGCGATCAGGTCAAAACTGGTCGTCAACCCTTTCGCTTTGGCGTGGCGAAGCAGACGCGCACTCTGTCCCCGATCCATTTGCGCCAGCAGCCCCGTACCACCGTGGTGTAAAAAGCGGGCATTGCACACGGCGTCAAAATCCTGCTCGTCGATGAACAGATGATCTGACGCCCCGCGATAGTGCAGCGCCGGACGTTCGCCGTCCGGGCGGATAGTCAGAATCGTCGCCGACGTCGAGGCTGCCGCCGTTCGCTGCACCAATGAACAATCAATGCCCAATTTGCGATAGGCAGCCAGAATAAAATCCGCCTTCTCATCCTCGCCCAGACACGCCACCGTTGCGGTATTAATCCCGAGTTTGGCCGCGTTCATTGCCGCGCCGCTAGCCGTACCTGCGGGATTAAGACGGATCTCGTCAATAAAGTGTACGCCACCGCCTTCGGGCAACCCTGTTACTGGCCGACCCGCAACATCCAGAATGGTTAATCCGACAAACACCGCATCAAACTGACTCACGCTCACTCCTTCACATGCTGTTTTTATTCATATTTTTATTTATGTTCAATTAGTTACTGCCGCTGGCGCAGCCGCCCTTGCAGAAAGGAGAGCGCCAGTGCCAGCACTAAAATCACACCGCTTAGCGCATCTCTTACGATGAAGTTCAGCCCCATCAGATTCAAACCGTTAGCAATCATGGCGAGAAACAGCACGCCAATTAACGTGCCGACGACATTCGGTCGCCCCTGAGCATGAAACGCCGTGCCGATGAAAACGGCAGCAATTGCATCCATCAGGTAAGCCTGCCCAGCCAGCGGCGTAAACTGACGCAGATTGGCCGATAGCAATACGCCGCCAACGGCACAGGTCACCGAGGTCACAACCAGCAGCCAGAACATCGTACGCCGTACATTAACTCCGGCAATCAGCGCCGCCGACGCATTCAGTCCCATCGCGTAAATACGTTTACCGGCAATGGTCCGTTCAAAAAACAGGTAATAAGCCAGCCACAACACGGCCACAATCAGGATTGGCACCGGAATGCCCCACAGATCGCCCACGGCCAGCTCGTGATACTGCGGTGCCATCCGACGATAAGCAATTGGCCCGCCACCCTCAGTGTAAATACGTTCGATACTGCTGCCGATAAACCACGTTCCCAGCGTGGCCAAAAACGGCTTAATCCGACAATGAATAATCAGTATCGCATTAAGCAACCCTACCAGCGCCCCGCCCACCAGTGCGGCCAGCACCGCTGCCTGCCACGGCAGGCCATAGACTTTGAGTGCCACCAGTGCGAAGGCTGCGCCAAAATCCAGCGCAACCCCCACGGACAGATCGATACCGCCCGCCGTCACCACTAGCGTCATTGCCAATGCCACAATCAGCAACACGGCGCTGCCCTGAAGCAGATTTCCCCCATTATCTAGCGTCAAAAATATCGGATTTTGTAGCGAGAAAAATATGAGAAAAGCCAGCAAGATGACCAGAAACCCATAGCGGATAAAGAACGCCAGCCCTGATTTAGTACCCGGTAGCGCAGGCAACACCGCCAAAGAAGGATTCTTCATACGTGGCTCCTTTGCCTGCGTAGTGACGCGGCGGTGAGTACCACCAGAATCAGCACTCCCTTAATCGCACCGACCCAGAAGATATCGACCCGCAACAGTGCCAGACCGTTCGACAGAGCGTTAACCAGCAGCGTTCCCAGCAATGCGCCCCAGATCGTCACCACCCGACGACGAGAGAACGCCGCACCGAGGAACGTCGCCAGCACCATCTCCAGCAACAGCGGTTCCGCCGTACCGGGAGAACTGCCTGAGCCTTGAGCTACCAGCGTTAACGAGGCCAGCGCCGCCGCCAGTGCGCCTAATAGATATGAACCGATAACCAACGGCGTGTGGGAAATTCCCGACAGCTGCGCCGCTTCGCGATTTCCACCCGCAGCCTGCAAATGCTGTCCCCAACGGCTGTGGTGAACGATAAACTGAAACAGGACGAAGACCAGCAGCATGAACCAGACCGCCAGCGGTAGCCCAAGCAGGCTACTATCGCGAAACGCGACAATAGCCGGATCGCTAACGCTGATACGCCGCTGCTGCGTCAGCAAATTAGTCAGGCCGATAACCGCGACAGAACAGGCTAGCGTCGCCAACAGCGGCGGTAGCCTAATCGCCACCACCAGCGCCGCATTCACTCCCCCAGCCATTAGCGCAGCCCACGCCACCAGCAGAATCAGCCACGAGTAGCCGATGCTCGCATTTGTCAAACCGTCGCTGATTATCGCCACCGCGAGCACGGCAATCGCCGGTAGCGAGAGATCGATACCGCCGGAAACGACATCATCACCGCCCCCTGTAATGACGCAAACCAGCCCAAAACACAGGATCGCCAGCGGTGCGCTTTGGCGCAAAATAATGGTGATATTTTGCCAACTGAGAAAATAAGGGGCGTTCAGACAGAGGAATAACAGCAGCGCGGCAAAGAGCAGTAAGGGAATATGATTCAAAAACCAGACGACACGCGGCGCTGGACGCGCAAAAGGTAACGTGCTCATGATACTGCCCCCAGGGTTTTGCCACTGCTGGTCAGTGCCAGTAGGCTATCCAGAGAAAGTGCTTCGGTCGCGACATCAGCGATAAGCTCGCCACGCCACATTACCAGAATGCGATCGCAAAGCCCCAAGAGTTCACTATCGTCGCTGGAAGAGACAATAACGGCCCGCCCCTCGGCGGCTAGCTGTCGGGTAAGCTGATAAATGTCCGCCTTCGCGCCAATATCAACGCCCAGTGTCGGCTCATCAAGAATGAACAGACGAGTATCCGTCTTCAGCCAACGTGCTAGTATCGCCTTTTGCTGATTACCGCCACTTAAATTACGTACGGGCAGACTCACGTCACGCGGCCGGATATCCAGCATTTGTGCCAGATGGTTCGCCTGCGCGGCGGCTTTTTTACGTCGTAGCCAGCCGCGCCAGGCAACCGCGGGCAAGGAGGCCAGCGTAATATTATCCGCTACAGATAGCGGTAAAATCAGTCCGTCATGGCGGCGGTCGCGCGGCACCAGCGCCATTTTCTGTGCGATTGCCTGTACCGGCGAACGCGGGCGCAGCGCCTGACGATTAATCACAATATGTCCATCACGGGCAGGGGTTATGCCATAGAGCGCATCAATCAATGCCTCACGTCCCGATCCCAACAGCCCCGCAATGCCGACAATTTCTCCCGCTGCAACCTGAAAGCGTATCGGCTGAAAATGTTGCCGATCGGTCAATTGTTCAACCTGCAACAGCGGTGCCCCGGTGAACGTTCGCTTTTCTCCGTCGGGAAACAGGCTGGCGATCTCGCGCCCCACCATCAAACGAATCATCATGTCGATATCTTTCGTCTCGGGGAAATCCAACGTCGTCACGCTCTTGCCATTGCGTAAAACAGTGACGCGATCGCAAATATCCGCAATTTCATTGAGATAGTGGGAAACATAGATAATGGCGATACCACGCTGTTTCAGCGTCTGAAGCGTGTGCAGCAACTGCGCAGCTTCACGTGCTTCCAGCGGTGCGGTCGGTTCATCAAACACCACCAGCCGCGCCTTGCCATCAATCAGTGCGCGCGCGATTTGTACCAGCTTGCGCTGCGCCAGACTGAGATCCCGAATGAGCTGATTGGCATCGATCGTTAGGTTAAACGTGTGCTGAAAAAATTGCTCCGTTTCACGCCGCATCGCCCGACGATCGACGCCTCGCCAGCGGGCCAGCCGTTCCTGACCGAGAAACACCGATTCCGCCACGGTAAAATGAGGAATCAGATGCAGTTCCTGATGGATAAAACGCACGCCGCATGCGTGGATTGCCGCAGGCGTCACGGAGGTTAGCCGTTGTCCATCAATAGCAATCTCGCCGCCGTCTGGGGCATAGACCCCAGCCAACACTTTGATTAAAGTCGATTTTCCCGCACCGTTTTCCCCGATCAGGCCAAGAATTTCTCCTGGCTGAACCGTTAGCGATACGTTATCCAGTGCGGAGATTCCCGTAAACTGCTTGCTGATGTGCGTCATTGCCAAACCGCCGCCGGACGGCGACGGAGCAAAGTCATATCCCCCCATAGACTTATTTCAGTTCGCCATAGCCAAGCTGCTTATACACCGCTTTGGCTTCTGCTTCCCCTCTGATGGGCAGCACCGGTACAAACGTCTGCGGCAGCAGCGTGGTACCCGCAAAATAGCGTGCGACATTTTTTGCCGATGTTGTACCAATCAGGCGCGGCTGCTGCGCGACGTTGGCAACAAACGGGCTGCCTTTCTCCGCCATAATTTCCAGCGTTTCTGGCCCGGCATCAATCGCCGTCACTTTCACATCCTTGTCACGTCCGGTTTCTTCCAGTGCCTGCACCACGCCGATGGCGGGCTGATCCCAGCAGGCAACATGAATGGCATCCAGCGTGCCTTTCGGATGTTGACTCAGCAACTCAAGGGTTTTCTTGCGCGCATCTTCCGGTGAGTTGGAATATTGTTCGGCCAGCTCAGGCTGAATAATTTTAATCCCCGGATAATCTTGCAGGACGTATTTCCACAAATCATAGCGGATGCCGCAAATTCTCAGCGCGTTGGAGAACGCGTTGAAAACGGCAATATTGCCTTTTCCGCCCAGAGAGTCCGCCGTGTAGCGACCAATCGTCGATCCAATCGCGTAGTTATCCGACGTGGTGTTATTGATGGAGTAAGACGATACGTGATCGACGGTGAAAACCGGAATTTTCGCATCACGCAGCGCTTTAAATTTTGGTTCTACTGCGCTGTCGCCGAGAATACTGATCACCGCATCGACCTTACGCGCCAGCAGGATGTCGTGATTATTGGCATGCACCTGATTATCCCGTCCGCCATCCACCCCAACAACCTGCCCTCCGAGTTTCTCAATCTCCTCCGTTGCGCCTTTGTAAGCCTCACGATCCCAAAAATGCTGTGTCCCCACCACGGCAACACCGATGGTTTTTCCCTTCAGCGACAGTGTCTCTTCTGCCGCCTGAGCCGAGGCCATGACCCCCGCTACCAGCACGCATGCGGCAAGACGAGAAAAGCGTGTGTTCATTATTTTCATCCCGATTTTTATAAAATTATTAGCAGTGAAAGAGATTAGCAACGGGAAAAGTTAAATCGAAATAACAAAAATGATAATGGCTAGTGATTAAATAGAAATAGCCTTGTTTAACAGATGTAATTATTTTTACCCATTGAATTTTAAGGAATAAGTTATAAAAAAAGCATCTTGCTTTTTATCCCTATAAAAGGAATGGTTAAGCGTCTTCTATATTTAAGGGAAAAGCAGACATGACAACACTCGCGATTTACCACCGTCCGCACATCACACAGCCCACTCAGCAACTCACCGCGTTTAATGACATTGCCGCACTGCTTGCCAGCGCCGGAATCCAATTAGAACACTGGCAGACAGAAGCGCCTCCGCTCGGTGCCAGCAGCGAAACCATTTTGGCGCAGTATCATGCCGATATTGAGCGGCTTAAGCAGCAAGAAGGCTACACCTCCGCCGACGTGATCAGCCTGACGCCAGACCATACAGAAAGAAAGGCGCTACGAGAAAAATTTCTTCAGGAACATACCCATAGCGAAGATGAAGTGCGCTTTTTTGTCCGTGGCAGCGGTGCGTTCTTCGTGCCGATTGGCGAGCAGGTTTTCCAACTGACCTGTGAAGCAGGCGATCTCTTACGCGTCCCCGCTAACACGCCGCACTGGTTTGACTGTGGTGAATTTCCTGATTTTGTCGCGATCCGTATTTTTACCAATCCAGAAGGCTGGGTTGGGCACTTTACCGGACGGGAGACGTTTCACTAATTCCACGATCGTTTCTGCATTTCTCCGCCGTTCCCTTTATACTGTGCGTTTTGTACCAAGACGAACGGCGAGACCCCTTCCGTAATGATGAACAACGATGTCCTGCGCAGCGTGCGCTATATGCTGAATTTCAATAATGACCACCTGCTGAAAATCCTGGCGCTGGTGGAGATGACCGTCCCTCCCCAGCAGTTGGCGAGCTACGTCAAAAAAGAGGGAGAGGAAGGCTACCAGCCTTGCCCGGACATCGTGATGAGTTATTTCCTGAATGGGTTGATTCTGCAAAAACGCGGTCAAGATGAAAACCAGCCAGCACCACAGTTTGAGCGCAAGATGACGAATAATATTATCCTGAAAAAGCTGCGCGTCGCCTTCTCACTAAAAACGGATGATATTCAGGCGATCCTAATGGCACAAAATTTTCGCATTTCAGTGCCGGAAGTCACCGCGATGATGCGTGCCCCTGACCACAAAAACTACCGCACCTGCGGCGATCAGGTGATCCGCTACTTTCTAAAAGGGCTGACTGCACGGGTCAAAGGCTAAAAACATCCCGTTATAAAAAACGTGAGCGTTGCCTATCTGACCTTTTTTCGTAACAGGCAGCAGCAACGCTCTATTGTCAGCACACATCAATGCTGTGTTTCATTGAGGATCGCCGTAACCAGTTGATCCAACTCTTCTGTCTCAAGCTGAGTGACCTGCTGCACGCTGTGTTTATCCATTCCCATTAGCAATAAATTACGGGCAATCTGTCTGGCACTGCTTTTCATCCCTTGTTCAATGCCCTGCTCCAATCCTTGCTGAATACCGCGTTGAATTCCTTCCTCGAATCCCATTTTTTTCAATTGTTCTGCAATCGTCATAATGTCCTCCTGACCGGTTGATAGCGGTGCAGCCAGTGCGTCAATGAAATCTGCGGGTTTAGATGTGTTGCCCGCTTGTGCAATATAAAATAACAGCGCCCGACGCTGCGTCAGCGGCACCGACCAGTGTTCAAATAGTAACCCAATCTCTCGCGCCAACTCCAGCATATCACGGGTACGAATATGCTTCTGTACCAGTTCCAGTAACGCCATACGCCGGTGCGTGCGAATCTCATCGTCCGGCATAACGGTTAAATCCACCAGTGGGAAAGGTTGTTCATACAGCGCTTGTGCCAGTATGGGATCGGCGAAGCTGTCCAGCCAGCGAAGGCTGTAAGGATAAGGTCGCGATCTGCCATGGTAAAACAGCAGGGGCACCACCAGAGGTAAACGATCGTGTCCTTGATCCAGATGTTGCTGCATGGCGGCCAGGCAATAGCGCAGTAGTCGGAAAGCCATCTGCTTTTCCGGGCGACTTTGGTGCTCAATCACGCAGTAAATGTATCCTTTACCTGCGGTGGTGCGCAGCGAGTACAGCACGTCCGATATCCGCGCACGCAGCTTTTCATCAATAAACGACGCCGACTCCAATTGCAGTGTGTTGAAATCACATCGCTCACGAATGCTATCCGGTAGATGGATAGTCAGAAAATCCCGTGCGACCGCGATGTCGCTCAGAAACAGTTTAAAGATCGCATCATGCGATGGCATTTCATCCCCTTCCTTGTCAGACACTGGCTAAAACTCAGTGGGGAGGATAAGGGGGATGCGGTATCAAAACAGAAAACGGCATAGGAAGTGGAAAGCGCCTCGAAGAAAACACGTTTTTCATGTTAAAAACAAGGCGCTAATCGTCGAAAAGAATCTGTTGCCGTCAGGCAGCTTCATGTTTTTCCATCGTCAGCCGCGCAGGAGCCGCGTCGACGTGCAACGCCGGATGACGGCAGAAGCGAACGACGTCACCGACCACCAGCAGGCTGGGCGACTGTGGTTGATAGCGTGCCAATAATGCCGGTAGGGTTGCCAGCGTCGCGGTCAATAACCGCTGATCGGGCTGAGTACCGCGTTCGATAATCGCAACGGGCGTCTGCGCTGACAGCCCGTGTTCAATCAGGCGCTGACACAGCCGACTGCTGTGGCTCAACCCCATGTAGAACACCAGCGTTTGCTGGCTGTCCGCCAGCGTCGGCCAGTCCAACTGTGGTTCACCATCGCGCGAATGCCCCGTCACAAAACGCACCGACTGCGCACAGGCACGGTGGGTTAGCGGTAATCCTACCGCTGCGGCGCAGCCCGTCGCCGCAGTAATGCCCGGCACCACATGACAGACAATTCCCGCCTGCTGGGCATAGTCCATTTCTTCGCCACCACGCCCAAAAACAAACGGATCGCCGCCCTTGAGACGGATCACCCGCTGTCCTGCCTGCGCTAGCTCGACCAACAACTGATTAATTTTTTCCTGCGACAGTCGATGACAGCCGCGCGTTTTGCCGACGTCGATACACAGCGCCTGTTCTGGCACCAGATCCATAATCTCTGCCGACACCAGCCGATCGTAAACCACAACATCCGCCTGCTGGATTGCTCGCAGCGCCTTCAGCGTCAGCAGTTCCGCATCCCCCGGCCCTGCACCCACCAGCCAGATTTCACCACCGAGTACGGGCTGACGCCGCTGCCCCTGCGCCAATATTGATTGTGTTGTCATCATGTCACACCTCATTACGCCGTGGCGCTCAACCTGCTTTTTTCAGTTCATCGACCGTTATTGGTACATGCTGACTCAATAAGGCCTTCAGTTCGGGGATACAGGAACCACAGTTAGTGCCACATTTCAGCGTGCCGCCTAATGCCGCCACGCTGTGGCACCCTTTACGAATCGCGCCAACAATGATGGCTTCGCCAACGCTATAGCAGCTGCAAATCGTCGCCCCTTGCGTCACCTGCCCCTGCGGTGCCTGGCCCGCCAACAGCGCCTGACGCTCATGCGGCAACAGTGGCGGTGTAGCAAACGCCTGACGCACCGCATCGCTGTCGATGCGTAGCGTTTGTGCACTGACATAACAGGCCAGCACGACGCGCCCCTCACGCCAGCCAATCAGGTGAAACACGCCGTTACCCTGTGCAACCTGACACTGCATATTTTCCAATCCATAATGCTCAGTCAGCCATGCTTGCCAGTCGTCTACCGGCGTGCGGTCGGCAAACAGATACTGCGTCACACCTTCATGGGGCACTTTGCTCCAATAGGTTGCAGGCGGCGGCAGAACATCATGCTCTGCGGGTAATGTTAATGGCGCTAAAACCGGTTCATCGGCAAAAAATAGCGTAGCCTGCCAGGCAGTATGCCAAGGCTGGATACGCACCCGACTGTGCTTGCTTTCCGGCTGACCGGAATACGGATCGGTAATCGGGGCAACTAAACTGTCAGCTCGCGCCTGAGCGCTGAACTGCTGATTCCAATGCATCGGCACAAACACGCTGCCGCGCGCCTGCCCAACATCAAGGCGCGCCCGCGCCAACATCCAGCCATGAACCGATGACAGACGTACCAAATCACCTGCCTGAATATCATGCGTCTGTGCATCCTGTGGGTGCAGTTCGCAATAAGGTTCGCTGATATGACGCATCAGACGGGCGGCTTTACCGGTACGCGTCATCGTGTGCCACTGATCGCGGATACGTCCGGTGTTCAGCACCAGCGGATACGCCGCGCTCCACGGGCTTTGCGGTAGCGACGGCGTTACCGCCACCAGACGCGCTTTGCCGTCGGCATGCCAGAATCGGCCATCGTCACCCAGTCGGGCGCGCCCGTGTGGGTATGTGGCATTCACCGGCCACTGTATCGGCTCCAACTGCTGCCACAGCTCATTGCTGAGCGTCGCCAACCCGCTGATATCAAACGCGCGGCTACCGTTATTCTCAAAACCCGACAGCGCCGCATGTTCACGGAAGATCTCTGCGGGATGCTGATAAGCGAACGCCTCAGCAAATCCCATGCGTTGTGCCACCTGACTCAGCATCCACCAGTCGGCTTTGGCTTCCCCCGGTGCAGGCAGAAAGGCGCGCTGGCGGGAAAGTCGGCGTTCGGAATTGGTCACCGTGCCGTCTTTTTCCCCCCAGCCTAGCGCAGGGAGTAAGATATCGGCGGTTTCTGCGGTATCGGTATGGCGCATCACCTCGGAGACGATCACCAGCGGGCAGCGCTCCAGCGCCTGTTTCACGCGGTCGGCATCCGGCATCGATACCACCGGGTTGGTGCCCATAATCCACACGGCTTTAATATCGCCGCATTCAACGGCGCGGAACAGATCTACCGCATTCAGTCCGGGCTGCGTCGCGACATTATCGCTCTGCCAGAAACGCCCCACGCGCTCGATATCCTGCGGCGTAAAACCCATATGGCTGGCAAGTTGATTAGCCAGTCCGCCCACTTCTCGCCCGCCCATGGCATTTGGCTGTCCGGTTATCGAAAAGGGGCCGCTACCGGGTAAACCAATTTTGCCGCTCAGCAGGTGAGCATTGATAATTGCATTGCATTTATCGCTGCCGGAAGACGACTGATTAATCCCCTGCGAATAGAGCGTCACCACCTTTTCACTTGTGCTGAACAGATGATAGAAACACTCGACATCGGCTTCATCCAACTGACAGAAATCCGCCACCTGCGCCACGGACCAGGTCTGTGCTGACTGTAATGCCTCCTCCACGCCGGAAAAGCGTTCTACCAATGCGTCGCGATCGATACGCGAACCTTGTGCAATCCACTGCAGCAGGCCGTTAAACAGCCCCGCATCGCTGCCGGGCTGGAGCGGTAAATGCAGATCGGCGATATCGCAGGTTGCGGTGCGCCGCGGATCGATCACCACCACCTGCATCTGCGGTCGCTGCTGTTTCGCCTGCACCAGCCGCTGATACACTACCGGATGTGCCCAGGCGGTATTAGAACCGACCAGCACCACGACATCCGCTTGTTCGATATCTTCATAATTACAGGGAACCGCATCCGCTCCTAATCCGCGCTTGTAGCCAATCACCGCCGACGCCATACACAGGCGTGAGTTGGTATCCATATTGGCGACGCCAATAAAGCCCTTCATCAGCTTATTCGCGACGTAATAATCTTCCGTCAACAGTTGGCCTGAACCATAAAACGCTACCGACTGCGGGCCGTGCTGCTGCATCGTCGCCAGCAGCCGTTCGGCTACCGTATCGAGCGCCCGATCCCAGCTAACACGACGGCCTTCCACGAGCGGCCACAATAGCCGGCCTTTCAAATCCAGCGTCTCTCCCAGCGCGGAGCCTTTGACGCACAGCCGCCCCAAATTGGCCGGATGTGCCGGATCGCCGCTGATCTTTACCGCACCTTGCCCGTCGTGTTCTGCCAGCACGCCACAGCCGACGCCACAATACGGGCAGGTTGTCCGACAGACGCGCGCGTTCATGATGCTTTCGCCATATCATGGTCTGCCAGACCAGCGCTTTCCGGCACGGCCAGCGGTTGACGGCATACCCAGATTTCGTCGTCTTCTACGCGCACCGGCCAGGCGCGAACGTACAACGCACTGTCATCCGTGCTGACGCCATCTCGCAGCTTGAAGCGTTTTTTGTACAGCGGAGAAATCACCACCGGCTCACCCGCCACATCACCGATCAACCCACGCGACAGCACATTCGCCCCGCTGCCCGGTTCGTGGTTTTCCAACGCGTACACCTGCTGCTCACTGCCCGGCAGGTGGAATAGCGCAATCTGTTGCTGTCCGAGGCGTGCCGCCATGCCAGCATGACGCGGTATGTCGCCCAGCGTTGCGACCTGTACCCACTCTGCTTCATGCACGGCGGGTTTGAGCGCGACTGGTTCTGGCGATATCGCTTTCTCATGCTCCTGCGCCGGACGGATCTGCCCGCGTTCTGGCACCATCACCACTGCTTCATCCGGGCTATCGCTGTTCAGGAAACCACGGAATAACGCCAGACGTTCCGGGCTTTCCAGCGTGGTTTGCCATTCGCACTGGTAGGCCTCCACCA
This sequence comes from Pectobacterium sp. IFB5596, assembly GCF_021432585.1. Taxonomy (NCBI): domain Bacteria; kingdom Pseudomonadati; phylum Pseudomonadota; class Gammaproteobacteria; order Enterobacterales; family Pectobacteriaceae; genus Pectobacterium; species Pectobacterium sp. IFB5596. Next base: position 186,005 of record NZ_LXFY01000023.1, read on the forward strand.
CGCACTGCATCTCTTTATCTAACTCTTCGCCGATATTCAGACTGTCTTCCAGAATCACCTGGCGCAGATAGTCGATGCCACCTTCCAGATTATCCATCCAGGTGCTGGTACGCTGGAGACGATCGCCGGTACGGATATAGAACATCAACACCCGATCGATGGTGCGCAACAAGGTTTCGGTATCGAGATCGCTGGCAAAAAGATCCGCATGGCGCGGCTTCATGCCGCCGTTGCCGCACACGTAGAGATTCCAGCCTTTGTCCGTGGCAATCACGCCGATATCTTTACTTTGTGCCTCCGCACATTCGCGGGTACAGCCAGACACCGCCATTTTGATCTTATGCGGTGAACGCAGTCCCTTGTAGCGGTGCTCCAACTGAATCGCCAGCCCGGTGGAATCCTGCACGCCATAGCGGCACCAGGTCGATCCCACGCAGGATTTCACAGTACGCAGCGATTTACCGTAGGCATGACCCGTTTCAAACCCTGCATCGATCAACTCACGCCAAATCGCCGGAAGCTGCTCCAATCGCGCACCGAATAAGTCCACCCGCTGACCGCCGGTGATCTTGGTATACAGGTTATAGCGCTGTGCCACCTGACCGATGGCGATCAGCCCTGCCGGTGTGATCTCCCCCGCCGGAACGCGCGGCACCACAGAATAGGTGCCATCTTTTTGGATATTGGCAAAGAAACGATCGTTGGTATCCTGCAACGGCAGGTGTTGTGGTTGCAGCAAATAGTCATTCCAGCAGGAGGCCAGCATCGACCCCACCAGCGGCTTACAGACTTCACAGCCTAAACCATGACCGTAACGCTCAAGCAGGCTGTCAAACGAGCGAATCTCATGCACGCGGATCAGGTGATACAGCTCCTGACGCGAATAGGCAAAGTGCTCGCAAATGTCCTTCTTCACTTCGACACCCAGTTGCGTCAGTTCGTACTCCATCACCTGTTTAAGCAGCGGTACGCAGCCGCCGCAGCCTGTCCCCGCTTTGGTGCAGGTTTTGAGCGCACCCAGCTCGCCGCAGCCGCCCGCCACCGCAGCGGAGATATCACCTTTGCTGACGTTGTGGCAGGAACAGATCTGTGCGCTGGCAGGTAAAGCCGCCACGCCCAGCCCTTTCGGCGTATCACCAGAACGCGCGGGTAAAATCAGTCCTTCCGGCTGTGTAGGCAGCGGCATATCGTTAAGCATCATTTGCAACAGCGTACTGTAATCGCTGCTGTCGCCAATCAGCACCGCCCCCAGTAAATGCTTGCCGTCGGCAGATACCACGATTTTCTTGTAGACCTCGTTCGGGCCGTCCGTCCACTGGTAGCTTTGGCTTCCCGCCGTGCGCCCGTGCGCATCGCCAATCGACGCGACTTCCACGCCCAGCAGCTTCAATTTGGTACTCATGTCAGCGCCGGTAAATGGCGTATCGCGCTGCGCCAAGGTGTCCGCCACGCTGCGCGCCATCTGATAGCCCGGTGCCACCAGACCGAAAATCTGGCCTTTCCACAGCGCACATTCGCCGATGGCGAAAATCGCGTCGTCTGAGGTCTGGCAATGGTCATCAATCACAATGCCACCGCGCGGCCCTTTCTCTAAATCACAGCTATCCGCCAATTTGTCACGCGGACGAATGCCGGCGGAAAACAGTACCAGATCGGTTTCCAACACGCTGCCGTCAGCAAAGCAGAGGCGATGCAATGCCTGTTCGCCGTCGGTGATTTCACGTGTTTCTTTGCTGACATGAATCTGTACACCTAGCGCCTCGATCTTGCGACGCAGCATCGCTGCACCGCCGTCATCCAACTGTACCGCCATCAGGCGCGGTGCAAACTCCACCACATGGGTGTCCAGCCCCAGCTGACGCAGGGCGTTGGCCGCTTCCAGCCCCAGCAAACCGCCACCAATCACCACACCGGATTTAGCCTTTTTCGCCTGTGCGGCAATCGCATCCAGATCGTCCAACGTGCGATAAACCAGACAGCCGGGGCGCGTATTGCCGGGAATCGGTGGAACAAACGCGTAGGACCCTGTCGCCAACACCAGTTTGTCGTAGGCGATTTCTCTGCCCTGTGCATCACATACGCACTGACGTTCCCGATCGATCGCGACGATCTCGCTGGCGCTGCGCAGCTCAATACCGCTCTCGACAAAAAAGCCCTCTTTTACCAGCGACAGTGAGGCGGCGCTGCGCCCGGAAAAATACTCAGAGAGATGAACGCGATCGTAGGCTTCATGGCGCTCTTCGCCAAATACCACGATGTGGTAATGCTGATGCAGATCACGTTCAACCAGTTGTTCAAGAAAATAGTGGCCGACCATACCGTGGCCAACGACCACTAAAATAGGTTTGCTCATGACAGGAATCCTTACAGCTTCAGGCTGTGAGTCAGAATCAGGGGAAGAAAGGCCAAAAAGCAGCGCGGCAGGCGGTATCATCTCGCCTTCAGTGGTGCTCTCCATCGCGGCCAGCAAACGCGGGCTGTCGTCGGTGTCGCCATATAGCAAGACACCGCTCAGCCGACCGTCGCGCAGGAGCAGACGGCGATAGTGCTGCGTCTGCGGATCAAACGTGGTGTACACCTCATCATTCGGCGCCACGTTAATATCGCCGCCGCTGACCACACCAATTCCTGTGACTTTCAGCCGCGTCGTCGCCTGTTCACGCTGATAGTCTTGCGGGGCATGTCCAGCAAGGCGCTGTGCCACCAGCGTGGCATGAGCGAAACACGGGGCAACCAGCCCGACGATTTCGCCATTGAGTTCGCAGCATTCTCCAATCGCGCTGATATACGGGTCGGCGGTTTGCAACTGTCCGTCTACCAAGACGCCACGATTACAGGGCAAGCCACACTCGCGCGCCAGTTGGCTGGCAGGGATCACGCCAGCGGTCACGACGACCAGACCGGCGGGGATCGTGCGGCCATCCGCCAATGCGACAGCCGTCACGCCGTGTTCATCACCGTGCAGCGCCGCAACCTGTACATCCGTCATACAGGTAATGCCGCGCGCGCGCAGACTGTCGCACAACAGGTCGCTCGCCGTGGCGTCCAGTTGACGCTCCATTAAAATGGGAACGCGATGCAGCAGCGTGACGTCAGCCCCACGCAGTTGCAGCGCCGCGGCGGCTTCAATGCCGAGCAAACCGCCGCCGATCACCACCGCAGGAACGGACTGAGCAATCGTCGCTAACATCAGTTCAACATCATCCAGCGTGCGGAAACCGCATACGCCAGCCAAATCGATACCGGGCATCGGCGGCATAAACGGCGTAGAGCCTGTCGCCAGCACCAGATGATCGTAATGCATCTGCCGTTGCGTCGTTGTCACCTCACGCGCTTGGCGATCGATATGGGTGACCCGTTCACCCAACAGATAACTCACCGGCAGCGCCGCATCATCGTCGATAGCCGCAGGCGTCAGCAGCGTATCCGTAAACGCTTTTTCGCCGCTCAACACGGGCGACAACAGGATGCGGTTATAGCTGGCGCGCGGCTCATCACCAATCACGGTGATTCGATAGCGCGTCGCGGCCAGTTGCCGCAGTACATCGACGAATCGAGCGCTCGCCATCCCGTTACCAATCACTATCAGATGCGGTTTCATCATCGTTCTGGCCTCGCTCTCAGGCTGCTTTAGGCTGTTTTTCATATAAGAAATGCAGCACCTGCTGACGGTAATGGTGATAGCGCGGATCGTCAGCCAGCGCGACGCGTGAACGCGGACGCTCCAGCTCAACCGTCATGATCTCACCCACCGTCGCCGCCGGACCGTTGGTCATCATTAGCACACGATCCGACAACAGCACCGCTTCATCTACATCGTGCGTAATCAGCACAATCGTGGTCTGCAAGCGTTGCTGAATCTCCATCACCGCGTCCTGAAGATGCGCACGGGTCAGCGCATCCAGTGCACCGAACGGTTCATCCATCAGCAACACTTTCGGCTTCATTGCCAATGCACGGGCGATGCCTACACGCTGTTTCATCCCGCCGGAAATCTCATTAGGCCGTTTGTTCAGCGCATGCCCCATGTGTACCAGTTCCAGATTGTGGGTAATCCATTCGTGCATCTCGTGCTTGTTCATCTGCCCACGAAACACCTGCCGTACCGCCAGCGCGACGTTTTCGTAGGTAGTCAGCCACGGCAGCAGTGAGTGGTTCTGAAAAACCACACCACGCTCTGGCCCCGGTCCGTCAATTTCACGGTTGTCACACAGCAGGCCGCCGCTGCTCGGCAGCGTCAGACCGGCAATCAGGTTCAATAACGTGGATTTCCCGCAGCCGGAGTGGCCGATCAGGCTGATCGTTTCTCCGGTGTGAATATCAAAACTCACTTGATCCAGCGCCAGAAATTCACCGCTGGCGGTATTGAAACGCTGGCTCACCTTTTGCACTTGAATAATCGGTGTTGTACGCATCGTCTGCTCCTTAGCGGTTGTCATAGCTGAAACGGTTAGCAATCCACACCAGCCCCTGCTCAAGCAGCAGACCGATAACGCCAATCACCACGATGGCGATGATGATGTTTTCTACATTCAGGTTGTTCCATTCGTTCCAAATCCAGAAGCCGATACCCACGCCGCCGGTCAGCATTTCTGCCGCCACAATCACCAGCCAGGCGACGCCAATCGACAGGCGCACGCCGGTCAATACGTTAGGCAGCACCGCCGGCAGCAGAATTTTGCGCATGATGGTGAATTCGGAGAGCTTCAGGACGCGTGCTACGTTCAGGTAGTCCTGCGGGATACGGCGCACGCCTTCGGCGGTATTGAGGATCATCGGCCAGATGGAGCAGATAAAAATGGTCCAACTGGATGCCGGTTCAGCACGCTGGAACAGCAGCAGGCCAATCGGCAGCCACGCTAGCGGACTGACTGGGCGCAGCAGCGAAATGATCGGGTTGAGCATGTTAGCCAGAAAGGTAAAACGGCCAATCAGGAAGCCCGCGGGAATACCCACCAGCGCCGCCAGCCCGAAGCCGATACCCACACGTTGCAGCGAGGCCAATACGTTCCAGCCAATGCCTTGATCGTTCGGCCCTGCGATATAAAACGGATCGGCAAAGAGGCTGAGCGCCGCAAGCCAGGTCGTCCACGGTGTTGGAAAGTTTTCGCTGTTGAGCGCGGCAATCTGCCAGACGGCAACCAGCAGCCCTAGCCCCAATACGGCAGGGAAAAGCTGCTGAAATAGCTTACGCAGCAGCGGTCGGTAGGCAAAAGCGGGAACCGTCGGCGATTTCTCAGGCATCGCCGGTTTGGTTGGCAGAGGCGTAACCTCGGCGCTGTGTACGGTTTCGGGGGCGTTATCCGCGGTAATTGGAATGACCTGGGCCTGGTTTTTCATCATTAACCTCACTTATTTCTTCACGCTAAAACTGTTGGCATAGCCTGCCGGATCGCTACCGTCCCAGCGGCGACCGTCGATAAGCACGCTGCTGCGCATATCGCTACCGGGCAACGACACATTCCCTACGGCGTCAGCCGCCTGTTTGTAGATATCAATGCGGTTAACCTGCTTCGCGACGGCCAAATAGTCCGGCTCTTCGGTGAGCAAGCCCCAGCGTTTATGCTGGGTGAGGAACCACATCCCATCGGACAGATACGGATAGTTCACCGAACCGTCGTGGTAGAAACGCATCGCGTGTTCGTCCTTCCAGCTTTTCCCTAATCCGTTTTCGTACTGGCCCAGCATGCGTCCAACGATGGTTTCTTCTTTGGCATTGATGTAGGCGCGTCCGGCGATCACACCTGCCGTCTCACGGCGGTTGTCGTCTGAAGCATCAATCCAGCGCGAGGCATCGAGGATCGCAGCAGTCAATGCGCGGGCGCTATGCGGGTTGGCGTTCACCCAGTCGGCGCGAGTACCCAGCACTTTTTCCGGGTGATCCGGCCAAATGTCTTGTGAGGTGGCAGCGGTAAAGCCGATTTTTTCGCTGATGGCGCGCTGGTTCCACGGTTCACCGACGCAATAGCCAACCATGTTGCCAATCTTCATGTTCATCACCATCTGCGGCGGCGGCACCACGACGGTGCGCACATCGTTCAGTGGATGAATTCCAGCAGAAGCCAGCCAGTAATAGAGCCACATGGCGTGGGTGCCGGTCGGGAAAGTTTGCGCGAAGGTGTAGGTACCCGCCGGGCTGGCAGCAACATATTTTTGCAGGCCGGCGAGATCGGTAACGTTGGCTTCACGCAGTTGGTTCGCCAGCGTGATCCCTTGCCCGTTCTGGTTGAGCGTCATCAGTGCCGCCATGTTGCTCTGCGACCCAGATAACCCCATTTGCAGGCCGTACAGTTGCCCATACAAAATGTGCGCGGCATCCAGCTCGCCCGATACCAGCTTGTCGCGCACCGCCGCCCAACTGGCTTCTTTGCTGGGAACGATGGTGATGCCGTACTTCTTATCAAAGCCTTTCATTGCTGCCATCACAACCGAGGCACAGTCCGTTAACGGGATGAACCCAACCCGAATTTCCTTTTTTTCTGGCGCATCGGAACCCGCAGCCCAGGCGCTATTCATCAACCCCGGCAACATCAGGCTGCCTCCCAGTGCGGCGCTCCCCAACAAAAATTGGCGGCGAGAGACGGTCATGCTTTTGGTTTTGGAATCACTCATCAACGACACCCTTACACAAAACACCCTTTCAGGTGGTAAAAACAAAAACGGCGTCCACAAGCCCATGCAGAATCTGCACGCTTATGGACGCCGTTGTCCGATTAACACCTTCCGCACCGCCGTTGGCCCGAAACGCATTATGAATGTTTGGTTATTGCTAATGAGTTAAAGCAAGGTTTGTGCCAGTTATCACACTTTTGCGTATTCACGCGAGGGATTATTTAATCGAGAGGTGAATTGAAATTTCGATAACAACATGTAATTTAAGGTTATTATTTCGTGCGCTAGAATATCGCCATTTCTATGCTACGTCGTAGCACGCGCCCGACACGCGGCTTCCCTGCCGCTCATCCTAAGACTGTTTTTCCTTCAGCGTTATTTACGCTCATCACAACACAACGACAGCGAGAACCAGCTATGTACGAAACCACTTCACACCGTCAGTTACTCAGCTATTTTCCCACTCACAAGACGGCGTCTTGCACCGCCAGCAAGCAGAACACGCACAGTTCATGTGCATATACCTCTTAAGGGGTATCATTGAATACATCGGCCACCGCGAGCATCGCCGTTGCAATATCGATCAGCTTTTTATTCTGGCTCATCGCCATGCGGCGCAGAGTTTTGTAGGCCTCTTCTTCACTTAACCCACGGTGCTGCATCAGCAACCCCTTCGCACGATCGATCTGTTTTCTTTCATTCAACGTTGCTCGCAGCGCAGCCAATTCATGATCCTGCGCCTGCAAGCGCCGCGACTGTTGCTGCACCAGCGACAGCAGCGATCGCCCCAGCTGTGGGCTGACGCCGTCGCTATGTAACCAACCGGGTTGCACGTTTTGTCCTTCCACGTCGTGACCGGCGATAAATATCGAATAACCGGGATCGTCACTTTCCTGCTGCACCATTAGCTCTTCAAAATCTGCCCGTTGATCGCTGCACGCCTTCTCCGCTGCCGCAATACGCGTTCGACAGCGCTGCATCAGCGTCAGCTCCAGTTCATCTTCCATTTTTTTCATTTCATCAATGCGCCGCGTGGCAATCGAAAACCAGTGCAGGCTATCGGCTTCCGACAGTTTTTCTACCGGGCTGCGAGTGCACACGATGCGACGCAGACGTTCAAACTCGCTGTCCACCGCGATAGTGCACCAACGCTGCTGGCTTTCTTCGTCGCTAAAATTCAGGAAGGTATCGAAACAGCGTTCCTGCCGTTCAATTAAATCCAGCAGCTTTTGCCGGGTGTCCTCATCGACACTCCCCACAGCATAAGCCGCCGCACCGACAGCACGCTCCTGCCCCGCCAGCTCTTTCCCTTGCATAAAACTGAACATGGCAATCAGCGCACGGGAAATCCCCGGATCGGCCGCCGTGTCCGACACCTCAAAAACCAGCGCCAATAGGTTACGAATAATGTCGTTGAAAAATGTCATCGCCTGCGGCTGGGGCAGCAAACGCTGGCGAGTCTGCTGACGCAGCGCGGGCAGCAGACTCAACGCATAGACCACGCTGGCAACACGGCTGAATAGGCGACTCGCCTGCGGCAATTCCGCCGTCATTTTCTCCAACCCGGCCAGATGCGTCATCAGATTCGTCTGCGCCACCTGTACATCTCTTTCACGTAATACCAGTTCGTCGGCGAACAATCGGCCATCGGAGCAAAGAAACAGGTTGGCGGTTCCTCGTTCACGCTGCAATAGATGCACAAGTTGGCTGATTTTTCCCACCAGCTCACCGCTTTGCAGCAGGTAACGCAGGCTGTTCAGCTCACACTGGCGCGAGGCGAGTAAAAATCGAATTGTTGTTGAAGGCTCCGCTACCATTGCTGTCTCTCCTAAAAAACCATCTTTAGGAATATGCAATTAGTGCGCCAGTTACATCAGCCTACAGCGGGCAAGCAGCAAGGGCATGTTGTTCGCACGGTGACAGCCGCGCTCGTACACTTTTCACCTTAATTTTTAAACTCCGTTGCTAAACCTTCCCCATCTCAACAGTTACGCTCTTCATCGTTACTAAAACAGTTTTATAGCCATAGCACGATACTGACACTTGCACGGAAGCAGAAAGAACCGCGGTAAAAATCGCATCGTAGCTATGCCACAGCCCATAGGAGCGCATGAACATGGCGAGTTTATCTGAACAAGAAAGTTGGATTGATGGGATTTACCAGCTTGAAACATCAGACCCGGTTGTCGCGGGTCCAGGGGGAATTTCCAATCGTCAGGCTGAGCAATTAGCCAACCGCACGGCTTACCTGAAAAAAATGCAGGAAACCACTGGCGAGAATTTGCAAAAGCATCTCGCAGCCAGCGATCCGCATTCGCAATATGCGCCCAAAAATAGTCCGGTACTAACGGGAACGCCCACCGCGCCAACGACAGCGCAAACAGCAAATAACACACAGATTGCTACCACGGCATTTGTGAAATCGGCCATTGCCGCACTGATCAATGGTTCGCCAGCAGCAATGGATACGCTGCAAGAGTTAGCGAATGCGTTAGGTAATGATCCAAATTTTTCAACCACCATGTTGAATAAGCTGGCACAAAAGCTGGAGAAAGAACAAAACGGTGCAGACATCCCCGACAAGGCCAAATTTCTGGCTAACATCGGGTTAAAATCTGCTGCCACACGTACTGTAGGTACAGGTGCCAGCGATATTCCCGATATTGCTATTGGAGATGGCCGCTATTTAGAAAAAACGACCACGGCGGTAGCAGCAACGAAACTGGCCGCAGCGAGAAAGATTGCAGGCGTATTGTTTGATGGTACTGCGGATATTGCCCTGATGCCTGAAAATATCGGGGCCTTACCGGCGACAGGGACAGCGATAGCAGCCACAAAATTAGCTGTGGCAAGAACGATCAACGGTATGGCGTTTGATGGCACAGCGAATATTTCACTGACTCCGGCGAGTGTGGGAGCATTGCCAACGGCAGGAACAGCAGCGGCGGCGACTAAGCTAGCAGTGGCACGAACGATCAACGGCGTGGCGTTTGATGGCACAGCGAATATTTCACTGACTCCGGCGAGTGTGGGAGCATTGCCAACGGCAGGAACAGCAGCGGCGGCGACTAAGTTAGCAGTGGCACGGACGATTAACGGCATCACGTTTGATGGCACAGCGAATATCTCACTTACCCCAGCAAATGTTGGGGCATTGCCCGCCGCAGGTACAGCGGTGGCTGCCACCAGATTAGCGACAGCCCGAAAGATTAATGGCGTTGCGTTTGATGGTACGGCGGATATTAATCTATCCAGTGAGTTTCCAGTCGGTGTCCCTATTCCATACCCATCAGCAACCCCGCCTACGGGCTGGATAAAGTGCAACGGGCAGTCATTTAATAAATCACTGTATCCGATTTTGGCGTCTCTCTACCCATCCGGTGTATTACCAGACCTACGCGGCGAGTTCGTGCGTGGTTGGGATGACGGGCGCGGCGCTGATACAGGGCGCGCACTGCTGAGCTGGCAAAATTTTGATATTCAATCTCACAAGCATTCAGGCGGTATATCGCGTCGATATGAATGGGGGGGGTATATCGACGGATGGGGCGATCAAGGAGCAGGAGGCGTCGATAACTACGACCCATCGGATACAGGATCAGTTGGCGGAAGTGAAACTCGTCCACGCAATATCGCCTTTAACTACATCGTGAGAGCAGCATAATGAGCAACTATTCAACACAAATTAAAAACGCAGAACTGAACGAACGCGGATTAGCCATCAATACGGGCTGGATTACCGTTTATCACGTGAACCCGACGACGCGGGAATACCAGAGCGCCAGCTATGAATATGTAATGCAAGGTGTTGGTCTTCCTGCCGACAGCTACGCCGACGAACCGCAATTGCCGCCTGTTGGCCAAGCCCTGCGCCGTTCCGCTGATGGCACATCGTGGGAGCCGGTACCGGACTATCGCGGTCAGACGGTTTACAGCACAGAAACCCGCCAGCCGCAGACGGTGATGCAATTCGGTGAATTGCCTGAAAATACGACATTTCTGGCTCCTGCAACCGAGTTTGATCGGTGGGATGGGACGACCTGGGTGACAAACCTCGAAGCACGACAGCTTGCTGCGACCAAAAACCTTCAGCAGGAACTGGCGGCACGGCGCGCGACAGCAAATACCCGGATTACCGAGCTGGGCTACGCCGTGGACTTAGCTATCGCCACGGATGAGGAGCAAGAACGGCTAACCCAATGGAAAATTTATCTGGTCACGTTGAGCCGCATTGACCTCACCACCGCACCCGTTGTGTGGCCAGAAGCGCCTTCCGTCTAATCGGTAACACCAGCAATTCATTATATATACCCTAAATAATTCGAGTTTCAGGAAGGCGGCAAGAGAAGGAATCCCGATGAGCTTACTCAGGTAAGTGATTCGGGTGACTGAACGCAGCCAACGCACATGCAACTTGAAGTATGACGGGCATAATCATGGTGTGCCATATTTAGCGTTCGGCACACCCATAATTTCAGTTCCTTTAGGCGGAGTATTCTGATAATTCCCCATTATTATTCATCATGAAATGTAAAATTTAATAAAAAATGAAACTGTTATATTTATCAATTTCACATCTGTACTAATTAAACTCACAATCAAATTTAATACTTAATTGGTAGCAAAATAAAAAACCAAAAAAATCAATGCAATCAATATCAAAAAACCAAATATATTTAAAAATTAGAATATAAAACCAAAATAGCAACATTAAAGATAAAAAATACGAATCGACAAACTGTACTATTTATTCGTTATTTTTTGCACGCTATAATCCCCGCACGTTTCACTCACTATTTATTCTTATCTCAATTCAATCAGTGAAGTTAATTTCTGGCGGATGCAAATGCCGTCGGCGGTAATTTATTCGCATTTTATTCATCACTATTTATTCCGGCAAGCATCGGAATAGCTGCATTTTCCTGCCTTAAGCTAGGAGCGTAACATGTTTGATGTCGTCGAGCTGTCGCGGCTGCAATTTGCCCTGACTGCCATGTATCACTTTCTTTTCGTCCCACTGACGCTGGGGTTGTCTTTCCTGCTGGCCATTATGAACACGGCTTACGTGTTAACCGGCAAGCAGATCTACAAGGATATGACGAAATTCTGGGGCAAGCTGTTCGCCATCAACTTCGCACTGGGCGTAGCAACCGGTCTGACGCTGGAATTCCAGTTCGGTACTAACTGGTCTTACTATTCTCACTATGTGGGCGATATTTTTGGCGCGCCGCTGGCAATGGAAGGGCTGATGGCGTTCTTCCTGGAATCCACGCTGGTTGGTCTGTTCTTTTTCGGCTGGGATCGCCTGACCAAAGTCCAGCATATGCTGGTGACCTGGTTCGTTGCGCTGGGCTCCAACTTCTCCGCCTTATGGATTTTGGTCGCCAACGGCTGGATGCAAAACCCGATTGCCGCCGAATTCAATTACGAAACCATGCGTATGGAAATGCTGAGCTTCGCTGAACTGGTGTTGAACCCCGTCGCACAGGTGAAATTCGTACATACCGTAGCGGCAGGCTACACCGCCGGTGCGATGTTCGTGCTGGGCATCAGTTCTTACTATCTGCTGAAAGGCCGCGATATCGCGTTTGCCAAGCGTTCGTTCGCCATTGCCGCCAGTTTCGGTTTGGCCTCGGTGCTGTCCGTCATCGTACTGGGCGATGAATCCGGCTATGTGATGGGCGATGTGCAAAAAACCAAGCTGGCAGCGATCGAAGCCGAGTGGGAAACGCAGCCCGCACCAGCCTCTTTCACGCTGTTCTCTATTCCTAATCAGGAGACGATGCAGAACGATTACGCTATCCACGTTCCTTACTTGCTGGGGTTGATTGCCACCCGTTCACTCGACAAACCCGTAGTCGGTATTAAAGACCTAATGGCACAACATGAGATACGCATTCGCAACGGTATGACGGCCTATGGTCTGTTGGAAGAACTACGCTCAGGCAACACCGACCTCACCGTTCGCGCACAATTTGAGGCTGCCAAGCACGATCTCGGCTATGGCTTATTGCTTAAGCGCTATACCGATGACGTCGCCAACGCCAGTGAAAATCAGATTCAACAGGCCACAAAGGATTCAATTCCTCGCGTCGCCCCGCTGTATATCGCGTTTCGGCTGATGGTGGGTTGCGGCGTGCTGATGCTCGCTATTTTTGCCCTGTCGTTCTGGAGCGTGATACGTGGCCGCATGGGACAACGTAAATGGCTGCATCGCGTGGCGCTGTACGGCATTCCCTTGCCCTGGATCGCCATTGAATCCGGCTGGTTTATCGCTGAATACGGTCGTCAACCTTGGGCAGTCGCCGAAGTTCTGCCTACCGCTATCGCCAATTCGTCTCTGGAAGCACACGATATTCTGCTGTCGATGGGGCTGATTTGCGGACTGTATACGCTGTTTCTGGTTGCGGAACTGTATCTGATGTTCAAGTTTTCCCGACTGGGGCCAAGCAGCCTGAAAACCGGCCGCTACCACTTTGAACAACTGACAACACCGCCACTCGCGACACCTGCAAAACCGTAACGGGAGACATAATAATGCTGGATTATGAAACATTACGCCTGATTTGGTGGGGATTGATTGGCCTGTTGTTTATCGGCTTCGCCATCACCGACGGCTTTGACATGGGCGTGGGCATTCTGCTGCGCCTGCTGGGCAAGAACGATACCGAACGGCGGGTGATGATTAATGTGATCGCCCCACATTGGGACGGCAATCAGGTCTGGCTGATCACCGCGGCAGGCGCGTTGTTCGCCGCCTGGCCGATGGTTTATGCCGCCGCTTTTTCCGGTTTCTACTTCGCCATGATTCTGGTGCTCGCCGCTCTGTTTTTCCGCCCGGTGGGCTTTGATTATCGCTCCAAGTTGGAAAACCAGCGCTGGCGCAATATGTGGGACTGGGGCATTTTCATCGGCAGTTTCGTTCCCACGTTGGTGTTCGGCATCGCATTAGGCAACCTATTGCAGGGCGTGCCGCTGAGCGTCGATATGTATTTGCGCCTCACCTACCACGGCGGGTTCTTTGGTCTGTTGAATCCATTCGGGCTGCTGGCAGGCGTCGTGAGTGTCACTATGATCGTCGCACACGGTGCAATTTACCTGCAAATGCGCACCACAGAGGCGCTTCAGCGTCGCGCGCAAAAAACCGTTCTGATCGCCAGCGCGCTGATGAGCCTCACCTTCTTACTGGCTGGCTTTTGGGTACTGTTCGGCATCGACGGCTACCTGATTACCTCCACGCTGGATAAAGCGGCCCCATCTAACCCGCTGAATAAAGAAGTTGTCCAGCAGGCTGGGGCGTGGTTAACCAACTTTACGGCGCACCCTGCGCTGTGGGCGATTCCTGCACTGGGTGTGGTTCTGCCGTGGTTCACCTGTCTCTTCTCTCGCGTAGACCGCTGCGGCTGGGGGTTTCTGACCTCGTCATTGACGATTGTCTGCGTGATTCTGACGGCAGGGGTTACGCTATTCCCGTTCGTGATGCCTTCCAGTGTCGATCCCAATGTCAGCCTAACCATCTGGGATGCCACATCCAGCCAGCTTACGCTTCAGGTGATGACCATTCTGGCCTGTATTTTTGTTCCCACCATCCTGCTTTATACCAGTTGGTGTTATTACAAAATGTTTGGCCGAATCGATGCCCGCTACATCGAAGCCAATAAGCATTCCGTTTACTAACGACTTGAGGAGAAAGAGCATGTGGTATTTCGCCTGGATACTCGGCACGTTGCTGGCCTGCGCGTTCGCGCTGGTCACCGCACTGGCAGTAGAGAACCATGAAGCGGGCAAAGACGCTTCCAGATAAAAAGACGCACTGCCATCACGGGTTTCATCATGCCGTGCTGATGACAATCAGGGCAGACGAAATCCGCCAAGGGCGCTAAAATGCAAACACAGCGCCCCAAGCGGATGCCCTTTTCAACCTGAAATCAGACGACAACATGACAACGCCCAGACAGGACAAAACACCGTGGTGGAGCCAGGGGAAAACCCCGGACTACCGTTTTTCATTAGCGAATGAGCGTACCTTTCTGGCGTGGATTCGCACCGCGTTGGCGTTTCTTGCCGGCGCGGTGGGTATCGATCAATTTACCGTACATATCGATCCTCTGTTGCGTCAGGGGCTGTCGCTGTTGCTCGTCGTCAGTGCGGCGCTACTGGGAGGCTTGGCCTATCGTCGGTGGGTCAGTAATGAGAAAGCGATGCGTCAGGAAAGCGATATGCCGTATACGCCAATGCTGCTGATCGTGACGCTGTTTATCACCCTCATTGCCATCGCGCTTGCGGCGATGATTCTGTTCGGGTAGCGCATGGACACGACACGCGATCCGGGATTACAGCCACAGCGAACCGGTATGGCCTGGTCACGTACGCTGTTTGTGATGCTGATCAACAGCCTGCTGTGTTTTCGTCTGAGCATGGTGGATGACAGCCGAGTAGTGTTTGCCTGCGCCATGCTGTTGTTATGCATTTCCGCGCTGATGTCGGTGCTAGCGATTGCGCGTTATCGTTTTAATGCCCGTTGCCAGTTGGTGCTATCGCGCATTAGTCACGGGCTGATCGTGCTCACGTCATCATCAATTGTTATCACCGCGCTGGTCTTGCTACTCCATTTCAGCGGCGTGGGGTAAGCCCCCATTTTCTGTACTTTTTTCGGAAAAGAAAGGTTTTCGGAAAAGAAAGGCGGTGAAGCCCAAACGTGCTTCACCGATGAGATGGGCTATTCGATCGAACTTTCCGGGAACAAGAAAGGGTTGATGCTACTGCGAGAAAAGCCCTCTTCCTCCATTTTTACATCCAGCACCAGCGAAGCCAGATCGTCAGCGACGGCTTCTACACGGTGATCTTTTTCCTGGTATAGCAGCTTCAGATACGTGCCACAGTGACCACAGCTTTCCGCTTTGATGGCGGAGTTCTCGCTATCCAGTGACCAGTAATTCAGCTCGCTCGATTCTTCACAGTTGCTGCATTTCACCCGCACCATGTGCCATTCGCTTTCGCACAGATTACAGTGCAGATAACGCAGCCCGCTGGATGTACCTAACTGCACCACGCCAGAGACCGGAATACTGCCGCACACCGGGCAGAACTGGCGATGTTCACCGGGTACAGCACGAGCTTTACCGGGCAGCAGACCTGCCATCTGTGCCCAGAACAGCGACAGCGCAGCCCAGATAAACGGGGCTTTATCGTTGCTTTCGGCACGAAATTCGTGTTGCAGCAGCGCCGTTGCCTGTTCTTCCAACTCCTGCTCAGAAGCCTTTTCCAGATTCTCCAGCGTGGCTAACACCTGTCCGCTGGCATCCGGTTTCAATTCTTCAATCAACGCACGCAGTAGCGTATGCCAGTGCGCATCACGCGGGAACACGGCGATATCAAGCGGCGGGCGTTCGCCGGACTGCTTCAGCACGTCACTCAGGTCAATCTGCAACGGATGATCGTGCAACACCTTCTGTTGGGCTTCCACCACGCCTGCGGCGAAGGTGAGATAATCCCCCAGCGGGTGATCTTCAGCTAGCTGACGCAGACGTTCCGCACGGCTGCTGTACAGGCTTTTCAGATTGGCGAAAAGCAGCGGAGGGATATTTCCTTCCGACATCGATTTTTCATTCTGTTCTAACTGTTCCTGAGGAACAATACGAATACTCATCAGGGGGATTTTCCTGTTATTTACGTTGTCTATCCGATAGATTTCGGGATGCGGGAAGGCCGCCAGCGCGGTCCGAAAGATAGCGGGTATAGCTCACCTTTAGCCAAGATTATACCCATCATGCCTATCGACTTCCTGATTTCCGGCAAGGTTATGGCTGTTTTTTGCTATCAATAGGGTTGCTTCCCGTCATGACGTAGACAGTAGCAGAAAAGCAGCAAGCCGCTCCACACCTCTAAAGAGGTGCTCGTGTCAGACGTTCGTTTATCTGTGCCCGAATCAGCGCGGCTAACACGATCACGCTTTGTTCACAGCGTTCGTCCCATTCGTAGGAGGCGTTGAAGCGGAAATAGCCGTCGAATTGGTCACCAGTCGTGAACATTTTCCCCGGCGCAATGCTGACGCCCCGCTCCAGCGCACAGCGGTATAACTCCGTGCTGCTGACGCCTTCAGGTAATTCCAACCAGAGAAAATAGCCGCCTTGTGCATGATGAATGCGAACGTCACCCGGAAAATGCCTACGTAGAGACTGTAACGCCGCATGCTTACGCTGCTCCAGCGCCCGCCGCAGGCGGCGCAGATGGCTGTCATAGCTGCTGGTCGCCAGATAGTCAGCAATCGCCAGTTGCATCGGCGCACTGGTTGATAAGGTACTCATCAGTTGTAAACGCTGAATGCTGCCCGCATAGCTCCCTGCTGCCACCCAGCCGATACGAAATCCCGCTACCAGATTTTTAGAAAACGAGGAACAGTGCAAAATTGTCCCTTTTTTATCCAACGCCTTAGCTGGCAGCGGACGTTGCAGGCCAGTGTATAGCTCGCTATAGACGTCGTCCTCGACCAGTCCGACACCGTGTTTCTCCAGCATTGCCACCAACCGCTGTTTCTTCTCCCAGGACAACGTGTAGCCGAGCGGGTTATGGAAATTAGTCATCAGCCAGCAGGCTTTGATCGGGTAGTCATTCAATGCCTGCTGCAACGCCTCAAGATCGATACCCTGTTGCGGATCGGTCGCAATCGCAATGGCCTTGAGCTTAAGACGTTCAATCGCCTGTAGCGCACCGTAAAAAGCCGGAGATTCGATCGCCACGTAATCACCCGGTTCCGTCAATACCTGAAGGCTGAGATTGAGGGACTCCATCGCCCCCGCTGTAATGACAATTTCATCGGGCGAGACGGCAATCCCCTGCAACGCGTAGCGCTGGGCGATGTTCTTCCTCAGATTCTCGTTACCCGGCGGCAAATTATCCAGCGCACTTTGTGGCTGCATATGGCGGGCGACCGAGGCCAGTGAACGCGTTAACTGGCGCTGCGGAAAGAGCTGTGGATCGGGAAACGCCGATCCAAACGGCATCACCGTCGGATCTTTGCTGGCCTGAAGCACGTCAAAAATGAACGCGTTAACGTCCACGTCTTCGGTAAGCTGGACGCGATCCCGCCCGACAGGCGAATGTGAGCTGTCTATTGACGCCGGAGATAACCGCGGAGCCGCGTAGTAACCAGACTGCGGGCGCGACACGATTAATCCCTGACTTTCCAGCAGTTGATACGCGTGCAGCACCGTCATCAGGCTCATGCCCGCATGCAGTGATTTTTCCCGCAGCGAGGGCAGTTTGTCTCCCGGCTGCCAAATGCCTTCCTGAAGCTGCTCACGGATCTGGTGAGCGAGCTGTTCAAACTTTGCCATAGCACTAGGGTTTCGCTGGATGAGTATGTCATTATTTTCGGTTCGATCATCACCGATCGATGACGATCGAGCAGGATGTGTTATCGCTAGCCACGCTTCGAGCGAGGGCTATTTCGCCGCGTAGCACGCGACAAAATCCAGCAGGATCTTGCGCGCCCAGACAGGCTCTTGCGGAATATCCATCATCCGATCGACATCCCAACCGCCCTGCCGCAGCGCCGTTTCATTATGGCGCAGGCACGTCAGCATGATGTTCGCACTGAATTCGGGGTGAAATTGTACCGTCAAGACTTTATCGCTGTAGCGGATAATCTGGCAACCATCCATCTCTGAGCTCGCCAACACCTGCGCGCCTTCTGGCGCTTCCAGCACAGATTGTTGGTGGGTCAGGTAAGCGCCAAACTGCGATGGATAATCACGCAATAATGGGTCTTGTGCCGCGACTTCATGGGTTGTCACCACCTGAACGCCGACTTCCTTGCCGTTCGGGTTATCGCCTACTTTACCGCCCAGCGCATCGGCCAGCAACTGGTGCCCATAACACACGCCCAGCAGCGGAACATCCGCGTAATACGCCTCGCGCAGCCAACCCGCGGTGTATTCACTCCAGTCCAGCCGATCTGTGACCATCGACCACGAACCGGAGATAATCGCCGCCACCAGCGTATCAAACGGCGGCAGCGGTTCCCCAAGATCGGGACGAACCACCTGCACCGGCTGTGTTTTCCCTTCAACAGCATCGACAAACCATTTCCCTTGTTGCCCAACCTGAGACGCAATGCCTTCCGGCGGTTGACCCAACTGAATCACCAGCAATACCTTTTCGCTCATCGTCCTGTTCTACCTGTATTTGAAAATCACCCGTTTGATAAACTTTTCGTCTGAAAAACCACAGAATGCGGCTTCATCCACCTCAACGAACGTAGCACTAACCCAATACGATTCCTACCCAAGTCACACTCGGGATAGCAAAAGGCCACCTCAATAGCCGGTGGCCTTTCATCTCTACCGTTGCAACGGCAATACCGACGCTTCCGTATTATGGAAGACGATAGGCAATCACGTAATCTCCACGATCCGGTGAATTACGCGCACCGCCTGCCGAAATAACGACGTACTGCTTGCCATCAACCGAGGATTTATAGCTGATCGGCGTACTTTGACTTCCTACTGGTAGCCGAGCTTTCCAAACTTCTTTACCCGTCGCGCTATCAAACGCACGCAGATAGTAATCCTGCGTTGACGCGATAAACACCAGGCCGCCCTGAGTAGCAAGCGTACCGCCAATCGTTGGCATCCCAATCGGAATCGGCAGCCCCATCTTGATGCCAAATGGCCCCGTGTCTTGTACCGTACCAACTGGAACCTGCCAGGCGATTTGCTGCGTCTTTAAATCCACTGCCGTTAATGTGCCAAAAGGCGGCTTCTGGCAAGGGATCTCAATAGGCGACATAAAGCGCACTTTGGCATTAACCGAATACGGCGTGCCGTCCAGCGGAACCGGACGATCGATGCTGGCCGCTTCGTTCCCATCACTTTTCTTACCCTGATTCTCCGCCGACGTTGGTACGAGCTGAACTTCCAGCCCCACTCTCATGTCGTTGATGAACAGATAATTATTCACCGGATCGGTAGATAACCCGCCCCAGTTCATCCCGCCCAATGAGCCCGGCAGGTTAAGTGACGGATCGTGACCTGGTGGGGTAAACAGTCCGTTGTAGCGTTTAGACTTGAAGTGAACGCGGCAGAGCAGTTGGTCGAACGGTGTCGCCCCCCACATATCCGATTCCTTCAGGACATCGGCCCCAATTTGCGGCATGCCAACGGAAACAGGCTGAGTCGGCGAATACACTTCGCTTGGAATTTCTCCCTGTTCAACCTTTCTTTCTTCGACTTTCGTCAACGGTTTACCCGTCGCACGATCGAGAACGAACAGTTGACCGGCTTTGGTGCCGAACACTAACGCGGGTACGTTCTTGCCATTTTCGCTGGGGAAATTAACGAAAGAAGGCTGCATCGGCACATCAAAGTCCCACAGGTCATCGTGAACCGTCTGGTAGACCCATTTGACCTGCCCCGTGGAGGCATCCACCGCCACCATTGACGCACCAAATTTACGATCCAAATCGCTACGTTTGACACCCCATAAATCAATGGCGGCGCTTCCCGTCGGCATGAACACCGTATTTGACTGCGGATCGTAGGACATCGGCGCCCATACGTTAGGCGTCGAACGCGTATAGTTCTGACCCTGTGCTGGCTCTGTTGTCTCCTGCGGATTACCAGGATCGAACGCCCAACGCAGCTTGCCAGTAATTACGTCAAACCCGCGAACGACACCGCCAGGCATATCGAGGCTAACGTTATCCGCGACTCTGCCGCCAATGACGATGGTCGTCCCTGCCAGGGTAGGCGCTGACGTCGGATAATATTGCCCTTTATCGCTACCTTTGCCCATGTGATCGCTGAGATCCACCCGGCCATTGGTACCAAAATCTGGACAAAATGCCCCCGTATCTGCATCAACCGCAATCAGTTCCGGCGTCACGCTATTCATCAAAATACGACGCTGGCAAACCGCGCCGACTGGTACCGAAACCTGTTCAACGGGCGTAGACCCCGGAAGATCGGGCTGAGCCAGCGGCTGTGTGGCATCAAAATAGGCAAGGCCACGGCAGCGCATCCACTTCTTCTGCTGAGCACCAATCTCGGTTTTCCACAGTTGCTCACCGCTTGTGGCATCCACCGCAATAATATTGTTATGCGGCGTACAGAGGAACAAACGGTTACCCACTTGCAGCGGAGTCTGCTGATCTTCAGCACCACCACCGCCCGGACTTTGCGGCACATCACCAGTACGGTACGTCCACGCGACCTGTAGATCTTTCACATTATCACGCGTGACCTGATCCAACGCGACAAAGCGTGAAGCACCGGAGGTGTTGCCGTAACTCGTCCAGTCACGCTGCTCTTCACCCGGTTTTACAGGAACGAGCGGCAGCTGAGCGCCGGAAGAAGGCACTGGAGCATGAGGGACGAACATCCCACCGACTGTCGCAACAAAAGCCAGCGCCAATACGCCCGCAGAAAGCCCTGCCACACGCCAACCAGGTTGGTTGCCCGCGCGATTACGTAAGAGCGGTAGCGACAACGCGACCAAAATGGCAATCCCTGCCAGCGTGAGCAAGCGTGACACCAGAGGCCAGAAATCCAGCCCCACATCCCACAATGCCCATACCGCCGTTCCCAATAAGACGGCAGCGTACAAATAAGCGCCTACGACGCTTTTACGCCAAATCAGCACACCGGAAATCAGTAATGCTACGCCAGATACCAGAAAATATGGGCTCCCCCCCAAACCAATAAGTTTGGCGCCATAATAGGCAAAAAAAGCACCTATCGCCGTTACGATTAACCCCAAGATCAGCAGCCAAATACCCTGCAACTGGGACACAAGTGGTTTTGCCATAGAAAATTCCATCAATACGAGCAAACCTTGTCTTCACATCATTTGCCCCACATCTAACACGCTGATGAAGAAAGGAATGCATTACGTTAATGTTTTAGAAAAGCGAGAGCGTGGGTCGAGAAACCGCATAAACATGCTGGATATATCGTTTCCACCCCACTTACATAGCGTAGATGTTTTTTAAAGGGTCACAATCATATTGCACTTTCTTAATAAGAAAATAAAATTTCTATAACATTTGGTTTCGTAAGGATTTCCCCACCGCCGGATGAAAATAGCTGAATAGTGGAATAAGAAATAGATGGAAATATAAACAAGCGTAACGCTATATAAAGATAACGTTGACTGTTTTATATCATTCAGAGAGAGGGCTGTTGGCGATAAGCCAGCGAGAAAATATCGTAGAAATCAACATCGCCTTTCGTGCGTTGAATCTTCTCTATCCCCGCTTTCACGGCAGGTGGCACCTGCTCGTTACGTAGCAGTTTATCCAATGTGTCCTGCGATACATGGCGGATCGTAAACCACTCACCATTGTAGCAAACGCGTAAATCCAGCGTATCAATGTCCTCAAAGCGGTAGGTCGGATTAATATCCATTGAGAGTGCCAGCGACATCACCAACAGGAAGATGGTAAAACCAATCAGGTACGGCAAACCAAAATAAGGCGCGTAAAACAGGATCATCGCAACCGGCACGTAACTCACCAGCATCGCGGCAAACAAATAGGGATGTGACTGCATGAATTTGCGGCTAAAACGTATTTTATTATCGCGTTTTTCTTCCCGATTAATACGTTCGATCTCTTCAGTCAGAAGGCGTTTTACTTCATCCATCGTCATCACCATCATGCATATAAAAACTGTCATGCTTTAACAAAAACACAACACGGCTGGCGTTGATTAGAACATAGCCATACCAGAGATAACAGATACAGTTTTCGACAGATTGACTATAACAGTTCGTCTGATGCCGGGATGAACGATCCCGACAACATGGATGACGACATCACGAAAATTACGGAATGGCAGGCATCGTGAGATCGGGATCGATCAGATTGTAGATGTGATTACCGAACACGGGTTGTTGCAACAATTTATCAACCGCCAGCGCCACATCCCAGCGAGAGACTAATCCCAGCGTGGCCGCACCTTGTGTCAGCTGCGCATTGTGCGTCGCGACCACATCCAACAGGCCACCGGGACGAACAATACAGTGATCCAACGTACTGCTTTGCAACCAACTTTCTGCCAGCGATTTCTCACGTACTGCGAAACCAAACGCCGCTCTGGCGCGTGGCGACAGCTGTGGCCAACTATCGCCACAGCCCAGCGAGGTCACCAGCAGCATACGCTTGATACCCGCCTGTTCTGCACCGTCGATCACCGTCCGGTGCCCTTGATAATTTACTGTACCGCCACCCATCGTCGATACCACAATAGCGGACGGCCCAGCAACGCGACAGGCTTCTGCTACCGTTTCCGGGTCACAGGCATCACCCTCCACCACGGTCATCCCCTGTTCACGCCAGTGTTTAGCCTGCTCAGGGTTGCGTAATACCAGTACTACCGCCTGCTCGCACTCAATCGCTCGCTGTAATAAGCAGGCGCCGACCCCATTGCCTGCGCCAAAAAGTAACCATGTCATACCTGCTCCGGTTGTAATTCATTCGCCAGCGCGCGGAACGCCTCAACCTGAGCGCTCAGCAGCTGGCGGTGGCTGTCTCGTCCAAGGAAGATTTTAAACATCGCTGCACCGCTGGCATTAAAGAACACCACGGAGGCTGTGTCCATCCCCATGAACTTACGTTCAATAAACGCAATATGCTGGCAGCTCGTCGCGCGGATATGTCCGCTCAGGCCATTTTTGCCACGTAAATTAAAATAACCGTGACGATGCGTCCCGGTTGGCAGCTCGCTCTTAAACTCCAGAATCGCATCCGCCGTGTGGCTAATTAACGTCACTTCACCCCAAGTCGCAATCGTGTCCCACACCTGATCGAAACGATCGCCCGTCACCAGCGTACGCTGAGCCGCAGGCAGCGCCTCGACGACGGCAAACAGCGAAGTATTATATTTTCCGGCAATCTCTTCCAATGTGCCATCAGGGTTAGTTGCCAGTAATTCATTCAGTGTCATGGTCATGGTTGCGTCTCCGGTTAGTGCGCATGCTCTTCGGCATTAAGTTGAGGGATAATTTGTTGTAATGCCTGCATCAGGTTATTCGCCCAGAAGCGGCCATCGTTAGTCAGGCGCAGGCAGGTGGAATCGTCACAGGTTAGCCCCGCCTGATGCCACTGACTCAGCAAGGGCTGAAGTTCGCGGGCATGCTGGGTAAGCTGAGGCAGTTTGATACGGCCGACTTCAATGCCCGCCTGAAGCTGATGCTGCCACGGCCCGGTAGAACTGGCTGGCGTCATCATCATGATCGGTTTTTGCCCCTGATCGATCTGCTGATAATAGCGCTCCAGACTCCGCTCCATCATGTAGGCTTGGCCGTTTAAATTACCGCCTGCACCGCTTCCCATCGCCAGACAGTCTGCACCTTGCTTAATTAACAAATTGTACAAGTTACGTTCACGGGTGGTACGCGCCCAGTGGCTGTTGCTAAGCTGGTGCCAGCCCGCATCCGCGAGAAATGCTGCACCCGTCCGGTAAAAATCACGTCGAGCGACCACATCAGGCAGTGCAACACGCTGGTTTTCAGCCGCTTTCGCCAGCGGCGTCGTTGGTAACAGATTAAGCGCATACAGATCGACGCCGTCTAGCGCTAAATCGCTGACGATCGCCAGATCTTCGCGCCAGATCTCCGGTGTTTGTTCCGGCAGGCCAAACATCAGGTCGCATACGACCGCCGCCCTGTCGCGTTCACACAGTCGCTCAAGGAAGCGAATTGATTGTTGTTTATCTGAGGTGCGTGCCATGCGCTGACGAATACGAGTATCAAACGTCTGAATCCCAATGGAGAAGCGGTTCGCTCCCGCATCCAGACAGGCATCGATCCGCTCATCATCAAAATCCATCGCCCGCCCTTCTACCGTGATTTCACAGTCTGGAGCCAGCGGCAGAGAGGTGCGGATTGCGCGAATGATCTGCGATAGTTCATCAGCTGCCAGCGCCGTTGGCGTACCGCCACCAAAGTAAACCGCATGAATAGGCGCAGACTGATGCAGCGGGCTGTCCGCTTCCATCGCCAATTCCTGCAACAAATAGCGCGTATAGGTCGCGGTACTGTCATCACGCAGTTTGTTCTGGTAAAAGCCGCAGAACGTGCAGTGCGTGGCACAGAAAGGAATATGCAGATAGAGCAAGCGCTTACGAGCAGGCAATGTTTGCTGCTTCAGCGCCTGCCAACCGGCTGGAATGTGTTCTGGTGAAAGTGGCACATGGTTGCGCCAAGGCATTGCCATACGTCGGGCACCAAAAGGTTGCTCACCGGGCTCGGCATAATACGGCGTCAAATCGATGTTCATTAACGGCCCCCAAATAATCAATAAAATAAATTAAATGATAATTATTTTTATTTGGCAACCTGCCCGACGGGCAGAAAGGAGGCGGGTTATTCTTTCCGCATCATTTTCTCTTTAAATTAACCGATTTGCTTATTTTGTTTAAAATTTACCGAGTTAATAAACACGGTTAATTTTCATTATTTTCATAGTATTAATCCGCCACACCACTTTTAAATGTTAAATAAATGAAAACAAAAACCACTACATTAAAGTTCGTTAACTTTACAGCCAATAAAATATTGCAAGTCCTTATTTAATAAGTAATGAGATTGGCGTCACATTTTAAAGAATTCATTTAAATTTAATTATTACCCCTTGCGCCCAAATGATAATGTTAATGAGAATCATTAACCTTTCAGAGAAGAAGCCATGAATAAAAAGGCCACACGCTGGGCGCTATTTATGCTGCCTGCTATTTATAGCGGCGCAATTAGTGCAGCTACAAACGATTTATCCATAAATAATTTATCCTCAAGCTATACGACGACAAACAGCGATGAAATAACCGTTATTAGCGCAGGGAGAACGGAACAGAATTTATGGGAAAGTCCCGTCACGATGCAGGTTGTCGATAATGAAAAACTGAATAAATATACCGGTGATTCTATTGCCGAAGCGCTGCGTGATATTCCCGGCGTCGATATTACCGACACCGCATTAGCAGGCCGTAAACAAATACGTATTCGCGGTGAAGAAGCCTCACGCGTCTTAGTGTTAATTGACGGACAAGAAGTCACTTATCAACGCGCCGGACCTAATTACAGCCTCGGATTATTAATTGATCCTTCTTATATCGAACGTATCGAAGTGGTAAAAGGTCCTCATTCGGTATTATATGGTTCACAGGCTATCGGTGGCGTGATCAATTTTATTACCCGCAAGGGCGGAGACAAGCCGCTGAGCGGAAAAATCAAAGCCGTTTATGACAGTGCAACCGCAGGCTGGCAGGAATCAGGTTTAGCCTACGGCTCTATCGGTAATTTTGATTATCGCCTTAGCGGCAGCTATAGCGATCAGGGCAACCGCAGCACGCCGGATGGTCGCCTGCCGGATACGCATTTCCGCAACAGCGGCCAGTCCGCCTGGCTCGGCTATCGCCTTGACGATCATAAATTCGGCCTGTCGCTGGACAGCTTCAAACTCAGCACGCAGACCTACACCGATTCGGATGAATACGACAGCTTCAGCGTGCGCATTCCTGAACTGGAAAGAAAGAAGGTCGGCCTGTTTTATGACTGGCAGATCGGCGGCGATGTGCTGAAAAACCTGCATCTGGATGCCTATCAGCAAAATATCAAACGCGAATTTCGTAACGATCTGTCACAGAGCGGTAATCCGCTCAGATATGAAGGCATGGCGCTTTATCAGGGCAAAATGGCGATGAGCACAGGCACCGACGACAAGCAGACCAGCCGGGGATTAACCTTACAGGCGGATATCACGCCATTAGCCGGACACATGCTGATCGCTGGGGGACAATGGCTCTCCGATGTCGTGAAGCAAAATGCCTTCTCTGATGTTCATGTCAACGGCTTTGCCTCTCCTGTTCTCCCCGTATCCCTGTCAGTCAACCCCAGCTCGGTATCCAATAACCACTGGCGGCAGAACAGCTGGGCGCTGTTCGCACAAGATGAATGGAAAATAACGCCGGACTGGACGTGGACGCTGGGTGCACGCCAATACTGGGTTGAGTCGCTCTCCTACGGAGGACAAAAAACAGGTTCAATAACAATGAACGGTATGGTAAGGCCGAACAACAGTACGTCCGCGGCCGCGAAAGAAAGTGATAGCACATTAGTCACCGCCAGCAGCCTGCGCTATTCCGGCTTTGACAATATCCAACTGCGCGCCTCCTTTGCGCAAGGTTATGTCTACCCTACCCTGACACATAAATTTTACGACACGGCGGCAGGCGGAAGCACCACTTACGGAAACGCCAACCTAAAGGCGGAAACGTCGGATAACTATGAAGTCGGCATGCGCTATAAAGATGAGAGCTGGCTGCTGGACAGCGCTATTTATCACTCACGCGCCAAAGACTACATCACCACGCTGAACTGTGCCGGTAACGCGGTCTGTTCTGGCAGCACGAACAGCAGCAGCCGCTACTACGCCAACGCCAACCGTGCGACCACGTACGGAATGGAAATGTATGCGGAATACCTCGGCTGGGCACTGTCTCCTTACGTTAACGGCAACATCATCCGTCGTGAGCTAGAACTGCCGACCCGCAGCACCTATCGCACGGGTGAACCCACCTTTACCGGCAAAATCGGACTCAAAAACATCACGTTATTCGAGCGCATGGAGCTG
Organism: Pectobacterium sp. IFB5596; assembly: GCF_021432585.1. Classification (NCBI taxonomy): domain Bacteria; kingdom Pseudomonadati; phylum Pseudomonadota; class Gammaproteobacteria; order Enterobacterales; family Pectobacteriaceae; genus Pectobacterium; species Pectobacterium sp. IFB5596. Next base: position 213,246 of record NZ_LXFY01000023.1, read on the forward strand.
GAATCAGATCTCTACTTCCGAGCAGCCTCGCGCGCGAAGGATGAAACGGCAGATATCGCCGTCCAGCACAGCGGCTGGGCAACGGCCAATCTGGAATTCACGAGTACCTTCGGCAGCGAGAATCAGTATCAAGTCACGCTGGCATTGAACAACCTACTGGATAAACGCTACACCACCGCGCACGAAAGCATTCCTGCATCCGGCTTCAGCACCGCGATTGGCGCGGCGTTCTCATTCTAAGCATCATGATGATGAAGGCGCTTATTGTGTTAATGCTCTTCGGGCTGTCTTCCTTCAACTGCGCGGCTGAGCCGCGCGTGGTGATTGCCGGTGGTTCGCTGGTGGAAATCGTTTATGCGCTCGGCGCAGGCGATACCGTTGTGGGCGTCGATCAGACCACCACCTATCCACCACAAACAGCAACGCTACCCAAAGTCAGCAACTGGCAACAGTTGACGAGCGAAGGGATTTTGTCGCTGCACCCAACGTTGTTGATGACCTGGCAGGATGCCAACCCGCCGCAGGTACTTAATCAGCTTGAGCAGGCTGGCGTAACGGTAGCCCGTTTTACCCGCACGCCCAGCACGCCAGCGCAACTGCTTAGCAATATTCGTCAGGCTGGAGCGTTGCTCAATCGCACGGAGGCTGCCGAGCAATTGGCCACTCGTCTCTCTCAGCAGCTCAGTGCGGTATCAGAGCAGCTAGCAACGCGGAAGGATCGCGTCAGCGTTGTGTTTCTGCTGAGTGTCGGCGGCGGTGCAGCGCAGGTCGCGGGGAAAAATACCGTAGTAGATAGCCTGATCGCGCTGGCAGGCGGAAAGAATATTGCCACGCATAGCCAGTATCGTATTTATGGCGGCGAGGCGATGATTGCGGCGAACCCAGAGGTAGTTGTGGTGACCACACAAAGTGTGGAAAACGGCGTGGAGGCGCTAGCGGCCGTGCCCGGTTTAACGCAAACCGCAGCCTGGAAAAACCAGCGTATTATCGCGCTCGATCAGGCGATTTTACTGGGAATGGGGCCGCGCGTCGCCGAAGCGGTTGAAGCGCTGAATCGCGGATTTTATCCTTAACAAAACGAATATATCCCCTAGATAACACGGCCTCAATAATGAGGCCGTATCACACACTTACTGAATACCCTGACTGCGCAGATAATCTTCATAGTTGCCGGTGAAATCGATCACTTTATTTGGCGTAATTTCCAGAATCCTGGTCGCCAACGAGCTGACAAATTCACGGTCATGAGAGACGAACAGCAGCGTTCCTTCATACATTTCCAGCGCCATATTCAGCGATTCAATGGATTCCATATCAAGGTGGTTGGTCGGTTCATCCATCACCAAAATATTTGGACGCTGCATCATCAGTTTACCGAACAGCATGCGGCCTTTTTCACCACCGGATAACACCTTCACTTTCTTCTTGATATCATCCTGGCTGAACAGTAAACGGCCGAGTATGCTGCGCACGGCTTGCTCGTCGTCTTTTTCCTGTTTCCACTGGCTCATCCAGTCAAAAACGGTCAGTGTGTCATCGAATTCGTATTCGTGATCCTGCGCGTAGTAGCCAATTTTTGAGTTTTCAGACCATTTCACCGTACCGCTATCTGGTTCAAAATCACCGACCAGCGTTTTCAGCAATGTCGATTTACCGATACCGTTGGCACCCAGAATAGCGACTTTCTCACCCACTTCGACCATCAGTCCCAGCTTGCTGAACAGTGGGCCATTATCAAAACCTTTGCTCAGCGCTTCGACTTCCAGCGCATTACGGAACAGTTTCTTATCCTGATCGAAACGGATAAACGGGTTTTGACGGCTGGACGCTTTCACTTCATCCAACTGGATTTTATCGATCTGGCGTGCACGCGATGTCGCCTGCTTGGATTTAGAGGCGTTGGCGCTAAAGCGGCTAACGAACGATTGCAGTTCGGAAATTTGCGCTTTCTTCTTGGCGTTATCGGCCAGCAAACGCTCACGAGCCTGCGTCGCGGCCGTCATGTATTCGTCGTAGTTGCCAGGATAAATACGCAGTTCGCCGTAGTCCAGGTCCGCCATGTGCGTACAAACCATGTTCAGGAAGTGACGGTCATGCGAGATGATGATCATGGTGCTGTTACGCTCGTTCAGCACCTGCTCCAACCAGCGGATAGTATCGATATCCAGGTTGTTGGTCGGTTCGTCGAGCAGCAGGATATCGGGATCGGCAAACAGCGCCTGCGCCAACAGGACACGCAGTTTCCAACCGGGAGCAATCTCACTCATCAAGCCATAGTGCTGCTCAACAGGAATTCCCACACCCAGCAACAGTTCACCCGCGCGTGACTCTGCGCTGTAACCATCCATCTCACCGTATTGCACTTCCAGATCGGCGACTTTATAGCCGTCGGCTTCGCTCATTTCAGCCAATGAGTAGATGCGATCGCGCTCTTCTTTTACCGCCCACAGCTCGCCGTGGCCCATAATAACAGTATCCAGTACGCTGTATTTTTCAAACGCGAACTGATCCTGACGCAGTTTACCCAGACGTTCATTAGGATCGAGGAAGACGTTACCGCCGCTCGGCACCAGATCGCCGCCGAGAATCTTCATAAATGTAGATTTACCGCAGCCATTTGCGCCAATCAAACCGTAACGGTTGCCGCCGCCAAATTTAACGGAAATGTTTTCAAACAACGGCTTGCTGCCGAACTGCATGGTGATATTGTTGGTACTTAACACAGCACTTATACTCGAGTCGGAATGTGATTTGGCGCGCATTATGCCACAAGCGCGCGTCAGGATCGCGGTTAGTTTTGAGTAATATTTAATCGATAGCGCATACAGGAGAGAAATGCGATGCCTACAGTACGTCGTTTCAAACAGGTCGATGTTTTCACCCAGCAGCCTTTCAAGGGCAATCCGCTTGCCGTCATTATGGAAGCGAATGGGTTAACCGATGCGCAAATGCAGGATATCGCGCGTTGGACAAACCTGTCAGAAACCACGTTTGTCCTGCCTGCTACCGATCCTCTGGCGGATTATCATGTTCGTATTTTTACGCCAGAAGCGGAAATGCCCTTTGCCGGACACCCCACGCTAGGCACGGCACATGCCCTGCTGGAAGAAGGATTGCGCCCCAAATCTCCGGGCCAGTTAGTGCAACAGTGCGGCGTTGGCCTAGTCCCAATCAATATCGGTGATGACAAGAGTCTGGCGTTTCACGCACCGCAGGCTACCATTGTGCCGTTTGACGATGAACACACGCCGCTGCTGGAAAAAGCGCTCGGCATAACCGGTCTTGGTAGTGCTCACATCGATAAGTGCTATCCGCCTGCCGCCGTATATATGGGCATTCGCTGGCTCGTGGTTCGGGTCGATAGCGCTGACACCTGTCTGAACATCATACCGGATGCAGACGCGCTCTCCGCCGTGCAAAATCTCAGCCAGACCAACGGCATCGCCATCTATGGCCCGCACGATAACGCAACGCCTGCCGATTATGAAGTTCGCACATTCTACATTGAATGCGGCCATCTTAAAGAAGATCCGGTTACCGGCAGTGCCAATGCCTGTCTGGCAGCGCTGCTTCGCCAGCAGCACTCTACCAATAACGTCACCGCACCACTCAGCTATCTGGCTCGACAGGGCACGATGCTGCACTGCGATGGCCGCATTACCGTGACTTACCTGAACGATGAACCATGGATCGGCGGACACAGCGTCACAATCGTTGACGGGACGTTACAGTATTAGAAGGGAGAAGTTTTATGGAAGCACCACTGGCAGATACGTTATTTACAGATAAATTGTATCAATTAAGCCATCAGCCCCACCTACGCTTAACAATACAGGAAGAGAGCGATGCCGATGCGATCTTTACCCTGATCCAACAGGAAAAATCGCGTCTGCGGCGGACGTTGCCCTGGCCGGATTCTGTCAAGACCGTCGATGACACGCGTGAAACCATTCGCGGCAACAGAAAGGAATTCTTCGCCAAAACGGCAGCCGTGTATGTCATCCGTTGGGACGACATGCTAGCGGGCATCGTCTCTTTCAATGCGATTAAGAATAAAGAAGGCATCATCGGGTATTGGATCGCAGAAGAATTCGAAGGTAAAGGCATCGTTTCTCAGGCCGTCAGTACACTGATAGCAGCCTATGTCGATGCCAGCCTCATTGAGCGCTGTATCATCAAAGCATCAACTGCCAACACACGTAGCAATGCTGTCGCCCAACGGCTTGGTTTCCGTTTTCATCACATGGAAAAAAAGGCCGAGAAGATTAGTGAGCAGTGGTTCGATCACAATATTTATCACTATTCCGCCTGACACTGCCTCGTAGTGTATTCCCTCACCTGATTCGCTGCTCTATCGGGCGCGCATCAGGTTCTTTTCACGCCCGGAACATTCCATTTGCCAAGTCGTTATATTTTTGTGACTAATATCACAAAAATGTTGAAATCCAATTTCATCTCCGCTACCATTAAAAACGTGATGAACATCACACTTAATTAACCCGTTAGAGGAGTCTGAAAATGACTATGTTTCGTAAAATCAGCAAATTCTTCAAAAGAGTGGGAGATGTTTATGTCAGCTACTGTGAACGTATTGGGTCAATCATCAGCCCGTTCTGATTGTGATGTAAACAATCTCTAAAGCCGCCTCTACCAGGCGGCTTTTGTTTTTCTTGCGCCCCTATTCTTGTTTATCTTCCTTTCTTTTTTGTCTACCCGCACAGCACAGATTTGTGCAGCACGCCGCATGCCTGAACATTCTCTTTTAAAAACAGCCCAATGCATTTCTCTCTCACGGCAAAATCACCATTAACAGACTATGCTTTTCTGTAGCTGTACTTGCTTTGCGTCCCCGACGTCTGCGCTAAAAGATATAAGGACATGGCTATGAGTAAAGTGAAACAACAGGATATTGACCGTCTGATCGAGCTAGTCGGCGGGCGTGAGAACATCGCAGCGGTTACACACTGCATCACTCGCCTCCGTTTTGTCTTGCACGATGCTTCCAAAGCGCATCCCAAAAACATTGAAGAAATGCGAATGGTGAAAGGCTGCTTCACGAATGCCGGACAATTTCAGGTCGTGATCGGCACTGATGTAGACGAGTATTATAAGGCGCTGCTCGCCACCACGGGCAAAGGTGAAATCAATAAGGAAGAAGCCAAAGTCGCTGCCCGCCAGAATATGAGCTGGTTTGAACGCAGTATTTCACATTTTGCCGAGATCTTTTTCCCGCTGCTCCCCGCACTCATCAGCGGAGGTTTGATCCTCGGGGCGCGTAACGTTATCGGCGATATCCCGATGCGAGACGGGCAAACGCTGGTACAGCTCTACCCAACCTGGCAAACCGTCTATGATTTCCTCTGGTTATTGGGCGAAGCCATCTTCTTCTATCTTCCTGTCGCCGTCTGCTGGTCAACCGTGCGTAAAATGGGTGGCACGCCCATCCTCGGTATTGTACTGGGTATCACGCTGGTGTCGCCGCAGTTGATGAATGCCTACCTCATCGGCCAACAAACGCCGGAGGTGTGGAATTTTGGCTGGTTCACGATTGAGAAGATAGGTTATCAGGCACAGGTTATCCCTTCCGTATTAGCCGGGATGGCGTTAGCGCTGATCGAAACACGGCTGAAAAAAATCGTACCGGATTACCTCTATCTGGTGGTCGTGCCCGTAACGTCGCTCATTCTGGCTGTTTTCCTGGCACACACGTTGATTGGTCCGTTTGGTCGCATGATTGGCGATGGCGTCGCCTGGGCCGTTAAAGCAGTCATGACAGGCAGCTTTGCCCCCGTTGGTGCTGCGCTATTTGGATTTCTGTATGCACCGCTGGTCATCACAGGCGTGCACCAAACCACGCTGGCGATTGATATGCAGATGATTCAGAGTATGGGCGGCACACCTGTCTGGCCACTCATTGCGCTGTCCAATATTGCGCAGGCTTCGGCCGTCGTTGGGATAATACTCGTTAGCCGGAAAGCAAACGAACGTGAGATTTCTGTCCCTGCGGCAATCTCAGCCTTTCTTGGCGTGACCGAACCGGCCATGTACGGGATTAACCTGAAATACCGCTTTCCAATGCTATGCGCCATGGCAGGCTCCGCTGCCGCCGCACTTATTTGCGGCCTGTACGGCGTAACCGCAAATGGTATCGGCGTGGGAGGACTGCCGGGCATTCTCTCCATCAAGCCGCAGTTTTGGGGGATCTTCGCCATCGCCATGCTGGTTGCTGCCGTCATTCCAATTATGCTGACATCGCTGGTCTATAAGCGGAAAATCCGCAATGGCACGCTAGAACCCGTATAACCGTCCCAATATCTATTCAGCCACGTCTGTTGAGCCGTGGCTATAGCGCTACAGGAGGATTTTTCATGAGTACGTCACTCCCCTGGTGGCAAAACGGCGTAATTTATCAAATCTACCCGAAGAGCTTTCAGGACAGTACCGGAAATGGCACTGGCGATATCGCTGGCATCACTTCCCGACTCGATTACCTGCAACAATTGGGCGTCGATGCGATCTGGCTGACTCCAGTTTACCTCTCTCCTCAGGTTGATAACGGCTATGACGTCGCCGACTACTGCGCCATCGATCCAACCTACGGCACCATGGCCGATATAGAAACGTTAATCGCCGAAGCACATCGACGCCGTATCTATATCGTTATGGATATGGTGTTCAATCATACATCTACGCAACACCACTGGTTCCAGAATGCTCAGGATCGCCGTAGCCCCTATCGCCATTTTTATATCTGGCGTGATGGGAATGACGGCACACTGCCCAATAACTGGCGTTCAAAATTTGGCGGTTCAGCCTGGCAGTGGCATGCGGAAAGCAAGCAGTACTATCTGCACCTGTTCGCCACCGAGCAAGCTGACCTGAATTGGGAGCATCCGCGTGTGCGGGATGAACTAAAACAGGTCTGTGAATTTTGGGCGGATAAGGGCGTGGATGGGCTGCGACTGGATGTGATCAATCTGGTTTCCAAACTGCAGGATTTACCATCAGATGCACAGGGCGATGGACGCCGTTTCTATACCGATGGTCCCCTGATTCATGAGTACTTGCAGGAATTCAGTCAGGATGTTTTTCAGCCCCGTGGTTTGATGACCGTCGGTGAAATGTCATCGACCTCATTAGATCACTGTCGCCGCTACGCGGCACTGGACGGCAGCGAACTCTCCATGACGTTCAATTTTCATCATCTGAAAGTTGATTATCCGAATGGGGAAAAATGGGCGCTGGCGGAACCTGATTTTATTCAGCTCAAGCAGATTTTTAATCACTGGCAACAGGGTATGCACAACCACGCCTGGAACGCCTTGTTCTGGTGTAATCACGACCAGCCTCGTATTGTGTCGCGTTTTGGTGATGAAGGTGAATTCCGTGTGCAATCCGCCAAGATGCTGGCAATGCTGCTTCACGGTATGCAAGGCACGCCCTATATCTATCAGGGCGAAGAACTGGGCATGACGAATCCCGGCTATACGCAAATTGAACAATATCGCGATATTGAAAGCCTGAATCAATTTGCCGAACAGCGCGACCGCGGTCAGGCAGATGACCACATATTAGCGATCCTCGCCAGCAAATCGCGCGATAACGGTCGTACGCCAATGCAATGGAATGACAGCAAGCATGCTGGATTCACGACCGGTACGCCGTGGATAACGCCATGCACAAATTTCCCCGACATCAACGCAGATCAGGCGCTCTCGGATAAAGCGTCCGTCTTCTATACCTACCAGCAGCTTATCGCTATGCGTAAAGCACTTCCGCTGCTGACGCATGGAGACTACCAGGATTTGCTGCCTGACCATCCCACTGTCTGGTGCTATCAACGTATCTGGGAAGGACAACGACTTCTGGTTTTGGCAAATCTCACTAAACAACCGCAGCGCTGGCAGCCACCAACGGATACCCATGACCACCGCTGGCGACTGTTATTCAGCAATTATTCTGATGCACAGCCCCAGCCCGCCATTCTGGTACTACGCCCATTTGAGGCCATATATTGGGTACAAGGAATGCAGGAAAAAGAGGGAAAGGTTTAGAGGGTATCAACTATCAGGTGAGATGTAGCGGGTCATCCCGCTACATTGTCAATGATCTAACATGAGCTATTCGGCCGTTTACACTGATATCAATCGGCATTGTCGCAAGGGATGACAGAGCGATGTTCTCAGCGAGTTTTCGTTCTCAGGGACATTCCAACTCAGTGTGGAAAAAATTAGCGCTTAGCCAGCAGCAATCCCAATACCAGACCGACGGTGGCACCAATACCAATACCGTGCCACGGTTTGTCATGTACATAAACATCGGCTTTGTCGGCCACCTGCTTTGCACGTGCATAATAGCTGTCAGTCACGCCGATACGGGCTTTAACTTCGAGTAGTGCTTTTTCCGCCCCCTTCTTCAAATCAAGATAGGCTTGGTCTGCCTGATCGCCCGTATAGCGCAGCACCTCATCTAACGTCTCGGACAGAAGTTTTAAATCATCATCGACACGAATTTCTTCAGGCTGTTTTTTGGTTGCCGCCATAGAGTGCTTCCTTCTGTTATGAGAAGTCATTGGTTATGAAAAACCATGAGTTATAAATCGTTGTCTTCTTAACTATAGACAATTTTTCCTGACTTCTACGGCTTCAGCAGACCAGATCATTCCTAAAACGCATTTTGCTTCCATAAAAAAACGCAGGGAGCGTTTTTCAACGTCGCTTGCGACGGCCCGAAGGGTAGCGAGCAGGAAGCTCACCATAAAAAAACGCCGTTGATTCTCATCAACGGCGTTTCATGACTCAAGCAGACTCTTGTCAGTGGTTACATCATTGGCTGCGCCAACTGCACCAGAGAGATAAGCGGTTGCGGGTACAAACCAAGGAACAGCACCGCGATGGAGGAGATCAATACGACCACACCGCCAGCCGTTAAGGCCCAATTATTTGGTGTATCACGCTGTAGCTGTTGAGGCGCATTCAGGAACAAACTGACCATCACACGCAGGTAGTAGTACAGGCCAATGGCGCTACCCAGCACGACGGCACCGGTCAACCACCACAGCTCAGCATTCACGCCGACAGCCAGCACGTAGAATTTGCCGAAGAAGCCCAACGTCATCGGGATACCAGCCAGAGACAGCATCATCACCGTCATCACCGCAGACAGGATCGGTTTATGCCAGAACAAACCACGGTAAGAGAACAGTGAATCAGCATCCGGACCACGGTACGGGCTGGACATCAGGCTAACCACACCAAACGCGCCCAGGCTGCTGAACAGGTAACCGACCAGATACACGCCTACGGTTTCCAGCGCCAGTTGATGGCTCTGAACCGCAATCAGGGCAACCAGCAAATAGCCCAAATGCGCGATGGAAGAGTAGCCGAGCAGACGTTTGATGTTGGTTTGCGATACCGCCATCACGTTACCGAACAGGATCGACGCGAATGCGATGATGCCCAGCACAATTCTGACGGATTCGCTGTCAGCCACCGGTGCGTACAGGAACAAACGCATTACCGCACCGAAAACCGCAATTTTACCGGCCGTCGCCAGAAACGTAGACACGGGTGCAGGTGCGCCCTGATAGACATCAGGCGTCCACAGCTGGAACGGAACCAGAGACAGTTTGAAGCCCAGACCAACAATCATCATCCCCAGACCTGCCAACAACAGCGGCTCATGGATTTGGTGATCGCTCAGGCTCTTACCGAGGCTGGCAAAGCTCATATCGCCCGATTCAGCATAAATCAGCGCCATACCAAACAGCAGGAAGGAAGACGCCGCCGCCGACAGCAGCATGTATTTAATACTGGCTTCCAGCGAACGCTTCAGACGGAAAGCATAGCCGACCAGGCCAAACAGCGGCAGAGAAAGCAGTTCAATACCAATGAACAACGAAGCCAGATGATTGGCACTCGACAGCAGAATCCCACCTAAGGCAGCAATCAGAACCAGCAGGTAGAACTCATCACGGTTGTCTGGGTAGCCTTGCAGCCACGGATAGGCAAACGTGCTGGTTGCCAGACTGGCAAGCAGAACCAGCCCGGTATAAAACATCGAGAAGCCATCAACACGCAGCAGCGGCGTCACGTCCGTTGGGCCAACCTGACCGACAAAGTACAGTGACAGCAACGCAATATTCAGGCCGATAACCGTCATGGTTGCGTTGACAAAATGGTTGCGTCGCCACGCAATGCACAGCATCACAACCACTACCGTCAATCCGACGATCAACAGCGGCGATAGCGCAATTAGTTGTTGAAGAGTTATTGTCATGGCGAATTACGGCCTTGTTGTTGAAATAATTGAATCTGGAGCAGACGACATAAACCACTGCTGGATATTTGACATCGCGGCACTGGAGGTATCCAGAATCGGTTGCGGGTAAACCCCTAACAACACCAGTAATACCACCAACAGCAGCACGATAGACAATTCGCGGATCGACATACCCTTCAATGGCTCATCAGATTTAGGCGTACCGTAATAAGCACGCTGGATCATGATCAGTGAGTAGACCGATGCAAATACCAGACCGAAGGTTGAGATCACCGTAATGACTGGCACAACCTGATAGCTGCCGAACAGAATCATGAATTCGCCGACAAAGTTACCCGTGCCCGGCATACCCAAGGTTGCCACAGCAAAGAACAGAGACAGTGCAGGCAAGAACTTCAGACGCGACCACAGGCCACCCATTTCACGCATGTCACGGGTATGCAGACGCTCGTACAGTTGACCACACAGAATGAACAGACCCGCAGCGGACAACCCGTGCGCAATCATCTGAATCACCGCGCCCTGATAAGCCAGTTGATTACCGGAATAGATGGCAATCATCACGAAGCCCATGTGGGACACAGAGGTATAAGCAATCAGACGCTTGATATCCGTCTGTTTAAACGCCAGCCACGCGCCGTAGAAGATACCAATCACACCCAGCCACATAGCAATCGGAGCAAAGGCATGAGAGGCATTTGGGAACAGCGGCAGGCTAAAACGCAGCAGACCATAGGCAGCGGTTTTCAACAGAATACCCGCGAGGTCAACAGAACCTGCGGTAGGAGCCTGACTATGCGCATCCGGCAACCAGCCGTGCAACGGCACGACAGGCATTTTTACGGCAAAAGCGATGAAGAAACCCAGCATCAGCAGATATTCGACGCCATATGACATTGGTGTCTTCAGCAGGTCTTCGTAGTTGAATGTCCAAACGCCAGTAGCATTGTGATGCACAAAGACCAGCGCCAGGATCGCAATCAACATGATCAGACCGCTTGCCTGGGTATAAATGAAGAACTTAGTCGCCGCCGTAATTCTGGTTTTACCGTCAGAGCCTTTATGCCCCCACAGTGCAATCAGGAAATACATCGGTACCAGCATCATTTCCCAGAAGAAGAAGAACAGGAACAGGTCAATGGCAAGGAACACACCAATCACGCCGCCCAGAATCCACAGCAGATTCAGGTGGAAGAACCCCTGATAGCGTTGAATTTCATTCCAGGAACAGAGGATTGCCAACACACCCAGCAGCCCCGTCAGCACGACCATCAGCAGTGACAAGCCGTCCAGCGCGAGGTGAATACCGATGCCAAAGCGCGGTATCCAAGGCACAAAGTATTCAACCTGCCAGTCTGGAGCGCCTTTCGGTGCTACGAGTGAATAACCGCCTTGCAACCACAGTTGTAAAGACAGTGCGAGTGTCAGCCCCATTGCAATCAACGCTATCCAGCGCGGTACTTTCGTACCAAAACGCTCTAACTGCCAACACAGCAGACCGCCGATAAAGGGGAGAAGAATTAGCCAAGGTAGTAGCATGGCGTTTTGTGTCCCTAAATTAAAGAAATCTGAAAACTTGCCGTGGCAGGCATTCCTTTATAGGGAATGCCCTGCCTTTCATACGTTACCGGATACTGCCTTACACCAGCAGTAACAAGCCCAGCACCAGCACGGCACCAAAGCCCATAGAGGCAACATACCAGCGCAACTGACCATTCGCACTGAGCGCCAACCCACGATTACCCCAACGGGTGATGAGGGCAGGCAGGGTCATCAGTGCATTTAACGGATCACGCTGCAACAGCTTCGCGATAGCCAGATACGGTTTAACAAAGACATGGTCGTACAACCAGTCGAAGCCCCATGCATGGAACCACCAGGTTGAGAAGAAACGGCCTGGCGCACTGTTCGCAATGCTATTCACCGCCTGACGTTTACCCAGCCACAGCACAGCGGCAAGCAGAATACCGGCAATCGCCACCACGCCAGAGGTAATTTCCAATGTCAGCAACTGGCCATGTTCAAGCGCTGTCGTTGCCGGCAATACACCATGCAACGGAGGAACAATCATCGCACCAATAAAGGTGGACAGAACCATCAGCACAACCAGCGGTAAGTGGTGCGAAATGCCTTTTCCTGCATGCGCCTTGGTTTTCTCTTCACCGTGGAACACGATGAAAATCATACGGAACGTATACAGCGAGGTCATGAAGGCTCCGGCCAATCCAGCCACCATCAGATTGATGTGACCATTTGCCCATGCGCCAGCCAGAATTTCGTCTTTACTGAAGAAGCCTGCGGTAACCAGCGGTAATGCAGCTAGCGCCGCGCCCCCGACCAGGAAGCAGACATAAACCAGCGGAATTGTTTTACGCAGGCCGCCCATCTTGAAGATGTTCTGCTCGTGGTGGCAGGCCAAAATCACCGAACCAGAGGAGAGGAACAGCAGCGCTTTAAAGAATGCGTGCGTCATCAGGTGGAAAATCGCAGCATCCCATGCCTGCACGCCCAGCGCCAGGAACATGTAACCAATCTGGCTCATGGTAGAATAGGCCAGTACGCGCTTGATGTCGGTTTGAACCAAGGCAGCAAAACCCGCCAGCACCAACGTTACGGCACCGACAATACCCACCAGATGCAACACATCCGGCGCCATCAGGAACAGGCCGTTGGTACGCGCAATCAGGTAAACACCCGCAGTAACCATCGTTGCGGCGTGGATCAATGCAGACACCGGCGTTGGACCAGCCATCGCATCTGCCAGCCAAGTTTGCAACGGCAACTGTGCTGATTTACCCACCGCACCACCCAGCAACATCAGCGTAGCCCAGGTGATTTCAGGTGAACCTTCAGCCAGTTTCTGCGGTGCCAGAACCATCAGTTCGCGGAAGTTGAGCGTGCCCAGCTCTTTGTAAAGGATGAACAGAGCAAAGGCTAAAAAGACGTCACCAACACGCGTAACGATAAAAGCCTTCATCGCTGCCGCACCGTTCTTCGGATTGGTGTAGTAGAAACCGATCAGCAGATAACTGCACAGCCCTACCCCTTCCCAACCGAGATACATCAGCAGCAGGTTATCAGCCAGTACCAGAACAACCATACTTGCGATAAACAGGTTGGTGTAAGCGAAGAAGCGAGAATATCCCTCTTCCCCACGCATATACCAGGAGGCAAACAGGTGGATAAAGAAGCCGACCCCCGTCACCACAGATAGCATCGTCACCGAGAGGCCGTCGAGCACCAGCGTTACGCTAATGTCGAAATTGCCAACGGTCATCCACGTCCACAGATGTTGATTAAAGAAGGTGACACCGCCGCTGTGCTGCTGGCCCATAAAATCAACCACAACCCAAGCGGTAACTAACGCTGCCAAACCAATCGAGCCAACACCGATCGTCGCGGACGTGTTTTCAGACCAGCGACCACGGGAAAATGCCAGCAGCAGAAAGCCGAGCAGCGGGAAGAGTATTGTTAAATAGAGTAAGTTCATCCGCGCATCTCACTGACTGTATCAATATTCAGGGTTTGACGACGACGATACATCTGCAACAACAGTGCCAGACCAATACTGGCCTCAGCTGCCGCCAGCGTAATCGCCAGAATGTACATCACCTGACCATCCGGCTGCTGCCAGTAACTGCCTGCGACAACAAAAGCCAGCGCGGCAGCGTTGATCATGATTTCCAAACTAATCAACATAAACAGCAAGTTACGACGAATCAACAGACCAGTCAGCCCCAAAACAAACAAGATAGCGGCTAAAATCAATCCATGTTGTAACGGAATCATGCACGTTCCCCCGTTATTTTTTTCTCAACATCCTGGTTCGCGCTTTCTTTATTAACAACATCACCACGTTTATCTTCACGACCAATGTGGAAAGCGACAACCAATCCCGCCAGCAGTAGCATTGACGCTAATTCAACCGCCAGAACATAAGGACCAAACAGGCTGATACCCACGGCTTTCGCCTCAACAGGCGTGCCAGTGATGCCCTGCTCTTTCAGGCTAAGGATGGCGTTAACCACAATCACCAGTAACGCCAGTGACAAAATGCTTGGGCCAATCCAGACGCTGGGTTTCAGCCAATTCCGTTCTTGTTCTTCTACGGAATTACCGAGGTTGAGCATCATGACGACGAACACAAACAGCACCATGATGGCGCCCGCATAGACGATGATACTCAGCGCACCGGCAAAATTAGCCCCGAGCGAGAAAAAGACGCCCGCAATCGCCATAAGCGAGGTGACCATATATAACAACGCATGCACAGGGTTGGTATGCGTAATGACGCGCAGTGTCGCCAATATCGCAATCAAACCTGTGGTATAAAAAGCGAATTCCATGCTAGCTCCTTAGGGCAACAGGCCTTTGACATCAATAGGTTTGGCTTCGTTTTCAGCTTCGCCTTTGTCTTTCCCATCGATTGCCATACCAGCCATCCGGTAGAAATTGTATTCCGGATATTTACCCGGCCCCGATATCAGCAGATCTTCTTTCTCGTACACCAGATCCTGACGTTTGTAATCACCCATCTCGAAATCCGGCGTCAGCTGGATAGCGGTTGTCGGGCAAGCTTCTTCACAGAAGCCACAGAAAATGCAGCGCGAGAAGTTGACGCGGAAGAACTCTGGATACCAGCGACCATCTTTGGTTTCTGCTTTCTGCAATGAGATACAGCCAACCGGACAGGCCACTGCGCACAGGTTGCAGGCAACGCAACGCTCTTCACCATCGGGATCGCGGGTCAGCACGATACGACCACGGTAGCGCGGCGGTGGATTCACAGGCTCTTCTGGGTACATCCTGGTTTCGCGCTTCTTGAAAGCATTCGATCCCACCATACAGATACTGCGTATCTGGGTGCCGAAACCAACCACTAACTCTTTCAATGTCATGGTTTATTCACCCCTTCTTAAGCGTTGTACAAAATGACGGCCGCTGTCGCCAGCAGATTCAAAAGCGTTATCGGCAGACAGACTTTCCAACCGAAAGCCATCACCTGGTCATAACGTGGACGGGGCAACGAAGCACGAATCAGGATGAACATCATCATGAAAAAGCCTGTTTTCAGCGCAAACCAGACAAACGGAGGCAAGAACGGACCATGCCAGCCACCGAAGAATAAGGTCACCATCAGCGCGGAAACGGTCACGATCCCGATATATTCCCCGACAAAGAACAGACCGAATTTCATACCGGAGTATTCAATGTGGTAACCATCTGCCAGTTCTTGTTCAGCTTCAGGTTGGTCAAACGGGTGGCGGTGACACACCGCCACGCCCGCGATGGCAAACGTAATAAAGCCGAAGAACTGAGGAATTACGTTCCACAGATGTTCCTGAGAATCGACGATATCACGCATGTTGAACGAACCCGCCTGCGCGACAACACCCATCAGTGACAGACCGATAAACACTTCGTAGCTCACAGTCTGAGCGGAAGCACGTACCGCACCGAGTAGCGAGTATTTGTTGTTACTCGCCCAACCGGCAAACAGCACCGCATAAACAGCCAGCCCTGCCATCATCAGGAAGAACAGGATGCCAATGTTCAGATCGGCGACACCCCAGGTTGGTGTGATCGGCACAATCGCAAAGGCAATCAGCATTGACGTAAATGCGATCATCGGTGCCAGCGTGAAGATCACCTTATCGGTGAAATTCGGCACCCAGTCTTCTTTGAAGAACATTTTGATCATGTCAGCAACAAGCTGTAATGAACCGCCCCAACCTACCCGGTTCGGTCCATAACGTCCCTGGAAGAGGCCGAGCAGTCGACGCTCCCCCATACTCATGAACGCGCCACAGGTCACGACAACCAGCAGAATCACTATCGCTTTTCCGACGGTGATCAGAATTTCGATTAATTCCGGCGTTAACCAACTCATTGTGCGGCCTCCCGCAGATTTTCAACGGTTGCACCCGCCAGCACCGGTGCAATACCCGGCAAGCCCAGCGGTAAACCAACCTGTCCCTGACTCAATGCCGCACTTAAGCGCAGTGGCAGACGTAGCGTTTGTCCTGCACAAGTCAATTCCAGCAACGCCCCCGAGTTTACACCCAGTGTCGCCGCATCAGCCGGATTCACCATCACGTAAGGCTCTGGCATACGCTGCTGAATCACGTCAGAACGCTGTGACATTTCGTCACTACCGAACAGGTGATAATACGGCGCAACGCGCCACTGACCCGCTTGTGGGACGAAAGCCGCTGGGATGTTGTCGAAGTACGCCAGCGAACCTTCTCCGGCTTCGATCATACGAACGCCAGGATCGCCATGACGCAAATGTCCGCCCACTTCGTCCTGGAATTTGTTCCAGGCTTGCGGTGAGTTCCAACCTGGTGCCCAGGCAAACGGAATCTGCTGACGATTGGCTGTCGGGCTGTTGTTCCCTTCCATTGAGAAGGCAAACATCGTGTCTTTGTCGACAGGCTGACGCGGTTCATGCACGCTGATATTGGCACGCATTGCAGTACGGCCGCTGGAGCGAATCGGCGAACGCGACAGTTTCTGCCCACGAATACGGAACGAGGCGTCCGGCGCAGCATCTTTAATCGCCGCCAACTGCGGCAATGCCGTAACACACGCGTCAATCACGTTATCCAGTTGCGTCCAGTCAACCTGACGGCTGTTATAGGTGATATACAGCGAATGCAGCCAGCGCCAGCTTTCCAACATCACGACTTTGTCGTTGTAGTACGTTGGGTCGTAAACCTGGAAGAAACGCTGAGCGCGGCCTTCCTGATTCACCAGCGTACCGTCGCTTTCAGCGAAGCTGGCAGCAGACAGGATGATACTGGCCTTGTCCATGATGCGAGTACGTTGATGATCGACCACAATCAGGTTTTCAGCTTTTTCCAGTGCCGCATCAACGCGAGCGACCGGTGCATGGCGATAGAGATCGTTCTCCAGAACCACCACGCTGTCGGCTTCGCCGTTTTCCAACTGCACCAGCGCATCGTCCAGCGAACCGCCGCCCATAATTGACAACCCGATGCTGTTTGCAGCAGGTGCAACAAAGGTAATACCGACGTCAGAGCCACGATTTTTCAGCGCTTTAGCAACGTTTGCCGCTGCGGAGATCACCTCTTCGCTGCCAGCATTGGTGCCAGAGATGATGAGCGGCTTTTTCGCACCGGCCAGCGCCTGTACGATGATATCGACTTTTTGGTCAAGCCCCGCAGCCAGATCGGCGACTGCCGGCGCGCTGCTATCTAGCCCGTGCGCAATGGCAAAACCAAGGCGCGCCTGATCGGCAACCGGTGCACGATAGTTCCATGCCGCAATGTCGTCCAGGCGGGTGTTATCTACGTTGGTGACAAACAGCGGGTGCTTGGCATGCTGACCAATGTTCATGATCGCCGCAATCTGCCAGTCAGCCACTTTCTGTGCTGCCGCCATTTCGCGGGCTTTGCCTTTAACGGCTTGACGAACGGCCAATGCGATACGCGCCCCCGTCTGCGTCAAATCTTCACCTAGAATCAGAACTGCATCGTAGCCTTCGATCTCACGCAGCGCCGGTGTTCTCACACCGCTTTCGCGTAGCACTTTCAGAATCAATTGCAGACGATTTTGTTCTTCCTGCGCGATACCGGTGTAGAAGTTCTCTGCTCCTACCAGCTCACGTAATGCGAAGTTACTTTCAATGCTGGCACGCGGCGAACCGATACCGATCGTTTTCTTCGCCTGACGCAGCACATCCGCCGCACCTTGCAGTGCCTGATCGGCATTCAGTGCGATCCAGTCATTACCACGACGTTGCAGCGGCTGGTTAGGACGGTCTTTCTGGTTGACATAACCGTAACCAAAGCGACCACGATCACACAGGAAATAGTGGTTTACGCTACCGTTGAAACGGTTTTCGATACGACGCAGTTCGCCATAGCGTTCACCGGGGCTGGTATTACAGCCGACGCTGCACTGTTGGCAAACGCTCGGTGCAAACTGCATATCCCATTTACGGTTGTAGCGCTCGGAATGCGTTTTGTCGGTGAATACGCCAGTAGGGCACACTTCAACCAGGTTACCGGAGAACTCACTTTCCAGCGTGCCATCTTCCGGGCGACCGAAATAGACGTTGTCGTGTGCGCCATAAACACCGAGATCTTTACCATCCGCATAATCCTTGTAGTAACGAACGCAGCGATAGCAAGCAATACAGCGGTTCATCTCATGAGAAATAAACGGCCCGAGATCCTGATTACGATGGGTACGCTTGGTGAAGCGATAGCGACGGAAGTTCTGCCCCGTCATCACCGTCATATCCTGCAAATGACAGTTACCGCCTTCCTCACACACCGGGCAATCGTGCGGGTGGTTGGTCATCAGAAACTCAACTATCGTCTTACGGAATAGCTTCGCCTCTTCATCTTCGATCGCGATGAACGCGCCATCGGTTGCTGGTGTCATACAGGACATCACCAGACGACCGCGAGTATCTTCCGCGTTTTGATACTGTTTTACCGCACAGAGGCGGCAAGATCCGACGCTCCCGAGCGCGGGGTGCCAGCAAAAGTAAGGAATATCAAGTCCCAGAGTCAGGCAAGCTTCCAGAAGGTTGTCTGCTCCGTTTACTTCATACTCTTTGCCGTCTACATGAATAGTAGCCATAGTCAGCATGCTTCCATAATGGCCCGTGTTGCCACGAGCGCTAATCAAAAATTCTGTATACCCTCATCTTTCAAATCGCAAATGCGTTGGCTACCTGCGCCTTGAAGTCTATTGGGTTTATGAGGGTGGCTTATTTGCGCCACCCTGCGGATACATTCACTGCATCTCGCACGTATTAAGCGATAGCTTACCAGCGCTCTTTCAACAGGTTAGGCTGGATACCGCCAATCGTTTTAAGATTGCCTAAATACTGTTTAGAGATACCCGCTTCGAATTCTTCCCGGAAATACTTGATGGCACTTTGCAGCGGCTCGACTGCACCCGGCGCATGCGCACAGAAGGTGTTACCCGGTCCGAGGAAGCGGCAAAGCTGCTCTAGCGTTTCGATATCGCCAGGCTGGCCTTCGCCATTCTCCAGCGCACGTAAAATCTTCACGCTCCACGGCAAACCATCACGGCATGGCGTACACCAGCCACAGGATTCGCGAGCGAAGAACTCTTCGAGATTACGCGTCAACGAAACCATATTGATCTCATGATCGACAGCCATCGCCAGCGCAGTACCCATACGGCTACCTGCTTTCGCAATGTGCTCAAAATCCATGGGTAGATCGAGGTGACTTTCCGTCAGGAAATCCGTGCCTGCACCGCCCGGCTGCCAGGCTTTCAGCTTCAGACCATCGCGCATGCCGCCCGCGTAGTCTTCCAGAATCTCACGCGCCGTAGTACCGAAAGGCAGTTCCCACAGGCCCGGATTCTTGACGCGGCCAGAGAAACCCATCAGTTTCGTGCCGGCATCTTTACTTTTACCGGCAGACAGCCCCTGATACCACGCCGCACCGTGCTCGATAATCGCCGGCACGTTACATAGTGTTTCCACGTTGTTGACGCAGGTCGGTTTACCCCAAACGCCCGCAGACGCCGGGAACGGCGGCTTGGAACGCGGGTTGGCACGACGGCCTTCCAGCGAGTTAATCAGCGCCGTTTCTTCACCGCAGATGTAACGCCCCGCGCCCGTATGCACGAACAGCTCGAAATCAAAACCGCTGCCCAAAATATTCTTGCCCAGCAAGCCAGCGGCTTTCGCTTCTTCAATCGCGCGACGCAGGTGAACCGCAGCTTCGATGTATTCACCACGCAGGAAGATGTAGCCACGATAGGCTTTCAGTGCAAACGCGCTGATTAGCATGCCTTCAACCAGTAGATGAGGCTCTTGCTCCATCAGCAGGCGGTCTTTATAAGTACCCGGCTCCATCTCATCCGCGTTACACAGCAGGTAGCGGATGTTCATGCTTTCGTCTTTCGGCATCAGGCTCCACTTCAAGCCTGTTGAGAAGCCCGCACCGCCACGCCCTTTTAGGCCAGCGTCTTTAACCAGTGAGACCACTTCATCCTGTGCCATGCCCGTTAACGCTTTTTGCGCGGCGACATAGCCGTTTTTGCTGCGGTATTCATCCAGCCACACTGGCTGTTTGTCTGCGCGTAAACGCCAGGTCAGAGGATGCTGCTCAGCCGTCAGAACAATGTCTTTACTCATTGATACTGCTCCAATAACGTTTCAATACCTTCCGGCGTCACATGGCTGTGGGTATCGTCATCAATCATCATTGACGGCCCTTTATCACAGTTCCCCAGGCAGCAGGTCGGCAACAGCGTGAAACGCCCATCGAACGTTGTCTGTCCCGGTTTAATGCTGAGCTTACGCTCCAGCGCAGCCTGAACGCCCTGATAACCATTGATGTGGCACACAACGCTGTCGCAATAGCGAATAATGTGGCGTCCGACAGGCTGGCGATAAATCTGGCTGTAGAACGTAGCCACGCCTTCCACATCACTGGCAGGGATACCCAGCAAGTCGGCAATCGCGTGGATAGCCCCATCCGGCACCCAACCGCGTTCTTTTTGCACAATTTTCAGTGCTTCAATTGATGCGGCGCGTGCATCTTCATAGTGATGTTTTTCGTGCTCAATGGCGTCACGTTCGGCGTCACTCAATACAAAAGTACTTTCTTTTGTCAGCGAATCGACAGCCGGTTGTCCCAGAGCGTCAATATGATCGTGATTGTTGTGATCATGCATAGTTAGCGGTCCACATCTGACATTACGAAATCAATACTGCCGAGGTAAACGATCAGATCGGATACCAGACATCCGCGAATTACAGAAGGAATCTGTTGCAAATGCGCATAGCTCGGCGTGCGAATACGGGTACGGTAGCTCATCGTGCCGCCGTCACTGGTCAGGTAATAGCTGTTGATACCTTTTGTTGCCTCAACCATCTGGAATGATTCATTGGCAGGCATAACCGGTCCCCAGGAAACCTGAAGGAAGTGGTTAATCAGCGTATCGATATGCTGCAACGTGCGCTCTTTTGGTGGCGGCGTCGTCAGTGGGTGATCCGCTTTGAACGGCCCTTCCGGCATGTTCTTGAGACATTGATCCAGAATACGCAGGCTCTGACGCAGTTCTTCAACTTTTAGCATAACGCGGCTATAGCAATCGCTGATGCCGTCGCCGACTGGAACTTCAAAGTCAAAGTTTTCATAGCCAGAATATGGACGCCATTTACGCACGTCGAAACCGATGCCTGTAGCACGCAGACCCGCCCCCGTTACCCCCCATTCCAATGCTTCTTTCGCATTGTAAGCGGCAACGCCCTGAGTACGGCCTTTCAGAATGGTGTTCTGCAACGCGGCTTTAACGTAGGTATCCAAACGGCTCGGCATCCAGTCGAGGAATTCCCGCAGCAGGCGTTCCCAACCGCGTGGCAGATCGTGCGCCACACCGCCAATACGGAACCAGGCTGGGTGCATACGGAAGCCGGTAATCGCTTCAACTAAATCGTAAATTTTCTGGCGGTCAGTAAACGCAAAGAACACCGGTGTCATCGCACCGACGTCCTGAATATAGGTACTGATATACAGCAGGTGGCTATTAATACGGAACAGCTCAGACAGCATCACACGAATCGTTTTCACACGATCCGGTACCTCGATACCCGCCAGTTTCTCAACGGCCAGTACATACGGCATCTCGTTAACGCAGCCGCCAAGGTATTCAATACGGTCAGTATAAGGAATGTAGCTATGCCAGGATTGACGCTCACCCATTTTCTCTGCGCCACGATGGTGGTAACCCACATCAGGCACGCAGTCGACAATTTCTTCACCATCCAATTGCAGGATAATACGGAAAGCACCGTGTGAAGACGGGTGGTTCGGACCAAGGTTGAGGAACATGAAGTCCTCATTCTCAGTGCCGCGCTTCATACCCCATTCTTCGGGTTTGAACGTCAGCGCTTCCATTTCCAGATCTTCTTTCTGCTTAGTCAGCTCGAAAGGATCGAACTCGGTCGCGCGCGCTGGATAATCTTTACGCAGTGGATGCCCTTCCCACGTCTGCGGCATCATGATGCGCGTCAGGTTTGGGTGACCATCGAAAGTCATGCCGAACATCTCCCACGTTTCCCGCTCATACCAGTTGGCATTCGGGAAAAGTTTGGTTACGGTCGGTAAATGCAGGTCATTCTCGGCCAGCGCGACTTTGAGCATAATGTCGCGATTACGCTCAATGGAAATTAAGTGGTAAAAGACGGAGTAGTCGGCGGCAGGTAAACCTTCACGATGGGTGCGCAAACGTTCATCCATACCGTGCAGGTCAAACAGCATGACATAAGGCTTCGGCTGTTTTTTCAGGAATGCGACAACATCGAGTAATTGCTCACGCTTGACCCACACCACCGGGATACCTGTGCGGGTTGCCTGTACAGTAAATGCATCTGGTCCAAAACGGTTACACAGTTCGCCAACGACCGGATCGCTAAGGTGATCGCGGGTTTGCCAGCCTGGCTGAGCGAGATCGTGTGTCGTTAAATCTGTCATAAATATGTCACCACATTAAATGTGCTATTTCTGCATCTGATAATGACCGCACACTATTATCGGGTATTACACGGTCACCGGGTTTATCATCTACAGGTCAAATCTCATCAGGCGAGCGCAGGTTGGTCACTGCGATTCGTTCGCCGCGTTTGCGCTCACGCTCAGATTGCATATTGGCGCGGTAAACGCCCTGTTCACCTACCACCCATGACAGAGGACGGCGTTCTTTACCGATGGATTCTTTCAGCAACAACAGCGCTTGCATGTAAGCTTCTGGGCGCGGAGGGCAGCCCGGAATGTACACATCAACGGGCAGGAATTTATCTACGCCCTGAACAACGGAATAGATATCGTACATACCGCCGGAGTTAGCACACGCGCCCATGGAGATAACCCATTTAGGCTCAAGCATTTGCTCGTACAGACGCTGAATAACAGGGGCCATTTTGGTAAAGCAAGTCCCCGCTACTACCATGAAGTCAGCCTGACGTGGCGACGCACGCAGAACCTCAGCACCAAAACGTGCAACGTCATGAACGGCGGTAAATGACGTCACCATCTCTACATAGCAACAGGAAAGACCAAAGTTATACGGCCACAGGGAATTCTGACGACCCCAGTTCACCGTATCGTGTAATGCATGTTCCAGTTTGCCCATGTAGACACTGCGGTGAACATGTTGCTCCAGAGGGTCGGAAACGATCTCCTGACGTTGCAGGGGATAACGGTCATTCTCACCGTCCGGCTCTATGCGGGTGAGCGTATAGTCCATCTTAAAATGCCTCGCTGTTACTGCGGATGAGTGTTGGTAGTGTTGATGATGTCTGATTTAACAACTTGTCTCTTGGATCGAACCGGGGTCCAGTCAAGTGCCCCAACACGAACCAGATAAACCAAACCAGCCAACAGCACCAAAATGAAAATGGTTGCTTCAATGAAGCCTATCCAGCCGCTTTCTTTGATAGACACCGCCCAAGCGTAAAGATAGAGGGCCTCAACGTCGAAGATAACGAAGAACATAGCGACAAGATAAAATTTAGCAGACAGACGTAGCCGCGCTGAACCCACGGAGTCAATCCCGGATTCATAAGGTACGTTTTTGGCCCTGGCTCTGGCTCTCCCACCCAGCAAGAACCCACCGGTCAGCATGAAAACGCACAGGCCTACGGCAATGATAAGGAATAGCGCAAAAGCCCAATGATGGGCGAGGATTTCAGTAGTTGTTGACATTCTCTTTGCTTACTCATCAAAAGTGGCGGGTAATATCTCTGCTCTGTTATCGGCAGTTAATGCGCCACATCGATTAAAAGGAAGGATTAATAACCACAAAAAAGCACGGAAACGTATCAGGTAAGCCTTGCTTGGTATGGTTGAGCCCCAAATTTGTAACCTTTTTTTCAACCTTACTAAAAATAACAGTACATTACTTTACATGCACGCTGTTTTGTTAACATTTTGTGTTCTCACTCGTAGCTAAATCGAGTCAGTGCCTTCGTCAGTTAACCAGAGCGCAGCGACACAGAAAGCAAGTTTGCAGCGTCACTATACCATTTTCACAGAAAATGCCTGTTCCCCCATGTGGTTATTAGGGGTATTTTTTGATCCAGCACACATTTTTACCAATTTAGTTAGTAAAAAAACCACACTGATTCAAGGCAAGGTTGGACATCATTTTCCATAACATAATTTTAAAAAAATAGAACCGTTGTTTTATAAAAACAAAATATGCCCTATATCGCCACGCCTAGCCTATTGATGCCAAATGGAAAACGCAAAGTGGGAGAAAACTGGGGAAATGAGGTCAATCAGACCCTGTCTACGCGGGTTTAACACATTAGTCATAAATCATCATCATTCGGGGTGCATCCCTACCCTCCCCGAATGATAATTAACTACCCATTACGATTAGATCACATCCTTCAGCGACGAATCGGAAGACAGCATTCCATCCGCACTGTTTGCCAACATGCTAACAGGCGTAATGTGAGAAGGCTTCCCTGATTCAATCACATTGAAAATTGCCGTCGCCAGTTCATTCTCCTGGTTAGGATTCTGACAGAGAAAATAACGGGTTTCAGGCAATCTCGGCAACCCTTCCTCTTCACCCAGCACCCGCAGTTCCGGACTCATCATTTCCACCGAGCGTACGGTGATCCCCATGCCGGCCTTCACTGCGGCGCGCACAGCAGAGAGCGTTGAAGCCACATAGGCGATTCTCCAGGGAATCCCTGCGGCTGTCAGTTGCTGCGTGGCCAACGAGCGGAAAGGGCTTGGTTCATCCAGCACAACCAGAGGAATAGGTTCATTCGCTCTGAACTGGTAATCTGCCGCGCAATACCATAACGTCGGGGAACTACGCAATAACACATGCGGAAACACCACACCGTTCATTGTGGTAATAACCAGATCTATTTTCCCCTGATTCAACATGTCCATCATTTCAGCACTACGTTTTACGCTGACATTGACGGAGAGTTTAGGAAATACAGAGGTCACCCGATGTAAAATATAAGGCAGGATAGTGTCTGCCGTATCATCAGACGCCCCGATAGTTAGCGTGCCTTGAATATCACTGTACATTAATGAAATACAGGCTTCATCATTGAATTGTAATATTTTTCTGGCATAACCTAGAAACTGTATACCGTGTTCGGTCAGCAATTTATTACGCCCGTGTCGGGCAAAAAGCTCCTTTCCGATGAGTTGCTCCAGCCGCTGCATCTGCTGGCTGACTGCCGATTGGGTCCGATTGACGGCGGCCGCCGCCGCTGCAAATGTATTTAAATCTGCAACGGCAACAAACGTCCTCAGTAAATCAAGATCGAGATTAAGTACTGGTCGATTTGCACTGGTCATACGATTTTTCACTTATCTATTTTAATTTTAACAAAATATTCCTGGTGTTTTATTACATGTACGGGTAATGGCCGATACATTTAAAGACACTATCGCAGACGCACGATAAGGGCAAAAAAATACTTATATTTCGTTACCCCTATCGCCTTTCGATTGGTAAGACATCACATAATTAAATGGCTCACCAGCCTTAATCCTTTATTCAATAACAACGGCACTTTCTCTTTATTTCATTCTGCGAAATAAAGACGTTCTACACGTAAATAAACGAGCAATCCTTGTCACCCTATTCTTGCACTAAAAAGTGCGTCCTGAACTGCTGTCTGCCCCCTACCATATCGCACCATCCAACGAGTACACAACCATATAGTGCAGATGCGCAATCATTTGCAGCAAAAGCGATAATCATTCTTCAAAAGGCACTTTAGGAGGAGTACATTAAGCGGGTTATGCTATTCCGCATGGGAATATGCGCTCTCTGCAAAAGGTTCGTACTATTTATGTCTCCGATTGAAAAATCCAAAAAACTGGAGAACGTATGCTATGACATCCGTGGCCCAGTTCTAAAGGAAGCCAAGCGGCTTGAAGAAGAAGGCAATAAGGTCCTTAAACTGAATATTGGCAACCCTGCGCCCTTCGGCTTTGAGGCACCGGACGAAATTCTGGTCGATGTCATCCGTAACCTGCCAACCGCACAGGGCTACTGTGATTCCAAGGGGCTCTATTCCGCCCGTAAGGCCATCGTTCAGCACTATCAGGCGCGGGATATGCGCGATATTACGGTTGAAGACGTCTATATCGGCAACGGTGTTTCCGAACTCATCGTGCAATCTATGCAGGCGCTACTCAACCCAGGTGATGAAATGCTGGTTCCCGCGCCAGATTATCCACTCTGGACTGCGGCAGTTTCTCTATCTAACGGCAATGCCGTCCACTACCTTTGTGATGAGTCTTCTGATTGGTTCCCCGATCTGGATGATATCCGCAAAAAGATCACCTCGAATACTCGCGGTATTGTCATCATCAACCCGAACAACCCGACGGGTGCGGTCTACAGCAAAGAGCTACTGCTGGATATCGTGGCTATCGCGCGCGAGCACAACCTGATCATTTTCGCCGACGAAATTTACGACAAAATTCTGTATGACGATGCGCAGCATCACTCGATTGCCGCTCTGGCACCAGACTTGTTGACAGTCACGTTCAACGGACTGTCCAAGACATATCGTGTGGCAGGTTTCCGCCAAGGCTGGATGGTATTAAACGGCCCGAAAAAACACGCCAAAGGCTATATTGAAGGGCTGGAAATGCTGGCCTCAATGCGGTTGTGTGCCAACGTCCCCATGCAGCATGCGATTCAGACCGCCTTGGGGGGATATCAAAGCATCAGTGAATTTATTCAACCCGGCGGACGCCTGTACGAACAGCGCAACCGCTCCTGGGAATTGATCAACCAGATCCCCGGCGTGTCGTGCGTAAAACCACGCGGCGCGCTCTATATGTTCCCGCGTATTGACGCCAAGCGCTTTAATATCCATGACGACCAAAAACTGGTGTTGGATCTTCTGTTACAGGAAAAAGTGTTGCTGGTTCAGGGAACCGCTTTTAACTGGCCTTACCCAGATCACGTACGCATCGTCACGCTACCGCGTATTGATGAACTGGACATGGCAATTCACAAATTAGGGCGTTTTCTGGGACACTATCACCAATAGCCCAGCACTAAACGATCCTACCATCGCCGGGCGATCGTCGCCCGGCGAAAACCAGACCTTCGTTTGCATAATCTTCGGCAAGTGCTCACAATAGATACCCACGATATTGCTATTCCACCGTGCTGTTGTCTGAGAGATCTCAATGAATCAGAGCCACTTTTTCGCCCACTTATCCCGTCTAAAACTCATCAGCCGTTGGCCACTAATGCGCAACGTGCGTACGGAAAACGTCTCCGAACACAGCCTTCAAGTCGCCTTTGTCGCTCACGCGCTGGCGGTTATCAAAAACCGCAAATTCGGGGGCAACCTGAACGTAGAGCGCATTGCGCTACTGGCGATGTATCATGATGCCAGCGAGGTGCTGACAGGCGACATGCCGACGCCGATCAAGTACTACAATGCGCAGATCGCGCATGAGTATAAGAAGATAGAGAAAATTGCCCAGCAGAAGCTGATCGAAATGCTGCCAGAAGAGTTACAGCAGGATTATCGGATGCTGCTGGATGACAACTATACCAGTGAGGAAGAGCGCGCCATCGTTAAACAGGCAGACGCGCTCTGCGCCTACCTGAAATGCCTGGAAGAATTATCCGCGGGTAACGCGGAATTCACGCTTGCTAAGGCACGGCTGGAAAAAACATTGCAACTGCGCCACAGCCCGGAAATGGACTATTTCATGACGGTGTTCGTTCCCAGCTTCAGCCTGTCGCTCGACGAAATCAGTCAAGACTCTCCGTTATAACACGCGTCTGCTATAGCGGCTGGAACACTTAGAACGGATACAGCCACGGCACCATCACCACGCTGACAAGCATCACCAGTACGGTAAAGGGGACGCCAATACGTACAAAGTCCCCAAATTTATAACCGCCCGGCCCCAGTACCAATGTATTAACCGGTGATGATACGGGCGTCATAAATGCGGCAGATGCCGCAACGGCGATGATCATCGCAAAGGGATAAGGTGACACGCCCATTTGCTTCGCTGCGGCGATCGCAATGGGTGCCATCAACACCGCCGTCGCCGTGTTGGAAATAAACAGGCCAATCACGGCACATAGCACGAATAAACACACCAGCATCACATGTGGCCCGGCATTCCCGGCAACATCCATCAGCCCCTTAACAATCAGCGCAACACCGCCAGTTTGCTGCAACGCCAATGCAAACGGCATCATCCCGACGATGAGAATAATACTCGGCCAGTGGATAGCTCGATAGGCACCTTCCATGTCGATGCAGCGGAATTTGCCCATCAGTAAACAGGCGATCAGCGCAGCAACCGCATTCGGTATTTCATCCGTCAGCATCATCGCTACCATCAGCGCCAGACAAAACAACGCGTGCGGAGCCTGACTCACCGCAGGGGCGACATCATCCACTTCGGCAGGAAGATTGAGCAAAAGAAAGTCATTTTTCTGCGTGTGCAACTGCCGGATCATACGCCAGTCCCCCATCACCAGCAGAATATCACCGAGCTGGAGCGGCTCATCAGCGAGGATACCCTCCATTGCTTCGCCCGCCCGGCGAATCCCTACGACGCTCAGGCCATAGCGGCTACGGAATCCAACGTCGTAGAGCGTTTTTCCCAGCAGCTCGGAATCGGGTATCAAAGACACTTCCGCCATCCCCACATCACGCGCCTGCTCAGAGAAATACTCACCGCGTAGTACCATCGGTTCAAGCCGCTGCGAGGTGCAAAATTCGCGCAAATCCACCTCAGACGCCGACATATCGATCAGCAGCACATCATTCAGGCGAAGTTCGGTATTGCCAGCTACGCTGATCATCACGCGGCGGAATTTACGCCAGCGCTCAATCCCGACCACATTCGCCCCAAAGCGTTGGCGCAGACGTAAATCGTCCAGACGATGGCCGATAAAAGGCGATCCTGGGCGAATTGCCAATCGGCGTGCCCTGCCCGTCAATCGGTAATCACGAATCAGATCGCGAAACGTTCTTCTCTTCCACATCTCTTTTGCTGTTGCTGTCTCAGCGTCACCAAGCCAGTAACGTGCCACCATCATATAGGCCACGCCTAGCAACAGGACAACCATCCCTATCGGTGTCACGCTGAAGAACCCAAAGCCCGCGACACCGTCGCGCATCAGCTCGCTGCTCACTACCATATTCGGCGGCGTCGCCACCAGCGTCATCATGCCGCTAATCAACCCAGCGAAACTCAGCGGCATCATCAGCCTTCCAGGGGAAATTTTCATCCGCGCAGAAACACTCAGTACCACGGGAATAAAAATTGCGACAACGCCGGTGGAACTCATGAAAGCCCCTAGCAGCGCAACGGTGACCATCAGTAAGATCAGCATCTTCATTTCGCTGCTACCCGCAACGCGAACCAGCCAGTCCCCGACCTGATAAGCGACACCAGTACGAACTAACCCTTCACCAATCACAAACAGGGCAGCAATCAGGATCACATTAGGATCGCTGAACCCCACCAGCGCTTCAGATAGCGTCAGCGTACCGCTCAGTACAAACGCGATAATGACCAACAGCGCTACGACGTCCATGCGTAATTTATTGGTGGTAAACAACACAATGGCGATCAGCAACAGGGATAAAACCCAGAGAAGTTCGCTATTCAAAACGGTTCCCCTGACGGAAAATACAGAGTGAAAGGTGTAGATTCAGCATGCCATAGATAAGGAAGCTAGCACCCATGCAGCTTGAAGTATGACGGATATAGTCTGCCATAAAAAAAACCTCGCGGATGCGAGGTTTGATCATATTTAGTCACAGTTTTGTCATTATATTACAGACGAGCTATTGGCGCAGAAGTACCTTAACGCCACTTTGTGATTTCTCTATCTCTATCTGCTCCAACGAATCAAGCACCAGATCGACCTGATCCAGCTTCGGCGTATCCGCTGGTGCTTTCACTGCAATAACCTTACAGCCCGCCGCCAGACCCGATAACACCCCTGCGGGCGCATCTTCAACAACGACACATTCTTCCGGTTTCAACCCTAACTGCTGTGCACCAAGTAAATAAGCATCAGGATTAGGTTTACCTTTAGCAACCTGCTCCGCCGTAATAAAAGCGCGAGGAGCAGGGAGTTCTCCACGATGATGACGCGCGCTGGCAATCGGTACGGTGCCGGATGTCACAATTGCCCAAGGAATATCCAAAGCATCCAACCGTTCCAACAGCGCCTTCGCCCCTGGCATTGCAACAATACCTTGTGTGTCAGAAGCTTCCGTTTTCTCCAGCGCATCGAACTCCTGTTGAATCGTTTCTTCGCTCTGCCCCTGAAGAAAGTGGCGCAAGGACGTGATTGCCTGCTTGCCGTGAATAAAATCCAGCACTTCCTGTGGTTCAATATCGTGATCTTTTGCCCAGTTAACCCATGCACGTTCTACAGCAGGCAGTGAATCAACCAGCGTACCATCGAGGTCGAACAGAAAACCTTTACACTCCACAGAAAGCCCCTTTTTCATTAATCAGGCGTTGATGATCTGTGCGATCTCAACCGCACTCAAGTGATACTGACGCGGGCAGGATTGCCAAACAGCCAGCATTCTGTTGTATTTTTCCCACATTTTTGTCTGCGCGTTAAAACCATGCGTACCCGCATCAAAGTGAGGGTAACGACCTTCAACATGTACCATAAAGCGTACAAAGCCCAGATAACGCGCTTCCGTTGCCGCATCAAAACCCAGGAAGGTCAGACGTCGCTCATCCAAATCCTGCTTATCTTTCAGATTGGTCCATGACACCTGCAAAGCATGATGCATTTCCATGACGTTAATAATGGTACGGCAAACTTCTTCCGTCAGCTCACCAAACTCACGGTCTAATTCCCGCATCTGCAAACCGTAACCACGCTCGATGATCGTTTGTAGCCGACGATAGCGCTCAGCGTTATCTGGATCGAGCATCGTCATCATTTTGTATTGGTTTGAAAGGATCAATCTCTGGGCATTCGTCATTTCCATGTTGCTCTCCTGAACCCTCTTTGGTGTAAGCCAATGTCGCTAAATAGGTATTACCCGCAGAATCGCATACTGAATCGTGTCACGATAGCGGTAGCCACCGCTTCTTTGATTTGAAACAGGGGAAAGAACAAAATAGCCATCAACCCGCACACAGCCTGACGCCGATCACAAATCATCAAGGAAGGTTTTATCAAGCTGCTTAAATGCACGCTTCAGCACATCCGCCAACGCTTGGTAAGTTGGCGCTTCCTCCTCCAGCGGAGCGAGTGCCTGTCCTGATTCCGCAAGTTTATGGCGAATCTCATGGAACCACTGTGCCAGCGTTGGTGGTAAAGGCGTAACAGAACGGCGGCCAAGCCACCACAGGCCCTGTAACGGCAGGCTACAGGCAAAAAGCGCGGTGGCGATGGCCGGGCCGAGCTGGCCACCAAGCGCAATCTGCCACGTTAAGGTAAACACCGCCAGTGGCGGCATGATGCGAATGCCGAACCGCGTCGCTCGCGCCACGCGGTTTTCGGGGAATAGGGGTGCCAACTGCTTTTCTGCTGGCCATGTCTTCATGTAATGCTGCCCACGTTGGAGTAACTGTAGCCAACTAATTCTACTGTCTGGTTTCGTCGCCATAGCCACACCTCAACTTTACAGATAAAAAATAAAACTTTTGCACAAATCAACAACTCAAGTTGATAAGGTTAAAATATATTTTGTGTTTACCCTACGCTATCGGTATCCTAGATCGGCCTTTTGGCCGCTGTATACCTAAAGTAGTATGACTACACGCAGGGAGTATAATTCCCTTTGCGACATAAGCGCAGCCAACGGCCATAACGCGGTTATCATCGCTTTAAAAGCTGCGGTTTACATCAGGTCGATGCCACGTTGTTATAAAGATTAGTTATAGAGATTAGTTGTAGCGATTATGGTGTACCGATTATCCGGTATACATCATAGTATCGACCCTTATTCATCATCGTGTCTGGTGTATCACACCAAGGCATGATGTTAATCATAAATGCCAGCGGCGGCATGCGATACGCTATGCCCTGTATGACATTTTTTTAACCATGTATAACAAGTAGGTACTTCCATGTCGAGTAAGTTAGTACTGGTTCTTAACTGCGGTAGTTCATCCCTGAAATTCGCCATCATCGATGCGATTAACGGAGAAGAGTACCTGTCTGGTTTAGCCGAATGTTTCAACCTGCCTGAAGCCCGCATCAAATGGAAAATGGACGGCGGTAAACACGACGCCGAACTGGGTGCCGGTGCAGCTCACAGCGAAGCGCTGAACTTCATCGTCAATACCATTCTGTCTCAGAAGCCAGAGCTGTCTGCTCAGTTGGTTGCTATCGGTCACCGTATCGTTCACGGCGGTGAGAAGTTCACCCAATCCGCGATCATTACTGATGATGTTCTTCAGGGTATCAAAGATTCCGTACCTTTTGCACCTCTGCACAACCCAGCGCATCTGATCGGTATCGATGAAGCACTGAAATCTTTCCCACACCTGGCTGATAAAAACGTTGCTGTTTTCGACACCGCGTTCCACCAGACCATGCCGGAAGAATCCTACCTTTATGCACTGCCGTACAAATTGTATAAAGAAAACCACATCCGTCGCTACGGCTTCCACGGAACCAGCCACTACTTTGTTTCTCGTGAAGCCGCTAAAGTGCTGAACAAACCAGTAGAAGAGCTGAACGTCATCACTTGCCATCTGGGCAACGGTGGTTCCGTTACTGCAATCCGTAACGGCGAATGCGTCGACACCTCTATGGGTCTGACTCCGCTGGAAGGTCTGGTGATGGGTACACGCTGTGGCGATATCGACCCAGCTGTCATTTTCCACCTGCACGACGCACTGGGCATGGACATCGAGCGCATCAACACGCTGATGACCAAAGAATCTGGTCTGTTGGGTCTGACTGAAGTGACCAGCGACTGCCGCTACGTTGAAGATAACTACGAGACGAAAGCAGACGCAAAACGTGCAATGGACGTTTACTGCCACCGCTTGGCTAAATACATCGGTTCTTACGCTGCACTGATGGAAGGTCGTCTGGATGCCGTCATCTTCACAGGTGGTATCGGTGAAAACGCAGCAATGGTTCGCGAACTGTCGCTGAAAAAACTGGGTCTGCTGGGCTTTGACGTCGATCACGAACGCAACCTGGCGGCACGCTTTGGTAAAGGTGGCAACATCGCTAAAGATGGCACCCGTCCGGCGCTGGTTATCCCGACCAATGAAGAATTGGTCATCGCCGAAGACGCTTACCGTCTGACCGCGTAAAACACGTAACTCCCAACACCGTCAGCCAAGGCTGACGGTGTTGTTTTTGACTAACGAGCAACCGTAAAGAGGTTCGGCCGTGTCCCGTATAATCATGTTGATCCCAACTGGCACCAGCGTCGGTCTGACAAGCGTCAGCCTGGGTGTCATTCGCTCCATGGAACAGAAAGGCGTCCGCCTGAGCGTGTTCAAACCTATCGCTCAGCCGCGCAGTGGCGACAATACGCCAGATCAGACGACCACTATTATCCGTGCTAATTCTGCTATCAATGCCGCAGAACCACTGGCGATGAGCCGTGTTGAAGCCCTGCTGAGCTCCAACCAGCAAGACGTGCTGATGGAAGAAATCATCGCGCGCTACCACGAAACGACCAAAGATGCTGAAGTCGTTCTGGTTGAAGGTCTGGTTCCTACCCGTAAGCACCAGTTTGCTAACGCGTTGAACTATGAAATCGCCAAAACGCTGAACGCAGAGATCGTCTTTGTACTGGCACTGGGCAATGATTCTCCGGCCCAGTTGAAAGACCGCATCGAACTGGCACGTTCTAGCTTCGGCGGCAGCAAAAACAAAAATATCACTGGCGTGATCATCAACAAACTGAATGCACCGGTAGATGACCAAGGCCGTACACGTCCTGACCTGTCTGAAATCTTTGATGACTCCACGAAAGCCAGCGTTGCCAACATCGACCCTAAGCAGCTGTTCGCTAACAGCCCGCTGCCGGTTCTGGGCTGCATCCCGTGGAGTTTTGACCTGATTGCCACGCGTGCCATTGATATGGCGAAGCACCTGAATGCCCGTATCATCAATGAAGGTGACATTCAGACGCGTCGCGTTAAATCTGTGACTTTCTGCGCACGCAGCATTCCTCACATGCTGGAGCATTTCCGTCCGGGTTCACTGCTGGTGACCTCCGCTGACCGCCCTGATGTTCTGGTTGCCGCCTGTCTGGCTGCTATGAATGGCGTAGAAATCGGTGCCCTGCTGCTAACTGGCGGCTACGAAATGGACCCAAGCATTGCCAAGCTGTGCGAGCGCGCCTTCCAAACTGGCCTGCCGGTATTCATGGTCGATACCAACACCTGGCAAACCTCACTCAGCCTGCAAAGCTTCAACCTTGAAGTACCGGCTGATGACCGCCAGCGCGTCGAGAAAGTGCAGGAATATGTCGCACGCCACATCGACACTCAGTGGATCGATTCTCTGAGCGCTGAATCTGAGCGTTCACGCCGTCTGTCTCCACCGGCGTTCCGCTATCAGCTTACTGAACTGGCGCGCAAAGCTGGCAAACGTATCGTTCTGCCAGAAGGCGATGAGCCACGTACCGTTAAAGCCGCTGCAATTTGTGCCGAGCGTGGCATTGCACACTGTGTGCTGATCGGTAACCCGGAAGAGATTCAACGCGTTGCCGCCGCTCAGGGCGTAGAACTGGGCAAAGGCATCGAAATTGTTGATCCGATTGTCGTGCGTGAGCGCTATGTTGCGCGCCTGGTTGAGCTGCGTAAGAGCAAGGGCATGACCGAAGTGGTTGCACGCGAACAGCTCGAAGATAACGTCGTTCTAGGTACGTTGATGCTGGAACAAGGCGAAGTTGATGGTCTGGTTTCCGGTGCCGTTCATACCACCGCTAACACCATCCGTCCGCCATTACAGTTGATCAAAACTGCACCGGGCAGCTCGCTGGTATCGTCCGTGTTCTTCATGCTGCTGCCTGAGCAGGTTCTGGTTTACGGCGACTGCGCCATCAACCCAGATCCGACCGCAGAGCAATTGGCTGAAATCGCTATCCAATCAGCTGACTCTGCAACGGCATTCGGTATCGATCCACGTGTTGCAATGATCTCCTACTCTACCGGTAACTCCGGCGCGGGTAGCGATGTTGAGAAAGTGCGTGAAGCGACCCGTCTGGCGCAAGAAAAACGTCCTGACCTGGTCATCGATGGTCCGTTGCAATATGACGCCGCTATCATGGCAGACGTTGCACAGTCTAAAGCACCAAACTCACCTGTTGCGGGTAAAGCTACCGTGTTCATCTTCCCTGACCTGAACACCGGTAACACTACGTACAAAGCGGTACAGCGTTCTGCCGACCTGATCTCCATCGGGCCAATGCTGCAAGGCATGCGCAAACCGGTTAACGACCTGTCTCGTGGCGCACTGGTAGACGACATCGTTTACACCGTCGCTCTGACCGCCATTCAGGCTACACAGCTCTAATCATCTTCATGATGACGTAAATGCCAGCCTTCGGGCTGGCATTTTTATTTGGAAGAGCAGGAATAAGACGCCGCAGAGAGAAGATCGCGGCGAGGCTGGCGCAGATTATTTCTGCGAATCAGTTTCCGATGGTTCAGCGTTGCTGCCGTTTTCATCATGAAGATTTTCGTCATTAATAATTTCATCATTAATAACAGGTGCAGTAGCCGCTTCTACCACGTCGTTCAGCTTACGTGAAATCGGCTTGCCATATTCTCGATCGCTATAGCGCGTCAACCACAGCGACAGCGCTTTCAGTGAATCCGGCGTAAATTCATCGCAGCGTGCGGTGATCTCTTGCGGCGTCAGCCAACTGACTTCATCAACTTCTTCTTCCTGTAACGCAAACGGCCCATGGGTAACGCAGCTAAACAACGCCCCCCACACTCGGCAATTTTCACCTTCGTAATAGAACAAACCGTGTTCTGCGAATGGTACGCCAGCGATGCCCAGCTCCTCTTCAGCTTCACGACGTGCGGATTCCAACATCTGTTCGCCGCTTTGGACCACACCGCCTGCTGTCGCGTCCAGCCAGCCGGGATAGAAATCTTTGATTTTCGTCCGGCGCTGCACCAGAATTTTACCCATGCCATCATGCACAACAATGTAAGTGGCGCGATGGCGAAGACTCTGTGCACGCATCTGCTGACGACTTGACTGAGCAATTACCTCGTTGTTTTCATTGACGATATCAACCCACTCTGTGCCTGCAGCCTGACTTTGTTCCGCCATCCTCTGAAACCCTTTAGTATTGGCACGTTGCTACGCGCGTCTGTTTTAAATGATCGATCTTTACAATGAATATTCCCTGCTACCTTGCCATTGTTCAAGGCCAAAAACAGGGTATACGATAAATTAGTGCCTAATCGCAACCTGCGCAATAGGCTCGCCACCGTGTAACGGCAGAACCCGCAGCTCGCCTTGCTCAAGTAAACCATAGCTCGCAGGGAATCCCCCTTTCGGCAAGCTTACTGAGCCGGGGTTAAAAAAATAGTACTCCCCACGTTGCTCAGCAACCGGAATATGGGTATGACCATATACCAGCACATCTCCCGTGTGCAGCGGCGGTAGATTCTCGGGATGATAAAGATGACCGTGCGTCAGGAAAAGGCGATTCTGTTGCAATAGCACATGTTGCCACGGTGCCGTTATCGGAAAGGTCAACAGCATCTGGTCAACTTCGCTGTCGCAATTCCCGCGTACGGCAATAATGCGTGATGCATAAGCGTTCAACCGGGCAGCCACATCCGCGGGCTGATACTTTTCTGGCAGCGGGTTGCGTGGGCCATGATTAAGAAAATCGCCCAGTAAAATAAGCCAGTCGGCATGACTTTGCTCAAAGATCGCCAGCACACGCTCTACTGCACTAAGAGAACCGTGTATGTCGGACGCAAACATCAACTTCATCGCTTATCTCCACCGCGTTTATACCACAATGTTATATCCACAATACGCTCACCCAACGATAGGACGTAGTTTACCAAAGTTGGCAGTGCGCTTCCGGTAAAGATCGTGCAACAGCGTGCACCATCGCTTATTTTTCGCTCGTAGAAGTGGTAGGGTAAGAACCCGTTCCCAATACGCTATTCTGACAGCGCATCGCTCTCTGAAGCGATCAACTGCCGTACAGTTCCATGATGTTTTTCTGAATTAAAACGGAGACATGATTCATGATTGACCTGTATTACGCACCAACCCCCAATGGGCATAAGATCACCCTGTTTCTGGAAGAAGCTAATCTCCCTTACCAACTCCACCGCGTGAATATCAGCAAAGGTGAACAGTTCAAGCCAGAGTTTTTGGCCATCTCGCCTAATAACAAAATTCCCGCGATTGTCGACACGCAACCTGCGGAGGGCGATACGCCAATCAGCCTGTTTGAATCAGGGGCGATCCTACTCTATCTGGCAGAAAAATACGGCGTGTTGCTGAATTCATCATTACGTGAACGCACAGCCACGCTACAGTGGCTGTTCTGGCAAGTCGCGGGTTTCGGCCCTATGCTGG
Source organism: Pectobacterium sp. IFB5596 (assembly GCF_021432585.1). NCBI lineage: Bacteria > Pseudomonadati > Pseudomonadota > Gammaproteobacteria > Enterobacterales > Pectobacteriaceae > Pectobacterium > Pectobacterium sp. IFB5596. The sequence goes on from NZ_LXFY01000023.1 coordinate 251,100, forward strand.
GGCAGAATCATCATTTTAACCACTACGCGCCTCAGCCAGTGCCTTACGCCATTGAGCGCTATCAGCAAGAGACACAGCGCCTGTATCGCGTGCTGGATAAGCACCTACAGGACAGCCCGTGGCTAGCAGGAGAACATTACAGTATTGCCGATATTGCGACCTATCCGTGGGTAGTTTCTTACACCCGCCAGCGCGTCGACCTTGATGATTATCCAGCGGTGAAGGCGTGGTATACGCGCATCAACGAACGCCCGGCAACGCAACGAGCGTATCAGCGAGCAGAGCAATAAAATTCTGGAACATCTCATTCGGCCTTTGGATATCTTCTGCTATGGTAATCAACATATTATTGTTAACGATACCCTGACGCTGTGATTTATTCGCGGTAACAGAAGCAACCGAGGGCCGAGCAATGCCATATCACCATTCTGACGCTATTATTCGTATAAAAAATCTGCGACTACGCACCTTCATTGGTATTAAAGATGAGGAAATCACGAATAAGCAGGATGTGATCATCAACGTTGTGATTCACTACCCAGCAGAGCAGGCACGTAACAGCGAGAATATCGTCGATGCATTGAACTACCGTACCATCACCAAAAATATTATTCGCCACGTAGAAGATAACCGCTTCGCTTTGCTGGAAAAATTAACGCAGGATGTGCTCAACATCGCCAGCGATCACGACTGGATAACCTATGCTGAAGTAGAAATAGATAAACCGTTTGCCCTGCGATACGCCGACTCGGTTTCCATGACCCTGCGTTATCACAAGGCATGAAGTTCATATACTCTAAATAATTCGAGTTTCAGGCAGGCGGCAAGGGAAGGACAAATTCGTCGGGAACGAATTTGACCAGCCAACGGCTGGCCTTCGGTGAGAGACAGGATGTCTCTCATTTCATCCCGATGAGCTTACTCAAGTAAGTGATTCGGGTGACTGACAAACCTGCCAGAGGCAGGTTTGAACGCTGCTTGCAGCGGCCCCAACGGGGCGAGGTACACGCCAGTGTGCCGAGTAATGAAGCCAACGCACATGCAACTTGAAGTATGACGAGTATAAAGGGGGAGCGATGCAACTACTCATTACAGGCGGAACCGGCCTTATTGGTCGCCATCTTATCCAACGATTACAGCTGCTTTCCCACCATATCACGGTACTGACACGCGATCCTGAGCGCGCCCGAGGTGTTCTCGGCAACCAGGTCGAATACTTGTCAACATTGAGCCATATCACCTCACTGAACGACTTTGATGGCGTTATCAATCTGGCGGGCGAACCGATTGCCGATAAACGATGGACGCCGCAACAAAAGCAGCGTCTGGCACAGAGTCGCTGGAGTATCACCGAACAGCTTGCCACACTGATTAAGGCCAGCAGTGAACCCCCCGCTGTTTTTATCTCAGGATCTGCCGTCGGATACTATGGCGATCAGGGCGAAGCGCTGGTCACGGAAGAGGAATCCCCGGTTGATGAATTCACACATCACCTATGCGCCCGCTGGGAAGCGCTGGCGCAGTCTGCGGAAAGCGATAACACGCGCGTCTGCCTGCTGCGTACTGGTATTGTTCTTTCGCCACAGGGTGGCGCGCTAGCAAAAATGCTGCCGATTTTCCGTTTTGGGCTCGGCGGACCGATGGGCTCCGGCAGACAATACATGCCGTGGATTCATATTGATGACATGGTTAACGGCATTATCTACCTGCTGGACCAGCCGATATTGCGCGGCCCCTTCAATATGGTTGCGCCCTATCCAGTTCATAATGAACAATTTTCCGCCATGCTGGCACACGTATTGGATCGCCCCGGTTTTCTGCGAGCCCCCGCTTTTGCGATCAAACTGTTGATGGGCGAAGCTTCAACGCTGGTTCTGGGCGGGCAGCGTGCCATCCCACAGAGATTAGAAGCTGCGGGATTTGGTTTCCGTTTCTTTGAGCTGGAAGAAGCCCTACAAGACGTGATCAAAAAACCAAGCTGATTCGGTGCTGAGAGAAACGTATAGGGCTGATAATCATCAGCCCCGAAATTTACTTCAACGCGCCGGAGAGAAACTGCTGCAACCGCGCACTTTTCGGGCTACCGAAAAGCTGCTCCGGTGGCCCTTCTTCTTCGATCACACCCTGATGCAGAAAGATAACGTGGCTGGAAACATGGCGGGCAAACTCCATCTCATGCGTCACCACCACCATCGTTTTCCCTTCCTCAGCCAACTGCTGCATGATGCGCAAGACCTCACCGACTAGTTCGGGGTCGAGCGCCGACGTCGGTTCATCAAATAGCAACACTTCAGGCTCCATCGCCAGCGCCCGCGCAATAGATACACGCTGCTGCTGACCACCGGAAAGATCCGACGGGTATTTCTGTTGGGCAGAATCCGTAATCCCAACTTTATTCAGGTAGAACACCGCACGCTCACGTGCTTCCGTTTTACTGAGCCCTAATACCTGGATCGGCGCTTCCATCACGTTCTCCAACGCAGTCATGAAGCTCCACAGGTTGAAGTGCTGAAACACCATCGTCAGACGCGTCCGCAGCATCTGAAGCTGCTTTTTATCAAAAACTTTCAACTGTCCGTCAGTGTCACGCACCATGCGGATTTCCTGATCGCTGACGTAAATCGCCCCTTCACAGGGCTTTTCCAGAAAATTAATGCAGCGCAGTAAGGTACTTTTTCCCGAACCAGACGACCCGATAATCGAAATAACGTCACCCGCTTTCGCCTGCAATGAGATCCCTTTGAGCACCTCATGCTGGCCATAACGTTTACGCAGTTCCGTCACCATCAATTTTTTATTCGACATGCTTTTTCCTGCGCTTAATGAGATGAACGGGTATAAAGATGACGTAACCAGCGCCGCTCTGCCCTTCTGAACAGCCCGATTAATACAAATGAGATCGCCAGATAGATCACCGCAGCAATGCCAAACGCATAAAACGGCTGGTAGGTGGCCGCATTAATATCGCGTGCGATCTTCAGAATGTCCGGCACCGTCACGGTAAAAGCCAGCGCCGTCGAATGCAGCATCAGAATCACTTCGTTGCTGTAGGCTGGCAATGCAATACGCAGCGCACCTGGCAAAATAATACAGCGGTACTGCTTAAAACGGGAAAAACCGTATGCTCTGGCGGCTTCAATTTCCCCATGCGGTACGGAGCGAATTGCCCCCGCGAAAATCTCCGTGGTATACGCACAGGTATTAAGCGCCAGCGCTAAAATGGCGCAGTTCAGTCCGCTGCGAAAAAAGGCGTTCAGCAGATCGGTGCCGCGCACGATTTCCAGACTATACACGCCGGAATAGAACACCAAGAGCTGCACGTAAAGCGGAGTGCCGCGGAACACATAGGTGAATAGCCAAACCGGGAAGCTGAATCGGCGTCGCGGTGACACGCGGGCAATCGCCAGCGGCAGCGCCATCAATCCGCCGATCGCCACGGAAGAAATCAGTAGCCAGAGCGTCATCGCCAGCCCAGTCAGGCGATAACCATCGCTCCACAGCAGCGGTTGCCAATATTGTTGCAGGATCTCACTCATAATTTACTTTCTTGACTCCCTGCGAATAGTGCCGCTCCAGCCACCACAACACACCGTTAGAAACGGTGGTAAAAATCAGGTACAGCGCCCCAGCAACCAGTGCGAAATAAAACGGTTCGTGCGCGCCCTTGCCGGCCAATTGTGTCGCCTTAATCACATCATTCAGGCCAAGTAATGAGACGAGCGCCGTTGCTTTCAGGATCACCTGCCAGTTATTACCGATCCCCGGTAGCGCAAAGCGCATCATGGAAGGGAACAGAATGCGACGGAACACTTTAAGAGGAGAGAAACCGAAAGCCACCGCAGCTTCGATCTGTCCACGCGGCACGGCAAGATAGGCACCACGAAAGGTTTCCGTGAAATATGCACCATAAATAAAGCCCAGCGTAATAACCCCGGCAGTCAACGGATCGATGTCAATCTGCTCCAGACCGATCGATTCCGTCACGCCGTTTAAGGCTATTTGCAGCCCATAGAAAATTAGCAGCATCAGCACCAAATCGGGGATACCGCGAATCAACGTGGTATAACAGGAAAATCCCCCAGCCAGCAGGCGGTTGGAGGACAGCTTCGCCGACGCGCCCATCAGGCCGATAGCCAGTGCCAGCAGTAGCGAACTCACTGCCAACTCCAGCGTCATGATGGCACCATCCAGAATTAGCGGGGCATAGCCATAGAGCATCAATGATATCCGTTGAAATAGCGGTTAATGGCACAGCGCGTCATCGTCAGGAAGACGACATGGGAGGAACGATCCCATGTCGTATTACCCTATGATTCCGCCACAGAGTGTGACTCGTTAGGAGAAGTTAGCCGCCGTAGACGTCAAAATCGAAGTATTTTTTCGCGAACGTATCGTAAGTGCCATCTTTACGCATCGCTTCAAAGGCTTTATCCAGCGCGGCTTTCAGCTCAGTATCCGCTTTACGCAGCCCCATACCGGTACCCACACCGAAGAACTTGTCATCTTTTACTGCTGGGCCAGCAAACGCATAGTCTTTGCCCATATCGAGCTTCAGAAAACCTTCGCTTGCCGCAACTTCATCCTGGAAAGCAGCATCGACGCGACCTGCGGCCAAATCCGCGTAAATCAGATCCTGATTTTGATAAGCAACAACCTCAACGCCTTTTGGCTGCCAGTTCGCATTGGCAAAAGCCTCTTGCGTTGACGCCTGCAATACGCCGACACGCTTGCCGCCCAGCGAAGCCAGCGTTGGCTCAATATTCGCCCCTTTCTTCGCAATCAGACGAGAGTTAGCCGCGTATAGCTTCTCGGTGAAGGCAATTTCCTGCTGACGTTTTTCGGTAATGGACAGAGAAGAGATGATGGCATCAATTTTTTTAGCTTTCAGAGAGGGAATTAACGCATCAAAGTCACTTTCCACAAACGTACAGTTAGCTTCAATACGCTTACACAACTCTTTCGCCAGATCGATATCAAACCCAACCAGTTCACCGCTGGCATTTTTGGATTCAAAGGGAGCATAGGTAGGATCGGTACCAATTTTAATATTCTTGGGAATCTCCGCCATCGCGCTACCCGCAGCCAGAATGAGTGCCAACGGCAAGACTTTGATCAGTTTCTTCATATTGCTACCCTTATCATGAGTGATTGATGTCATGTGTCGTCAATGTCGGAATTATTTAGAGTAAATCGCTTTAAAAATGAACGATGTGAGTGCTATTTGTTTTCTGCGCCGACTATTACCGTTTTTGTAGCAGTTTTCATGCCACAATGAACGTAGGGATGTCGTAAAAACTCCATGACCGAAACGTGCAGAAAATAAGGGTTAACCATTTGATTCTGCAATATTTTTAAAGGGAATTTTTTGGCGCGTAACAATAAGGATAGATAACATTGGCATGAATACAAAAACTCAAGCGCACCATTTCGGTGCCTTTGCGCACAAAATTAGTGCAATGTGATAAAAAGGCACAAAAAAAGGGCAGTGAAAGTTTACCGCCCCGAGAGAGAAAATAGCGTGTCTGGGTCTCTATCCTGCTACGACGCACCTTGCCAGCGGATAAAAAGATCTTTTGGCAGGTCGATGTCAAACTGGTCCAGAATACGATTCACCGTCTGATCGACAATATCCTGCACACTTTCTGGGCGATGATAAAATGCGGGAACTGGCGGCATGATTATCGCCCCCAGCTCAACGGCGGTGGTCATCAGCCGTAAATGCCCTAAATGTAACGGCGTTTCACGCACGCCCAACACTAAAGGACGGCGCTCCTTCAGCACCACGTCAGCTGCGCGGGTCAATAAGTTATCGCTGTAACTATGCACAATCCCGGAAAGGGTTTTTATCGAACAGGGTAAAATCACCATTCCCGCCGTTTTAAACGACCCCGAAGAAACACTGGCAGCGATATCACGCGTGTCATGCACCACATCGGCTAACGCCTGTACGTCACGCAGGCTAAAATCGGTTTCTAGCGCCAGCGTCTGGCGAGCCGCCTGACTCATGATCAGATGGGTTTCAATGCCTTCCAGCGTCTGTAACACTTGCAACAGTCGGATGCCGTAAATGACACCGCTGGCACCGGAAATCCCTACAATGAGTCGCTTCATTCTTACTGCCTCTAGCTAGCCGCGTCAGCAGAAACGCGGAAAAATCATCTGCGCAAACTTTGCCGCATTGATTGGCGATAAGCAAGGGCAAGCACCGAAACGATGCTTTTATAAACAACCAAAATTTTCTATACACAACCTGTTTTCTACATACGACAAGGGGGAAGACACTTTCGCGTCTTCCCCCTTCAATAAAACCAGCCTGAATGTACGACTAGCCGTTAACCTTCGTTGTGCAATTCCAGATCTTCGACTTCATTCTGGCTACGCAGCGCTTTAGCATCGTCGTTACGCAGCATTTCCAGATAATCCAGATAGCCTTGATCGACATCCTTCGTCACGTAAATCCCGTTGAACACCGAACATTCGAACTGAGCAATATCCGGATTGTCTTCACGCGCCGCATCGATCAGATCGTCAAGATCCTGGAATATCAACTCATCTGCGCCAATAATCTTACAGATCTCATCCACTTCGCGACCGTGAGCAATCAGTTCATTAACGCTTGGCATGTCGATGCCGTACACGTTAGGAAAGCGAATCTCCGGTGCCGCGGAGGCCAGATAAACACGCTTAGCTCCCGCTTCACGCGCCATCTCTACAATCTGCTCCGACGTTGTACCGCGCACGATGGAGTCATCGACCAACAGCACATTTTTGTCACGAAACTCGGCACGGTTGGCGTTCAGCTTACGACGCACCGATTTCTTACGCGCCTGTTGTCCCGGCATGATAAAGGTACGGCCAACATAGCGGTTCTTCACAAATCCCTGACGATACGGTTTGTTGATAATACGCGCAATTTCCAGCGCGATATCACAAGAGGTCTCAGGAATCGGGATTACAACATCGATATCGAGATCTTCCCACTGGCGTGCAATCTTTTCACCGAGCTTCTGACCCATGCGAACGCGTGCACTGTAGACCGAAATTTTATCGATGAAAGAGTCCGGGCGAGCGAAGTAGACATACTCGAACAGGCACGGGTTACTCTTTGGATTCTCTGCGCACTGGCGGGTAAACAGCTGCCCTTTTTCCGTAATGTAGATCGCTTCTCCCGGCGCAACATCGCGTAAAAACTCAAAGCCCAGCGTATCCAGCGCAACACTTTCTGACGCTACCATGTATTCACTGCGGCCATCTTCCAGATCGCGTTTACCGATGACCAGCGGACGAATACCATTAGGATCGCGGAACGCCACCATGCCATGACCGATAATCATGCCAACACAGGCATAGGCACCGCGAATTTGCTGGTGCGTTGCGGCAACAGCCGCAAAAATATTATCGGCTTCCAGCGGATAATGTTGGAAACGATCCAGCTCTCTGGCAAAAATATTCAGCAGAATTTCAGAGTCAGACGTGGTGTTAACGTGACGGCGCTCCTGCTCGAACAGCTTTTTACGCAGTTCGTGGGCGTTCGTCAGGTTACCGTTGTGAGCCAGCGTGATGCCGAACGGAGAGTTAACATAGAAAGGCTGTGCTTCCGAAGCGCTGGAACTACCCGCCGTCGGATAACGCACATGGCCAAGCCCCATGTTGCCCTGTAAGCGTTGCATGTGCCGCGCTTCAAACACATCTTTCACCAGGCCATTGGCCTTACGCAGGCGAAAACAATTAAAGGCATCGATGGTTACAATACCCGCAGCGTCCTGCCCACGGTGTTGCAACACCGTTAACGCGTCATAAATCGACTGGTTGACCGGTGTAAAACCGGCGATACCGACAATACCGCACATGGTGTCTTTTCCTCTCAGCGCTACCGCAGCGATAAATGCTGCGGCAAGAAACTTGACGTGCTTTGCAGGTAGTCAAAAAACCACCTGATAATATAACTGAACTGCGGGATTAACTGGGACTGCTTCCAGTCATCACTTTGTGAAAAACCGGTAAACGTATCCAGAAAGAATAGCAGTGCGGAAACGATCAGCACCCCGCGCAGCGCACCAAAACAGATGCCCAGAACGCGATCGGTGCCGGATAATCCGGTACGTTCAACCAGTGAACTAATCACATAGTTGACGATAGCTCCCACAATCAACGTTGCAATAAACAGAATGGCAATCGCAATGCCGTTACGCACCAGTTCATCATCAAAACGGGTGAAGTAGACCGCGAGGTAGGCGTAGTAATGACTGGCAACAAAAAAAGCACATCCCCAGGTTACTAACGACAGCGCTTCACGAACAAACCCCCGGATCAGGCTAACCAAAGCCGAAAATCCGATGATGCCAATAATGACGTAATCAACCCAAACCATGAACTATCCTAATAATGAACGATGCTACCGATAAGCCGCTACGTCATCCTGTTCGCGGCGCATTCTAACAGAAAAAGAAAACGTTTGCGTAGCGTATTTCCGCCGATTTCACCGATAGATAATCAGGCGAAAAAACCCACAATCCGTCACGCCTGATTCTATTTCTATCGGTCTCTCAGCGAACGGAATGTGCTCGCACCTGCCCGCTTAACCCGCTTAACTGTTGCAGTTCGCCCAGAGAAGACTCTAGTTTCTGCTTCGAGGCATCCGGCCCCACGTAAATACGAGTGATTTGTCCTGAAACTGGCGTTGACGGTACGGTATACGCGCGATAGCCAGAGAGACGAAGTTTAGCGACAATCTCGTTCACCTTATCCGCATTTTTCAACGCACCGAGCTGCACAATATAGGCCTGTCCGACCGGCGCTTGCTGCGTCGGCTGCGTTTCAGGCTTCACTTCCTGTTTCGGCTCCGGTTTAGGTTCAGGCTTCGGTTTCACTTCTGGCTTAGGCTCAAGTTTTGGCTGAGGCTTCGGCGTCACAGGCGTTGGCGTCTGAATTGGCGGACGCTCAACCACCACCGGCGGTGCCGTCATGGCTGGTGTATTGGTACCTGAGCGAGATGATGATGGCGGTGTGGAAGTTTCAGGTGCCTTGGTTTCAGGTAATTTAGCTTCTGGCGTTTCGGCTTCCGGGCTGTTCTGAATCGCCGCTTCCGCCCCTTCCGGTGGCAGGTTCGGCAACGACGGGTTCAGCGCGGGTAGGGATTCCATCTCATTGCTATCGCCCGGCTTGGGGATCAGAGGAATCGATGCAAACTCATCTTCGTAGTGCTTTTTCTTTCCATCCAACAGGCCTGGTAAGACGATCACGCCCAGCGCGACCAGAATGACCGTGCCAACTAATCGATTCTGAAATTTACTCGCCATTCGCCTTCTCCTCATCCAGCGCTTCCATCACATGCGCTACCGTATGAAAAGACCCACACACAATGACGATATCTTGCTCCGTCGCGTCGGACATCGCCTGCTGCCAGGCGGTAACGACATTGGGGAACGACTGGCTGCGCGTCAGGTGTTCGGCAAGCTGCTGCGCCGTTGCGCCACGCGGCCCTTCCAGCGGTGCGCAATACCACTCATCAATCAACGGCGTTAAATGAGCCAGCGTACCCGCGATATCTTTATCCGCCAGCATACCAACAACAGCACGCACTTTTCCGGTTTTCGGTAACCCGGCCAAACGATTTGCCAGATAGGCCGCCGCATGAGGGTTGTGTGCAACATCAAGAATCAACCGAGGTGATTCCTGTACTATCTGAAAACGACCCGGTAATGCCGCGCGCTGTAAGCCTTGACGAATCGCCTCTTCGCTCACATTCAATGAAGAATAGTGCAATGCAGCCAATGCCGTAGCGGCGTTGGGCAGTGGAACATTGGGTAATGGCAAACGCGACAATTCACGCTGTTTATCCTGCCAGCTCCACGTCTCGCGCTGAACTGAAAACTCCCAATCGCGACCGCGCCGACGCAGCTGTGCACCTTTCTCAGCGGCAACATCGGCGATCGTTTCCGGCATTTCCGGCTCACCGACAACGGCAGGTCTATTGTGTCGGAATATCCCCGCTTTCTCACGGCCGATGCTCTCCCGATCATTACCTAGCCAATCGGTATGGTCGATCGCAATACTGGTTACCACCGAGACATCCGCATCCACAATATTGGTCGCATCCAGACGCCCGCCCAACCCCACTTCCAGAATGACGACATCCAGATTCGCTTGCTTGAAGAGTTGCAGTGCAGACAGCGTACCGAATTCAAAATAGGTGAGCGATACTGCCCCTCTTCCTGCTTCGATATCTGCAAACGCTTGGGTATGCTGTGCTTGCGACAATTCTTTGCCTTGAATACGCACCCGTTCGGTATAGCGCACAAGATGAGGTGAACTGTACACGCCAACCCGTAGGCCTGCGGCCAACAGAATAGATTCCAGCGTACAGCAGGTGGTTCCCTTGCCGTTTGTCCCCGCGACGGTGAAAATCGTTGCGGCAGGCTGTAGCAGTTGGAGATGTTCAGCAACCTGCTTAACGCGTTCCAGACCTAAATCAATGGCCTGAGCGTGCAGATGCTCAAGATAATGAAGCCACGTGACCAAAGGTGACGTGGCTTGAGGTATTTGAAGTGTATCCATGAGTCCCGTTCACTGGCTTACGGTTCATTGCGGGCAGAGCGTGCACATTACAATACCGTCGAGAACGGCGAAATCGAATGCCACACGCCCAGCCCATCATGTCAATTATGCGTCATCCCGTGATGATTCAGATGGTGCATCGCTACGGGTTTCCCCATCATCATTGCCCGGTTCTGGATGATTCGTCAGTTTGGCAAGGATGGTGGCCAGCTTGTAGCGCATTTCAGGGCGACGAACGATCATATCAATCGCCCCTTTCTCAATCAGAAATTCACTACGCTGGAAGCCCGGCGGCAGTTTTTCACGCACGGTTTGTTCGATAACGCGTGGGCCTGCAAAACCGATCAACGCTTTCGGTTCCGCAATATTCAGGTCACCCAGCATCGCCAGACTCGCAGAAACGCCACCCATGGTTGGATCGGTCAGCACGGAGATATAAGGCAAGCCGCGCTCGCGCATCTTCGCCAATGCGGCACTGGTTTTCGCCATTTGCATCAGCGACATCAGCGCTTCCTGCATACGTGCACCGCCACTGGCAGAGAAACACACCAGCGGGCAGCCGTCTTCCAGTGACTGCTCAACGGCACGCACAAACCGCGCCCCGACGACGGACGCCATTGAACCGCCCATGAAGGCAAACTCAAACGACGCGCCTACAACCGGCATGCCGTAAAGTGTACCTTTCATGACGACCAGCGCATCTTTCTCATCGGACTGTTTCTGCGCAGAAACCAGACGATCTTTATATTTTTTGGAATCCCGGAATTTCAGGACATCCTTCGGTTCCAGTTCGCTTCCCAGCTCGACAGTGTTTTCTTTATCCAGAAAAGCCTGTAGACGGGCACGCGCGGAAAGACGCATATGGTGATCGCACTTCGGGCAGACCCCCAGATTGCGTTCCAACTCAGCACGATAAAGAACCTGACCGCAGCTATCACATTTTGTCCAGACCCCTTCAGGGATGTTCGCTTTACGGGTCGGTGTGATATTGCTTTTGTTAAGAATTCGTTCAATCCAGCTCATTGATAACCTTTCTGCTTGAACCTGGCAAATGCCAGTCCGCTGTTCATGTTATTCCCTGACAACATTGCCAATGAAAAAATGCCTGAGACGCACGACAATCGCGGTACAAAGGCATCGGCACCAAGGGTGTTCCCAAGAACAGACCATAAATGCTGCCCATTAAACCATAACGTTCCGGGACTGTGGATAAAAAACTGGTCAAACCGGATGTTAAAATACGTCACTTATTTTACATTGCCACGCAAAGCTGCTCTACGGTGACGGGCAATTTCAATAATACCCGGCAGGATAGAGAGAAAAATAATCGCGACAATCAGTAATTTCAAATTTTCCTGCACCACCGGTAAATCGCCAAACAGGTAGCCCGCATAGGTGAACGACAGCACCCACAGTAATGCACCTACCACATTATAGGCGGCAAAATGCCGATAGCTCATGTGCCCCATCCCGGCAACAAACGGCGCAAATGTTCTCACAATCGGAACAAAGCGTGCCAGAATTATCGTCTTGCCGCCGTGACGCGCGTAAAACGCATGCGTTTTATCCAGGTAGCTACGGCGAAAAATCTTTGAATTCGGGTTGCTAAATAGCTTCTCACCGAACAGTCGTCCTATCGTGTAGTTCACTGCATCGCCCGTAATCGCAGCAACAATCATCAAAAAGACCATCGTATGCACATTCAGATCGTTCGACGGCAGCGCCGCCAGCGCCCCAGCAACAAACAGCAGCGAATCTCCCGGTAAGAATGGTGTCACCACCAGCCCAGTTTCACAGAATAAAATCAGGAACAAAATGGCATAAACCCAGACACCATATTGCGCCACCAGTTCCGCCAAATGAACGTCAATGTGCAGAATAAAATCAATAATAAACTGTATGAACTCCACCACAACATCTTCTCCCAAGAATGTCTATCGAACGCACGCGGTCGATATACGCAAGGCAGCCGTACAATCCGTGTTGCCTTGCGTATAGCACGCTAATTCAAATCGACCTTATCACGCATTGCATACGGCTTTTGATTTACAGCCATCCGGCAGCATGCAACACGCAAAAGGCGCACTTGTTACAGCAAAAAACATCAATCCGCTAAAAAAAGCGGCCCCATCGTCGGCTGTGGCAAAGCAAAACGCGCGGGGTAATCTACCGCCACCAAATACAGCCCTTCGGCTCTGGCCGTTGCGCCTGCCAGCGTACGATCTTTGGCAGCCAACAGTTCCGCAATCCACGGCTCGGGACGATTGCCACACCCGACCTCCATCAGACTACCAACGATGTTGCGCACCATGTGATGAACAAACGCATTGGCCTTAATATCTACCACGATATAGTCACCGTGACGTGTAACCTTTAAATGATTTACATTGCGCCATGGCGTACGCGACTGACACTGTACTGCGCGAAAAGAGGTGAAATCATTTTCCCCCAACAGGCACTGCCCTGCGCGTTCCATCCGCTCCACATCCAACGGGTGATAAAAGTGCGTCATGCCATGCGATAGCACGGCAGGACGATAGCGGTGATTGTAGATAACATAGCGGTAGCGGCGAGCCGTTGCGCTGAAGCGCGCATGGAAATCTTCATCTACCGTTTTCACCCAACGCACGGCGATGTCTGGCGGTAAATTCGCATTGACGCCCATCGTCCAGGCAGCATCTTTTCTGATCGCCTGCGTGGTGAAATGCACAACCTGCCCAGTGCCGTGAACTCCGGCATCGGTTCGTCCGGCACAAAACACTTCTATCGGTTCATCCGCGACTTTGCTCAGCGCCTTTTCAAGACAGGCCTGTACGCTAGCGACATCACTCTGACGCTGCCAGCCATAATACTGGCTACCGTCATACTCAATGCCTAGCGCAATTTTTAGCGTAGCGCGTTCGTTTTCCGCAACGGCGGTGGCTTGAATAGCCGCTGCCTGAGTGGTTTCCGACATTACCCAAGATACTCCTGCACCAGGCATTCTGCCGTTGCCACCGCCATCAGCGCACCGCCAAAGCGCGCGTTATCGGCGACGGACCAGAATTGCAGCAGTTCAGGAATACCGTAATCATTACGCAAACAACCGACGCTCAGTTGCCCATTGCCGGAAGCATCCCCCACCTGCGTCGGGTAATCCTGCTCGTCGCTGACTTCAATATTTCCGGCATTAAGCAGTTCGTCACGCGCTTCTTCCGCAGACAGCGGACGCAGCGACTCAAGATGAACAACCTGTGCGTGGCCATAGAACACCGGAGACTGAATGCAGGTCACGGAAATCGGCAGCCCTTCGTCCTGCAAAACCTTACGCACCTGATCCACCAAACGCCGTTCTTCGCGTACGCTGCCCGCGTCGTCCGGTAGTAAAGGCAACAGATTGAACGCCAGCTGTTTCGGAAATAGTCCTTCTTCAGGCGGAATACCATTCAGCAAACGGGCACTTTGCCCAGCCAGATCGTCTACCGCCGCTTTACCGTGTGCAGAAACTGACAGCATATTGACGACATGCAGGCGCGACAGCCCTGCTGCATCAGTCAGTGGTTTAATCGCCGTCAGCAGTTGGCTGGTCAGGCTATCCGCCACCGCAACGATATTGCGGTTACGATAATCCGCTAGCGTATGCGTATTCACACCCGGTACGACCAGCGGCACATCCGGCTCCAGCGCAAACAGGCCGCTACTGTCGATGACCAGACAGCCAGCATCCCCGGCCTCTTCCGCATAGCGGGCGCTGGCATCTTGGCCGGCGACAAAAAACGCCAACTGCACCTGCGACCAGTCAAAATCGGCCACATCGGTGACCAGACAAGACTGACCGTTAAAACGTATGGTTTCACCCGCACTACGTTCGCTGGCCAGCGGATACAGCTCACCCACTGGGAATTCGCGTTCCTGCAATAATTCCAGTAACGCCGTGCCTACTGCACCCGTTGCGCCCAGCAGAGCGATATTCCAGCCGTCAGACATTTGGTTCTCTCCCAAATTTTGAATGAAACACAAATCATGAAGGAAACCGACAGACGATAGCGACACCGTCTGTCAGTTCCTGAATAAAAAAAGAATCATACTCGCGCAACACCGTCGCGAGAGGAACGCCGCTAGCGTGCGCCCCGCACCGACGCGGTGAATCCCAGCGAGTTCAGACAATCTGCACTTTCAGCATCGGCACAGATGACATGGAGTGACGACCATTCGCGTCGTTCCTGATAATGTTTACGCAGGCGATCGAATTCGCCTTCCTGATGCGCAACGTGACGCAATAGCGCATCGTCTCGGCGCACATCATACACCAGATGCACCAGACGTTTTAGCAACGACTCATCCAACGGTGCGGTTAATGTCACTTCGGCATAGTCCGGATCAGGTAAAAGCGATGACAGTGCAACCTGCTGCGGTGTTCCAATAAACTCGCTCCAGGCTTCAAAAACCTGTGTGGTGCCACGTGCTTTTCCTTCCAGCGTATAACCCGCGATATGCGCCGTACCGATGTCCACTCGCGCCAGCAAATCGGTCGATAACGCGGGTTCGGGTTCCCACACATCAAGAATCACACTAAGTTTTTTGCCCTGTTGCAGCGCCTCAAGCAATGCAACATTATCCACCACTGGACCACGGCAGGCGTTAATCAGAATACGTCCGTCCGCAAATGCATTCAGCACGTTGGCATCGACCAAATGATGTGTCCGGTACTGCCCGTCAAGATACAGTGGCGTATGCAGCGTCAAAATATCAGCATCACGCACCAGCGTTTCCAGCGGCAGGAAATCGCCCGCCTCACCGCGATCGGCTCGCGGCGGATCGCACAACAGCGTTTTCACCCCCCAGGCTTTCAGGCGTGTATCCAGACGTCTCCCAACATTCCCCACGCCAACAATACCGACAGTTTTATCGCGCAGTTGAAAACCATCACGTTCAGCCAGCATCAGCAAAGAAGAAAACACGTATTCTACTACCGCAATGGCATTACAGCCGGGGGCAGCGGAAAACGCGATGCCGTTAGCATTAAGCCAGGGCTCATCAACATGGTCGGTGCCTGCCGTCGCGCTGCCGACAAATTTTACCGCTGCGCCAGACAGCAGATCCGCGTTCACTTTCGTGACCGATCGCACCATCAGCGCATCAGCGCCTGCCAGCAAATCGCGCGGTAAAGGGCGTCCCGGTACGGCTTGAACGTCACCCAAACGGCTGAAAAGCTCGCGGGCATACGGCATATTCTCATCAACCAGAATCTTCATTCTCTTCTCCGGTAACCTGTAGCCAGCCAAAAAAAGCGGGGAGATATTTTGCCACCGAATGGTGCAGAAACCCAAGGCAATTACGATGCGATCCCTTTCCGCCATCGGTTCACGTCGATATTGTAGCGCCATCATTCCTGCGATAGACGGTAATTTATCGTAGCAAGCCCGTGCTTCTTGAAAGCCAGACTGGGTTGATCGCCGTCACGTGGCTCTGTTATGTTGTTTGCCATTGTGGCACTTGCCCATTTTTATCAACCAGACGGGCAACCGATGTATTTGCCGTTTGGTCTGCTGTGAGAAACCCAACGTTGAACGCCCTATTTCCCACCATCGCCGTCCTGATCTGGTCAGTTAACGTCATTGTCAACAAACTCTCCGCTACCGTCATCGATCCCGCAGCTATTTCATTTTACCGCTGGCTACTGGCATTTCTTGTCATGACACCGTTCATGCTGCCAGCCCTGCGCCACCATGCCGCAGCCATTCGCCAGCACGCGTGGAAACTACTGGCGTTGGGTTTGCTCGGCATGGTGTTGTACCAAAGTCTGGCCTACTACGCCGCACACACAATCAGCGCCGTGATGATGGGGATCATGGGGTCGCTCGTGCCGCTACTCACCGTCTTGCTCAGCATTCCTCTGCTACGCGTGGCACCCACGCTGGGCGTGCTGCTCGGGAGCCTGCTGTCACTGGCAGGAATCGTCTGGCTGATTGGCGAGGGGCATCCCGAACAGATTCTGGCGCAAGGCATCGGCCCCGGTGAATTCATGATGTTTTGTGCCGCGCTGTCCTACGCACTCTATGGCGTGTTAACCAAACGCTGGAGCATTCCGCTGCCCAACTGGGTATCGCTCTACGTGCAAATTGCCTTTGGCGTGGTGGTACTGATTCCCAACTTCTTGCTGACAGAGAATGTTGAGCTCAATGCCCAAAATCTGCCGCTGGTGATTTTCGCGGGCATCATGGCCTCAATTATTGCACCTTTTCTGTGGATTCAAGGGGTGATGCGTCTGGGAGCCAGCAAAGCCGCCATCTTTATGAACCTGACGCCAATCTTTGCGGCAGTGATTGCGATTGGTTTTTTACATGAACCGTTGCACCATTATCATCTGGTTGGCGGAGGCATTACGCTACTCGGTGTTATCCTCGCCCAGCGTTTGCGCGTCCCGTTAGGGCGTACTTCGAGTGATTAGTGCGTTTTAGGCGACGCATGACTATCGGCCGCCACGGGAGATTGCTATGATTCATCTCAATCATGACGGCAGTGAGGATAACCAATATGCAACCTGTAAGTGGCCCAGGTGCCCCGCTGCCCGGCGAACGTGCGGTTACGCCGACAACGACATCGTCAACCTCATCTACATCCTCTAACGCCGCAGGTTCCACCAGTGACGATCGGCCGCTGACGCTGGCACAGCGAACCACGCTGGAGAATCTGGTGCTTAAAGTTGCTGCGCTGACAACGTCAAAGGCGGCGGAAGTCTGGACGACGGTAAAACAGGGGTTAGGGCTAGCAGAAAATAATGAACTACAGTCCCGCCACTACCAACCAGCCGAGCAAATACTCCAGACGCGCCTAACGCAGGCGCAAGATAACAGCGGCCGCCAGCCGTTGCTTCAGCGCCTGACAGATATGCTGTCTCAGGGCAATAATCGTCAGGCAGTCAGTGATTTCATCCGTCAACAGTTCGGTAGTACCACGCTAAGTGCGCTAAGTAAAACGCAGCTACAGCAGGTTGTGACACTGCTACAAAATGGGCAGATTCCGCAGTCAACAGCACCGACCTCAGCACCGCAAGCGGCTCAGGCACCTAATTCGCCTGAGCGTCCGCTCTCACCAGTTGAACAGCGCAGCTTGAATCAGTTAGTCACTCGGCTAGCGACCATGACAGGGGAACAACCCGCGAGAGTGCTGAGTAACCTGATGACGATGCAGAATCTTACCCCTGGCGACGCCATCCCGTTCAAGCATCTGCCGCTACTCACGCAGTTCCTGCAAGCGCAAGTTGAACTGCAACAGACGCAGACGCTGCTTCGCACCACGTTGACGCCACAGGGAACGCCGACCAATACGGGAACGGCTGGCACACCTCAGGAATCGCTGGCAGCCAACACAACCAATACGGCTAACGCGACAAATGCAAATTCGGCATCAACAACTACGCTCTCATCACCACAGCCAATACAGAGCACCCTGCTTGCCCCGAACCTCGCTCCGTTGCAGGCTCTGTTACAACAGCCTATGACCGCGCAGGAACAACAATTACTGATAGATTACACACAGAATCGTTTCAATATCGGCTTGCAAACCCCGCTGACGCCGATGCAGGTCAGCGATCTGCTGACGCTCCTGTTTACGCAACGAATTCAGCGCTCACAGGAAACTGACTGGACGACGACCTCACAGTTGCTACATCCGCTGTTTAACCCATTGATTGCATCGCTACCGCTCAGTTGGCAATCCCTGTTCCACAAGCCGATGTTTCTGGTGATTGTCAGCACCTGCGTGGCTGCATTTCTGCTCTGGGTGCTGCTGTAGCGCAAAATTAGTCTGCGCAATACGTGTTAAACCTAACCGCACTACGATAGTACACCTTAATCACGCCACTCAGCTTTCTTTCCATCAAAGGAGACAGGATGACTCTTGAGCCAAACATTGCTGAACTCGTCAATACGTTTATCCGTAATGGTCGCCCTTCAGTAAAAAATCAAACGTTGGCGGAACGCCGTGAAGGATATATCGCCAGTACCGTGCTGGCAGGAGAGGCGCCTCCTGGCGTCAATTGTGAAGAGATAAATTGGCAATCACTCACACTGCGGCTTTACACGCCACCGACCGCACAGCCACGCGCTTCTGCTGTAATTTACTATCATGGTGGATGTTTCGTCAGCGGTGGGTTCGCCACACACGATTGCCAATTACGACATATCGCCTTTCACAGCGGCTGTAAAGTCATTGCTGTACAGTACCGTTTAGCCCCAGAACATCGCTACCCGGCTGCACATGATGATGCCTACCATGCTGCTAAAATGATCCATGAACGCGCCAACATGTTGGATATCGATCCCGACAATATCATCTTGATGGGTGACAGTGCTGGAGGCCACCTGGCGTTAGTGACTGCCATACGGTTACGCGATCGCGGTACATTCAAACCCTGCGGACAAATCCTGATCTACCCCATGCTGGATGCCACAGCCAGCAGCGATAGTTACCGTACAAATGGCAAAGATTATGTCATTACACGAGAAACGTTGGTGAGTGGATATGAAGCCTATTTTGATTCCTTGACTCCCAATCATTGCGAAGCCAGCCCGGCTATGCACAGCCCATTATCGGGTTTGCCGTCAACGCTGATCATTACAGCAGAATATGATCCGCTACGAGACGAAGGAGAAGCACTGTTCCGCACGCTAACCGAGCAGGGTGTCAATGCACAATGCCGGCGCTATTTGGGGGTTATTCACGGTTTTTTCCAGCTTGGGGGCATCAGTCAGGCGGCAAAAGACGCCATGCAGGATGTGACTACTGCAATCAAAAAGTGGACAGTACCGCTTCCATAACAGAACCTCACGCCAGTTGAACACCATCCCAAAAACAAAAACCCCGCGGCTTACGCCTGCGGGGTTTTTATTACTTTTCATAATAATACGCGGGTGAAAAACCGATTATTTATCGAGTTTTCTCATCACCAGTGTCGCGTTCGTACCACCGAACCCGAAGCTGTTAGACATCACCGTGGTCAGTTTACGTTCCGTCGGTTCAGTCACGATGTTCAGGCCAGCAGCCTGTTCGTCCAGATTTTCCACGTTGATGCTCGGTGCAACGAAGCTATGTTCCAACATCAGCAGGGAGTAAATGGCTTCCTGAACGCCAGCAGCCCCCAGAGAGTGACCCGTCATCGCCTTCGTCGCAGAGATAGCTGGCGAGGTATCACCAAACACTTCACGAATTGCGCCCAGTTCCTTCACATCGCCAACCGGCGTAGACGTGCCGTGAGAGTTCAGGTAATCAATTGGCGTATCAACACCATTCATCGCCATCTTCATGCAGCGAACCGCACCTTCACCCGATGGGGCAACCATATCCGCACCGTCAGACGTTGCACCGTAGCCGACAACTTCTGCGTAAATATGCGCGCCACGTGCCAGTGCGTGTTCCAATTCTTCTACCACGACCATACCGCCACCGCCTGCGATCACAAAACCATCGCGACCGGCATCGTAGGTGCGAGAGGCTTTTTCTGGCGTCTCATTGTATTTGGTGGACAGCGCGCCCATGGCGTCAAACTCACAGGCCAATTCCCAGCACAGTTCTTCAGCACCACCGGCGAACACGATATCCTGTTTGCCCATCTGGATTTGCTCAACGGCGTTACCGATACAGTGTGCAGAAGTGGCACAGGCAGAGCTGATGGAGTAGTTCACACCGTGAATTTTGAACGGCGTTGCCAGACAGGCAGACACCGCAGAACCCATTGATTTGGTCACCACGTAAGGGCCAACCGCTTTCAGACCACGTGGGCTACGCATCGCATCAGCACCAAATACCTGATAACGCGCAGAACCGCCAGAACCGGCAATCAAACCAACGCGCGGGTTATTCTGATAAACTTCATCAGACAGCCCAGAATCTTGAATCGCCTGCTCCATAGATAAGTAGGCATAAATCGACGCATCACTCATAAAACGCACAACTTTGCGGTCAATGAGGCCAGTGGTGTCCAGTTTGACATTCCCCCAGACGTGACTACGCATGCCGGAATCTTTCAGCTCTTGAGAGAAAGTAATACCCGAGCGGCCTTCCCGCAATGATGCCAGAACTTCCTGCTGGTTATTACCAATGCTTGATACGATCCCCAGGCCAGTAATCACTGCACGTTTCATTTAATACCTCTTCTTCCACTTATAGAGTTTGGGATTTCGCTTCGCACTTTAGCGTACAGTTGTAAGCTGAACAAGTCCGATCAGCCGAACTAGCGAGAAATTATTGCTAAATTTGCACCACGATCTTCAGCTCGTTAAAATCTCGCCATCACTTGAATAATGAGCTTTTACCGTGGCTAACCTTCCCATCCAACATGCGTCGTTAAGTTGGAACGCTCAGGGTACACCTGTATCGCAACAGTTTGATGACGTCTATTTTTCGAATCAGGATGGGTTAGCCGAAACCCGTTATGTGTTTTTACAGGGCAATCAGTTTCCTGAGCGCTTCACCACTCACCCGCGCACAGCGTGCGTGATAGCGGAAACCGGCTTTGGCACCGGACTGAATTTTCTCACGCTGTGGCAAGCCTTTTCCCATTTTCGTCAACAGCAGCCGCAGGCGACATTACGACACTTACATTTCATCAGCTTCGAGAAATTCCCCCTGCGCCAGCACGATCTGGCTGCCGCACACGCACAGTGGCCAGAGTTAGCCGAATTCGCAGATGAACTGCGCCAGCAGTGGCCGTTAGCGCTGCCGGGGTGTCACCGTCTGATTCTGGCGCAAGGCAGCATCACGCTCGATTTATGGTTTGGCGACGTCAATGTCTTATTACCTGAGCTGGACGACACCCAAAACCATCAGGTTGATGCCTGGTTTTTGGATGGCTTCGCACCCGCCAAAAACCCTGACATGTGGACCGATAATCTGTTTCAGGCAATGGCACGCCTGTGTCGTAAAGAAGGAACATTCGCCACCTTTACCGCCGCAGGTTTTGTGCGACGTGGGCTACAACAGGCGGGATTTCAGGTCAGCAAAATCAAAGGATTCGGGCAGAAGCGCGAAATGCTGAGCGGCATCCTTCCCGATGTACTTCCCATCAGTTCGCCGACACCGTGGTATGCACGCCCAGCGGCCAGCACGACTGACGATATTGCGATTATCGGCGGCGGTATCGCCAGCGTGCTCACCGCGCTGGCACTGCAACGGCGTGGTGCAAACGTCACGCTCTACTGCGCGGAGTCACAGCCTGCCACTGGCGCATCTGGCAATCGTCAGGGCGCGTTGTATCCTCTGCTGAATAACCGACACGATGCGGTATCCCGTTTTTTCTCGCTCGCCTTTGACTTTGCCCACCGCAGCTACACGGCGCTGGCGCAGCAGGGGCTGGAATTTGAACACCAGTGGTGTGGCGTCAGCCAGCTTGCCTGGGATGAAAAGAGCGCGCGTAAGATCGAGCAGATTCTGCAAGGGGAATGGCCGGAAGAACTGGTCGTTAGCGTTGATGAGCAGCAACTGGAAAAGCAGAGCGGCCTGAATCCCGGCGTAAATGGCATCACCTACCCCGACGGTGGCTGGCTGTGTCCAGCAGAACTGACAGCCGCTGCGCTGAAGCTGGCACAGCAACACGGCCTGTCAGTACAGATGAGTACCACCATTTCCGATCTGGAGAAAACAGATAACGGCTGGGCGCTCACTCTACGCACTGGCCAACAAGTCAGCCATGCGGTCGTGGTGCTGGCGAACGGTCACCAGATTACCGACTGGGCACAAACCCACCATTTACCCGGCTACGCCGTACGTGGGCAGGTCAGCCACATTCCGACTAACCCTGTGCTGGGCCAGTTAAAGCAGGTGTTGTGCTACGACGGCTACCTGACACCAGTGAGCCCGCAACATCAAACACACTGCATCGGGGCGAGCTATCTACGCGGCGAAGCGCATTGTGATTATCGGGAAGAAGAGCAGCAGGAGAACCGTCAACGGTTGCTGAATTGCTTGCCCAACGCCGATTGGACCAAAGCAGTCGATGTCAGCGATGGACAGGCTCGCCAAGGCGTCCGCTGCGCGCTGCGCGATCATCTGCCGCTCTTAGGCGCGGTGCCGGACTATGAAAAAACGCTGACAGACTATGAAGATCGACTGCATCCACAGCATCGTACTGACGCTGTGCCAAGCGCACCTTATTGGCAGGATCTGTTTATTATCGGTGCGTTAGGATCGCGCGGGCTCTGCTCTGCCCCACTTGCGGCGGAAATTTTAGCGTCGCAGATGTATGGCGAACCCCTACCACTGGATCGTGACGCGCTAGCTGCGCTAAACCCGAATCGCTTCTGGATAAGGAAACTGCTAAAAGGTAAACCCGTGGCTCAGGATTAATGGGGAAGAGGATGTGCTGGCTTGGCTAAGCCAGCACTGACAGACTGACGATGAGCACACATAAAAATCAGTGCGTGCTGTTTTGTGCCTGCTGGAACAAGCGTTCCCACATTCCGTTAACCAGCACCTGATCCGGTGGTGACAGTTCACCATTTTTGATCGCGTTGTTAATACTGTCGCTAACGCGCACATGCAGTGCTTCAAGCGTCTGTTCCCCGTTCTCTTCCGCTTCTGCGACTGACACTGTCAGATGACCACGCAAATAGCCACCAGCAAAAAGTTCGTCGTCGCTGGCATGTTCTACCATGTCATCAATCAGCGCCAAAATGCGCGTTTCAAATTCTGCGATCATTTCTTATCCTCAAATTTTTTGCAGTTCCCGTTCATCACAGATCGGCTGGATACGGGAAGCTCGCCGCCGTCAGCGGTGGCGTATTGTAAAACGATTGTAACGCGTGAATAAAGCTTGCCGGGCGCGCAGGAATCCCTTCTTCCAGATACTGCATCACTTGTGCATGCACACGTCGTTGGAAATCAATACGATCCGGCTCACAATCGCCGTTCAGGTTGTCGCAGCTGACGTTAAACGGAAAGCCTGCTGCAACGCAGAATAGCCAGTCGAAAGCCTGGGGTTTGATCTCCACCACTTCAAATTGGCTTTGCGTCGCCGCATCGCGACCATCCGGGCAGTACCAGTAGCCAAAGTCGACCTGCAAACGCCGCTGTGCACCGGCAATGCACCAGTGAGAAATCTCGTGCAGCGCGCTGGCATAAAAACCGTGAGCAAACACAATCCGATGATACGGAATCTCATCATCCGCTGGCAGATAAATAGGCTCATCGTCGCCTTTTACCAGACGGGTATTGTATTCGTCGCCAAAGCAATCATTAAAAATATCAATCAGTTGTTGATAATGGTGCGTCGTTGTCATGTTATTTGTTGTCATTATAAAATTTTTATCATAAAAGCTGTCCCAGCCAGGCAGCAATCGCATGCCCATGGCTGTCATAAATCAGCTTGCTGCTCATGATGGCGGAAACCAGCACCAGCATAGGGCGGATCAGCTTTTGCCCTTTTGTCATGACCATTTTGGCGCCAAGCCGCGCACCGAGGATCTGCCCGATCAGCATCACGCCCCCGACGACCCAGACCACCTGACCGCCCAGAATGAAAAACAGCAGACCGCCGAAATTGGAGGTAAAGTTCAGGATTTTGGCATTCGCCGTCGCTTTTGCCAGATTGAAACCATACAAGGTGACAAAGGCCAGCGCGTAAAACGACCCGGCACCGGGACCGAAAAAACCATCATAAAAACCGACGCAACCACCTGCCACAATCGCAAACGGCAGCGGCGACAGGCGGCGCTGCCGATCTTCATCGCCGATTTTGGGCGTTAATAAGAAGTAGAGGCCAATACCAATGATGAGGAACGGCAATAGTTGGCGTAGAAAATCGGCATGGATTTGCTGAATCAACCAGGCACCAAAGGTC
Source organism: Pectobacterium sp. IFB5596 (assembly GCF_021432585.1). NCBI lineage: Bacteria > Pseudomonadati > Pseudomonadota > Gammaproteobacteria > Enterobacterales > Pectobacteriaceae > Pectobacterium > Pectobacterium sp. IFB5596. The sequence goes on from NZ_LXFY01000023.1 coordinate 275,473, forward strand.
GAGCCGACAAACGTCAGCGCAATAGCCAGTTTCTGCTCGCCCAGATTCACCGCACGCCGACGAATAAAATACAGGCTGGCAGAAAAGGAGCCGCCGACAGCCTGAAGTTTATTCGTTGCCAGCGCCTGCGCCGGGGATAAACCCGCCGCCAGCAAGGCCGGGATCGTCAATAACCCACCGCCACCAGCAATCGAATCAATAAACCCTGCCAGCGCCCCGACAAAAAACAACACGGCCAGCATGTCTGGCCCAAGAACTAACCAATCCATCGTTATTCGTTATCTCGCGGCAAAATGTCTGTCGAGCAATGCCTGACAAGAAGGCGGCAACGGTGGCGGCGTCGTTTTCTCTGGGGCTTCGCTACTCGGCTGCTTCGGCTGGAACCAACTGGTTAACTCAGCACCGCATCCGTCTCCGATAGGAGGATCGCTCTGTTCCTGACACTCCAGGCTATCTGCCGGGCAGCGCAAACGAACATGCATATGCGCACGATGCGCAAACCAAGGGCGGACTTTACGTAACCAGTCACGATCGTGACCCGCTTCGGCACACAGCTGTTTTTTAATCGCCGGATTAACGAAAATACGCGTCACGTCGCTATCGAGTGCCGCAGTCTTGATCAGCGTAGTGACTTCCGGCCGCCAAACGCGCGGGTTGACGTTAAGCCCGCTGGCATTAACCAAATCGATAGGCTGTGGTTTCAGCAACTGTTGTTCACTCCAGCGCTGTCTGGGCAACTGTAGCCAGATGTCCACATCCAACCCGGATTGGTGACTGGCGTGGCCGCTGCTGAAACGTCCACCGACAGGCATTCCCATATCCCCCACCAGCACATTACCCGATGTCGTGCGCTTAACCTCGGTACTCAGGCGCTGAATGAACGCGAGAAGATCGGGGTGACCAAAATAGCGGCGCTGATCGACGCGCATCACCTGATAATCCAGAGACTGCAACGGCAACGGCTGGGCACCGATGATGCAGCCATTGGAAAAGCTACCAATTGCCTGTGCCGCACCCGCGACCGGATGCGTTATCTCCTGCCACGGTGTTTTTGCCCACGCGGCATTCGACAACAACGATGCACTCAGCGCCAGCGCGAGAACCCCGATTAACCCTTGTTTCATTATTTTTACCAGCGAGGAACCTGACTGTTCACATCCCCACACTGTGCGCGTTGGCGCAACAGGTGATCCATTAACACGATCGCCATCATCGCTTCGGCAATCGGCACTGCGCGAATCCCGACACACGGATCGTGACGTCCACGCGTTACCATTTCAGTCGCTTCACCCTGACGGTTGATCGTTTTTCCCGGCACCATAATGCTGGAGGTCGGTTTCAACGCCAGATGCGCAACGATGTTCTGACCGCTGCTGATCCCGCCCAAAATGCCGCCAGCATGATTGCTCTGAAAGCCTTCCGGTGTGATTTCGTCGCGGTTTTCGCTGCCACGTTTGGTGACAACGGCAAACCCATCGCCAATTTCGACGCCCTTCACAGCATTGATGCTCATCAATGCATGAGCCAGATCGGCATCCAGCCGGTCAAAGACCGGTTCACCTAATCCGGCGGGCACCGACTCCGCTACAACGCTCACCTTCGCGCCGATGGAATCACCCTCTTTTTTCAGCGCGCGCATCAGTTCATCCAATGCGTCCAACTTGTCGATATCCGGGCAAAAGAACGGGTTTTGCTCCACCTGTTCCCAATCTTTCAGCTCGCAGGTGACATCGCCAATCTGTGACAGGTAGCCACGAACCTTCACACCATATTGTTGTTGCAAGTATTTCTTCGCAATCGCCCCTGCGGCAACGCGCATCGCGGTTTCACGCGCAGAAGAGCGACCGCCACCGCGGTAATCACGCAGACCGTACTTTTGCTCATAGGTATAATCGGCGTGACCAGGGCGGAAAACATCTTTAATCGCGCTGTAATCCTGAGAGCGCTGATCGGTGTTTTCAATCAGCAGGCCAATGCTGGTCCCTGTTGTCACCCCCTCAAACACGCCGGACAAAATCTTGACCTGATCGGGCTCGCGACGCTGTGTCGTATAGCGAGATGTCCCCGGACGGCGGCGATCCAAATCGTGTTGTAAATCCGCTTCCGTCAGCGGAATACCCGGCGGTACGCCATCAACAATACATCCCAGAGCAATACCGTGGGATTCACCAAATGTAGTGACGCGGAAAAATTGCCCAATACTGTTGCCTGCCATCACAACTCCTTCACATGTGTTCTGTTTCTGCCTTACCGTCTGACCAGATGGGTAAGGCTGATGAATATCGTTATGACCGTTTAATCACGGTAAGCGCTAAAATGATCTTTGCAATCAACCAGCTGTGACTGGGTTAGCATAAACACGCCGTCACCGCCGTTATCAAACTCCAGCCAGGTGAACGGAATCTCTGGATATTGATCGATCAGGTGCACCATGCTGTTACCCACTTCGCAAATCAGCACGCCGTCGTCACTAAGATAGTCTGGCGCACAGGCCAGAATACGACGAACCAGATCCAAGCCGTCGTTGCCCGCCGCTAGCCCCAGTTCCGGTTCGAAACGGAATTCCTGCGGCAGATCGGACATATCTTCTTCATCCACATACGGCGGATTGGTCACAATCAGATCATAGCGAATTGCCGGTAAATCGCGGAACAGGTCAGAGCGAATCGGCGTTACACGGTATTCCAGACCATGCTGCTGAATATTTTGCTCGGTCACCGCCAGCGCATCGCTGGAGATATCAACCGCATCGACCTCCGCTTCTGGGAACGCCTGAGCACAGGCAATAGCAATACAGCCGCTGCCAGTGCACAGATCCAGAATAAGGTTTGGTGTCTTCGGCAGTTGCTCGTCAAAATAGTTATTGATCAGCTCACCGATAGGAGATCGCGGCACGAGCACACGTTCGTCAACGTAGAATTCCAGGCCGCAGAACCAGGCTTTGTTGGTCAAATAGGCGACCGGGATACGCTCATTAACGCGGCGGATCACGCGTTCAACAATGCGCTGCCGTTCGCTGGTGATCAAACGGGACGTGTACATATCTTCAGGAATATCGAGCGGCAGATACAGACTAGGCAGTACCAGCTGTATGGCTTCATCCCAGGGATTATCCGTCCCGTGACCGTAATAGACGTTGGCTGCGTTAAACCGGCTGACAGCCCAGCGCAACATATCCTGGATGGTATGAAGTTCACTGACGGCCTCATCAACGAAAATTTTGTCCAAGGGTGTCCTCCGCAGACAGTTCTGAATAAGAAATTGGCGCTTAGTTTGCCATGAAGCCCGCGACAAATCAGCAGATATAACCGACTGAACGCGCACTGATACAGACTTTTATTTAGCGACAGCGGGGAGACAAGGTAAACTGATCGAATGTTGACGCAAGATGAATGAAAAATGAGTAATAAATATTCGCTGAATGACGACGAATTGCAGCTTTTTCGTACGTCAATCACTGGCACAAAAAAGTTGCGTCAGGATACCTATACCCATAAACCGCTGCGCAGGAAAATAGGCGAATTACCGGCAAAACGAGCATTGCAGGAACAGGTTGATGCCAGTTTTTATTTTTCGGATGAATTTCAGCCACAGTTGGACGCAGAAGGCCCGACGCGCTATATCCGCCCAGGCGCTAGCCATTACGAATTGAAGAAACTGCGGCGGGGGGATTATTCGCCGGAGCTGTTTCTCGATTTACACGGTCTGACACAGCTTCAGGCAAAGCAGGAATTGGGCGCACTGCTGGCAGCCTGTCGCCGGGAGCACGTTTACTGCGCCTGCGTAATGCACGGACACGGCAAACATATCCTTAAGCAACAAACACCGCTCTGGCTGGCACAGCACCCTGACGTACTGGCTTTTCATCAGGCACCGAAAGAATTCGGAGGGAATGCAGCGTTGCTGGTACTGGTTGCGCTGGAAGCGCCTTCGCTTGAGTAATCCTCGCCATGCTTCAAACCTTACAAGGCGTGCAGCACGCTACACGCCTCATACTGCACGAACTTCGAGTTTCTCGCTGAGAAATCAGGGTTTTGCGGTCAGCTGTGCCGGGCTGACTTGCCAGTTCAGCACCCCATTGCCGGATTCGGTGTCCACCTTGACGCAGGCGATAGCGGAGGTGGCGAACATTGGAGCCGTTTCATTCTGACATAACTCAGCAACCAGATAGCCCACCAACGGCAGATGCGAAACAACCAGAACCGCACCAACACCTTCTCTCGCCAGCGTTTGCAGGTAATAACTGACAAGCTGGGCATCACCGCCGGGTGTCAGTTCATTGAGGCAATCCGCTTCTTCCGGCAAAGGCAGCGCTTTTTTCACCACATCGAGCGTTTGCTGAGCGCGTAAATAAGGGCTCACCAGAACGCGCTCAATATCGATATTTTGCTCGTTCAACCAACACGCCATCTGGCGAGATTCATCACGACCACCGTCGCTTAATGGCCGAACAGCATCACTCGCTGCATCAAGTACCGCATCGCCATGACGCATTATCAACACTTGCATATCACACCGCTATGTTAATGAAATATATGATGTATCTTCTATAACTCAGGCTGCATATGCACGCATTATCCTGCACCTGCAACTCGAATTATGTAGGGTCTAACCTGTTTTATCCCTGTAGGTTACCTGAGTTTAGTGCCCTGATAAACTCGCCTGACATCGGGTTTCCGTATGAAGCACGTTCCTTTGTCATTTTACGGAAGTAATCTACTGATAAATAATAGTTTTAAAGGTTTCTGACCAAGTACATCGTCTTAGGAATATATACCCATGAAATCAAGATGGACATTATAATCAATTACGAACAAATCAACTTATTTAATCAAAAAACAGATTAAAAACAAAAAATCAGCACAAAACACCATTAAATAAACAAAAAACGATGATTTTCACTTTTTTAACACATATCAATTTTGCAATATTGTTAAACAACCACTCTGCTTCTATCTTTATCTTAAATAGCGTTTTTTGATATTCACTTTATATGAATAAAGAAAAAATACGGAATATAACGCCATATAATAAAAACAGATTGCCCTTCTATTTTACGGACGCTCGTGCAATTCAGGATAAAGGTCGGAGAGTCTTTCTGTTATTTTATATGTTAGAAATCATTCATCACCATGGAAGAGAAAATTAGCAATACGTTTCCTTTATAGATTTATTTTCACCATGAGAAAAACACTGGAATTTTAGCAGGATATATTTCAGTAGTACGATATTTTTGTGTCAGCGGTTCCGGTAATCAGGAAAGAGAATAAACCCTCTGTATTTTCCCGTACGGTTAATCCATGCCATATAAATAGCCGTACTGATTAAAACGACTCGTTATGATTTCTTTTGTAATAGTCACTCGTAACGAGCAGTACTCACGAAAACCAATACCTTTTCGTGAAGACACTTTCGATGAAAATATGTGAGATGCATATAAAGGAATCGTTATGAATTCTAAGCGTATAACATTACCTATTCTGGCTACATTATTCACCACATTCGGCCTTTCTCCCACCGCCAGCAGCGTGACGATTAATGGTCAGATCCCCGTATCACTCACGATTACTGCGGCCTGCACTATCAACAACGGCGCTGCAGGCCAAACCGGTACATGGGGTACGATCAGTTTTGGTTCCCACTCCGATTTGACGGCCAACATTGATAGCCAGGCGACCAGCGCTGGGGGCACAGGGATTACTGTCACGTGCTCTGTTGGCACCCCTGCCACGCTGAACATCGGCGCAGGGCTCAACGACAGTGGGCCACTACGCAGGCTCGCACCAGGGACAGGAGCGTATAACGTTCCTTATCGTTTATACAGCGACAGCACCCGTAGCACCGAGCTTACAGCCACAGGGACAACGGGTATTGCGATTGCTGCAACAGGCAACCCACAATTAGTTCCGGTCTATGCGCGAATTCAACCATCAGACCAAACGGTTTTGTCACCCTCTGCGGGTTCTTATACCGATACCGTTGCTGCCACTCTCGTATGGTGAAGGTTTACAGGCTGACATATTTACATGTCGGCCTTTTTAGGGTCATTGATCCGCAAGAAAAGGAGCCGTTATGCCACCACGTCTTATAAGCGATATCGTGTTTACTGCCTACGCCCCACAGCCGGCTCTTGGCATTTCCCGTATCGTCATTCAGGCTGAGTAGCCACCGGTATAGCGATGCGTTTTCCATCGGCATTGATGTCGTCACTTCTGCTGTTTGGCTCCCTAGTTCCTACGGTGACGATGGCGCTCACGGTCAGCAGCACTTTTGACGTCGAAGCAGTCATACAAAAAGGCTGTGTGTTTGGTACCAATACGGCAAGCAGTCAACCCAATATGGGCACACTTAATTTCGGGACGCGCAGTGCCACGGCCACCAACGTGGATGTTGCCAGCACAAGTGCAGGCGGTTCGATTATCGCCACCTGTACGCCTGGCATTAACGCCATCATTGAACTGGACTACGGCATCAATGGTGGCAGCAGTACACAGCGTTATCTGAAAAATGCAGCAGGGACGCGGCTATTGGCCTACCAACTTTATCGTGATGCCGCACGCACGCAGGTATGGGGAACGGGAAGTCTGGCGCTCAGTATCGTCTCTTTTCCGGTTACAGCCCAGACTTACACCGTTTATGCCCGCTATTTTGGCGGCACACCTCTGCCTCCCGCAGGGGTTTATACCGATAATGTGACCGTCAGCCTGACTTATTAAAAATAAAACAGGGTAAATACAGGATGAAAAGGAAAATGACGTTTTTTATTCGGGCAATGATCTTTTTGTTAAGCGGTATCAGCTTATCTTGTTTTGCTGCCAGCTCTATTCTCGTTTGGCCAATTTATCAGGTCATTGAATCAGATGAGAACAGTTCGGCGCTGTGGCTGGAAAATAAAGGCACTGCCCCCGTCGGTTTACAAATCCGCATCATGTCCTGGAAGCAAATAGACTTTCAGGATCGTTATGCCGAACAAAGTAACGTGATTGCTACACCACCGTTCATGACGCTGGAACCAGGTAAACGCAATATGATACGCCTAATTCGCGTCAACTCGGCCCCCGCCAATACTGAACTGGCCTACCGTATCATCATTGATGAAATTTCCGCTCCCTACCAACAAGATGCCCCGCAGATGGGACTGCAATTCCAGATGCGCTATCTGTTGCCCTTGTTCCTTGATGGTGAAGGTGTCTGGACACATACTCGCCCCGATAAACGGCGAACCAACGCCGAACCTACGCTGCCCGTGCTTAGTTGGCGAATCAGTGCCGTTGGGGGAAAAAACTATCTTTATGTCCGCAACCGCGGCGTGGTGCATGCCCGTCTGAGTAACGTCTATTGGTCCGCAGACCGAAGCGGAAAAGGAAGCAAGACCACGTTAACCGACGGCTTTTTAGGCTATGTGTTACCGGGGCAAGAGATGCGCTGGCCGCTCCCCGCTGGCATATCCACACCCGGCGCGGCGATGCAGCTCTTCACTCACCTGATCGATATTACCGATCCCATCTTGATTAAACGTGAATGATGGAGCGGTTAACGACAGAGGCGTATTTATTGACCGTACGGCCATGGTGAGGTCAGACATGACGATAAAAACAGGTGTTTTGCCCCTGCTCATGTATGCCCCGCTTGCACTGTTTTATTCTGAGCCCCTTCTCGCGGAAGACTATACCGATCTTCCTGCGCCCCCCAGCGCCATGCCATCACTTAGCGAATCCGTTTACTATTTAACGCTTTCCGTTAACGGACAAAGTGATAATACGGTTGTGCCCGTCACCTATCGTGAGGGGAATTATTATGTGGATGCAACAACGCTACGTTCGAATCACGTCCGCCTACCAGATCAAAGCACGGGGCTCGTCAATATCAGCACGCTGCCAGAGGTCACCGCCGATCACGATCAGGCCATACAGCAGCTAAAGCTCACCGTACCCACATTCTGGCTGCCGGAGCAATCCGTTGACGGCGGAGGGCAAGACATGGCGCATTTCCCAGCCCGCAGCAGCCCCGGTTTGTTGTTCAACTATAACCTGTATTACACCTCACCCCGCGGCAATTCGGATTCGCTCAACAGTTGGATGGAGCAGCGCTTTTTCAGCCCCTACGGAACCTTATCCAATACGGGGATCTACTATTTCACTTCAGGCGGCAATGCCACGCAGCAAAATAGCTATCAGCGTTTCGATACCTATTGGCGCTACAACGATAACGAACACATGATCACCTATCAGGTTGGCGATCTGATTAGCAACTCTCTGACGTGGAGCAACTCGGTGCGTATGGGCGGCCTGCGTGTTGCCCGCAATTTCGGTCTTCGGCCGGACATTGTGACCTATCCAATGCTGCAATATACCGGTACGGCCGCCGTACCCAGCACACTGGATCTCTTTATCAACGGCTATAAAGCGAATAGCACCAACCTGAATGCTGGCCCCTTCACCCTCACGAATACGCCTTATCTGAACGGCGCAGGGGAAGCGACCGTCATTACGACGGACGCTCAGGGGCGGCAGATTTCCACTACAATCCCTTTTTACGTCTCCAACGCATTGCTGCGAGAAGGGTTAAGCGACTTTGATCTGTCCGCTGGTGTGTTGCGCCAGAACTATGGTGTACAGAATAATGCCTATACCGATGATCCCGCCCTCAGCGGCATCTATCGGTATGGGCTGACCAATAAGCTAACGGTGTCAGCGCATGGCGAAGCCGTGAAGGATCTTTATCTGATCGGCGCGGGGGCGGATTTTACCCTAGGCCGCTGGGGAACACTGAGTTCCTCCTACAGTCAGAGCGAAAAGGAAGCGACCGGACACCAATACACCGCAGGCTACTCCTACTACACCTCCGCCTTTGGCCTGAGCGTTCAACATGCCAAACGCAGTGAAGAATACCGCGATTTAACAGCCACGATCACAGAAGGCCGCCTCAGCCGGGAAAGTAATCAGGCAACGATCAGCAGCCAAATCTTCGGTGCGGGCAATGGTTCGTTCGGCGTGGGTTATTTCGATATACGTGCCTACGATTCAGCCCGTACCCGCCTGCTGAACCTCTCTTTCAGCCGACAGGTCTGGCAAGGCAGCGCTATTTATCTCGCCTTTAACAAAGCGCTGGGAGAAAACGGCTACAGTGCCCAGATCCAGTTCGTGATGCCTTTTGGCAACAACAGCAGCATCAATGCTGGCGTTCAGCGCGACAACAATGGTGATTATTCCCCGCGTGTCGGGGTGAATCGTACCGCGCCGACAGAGGGCGGATTCGGTTGGGACGCCGCGTATGGTGCGGGCAAAAATCCCTATCATCAAGGTTCGCTTAACTGGCGCGGCCCTTATGCCATGGTGGCTGGCGGAACCTATGGCAATGAAGGAAGCTCCACCCAGTGGGGGGAACTGAGCGGTTCGCTGATCTACATGAACGGAGGGCTTTTCCCTAGCAATCGTATTAACGACGCCTTTGTTGTTGTCGATACCGATGGATACCCTGATGTCCCGGTAAAATATGAAAACCAACTGGTGGGGAAAACCAACAAGCGCGGCCATTTACTCGTACCGTGGGTCGTGTCCAATTACCCCGCGAAAGTGGAAATCGATACGTTACAACTGCCAGCCAACGTCACGACCCCACAGGTGGAATCTCGCGTGTCGGTAAAAGAAGGCAGCGGCACCGTCGTGAAATTCCCTGTTCATGTCGTGCGATCCGCCAATATCCGATTGCGTAATACGGATGGCAACCCGCTCACCATCGGCACCTGGATAACAGACGAAGCCAGCGGCAACACCACGATCAGTGGCTACGATGGTTTAGCTTACTTCGCCAATCTGGGAACCTCTAACCGCTTACGTTTTAAACAAGAAGATGGACGGCTTTGCCGCGTGGCGTTCTCACTGCCGGAATCACAGACCATGATGGCAACCATCGGCCCGCTTACCTGCCAGACTGATCCAAAAGGATAAAACGATGCTGACCCCGATACCGCAGATCCAGCACCTCTTCGCCACCAATCGGCGATCCGCCCGTTGGTTACATCTGGCCTTCCTGCTGATGACACTGTATTACGCACCTTTTAGCTACGCTGCCTGTACCACGCCGCCCAGCAACACCACGCTAGGGCCTTATGGTTCTTCCGTTGTCGGCGTTAACGGTGCGCCACAAATCGTGGCATCGGGAAGTGGGTTTCGCTGCACGGGGAGTTTGTTGAGCCTAAACAGCACCAATACCATCACCGCCACAATACAGAGCGACAGTAACCCCAGCGGCACCACTATGCGGATGCGCAGAGGGACAAGCACAGACTATGTTCCTTACAACCTGTGTATGGATTCTGGCTGCGGTACGCCCTATAACATCAATTCGACCTACACCTGGAGCCAAACCACCTTTCTGGGAATATTAGGCCTGTTCAACTCATCAGATGGCTCCATACCGATCTATGTCCGTACCAGTATCGGCAACAACGTATCCGCCGGCACTTATACCGATACGGTAACGATCAAATGGGATTACAGGCTTTGCTCACTAGGCGTGACGGTATTAGGTGTGACAGCCTGCCTGTACGAGGAAGGATCAACGACCTCAACGCTCAATATCACCATGAACATCACCAATGATTGCCAGATCACCAGTGCGCCAAATATCAGCTTTGGTACGGCGGCCTTTCCCGCTAACTTTGCAGCGGTCAACAATAACCTCGGCGTTCGCTGTACGCTGCTGGGCGCGTATACCGTTAAGCTCGTAAGTACCCATCCTGATGATGCCAACTGGCGCAGAATGACCGCAACCGTCGGTGGTACGCCCTACTACTTGCAATACCAGCTCTACCGTACTGGGAACGTCGCGTGGACAGAAACTAACGATTATAGCGGGGCGGGAACGGGAATTACGCAGAATATCCCGTACACCGCCCGCATTAATGCCAGTCAGGCAAATAAACCGGAGGGGACGTATAAAGACACCGTCACGATTAACGTCACGATAAACTAACGTTATGCTCCTCATCGGCTGGCGGATAGAACGTCCGCTGGCCTTCCCGCATCGTGAGTAAACGTTCACAGGGTGCGAACCGATCGCCATACTGTTGTTGCAGTACCAGCAGCGTTTTCACGACCGTTTCCATCCCCAGACGATCCATATAGTGGAATGGGCCGCCAAGGAAAGGGGGGAAACCAATGCCAAATACCGCACCGATATCGCCGTCACGGGCGCATTGAATCACGCCTTCATCCAGACAACGCGCCGCCTCATTCAACATCATCATCACGGCACGCTGGCTGATCAACGCAGGATCGATATGCGCCTTTGGTGTCACATCCAGCAGTGGATAAACCGAACTATCGACCTCTTTCGTGTGCCAGAAACGGCGCGTTTTACTGTACCGATAGAACCCTTTGCCATTCTTACGCCCTTTGCGCCCATCTTTCAGGATCGCATCAAACGCGGGCGGAGAGGTAAAGCGATCGCCGAGTTCTTCACTCAGCACCGGTACGATTTTGGTTGCGACATCAATACCGACCTCATCAAGCAGCGCAAGCGGACCAACGGGGAAACCAAAACGCACCAGCGCGTAGTCAATCGATTCAACAGGTTCTCCTTCCAGCAGGCAATAAGCCGCCTCATTGATGTAAGGCGCCAATATGCGATTCACATAAAATCCCGCGCTATCGTTCACGACGATTGCAATTTTCCCCTGTTTTCTCGCCAGAGCAACCGTCGTCGCAACCGTCTCTGCGCTGGTGTGGGCATGCGGGATAACCTCAACCAATGGCATTTTGTCCACCGGGCTAAAATAGTGCAGGCCAACGACCTGCTGCGGGCGACGCGCGCCCTCCGCAATCTGATGGATCGGCAACGATGAGGTATTTGATGCAAAAATAGTATGGGGCGCAGCATGATCTTCAATCTCCACCACCATTTGCCGCTTCAGCGCCAGATCTTCAAAGACCGCTTCAATGACGATATCCGCATGTTCAAAACCACGATAATCCGTACTACCGGAAATCAACGTCATCAAGCGCTGACGCTCCGTTGGCTTCATCCGTTTACTCTGAACACGCTTGGTCAACAATTGCCAGTTGTACTTCAGCGCATGGTTAATACCCTGCTCATTGATATCTTTAATGCGCACCGGCAATTGTCCGCGCGTTGCCGTAACGCTGGCGATCCCTCCGCCCATCAACCCGCCACCGAGAATGCCAACACGATGGATCGGCTTCGCCTCAGAGGCTGAGCCGGAGGTTTTCTTTAACGCATTCGAGGCAAAGAACAAATGGCGTAGTGCGGCAGATTCCGGCGTCATCACCAGCTTGCCAAACGCTCGCGCCTCCTGCCGATATCCTTCCTCACGACCTTTTTCTATTCCCCGGCGCACCACCTGAATGATCTTTTCAGTGGCCGGATAGTTGCCATGTGTTTTCGCGCGGGTCTTGCGTTTCACTATTTTGAAAAGCAGATGGCGAATACCCGGGCTGCTTAGCAAACGCGAACGCCAGCCCAACGGCACCACCTTCCTTTTACCTTTTTTGAGAATCTCGACAGCCGTCTCCAGTAGAATATCGTGCGGGACAGCCTCATCAACCAGCCCTTGCCGCAGCGCCTGACTCGCCCGGAGATGGCGACCGGTAAGAATGAGATCCAATGCGCTATCCAGACCAATCAAACGTGGCAAACGCTGCGTTCCCCCCGAGCCGGGAAGGAGGCCAAGTTGGACTTCAGGTAGCCCTAGTACCGTCTTTTCATCTAGCGAGCAAACGCGATAGTCGCAGGCTAATGCCAGCTCTAACCCACCGCCCAAGCAGGCACCGTGAATCGCGGCCACAACGGGGAAAGGTAGTGCAGCAACGAGGTCAAATGTTTCCTGCCCTTGTTTCGCCAGGGTTTCTGCCTGTTCGGCGCTGCCACACTGGCTCAACATGGTGATATCTGCGCCAGCAATAAACGAATCAGGCTTGGCAGAAATAAAAATGAGTCCTCTGAGCGTCGCGTGCTGCCGCGCCAGCTCGAAGACCGAGAGAGTCTGTTCTGCAAATTCGCGCTTTAACGTATTCACCTTCTCGCCGGGGACATCAATACTAATCACGCCAATATTGTCTGGCCGAATGGTGAGGGAAAACGCAGACTGGCTTTCCGTTGCCGTGAGGAAAGACTGTTGATCGTTCATGGCGTCACCTCCAGTACCATTGCCGCGCCTAGCCCGCCCGCCGCACAGGCGGTGGTTAAGCCCAGTCCGCCACCGCGACGACGCAGTTCATTCAACGTTTGGGTAATCATCCTCGCACCAGTAGCGGCAAAAGGATGACCATAGGCAATCGAGCCACCCAGCACGTTGAACTTAGCGCGATCCACCTCGCCCAGCGCGGCGTTTCTGCCCAATTGGCTTCGGGCAAACTCATCGCTGGCAAACAGCTTCAGATTTGCCAACGTCTGGGCGGCAAAGGCTTCGTGCATATCAATTAACGTCAGATCGGCCAACGCCACGCCCGCCCTTGCCAGCGCAAGTGGAGAAGCATAAGCCGGCCCCAACAACATATCGCGCTGCACGCCGATGGCGCTGAATGCATAGCTGCGCAGATAGCCTAGCGGCGTAAGTCCCAAACTTTTGGCCTTGGATTCACTCATCATCAAGACCGCTGCCGCACCATCCGTTAGCGGCGTACTGTTTGCCGCCGTCACCGTACCGTGTCGGCGATCGAACGCCGGACGTAAGCGAGAATACTGCTCTAAGGCGGAATCATGGCGCACGTTGTTATCTTCACTCAGCGCCTTCTCATAAGGCGGGACGTACGCCGTCATGACCTCATCCCGCAGCACGCCAGATTCCCAGGCCTGGGCCGCTAGCCTGTGCGAACGGTGCGCCAGCTCATCCTGTTCTTCACGCGTGATGCCGTAGGTTTTTGCCATCTGTTCGGCGGTATCGCCCATGCGCAACCCGGTGGAATACTCCGCCACGGCAGGTGCCACCGGGAGCAGGTCTTTCGGGCGCAGGCCGCTTAACAATCTCAACTTCTGGCCCAGCGTTCGAGCCTTGTTCATATCCACCAGCGTTCTGGCCAGTGCTTTACTGACACCAATGGGCAATACGGAAGAGGAGTCCGCCCCTCCGGCAATACCGACTTCCACCGTGCCTGCCATAATACTTTCCGCTACATTGGCGACGGCCTGAAAGCTGGTCGCGCAGGCGCGTGAAACGCTATACGCATCAGTATGCACGCTCATGCCCGTACCGAGCACAATCTCTCTGGCGATATTCGGCGCTTCAGGCATTTGAACCACCTGCCCGAACACCAATAGCTCGATCAGCTCAGGATCGATACCCGTGCGAACAAGAAGTTCACTGGTGACAAGTTTGCCTAATTCAATGGCAGGTACGCCATGGTAGGCCGTTGCCTGCCGGGCAAATGGGGTGCGTAATCCGCTCACGAACGCAATGCGATCGCCACGGCGGGTTATCAGAGGTAATACCTCGCTCATAAACGCTCCTGTTAACCGAAAATACTTCCGTTAACCAAAAATAAAGTACGCGCACAACAGGTCAGACCTGATTTCATTGTTAACCAGATAGTTACATTACGCAAAGCCGCGCAACATAAAAGTGTGAAGAGCATGCGGGTCGTGGCCTTTATTCCATCAATCTTTACGCAAAGGAATTTGCCAACAAAATACATTAGCGCTAATGTATTTATTTCCATTAGGGAGGCACTTTTGAAAATTAAACCTGGATTGGGCGAGCTACTGAGGTATACCGCTGAATTGGTTGATAAAGGGTCGGAGGCAAACTACCGCGCCATGTCACTCAATTATCGTCCACGATTTACACCGATCCTGCGTTCAATTGTCGCTGGCGCTCAGACCGTGCAGGACATCACCGAATCGACGCATCTGACACAGGGCGCGATCAGCCAGTCGGTCACGTTAATGGAGCAGGACGGCATTCTTGTGCGCGAACAGCTCAGCGATGGGCGTAAATTTGCGCTCAGGCTGACACCAGCAGGCATTCAACTCGTTGATCGACTAGAGAGCTGCTGGGAAGCCATTTTCCTTGCCATTGAACAGCTTGAAAAAGACGCGGGCTGGCCGTTGATGAAGGGGCTGGAAGCTCTGGCATCGGCGTTGGAACAGCAGAGCTTTGAAAAACGAATACAGATAGCGCGTGCAGAATTACACGCCTCAGGTGATAAAGATGACTAACACAACCGAAGAAAGCAGAAACTGGTTTGCCTCCGGTGGGGAAAACTACGCTCGTTACCGCCCCCAATACCCACCCGAACTGGCAGAATACCTTTCCAGTCTCGCACCCAATACCCAAAACGCGCTGGATGTGGGGTGCGGGACCGGGCAGCTTACGCGACAGCTAGCTGAACATTTCGACGTTGTAAAAGGTATCGATCCCAGCGATAGCCAGCTACGTAACGCTATTGCACACAACCGTATCCATTATGCATGTTCCCCCGCCGAAACACTGCCGGGACAACCGCTCAGTTACAGTTTGATTACCGCGGCACAGGCTGCACATTGGTTCAAACTGGACGCGTTTTACCGGGAGGTGCACAGGGTGGCAGTCCCTCTAGGAATATTGGCGCTCATCAGCTATGGGGTTATGCAGCTTGATGACGATCTGAACGACAGATTTCGTCAGTTTTATGACGACGAGATTGGCCCGTTTTGGCCTGCCGAACGCCAACTGGTTGATAATGGGTATAGGGACATCCCTTTTCCCTTTGACGAGATCGACGCACCGCCCCTGAACATCCACCTTGAATGGCCGTTGGAAGCTCTCATCGGCTACATTTCAACCTGGTCTGCCGTCGCCAGCATTAGGGAGGCAGGACAGGAGGAAACGCTGCATCGTTTTTATGAAGATATCGCAGAACTCTGGGGAAACCCGGCAACATACCGACCAATTATATGGCCGATTAACATGCGTATCGGGAGAATTAATAAGTGATGACACCGCCAACATTGGTGAATAACAGCGAAGAGAAATAAAAAACGAGTCTGGCAAGCTATGCAATAAGGCAATACTTGCCAGAAGGAGACTTAACGCAGGCCTAGCTGGAAAATCATTGTTTCAGCCTGGCAGCTGAATGTAAAATCGATGTCCAATTTAACACCACCGTCTACCTCCTCCAGCGTGCTGGCGATGTCGCAAGGTTCAGACTCCACCGCATGCGCTTTTGCCGTCAGAGTGGCGAGTGTCGCCTCCGCATCAGAACGATCGCTGAACACTTTACTGTAAGACGCCGTGCAATCTGTATTATCCATGATTGTGCCGACATCGACACAGCAGCAGGCTGCGGTTTCTTCAGCACTGCATTTATTGATTACGTTCGTCATGATGCTTTCCTCTTGAGGCTTAAGACGCGGGAGATATGATCCAGTTCAAATATTTCTATCTTCCTTATATTTTACTCCCTCATCCTAAAGCAGCACCAGTACTTCATGCCCACCCGTAATTTTAGTGATATCAGTCACATTAAGGTGTTATTAGGCAGTAAAAACCGAGTAATAGTTCCTCACAAAAATTAACCAAAACGTTAAGCAGATCTAAATTTTGCATCATTTTGGAAATATTTTTAATACACAAGCGCAACATTCTCGTATTC
The DNA here is from genome assembly GCF_021432585.1 of Pectobacterium sp. IFB5596. Classification (NCBI taxonomy): domain Bacteria; kingdom Pseudomonadati; phylum Pseudomonadota; class Gammaproteobacteria; order Enterobacterales; family Pectobacteriaceae; genus Pectobacterium; species Pectobacterium sp. IFB5596. The sequence continues at coordinate 292,065 of NZ_LXFY01000023.1, forward strand.
CCAACTTATACTTTGGCAACTGGTCTGATTTGTCAGGCTGAGTGCGCCCCCTACAATGCGCGTCCCTTGTTACCCCGTGTAACAACGTTAAATAACAAGCATATAAAGAGGTTTTGGTCATGAGCCAGAAAAACCTGTTCAAACAATCCACAATTGCTGTTGCGGTGGCCCTGTTTTCAGCAAATGTGTCCGCGGCTGGTTTCCAGCTAAATGAATACTCATCATCGGGTCTGGGACGCGCGTTTTCTGGTGAAGGTGCCGTAGCCGACAACGCGGCCTCAGGTAGCCGTAACCCGGCAACCATGACCATGTTTGACCGTCCTTCATTTTCCGGTGGCGTCACTTACATCAACCCAGATATTGATGTCAGCGGTTCAAACCGACTGACAGGAAATGATGCTAGCGCCAAAAATATCGCGCCACATGCCTGGGTACCGAACCTGCATTTCATCATGCCGCTTAACGAACAGTGGGCAATTGGCGCGTCAGCCACCACCAACTACGGTCTGGCAACGGAATTCAACGATAGCTATGCAGCAGGATCTATTGGCGGTAAAACCGACCTGTTGACGTCAAACCTGAACCTGAGCGCAGCCTATCGTCTGAACCAGCATTTCAGCTTTGGTCTGGGTGTTAACGCCGTCTATGCCGATGCCAAAATTACGCGTCATCTCGGCGATCTCAGTACAGCACTGCCGCGCACCACTGAGATAGCGAAATTAGAAGGCAAAGAATGGGGCTATGGTTGGAATGCCGGCATCCTGTACGAAATCGATGAAAACAACCGCGTCGGCCTGACTTATCGTTCTAAAGTCGATATCGACTTTAACGGCGATTACAGCAACCAACTGCCCGCTGGGCCAGGTGCCCTCAATGGTGCGACCGTTCCAGGTAAGCTGACTCTCAATCTGCCGGAAATGTGGGAAGCCTCTGCCTATCACCGCGTGGCACCAAAATGGGCGGTGCACTACAGCCTGACTTATACCAGTTGGAGCCAGTTCCAAGAGCTGAAAGCAACAGGTAATAGCGGTAACACACTGTTCCAGAAAGAAGAAAACTTCCGTGATGCTTACCGTATCGCACTCGGCACCACCTATTATCACGACGATAACTGGACGTTCCGTAGCGGTATCGCGTTTGATGACAGCCCAGTACCAGCCGACAGACGTTCTATCTCCATCCCGGATCAAGATCGTTTCTGGTTGAGCGCAGGCACAACCTATGCATTTAACAAAGACGCGTCGGTTGACGTTGGCGTGTCCTACATGCATGGCAAGAGCGTGACTATCAACGAACGTGCGCCGGGTGCCTTCAATGCTGTCCAATATGACTTTACCTCTAAAGGTAAAGCATGGTTGTACGGCGTGAACTTCAACTATGCGTTCTAAGTAATCTACGGATTTCTACATAAAAGCAGGTAAGGCAACTTTCCTGCTTTTTTATTGCCCGATATACCGTAGAAACACGATAAAAAAAGGCCGCTTTCGCGGCCTTACTTACGTTGTTATTCCAATTAATACCAATTACTCAGGCTTAACCTCAATATAATCCAGATCCAGCGTGCTGCTGGTGTAGCGACGGATTTTATTGGTCATTTCAATATTACCGTCCAGCTTCTGACCATAAGACGGAACAATCTCTTTCAGCTTGCTTTGCCATTCTGGCGTCGCCACTTTATCTTTAAACACTTTTTGCAGCAGGCTCAGCATAATCGGCGCTGCAGTTGACGCGCCCGGAGAAGCTCCCAGCAGAGCGGCAATCGAGCCATCCTGTGAGCTGACGATCTCAGTACCCAACTTCAGCACGCCACCTTTATCATCATCTTTCTTGATAATCTGAACGCGCTGGCCTGCAATCGCCAGTCTCCAATCTTCTTTCTTCGCGTTCGGGAAGTATTCCTGCAATGAAGCGAAGCGATCGTCATCATCCATCATGACCTGACCGACCAGATATTTCACCAGATCGAAGTTATCCAGACCGACGTGCGTCATCGGCATTACGTTGGAGAAGGTCACAGAACCGATAAGATCCCACAGCGAACCATTTTTCAGGAATTTACTGGAAAAAGTGGCAAATGGCCCAAACAGCAAGACTGGCTTGCCGTCAAAAATACGCGTATCCAGATGAGGAACGGACATCGGTGGTGCCCCCACAGAGGCTTTGCCGTACACTTTTGCCATGTGGCGCTTCACGATTTCCGGGTTTTCTGTCACCAGGAATTCACCACCAACCGGGAAGCCGCCGTACAAATCGGCCTCAGGAATACCGGTTTTCTGCAACAATTGTAGTGCCGCCCCACCCGCACCGATAAAGACGAATTTTGCCTTAATCACGCTCTCTTTTTCGCCGTTCTTCAGATCGGCGTAAGTCACGCTCCAGCTGTTGTCTGCATTACGCTTGATATCACGCACTTCTGAATTCAGATGCAGCGCAAAGTTGGACTTGGTTTTCATCGCACCAACTAACTGACGCGTGATTTCACCGTAGTTCACGTCAGTACCGATAGGCATACGGGTTGCTGCAATTTTTTGAGCAGGATCGCGACCTTCCATCACCAACGGAGCCCACTCTTTGATCGTATTTGGATCGTCAGAGAACTCCATGCCACGGTACAGCGTACTATGCTGCATCGCATCATAGCGGTGTTTCAGGAACGCGGTGTTTTCGTCGCCCCAGACAAAGCTGATATGCGGCACACTGTTAATGAAAGCGTGCGGATTATTCAGCACACCATTTTTCACCTGATAAGACCAAAACTGGCGCGAGACTTCAAACGCTTCGGTAATTTCCAGCGCTTTGCTGATATTGATTGGGCCGTCGGGATTATCCGGCGTGTAGTTTAGCTCCATGAAGGCCGAGTGGCCCGTACCGGCATTATTCCAGCCGTTAGAGCTCTCTTCCGCCACGTTATCCATACGCTCAACCATGTCGATAGACCAATCTGGCTGTAGCTCTTGTAGATACACGCCCAGCGTAGAGCTCATAATCCCCCCGCCGATCAGTACCACATCCGTTGTCTTCTCTGTCGTTTTAGCATCTTCAGCCATCGCCAGTGGGGTGCTCACCACCACGGTCAGGCAGAAGAACATAGCAAGTAGTTTTTTCATGCTTATATCTCTATTTTTATAAGTGCAGGTAAATAGAATTTCACGCATTCATTAACACACGACCATGCCACCATCGGTAAAAGGCATCATTCTTATGACCTTTTTGTTAATCACCTCGCTAACAAAAAAATCAGCGTGCTGATGCATTTCAACCACCGTGAGCATCAATAGCGGTTAACGACGTTGCATTATTGTTATCTGACGAAAGGAAATAAATTTTAGTAAGTAAATAAATGGACAACAAAGTAATAACTTTTAAGAAACAAACCACAGAATCAGTGGGGTAACGATAAGTTTAGCAGTGTTTTATAAAAGCAAAAGGCACCCGCAGGTGCCTTTGAAATGAGCAAAAATATGCTGGGCTAGTTCGCTGAATCAATCTCGTCGAGCGAGTCTTCAATCGCAGCGGCATTCGGATTCTGCTGCGGGGTGATTTGCCCATCGCTGGCAAGGAAGTCATGCCGTTGGAAGTAGGCTTCACGCATCATCAGATACGGATCGGAAGAGTTACGCAGCAGACCATCGGAATCCAACAGTTGCGCTCGCGTTTCTAGTCCCTCGATAGCCCACTTACCCGCAGACATCCAGAACGTCAGATAGCTCAGCATCGGATACAGCGTATCCACAACGTCACCGCCATCTTCACGCAGGGTAGCACTGCCGTAGCCCGGCACGACCAAATAAGGTCCATAGCCCACGCCATAATTACCCAATGTGCTACCAAAACGACGAGACTCTTCTTTCGCCAATTTAGGATTAGCCATCGACGCGACATCAATCAGACCGCCCATCCCAAGCAAGCTATTCAGGAAGAAGCGGTTAAAGTGAATCATCGCTTTATACGGCTTGCCTTCAATGAAATAGTTTACCATCGTCGCTGGCTCTTCCAGGTTACTGAAGAAGTTCCCCAGCCCATTGCGCGCGGGCTTCGGCACATAATCGCGCCAGGCAACAGCGGCCGGACGAACCAGATAAGGATCTAGGACGTCGTAATTGAAGTTGAACATGGTACGGTTAAAGCCTTCAAGTGGATCAGAACGTCCTTCTTGAGCGCGATCCCCGGAACTGGCGCAGCCGATCAGTAACACGCTGGCAAACACCACCCCACTCAGGCGGTAATTCATATCTGTTCTCCCTGATTTATAGTGTGCTATACCTGTAATACTTCAAGCCGCATGTGCGTTGGCTGCGTTACTCGACACACTCGTGTGTATCTCGCCCCCTTGAGGCCGCTGCAAGCCGCGCTCAAATCTGCTTTTAGCAGATTTGTCAGTCACCCGAATCACTTACCTGAGTAAGCTCATCGGAATGAAATGAGAGACATCCTGTCTCTCACCGGAGGCCAGCCGTTGGCTGATCAAATTCGTTCTCGACGAATTTGACCCTCTCTTGCCGCGTTACGATGCTCATCACTGAGCATCGCTCTGAGAGCCAACGCTCTGCGTTGTTCAAAACGTTAACGTTTCGTCCTGCAACTTGAATTATTGGGGGTATATACCCGTGACCGAAAATGGGTATTCCCACTATCAGCCCAACCTATCAAACTGGACGATAAGGACGGGATATCGGCCAACAGTGTAACATTTTCTTGATCTATCGCTACGCTGGCTTACGTATTACTGCCTTTTCAGAGGCTTGCCATTTTTCTTATCAGGACAACACGCGGTATCGTAACAACGCGCTCCCCTGCGTGGACGACAACACGGTAGTTCATTGTTCCGCTCAAAGCATAGCACTGCCAACCTAAATCAGTGAGGCATAACGCGTCATCCCACCTTGTAAAAAAGACGACGAGTACATCTTTAGAAGATGATCATACCCTGCGAGAAAAAGAGAAGGACGTAGAGAGAAATCGAGGAAAAAGAACATGCATAAGGCTCTGATTGCCGACACTTTGAGCAAACGCGCAGTTAAGTGCTTATTCTCAGAGCCAAAATGCGTATAATGGCTGCGCTTCACGTCTCCATAGTTAAATGGATATAACGAGCCCCTCCTAAGGGCTAGTTGCAGGTTCGATTCCTGCTGGGGACACCATAATCTCGCCTACGCACGTCCATCAAAGTCTATTTTTTCCATTCTATTCATTAAGTTAATACAACACGCGAGTCTACTTAACCCTACTCCGTTTTACCGGAGTCTACGCTGTTTTGTTGGTATAAATGTTGGCATAGCAAGTTCGATAATGCAGATACCATCACTGTGGGAGATTTTCTATGATGAGCCACCGTATAGAAAAAATAGCTGGCACCGTTGGTGCTGAAGTACAGGTTGTACACTTTTAGTTCATTTTTCGAGTTCAACACGCGGCACCAGCTAAATTAATATGCCTATACGCTATAAGTAGCGAATCGGAAAAGGGTAATAAGCGTATTTTATAGAAGGTCGATACGGTCTCCCCGAGTCGTAGGGTGTGATACCACAATGAAATCAACATCATTATCTGATTCATTTTTGGCCCGATGCCTTGTGCCCGGAGGAATTTCAACGCCTTGATGTTTATTGATTATGTGCTCTGAACCTTCTAATTCAATGGTCAGGGTTCCAGAGAGCACAAAGAAGAACTGCCTCGATTCTGAGTGATAATGACGTTTTTCCCTAGTTCCTGATGGCATCCTTTCATGAATAATACTCATATCCTGTCTTTTGACGAGATACCATCCATCACAACTATCTCCCCAAACGTAGTGCTCTGCGTTATCCTTCGAAATCATTGAGTAACCTCCTTTTTATGCGTTAACGTTGTTATAACGTGGCCGTTATATTATTAATAACAGATGACCAAGGCCAAGGGTAAGGATTAACAGAAAATTCTGAACATCGGCGGTTCACATGTTCATATCCAATTCATTGGCGTGAAATTTTGACCGATTACGACAAGTGGTGATTTATAACGGTACTAACAGAACAGACTAAGCTATTCATTGCTTAAACGTTAGACACATCGGCAGCAAGAGAAAGTGGCGAGAAAAGAACAACGCGACAGAGCAGCATTAAACCTAAAAACCTCATCCTTATTTCCTTGATTTATATGTATACCTGAAGATTCAACATACTGACAATGAATCAAGTATCATTTGAATGGCACCTAAATTGTCCTGACAGGACGGAGCACGAAACGTAGCAGACGTCCCAATAAAGCATCGATAGTGGCTTGAATAACAAAGAATATATACTTGCAGCCATAAATATCCTTATAATATCAATAAAATTTATTCACTATTTGTAAGGAATGTGTGTTTATTATGAAACGGAATTATATAAAAAGCGGCATTTTACCTTTTCTTTTTCTTCCTCTCTCCATTGGGGCACATGCGCAAGACTTCTCAACGTTTGTTACAGACTTCACCACGGTGTTGCAAAAGAGTAAATTATCACAAAAAGACTATAACCAATTCATTGAACTCACTGATTCCTATTTTGTTCCAGCTAACTATGGTGTAAGCATAGCGAAAAAAGATAAAGTCAGTTATAAAAACAACGAAATAATGCCAAAACTTGAATCTGACTCCAGTTTTATATTCAATGGTTCAAATGGAAAATCAGCTTTTATTTCATTTCTGCAAGAAATAAAAAATCTACCGCCGTCAGAAAAATATTTTGAAAAATCCTACACGGATGCAGGTTTGGTCTTCGTCATGAATTACTATATGCTGTCATCAGGGATTATTAATATCCAGATGGACACCGTTTCTCCTCCGGGCCTCAAAGGAATTGTCATCAATATACTTAACGAAAGGGAATCTGAACTTAGACAAGAAGCAGGCGAAAGGGCTTATATCTATCAATTCAAAAAAACAAATGAGACCTATAAGATGGTCAGCGCCAATGCCTATTCATCTTCAGATAAACGAATCTGCATGTCCTGCTAACGTGATTTCAATGGAATTGAAAATGATAAAAATCATAATAAAATCTCTATTATTGATAATAGTTTCATCACACTATGTTAATGCAAATAACCTTGTGTGCCGTAGTCCTCTCGTCATGCAGTCGTTAATCAAAGAAGATCAAGAGAAAGCACAACCCATCAGCGATCGTGTATCTTTAGAGACAATTAAAAAAATTGAATTTGAATATGACATCATTATCACAAAACTTAAAACAAAAAATAATCTAAGCTGCTTTGGCAAAGCCAAGATAAAAATCCCATCCACTGTGTTAGATTTTTTAAAATACTATCCGCTTATGGATAATGGAGATCCTAAAGCAAAAAGCATTTATCTTCTCACTATTCCCCCCCACAAAAAAGAAGCTGAATACATCGTAGTAGACCGTGTTTATTATAATGTTCATATTGCTGATAATCAGCAAGAAACCAATATTATGTATCCACATGATGAGGCAGTCTCGCGCACACTTTATGGACTGGCCTGGTTACAAGAAAATGCAGCAAGGCTGGAAGATCAATCACCACGTTTTAAATATAAAAAAGCAATCATAGAGTTCACTGAGGCTGATAATGCATTAAATATTTATTGGAGTAACCTACCCGACTATATTAAAGGGCAGATGAAAGAGGATGCACGGCAGTGGATAAAAAATAAAAATAAAAAATGCGGGGCAATAAAATCCATCTCAAATCAAAGCCACTCTCTGGAAGATCAGACAAAAATTTATACCTGCCAACAACAAATGACTAGGGAAAGGCTGGTACAGCTTGGGTTGACTGAAAACAAGGACAAGAGATGAAAAAGCTCTTCTATGTCATGGTTGGAATTATCCTCACTTGCACGTCAGCATATGCCAAGGAAGACTTTCAATGCAGCGATCTCAACGCAGTGGAAGTCGTTAAAAAAACGTTTTCCGACCGTGCAAAAGCACTGTTCTATAATTCTTCTTCTCAATCTGTTGATACTGTGAGCATAATTTATTCTAAATTATCAACTCAGCCACGCTGGGGAAAGGCGTTTTCATGTAGCCTACGGATTGAAATTCCCGTAAGTCAGGAGATTATCGACATCATTCTTAATGAAGACGATCTTTTGTACACAAAAGATGAAATGGATAAAATTAGCAATAACCTTTTTACTAAAACAGGGGAAAGCAAAGATAATAGGCTCAGTAATAACAAGATTGTCATTCCGTCATTTTCCTACGATCTCAGTATTCTCGATAGTGAAAAGGAAATAAAAGTAGAAAAGAAATCCTATGATGCTCTATCCAGAGCAATTTATGGTGTCGCCTGGCTCAGTGAAAATGCCAAAAAAATCACAAAAACTGCACAAGAGAAAACGCTTGAAAATGAAAAAGACCAATATCTTTTCTTTTTCACCGACGTATATGGAATATTGGAAGACGCACCTGAAGACATAAAGAGTAAATTCCACGCGTCTCAAGAAACATGGGTTAAAGAAAGAAATAAAAAATGCGGCAATATAGAATCGTTAGAAGCGAATAATCATTCAATTAAAGAACAGATTCATGCTTATCGCTGCCATAATGCAACGATGAGTGAACAAATATCAAGTTTAGATCCAAGCGAAGGGTAATAGTCACACCTATGTTGCTTCAGGCTATTGCCTGCTATTTTAGCAATAGCCTGAATATAAACCTCTCGTCCTACTGACTCAACCAGACAATCAGCTATCGCTCGGCTGTACAGGGCGCTCAAGATAGGTCGACAACACAATGTAAGATCGTGTTGAGCTAACACCAGGCACCGCGTAAAGCTGAAACAGGAGCTTTTCCAGCGACTGCGCGTCTTCCGTACGAATCTTGAGGATCAGTGCTGCATCGCCAGCAACCGAATGCACCTCTTCAACATCAGAATTACGCGTTATCTCCATCAGTTCTGATGACACGCCCCAACCGCTAGTATCAACATGCACAAATGCCAGAAGGTTCTTTTTTATCGCGACAGGATCGAGCAGCACAGCCGTTTTCCGTATCACACCGTCGCGCCGAAGCCGTTTCACCCGTTCATGGGCGGCAGGAGCCGAAAGCGCGACTTTTTCCCCTAGTTCGGCATAGCTCAGCGTAGCATCGTCGACCAGTTCTCTTAATAATCTTCTGTCTGTGGCATCAATATCCCGAGTAGGAATGGCTTTTGGCTTAATATCATCTTTATTTATTTTCATTCTCTAATTCCTTATTCAAAACTAATTCTGTTTGGTTAATAGTATTTTCTCCGAATCATATTAAGCAAAAAGTGAAATTTCAATGTCACCACATCAACATGCCGAACATCATGCGAATTCGCGCACGCTTCGTGTTCCTAGCGCGGCTTATGTCCTGACGTTCTGCATCGGCGTGATTGGATCAAATTCGTTACTCATGGGCCCCATCGCTCCCGAGCTTGCCACATCATTTAAGAGCGTCACACAGTCAGTCATGCTGGCCTCAGCTGCGTTTGGTCTGGGAACCGCGCTAAGTGCTCTGTTTCTGGCACGATACATCGATCGATTCGGTGCCTTTAGGATGTTGAAGAACGCGATGATGCTGCTGGTCGTCGCCTTGCTTTCCAGTGCGATTGCTTCTTCCGTTGAATGGCTGATAGCCAGCCAGCTTATTGCAGGTATTGCATCCGGCGTAGCGATTCCCGCGATTTACACCACCGCTGCGGCAATCGCTCCCAAGGGGCTGGAAAGTAAAACAACGGGTGTTGTTCTTACCGGCTGGACATTAAGCCTTGTTGCCGGTGTTTCACTCGCGTCGATTCTGGCAGAGCAGTTTCACTGGCGCATCGTTTATCTCGGGATCGGTGGGCTCGCCGTTTTGGCTATCGTCATCCTTTCCCGTTTGAGCAATCGAGATGAAAACGTCATTCGGGTTTCATCATCTCCCCTGGCAGCACTCAGCGTGCCCGGTGTGAAACCGTTATTAGCGGCATGCGGCGGATTCATGACCGCCTTTTATGGGGTTTATGGCTATCTGGGCGACTATCTGTACCACGGACTGCACCAGCCGTTGAGTGCTAACGGCCTGATCGCACTTTGCTACGGTATCGGCTTTGGTTCCGCAGCTTTTCTGGATGCTATGATAAGTAAAGTGAATAGCAGAGTAGCTATGCCAGCCTCATTTCTTACGGTTGCGGCGGTGTACCTTATTTTCGCGCTGTCAGGAAATAACTTATCAACGGTATGCGTGCTGATGCTTTTTCTGGGTACCGCAAATCACCTATGCGTCAATTTGCTGATCACCGGGTTAAATACAACCGATGCATCGAAACGCGGTGCCATCATGGGGCTGAACAGTGCCGTGACCTATTTGGCTGTCTTTGCAGGAAATACGTTCTTCGGTGCTCTCTATCAGCATTGGGGTTATACGACGGTGCTATATACTGCGGTAGGTTTCGTGGTGATCTCCATCCTGTTTACGTTACAGATTAAAACAACAACCAACCTGTGAAATACATTAATACCTGCCTATAATTTATTCATCAATAGGTTATTCCATAAGAATTTTATCAGACTGAAAAGTGCGAAAATAGGAAGAGGTATGTTTGACCATACCTCTCTTATCATAATTATTTTGATGCTGTTAGGCTGGCAGCGGTAAATTCTGGATAACCAGCCGGCCGACCATTATTCAGATTATTCAGGAAATTATTGTCTTTAAGAGGAATCGAGGCCGATCCATAGTCAAACGCGTTTAATCGGTTCCGCAATTCCTGATTATTAATGCCATCACCGTACATTGAATACCAACTGATAATATCTGGCGTGACAAATTTCTTATATGGATTTTCTGCTTGTTCATTCGTTTTAGAAAAACGGAAAGCGTGGGTTAATGCACCATCTTTGTGATAAACAAATTTCAGATGCCCATCCTGTTTATCGATGCTCGCCGCATCTTTGGTCGTCAATTTACCATGAGCACTGTAGCTACCATGCGTTACTACGCCATTTTTAGTCCAGATCGCAACATGTTCCCAATCATGGCGGTGGCCTGAATTTACACCGTTCAGTATCTGATCTTTTAAAAAATAGAGCGCGTAGAAGCTGCCACAATAACGGGAACCACCAGAGTTAACACAGGCATATCGATGCAGTGTATTTGATGAGTCAAGAAAGTTACTCCATCGGCACCCACCTGTTATATTTCCCGATGGTTTAAGCCCACCGTTTTGTACACCATTACGGCTCACTCCGGCGCTGGGAAGACAACCATCAGAATCAAAATCAAATACCGGTGCAATCGCCCGTGCATCAATTCCAGACGGCAAGGTTTGGTTTAATTTAGGGAAAGTATCTGCATGCGAAGAAAAAGTAGCGAACAATATTGAGAATGCCAGACTTGTTTTCTTTCCTGAAAGCATATTAATTCCTTTAGTAAAGAATAACCGTTTAAAACCAATACCATCAATAGCTACAAAAACTGTACCCATGATGAAAGCGTAAGAAGATCCACTTTTAACAAGAAAAAAGAGGAAATCAAAATCTTTTATTTTCAACAATGAAGATGAATATATTTAGGCTGCAAAATAATATAGGGAACTTATATAATAGTCAGCAAGTTCCCTACCACGTTAGGACGCTTACTCTCCAAACACGTCATAACGCTGATTTTTCGCATCAAAACGATATTCCAACAGAATATCCCCTCCGCCGTGGGAATAGCAGTTCAGCATGATGCTGCGATTATCTTCGCCGTTCTCAATATTCATATAAACCGGGGTCATGAAAAAACCGAACTGGCATTGTTGAAAATCAGGTTTAAGAAGCTGATCGACATTGCCGCTCTTCTTGTTAATCGCCTTGATCCCCTCAACAACCATCCCCGTATCGCTGTTTTGATACACTCCGACGAAACTGTGGGTTTCCGTTTGTCCCCAGAAAGGAATATCGACCTGCCCTTCTACCTTGGCAGGTTGCTCGCTATCGTCAAAGGATGCGACACGCCGTAAGCTAACATCATAACGCGCTTTTCCGTTCGACCACTCGCCGCGGAGCTCTTCTCCCGTTTCCGTTAATTTAAACGGGCAATGTGTCATATCCATGTCAGACTTAACGCCCTGAACGATATATTTATCATAATCCTGAGGCGTATGAATTTCGCAGATCTCGAGCGACGTTTCCGAGAGTCGACCATACAGAGGGATCGGTGCTCGGTATTTATCGTAAAAGTAACTTCCCAAAAGATTCTTATCTTGGTCAATACCGTATTTCTGCAATGAAAAATGCACCGGATAAGGCCCAATATGGCCTTCGTAATTGCTCACGACATACCAGCCAGCATGCGCTCCCCATGTTGCCGTCCACAGTCCACAGGCTATTAAGGTTGATACCGCTACTCTCATATATTCACCTTGTCTACCCGTTATACCTCAAGCCACATATACGTTGATTTTTCTGCAACTCGTGTTATTTAGTGTGTAATCATAAAGCGCTGTTGTTCAAAAACGGCGAACACCTGTCGCACATCCCTTTAATCATGCTGGCAGCAGGGACAGATTTCTACCTCAGAAACCGTCATGGCCGTTGTTCCCTGACAATCCCATTCGACACGTACCGGCAGGCCTTCAGGCTCCGAGTGGTGCAGATACTTATTGACGGGACTTTCCGTCATACCACTCACCACTTCAGTGGCGATAAGCTCATCACCGACAAAAATACGGGCTGTCGCCTGTGAGGCTTCGCGCGTTTCACCGGATTGCCGATACAAATAGTTAACCGTGAGTTTAATGCTGGGCATAGCACTTCTTAACAGGGAAAAAACAAGGAAAACAGTGTATCGCGTTCACTCGCGCTTGTAGAGCACATACATAGCAAGCGGTATCCCCAACCCATGCTAATACCATGATAGTTTTCTATTTTTTAAAAATAGAGGGATCTGGTCACATAAAATCGCACAATTGGTAATCAAAAAGTTAAATCTTATGCCTTTTGGATATTAATGAAGCAGAAAAAACAGCCGATACACTTTTCGATAGGGTGTTTTTTAATGCAATTGCATTTTGCATAAATAGTGTTTGGCATAAATACTGTTTTATCGTGTTCTGATTGAACCATGTCGTTAACGTCATCGTGTTGAATAATAGGAAATTATACTCATCGGATTGATGCCTCTTCCAAGTAAGATAATTAACTTGCTTATGTTGGCGGCACGAGTTTTAACAATGGCGCATTAACGCATGTGGTTTTAACGCACTGAAGTAACTCACTGGTAAAACCATTACCAGCATTAAATAGATATAAGAAGGAGTTATACTGTGGTGATTCCAGATATTCAAATCGTGAGTTCAACAACCCCGGCGACCATGCCTCCCATTGGCGCAGCCGCTAATCCAACTGTCGTTGCAGCCATCAGCCCGGGGAATAAAACCGACACATCAGCAAATTCCGACTCGCAAAATATGCCGGGCTCGAACGAGAGCACGAAGGTCACACTGTCGTCTCAAAAGAAGCGTGCTACTGAAGAGAAAGATGTCACTCCACCTGAACAGGTTAAGGCACAGCAGAAAGTTGCCACTGAATATTCTTTGGCGATGACGGGTATTCCTTTGTATAACGGTAAACTTGTGTCCGTGGTTAAATACCCAGATGGTAATTCTGAAATGTTTGATGCCTTTACAGGACAGCGCATCACACAGGAAGATTTGGCTCTCATGAGCGCACTTCATAGTTCTGGTGGCGAGCAGGTATTACATTTTGAGAGTAAGACGTCATATAGCAATTTATCTGCGGCCGAAGTTTATCAGCAGATCCAAGAGATGATTCATGGTTCAAGCGGTCAGGAAGATCAGTCTTAATAATAAATCGATGCCAAGACAAATAAACCCATTGCCCTGGCATTAAAGAAAAATATAACGCTATCTTAATAATACAGAATGGCTACTTAATGGAAACTGGCCGATTAACGATTAGCAACGAGCGCTTGCGAAAACTCAGTTAATCTTGTCAGGCCATATTCCCAGGGACCAAACCCCGCTTCCGCATTAATATGCCCCGCCTCGCCGACATCAACTAACTCACTGTTCCACGCCTGCGCCCAGTATTGGGCGCGAGTGAAACTCATTAACGGATCGTTATGGCTGGCAAATGTCAGCGCAGGAACCGGCAGCGGCGCTGCCTGAATGCGATCGTCGATTTCAAAGCGCAGGGGCTCGGCAGGAGCCACTAGCATGACACCAGCGATCCCTTCCTGACCCTGTTGCACGATATGGCAGGAAGCCAATGCACCGAAGCTGTGACCGATGAGAATCACAGGCTGTGTACAGACGCCGATCTCACGGCGGATCGCCAATACCCAACGGTCCAGATCGGCCTGATACCATTCCCGCTGACGTATACGGTGCCAGTGAGGAAAACGCCGTTCCCAATGGCTTTGCCAGTGTTCGTCATCGCTGTCTCGCAACCCCGGCACCAGTACCATCGTTAGCTGCTGGCTCACTTCAGCAAGCCGCAGATCGATTTCTGTTGTCTGCATCCGTTCTTAACACTCCTGTCTGTTACACCGTGACGCTCATCCTACCCTGCCAGATCGATTAAATACCGGTTACTTTAACAATCTAGCCTTACAGCTTTTCCCTTTGATTTTGCCTTTCTGGAGCTGCTGCAACGCACGTTTAGCACTGGCTTTACGGATAGCCACATAGGCATGCAGCGGGAACATATCTATTTTACCAACTTCCGCCGCCGTTAATCCCGCATCGCCAGTTAATGCGCCAAGAATATCACCGGGACGAATTTTGGCTTTTCTGCCACCATCTATGCACAGCGTCATCATCTCAGGTTCGAGCGCAACCTCACCACTGCGGCTAATCTCATCCGCCGACGTCCACTTAATGCGCATACCGAGATAGTCTTCAATCAGATTAGCGCGATTCATTTCCTGTGGCGTACATAGGCTGACAGCCAGTCCCTGCGTACCCGCGCGCCCTGTTCTGCCAATACGGTGCACGTGAACTTCAGGATCGAAAGCCAGCTCAAAATTCACCACCAGCGCCAGCTCTTTGATATCAAGACCGCGAGCCGCAACATCGGTTGCAACCAGCACGCGGCAGCTGCGGTTAGCAAAACGCACCAGCACCTGATCGCGATCGCGCTGTTCCAGATCGCCATGCAGCGCCGATACGCTAATCCCACGCATGTCCAGTGCGTCAAATACGCTCTGGCAATCGCGCTTCGTGTTGCAAAACACCACGCAGGATGCTGGCTGATAATGGCTCAGAATGGCAATCAGCAGCGGCAGCCGCTGTTCTTTCGTCGTCTCATAGAAACGTTGTTCAATGGCCGACTCTTCCACATCATCTGCAATCTCAAAACGTTGCGGCTGGCGTTGAACCCGTGCGCTGATCTGTTCGATCTCTTCCGGGTAAGTAGCGGAAAATAGCAGGGTTTGACGATCGGACGGCGTATAGGAAATCACATCATCAATGGCGTCAGTGAACCCCATGTCCAGCATGCGATCCGCTTCATCCAGCACCAGCACTTTCAGGCTATCCAGAGACAGTGACTGCTTGCGTAAATGATCCTGAATACGCCCTGGCGTTCCGACGACAATATGTGGAGCGTGAACCAGCGAATCGAGCTGTTGCCCCATCGGCTGACCGCCACACAGTGTCAAAATCTTAATGTTTTGCGCAAAACGCGCCAGACGACGCAGCTCTTTGCTAACCTGATCGGCCAGTTCACGCGTCGGACACAGCACCAGTGCCTGAGTGGTAAAGTCGCTCACGACAATACGATCCAGCAGCCCAATCCCGAATGCCGCCGTCTTGCCGCTACCGGTTTTCGCCTTGGCCCGCACGTCCGCGCCGCTCAGAACCGCTGGCAACGTCGCCGCCTGAACGGGCGTCATATCGGTATAGCCCAGTTCATTAAGATTGGATAACTGCTCTGCCGGCAGCGCGAGGGAAGAAAAAGAGGTTGTGCTCACAGTGATTACTCTACCAAGGACGAAATAACAGAAGGTGACGCCGAGCCAAAGAACGGCGCAGATATGCCGCAATCATAGCAGAGTTCGCCATCGTTGACCGATTTACCTCCCGTTCTCCCGCTAAAACAACGAGGCGAACCCTCTATTCACCAAAAAATCCTGTCCTTCGGGTGACAAAAGGTAGTTCGCCAGCAGTCGTGCTTCACGTCGGGCTGGCTTCATGATGGCCAACATGTACTCAGCATCAATCCGATAGGGATCGGGTAAGTGAACCACATGCAAATCCGGCTGATTGAGCAGTAATGGCAGATAGCTGGCATAGCCAATGTGCATATCACTCTGCCCGGTACGAATCAGGTAGCTCCCCGCCGTCATCCCCGTCGGAATCGCATGGTCCAGCCCCCCACCCACTAACGGTTTCGCTTTGTCTCGCAGCTGATTTCCCCAACCCCGATGCAGGCGTTCGATGCGATCAAAGAGTTGAAAAGCATAATCCCCACCGGGATCACTGCCGGGCGTTGAGGTAGAAAGCACAAAACGCGGGTCAAGCAGCGCCATCAGCCAGGATTGCGTGGTAAGTTCTGCCACATTACGCATGACGATGCAAAGGTGATTGCGCGTAAACACAGAGGTTTCCTCCGCCAGCCCCATCGTTTTCAAGCGCTGCGGATGTGCACAGTTTGCCGATGCAAAAATATCTACCGCGTCGCCGTGCATTATTTTTTCGCTCAATAGCCCGGCCGGGCCGAAAGTCGACATCACCTCCACCGCGTAGCGTTCACTGAATGTCGTCAACAAAGGAGCAAACGCGAGGCGTAGGCTGCCAGCTGCATACAGGCGAAGAGGGTCGCTCATGGTCGCTCCGTCATGGTTAATATCGGTATCAGCGCGCGATACGGCTGCGGCGCGATTTCCACACAAACCTGCCGTACCGGGATGCCGTATAAACGCGACAGGTTAGCCTCCGTCAGAACCTCATCGCTGCGGCCATAAAGATAATGCTGATTGTCCATCAGGAGCAGCGCCTGCTCTGCAATTGCTAACGCGTGGGAAGGATCGTGCGTGGTCAGCAGGATGCTCAGATGCTGCGTCCTTGCCAGATCCTTCAATAGCCACAGCACCTGCGCCTGATTTTGTACATCAAGCGCCGCCATAGGCTCATCCAGAATCAACATCTGACACTCTGATGCCAATGCCCGTGCAATTAACACAAGCTGCCGCTGCCCGCCGGACAACGCACTAAATTCACACTCGCCAAGCGATGCGATGCCCAGCAGGTTCAGCGCATGCTGAGCCACGCGAATATCATGCGCAGAGGGCATGGTAAACAGCCGAACACGCGCGGCGCGCCCCATCAGTACCATATCCAGAACGCTGTAGGAAAACGGTGGGGTAAATATCTGTGGCACAAAACCAATACGCCCCTCACGCTGGATTGTCCCAGAAAGCGGCGATAAGTGGCCCAGTAAGGTATTCAGAAGCGTGGTTTTCCCTCTGCCATTCGCTCCCAGAATTGCCGTCACCTCACCTTCCCTACAACACAAATTTAGCGGTGAAAAAAAGCCCCGCCCCTGTTGGTAGCCATACACGAGTTCTTCTGTCGATAACCTGATAATAGACATGCTAGCGTCCTCGCCCCTGGCGCTGTGTTTTATACAGCAGCACAGCGAAAAGTGGTGCGCCAAGTAGCGCTGTCAGAATGCCCAACGGAATCTCGGCTTCACTGAGATTGCGAGCCAGATCGTCTACCAGCACCATAAAGCCACCACCAAGCCACAACGACACCGGCAACAAACGGCGGTGGTCGGCTCCCACCAACATGCGCGCGACATGGGGGATCACCAGACCTATCCAGCCGATACTACCACTGACCGCCACCTGAGCAGCCACGATGGCAGCACACAGACTCAAAACCAGCCAACGCAACGGCTGTACGGCAACACCCAGCGCGCGCGCATCCTGCTCTCCCATCGACAACACGTTCACGTGCCAGCGCAGCCGCAACAGCAACCCACCCGCAAGCGCTAATGGCACCGCCACCGTCATTAGCGAGTTCCAGTGTGCGGTGGCAAAGCTACCCAGCAGCCAGAACACGATGCTCGGCAGCTTCTCTTCGGTATCCGCCAGATATTGCATCAGGCTGACCAGCGCCCCAAAAAAGCCGCTGAGGATGACACCTGCCAGAATGAGGATCAGTACGTTCTGTTTACCGAATGCGGCGGCCATCATGAAAATCAGCAGGAGCGCCACCATGCCGAACGCAAACGCAGATAGCAGCAAAAACAGCGGTGTCCAGCTTAATAGAATGGCCAGCGTGCCGCCAAAGGCTGCGCCGGCGGATACACCAATAATATGCGGGTCGACCAACGGATTACGGAAAACACCTTGCAGCGTGGCCCCGCTCAGCGCCAGCGCCGCACCCGCGCACCAGGCTAATAACACGCGGGGTAAGCGGACACTCCATACTACTTGCCGCTCGATATCTCCAAGTAAAGGATTGTCGCCAGACAGCGGTTCGGCAAGGATCTGGACGATGCGCCACGGGGATAAGCTAAAGCGCCCGAGTCCCAGCGAACATACGGCAATCAACAGCGTGAGCACCACCACTGTCAGCAACGTAATCCGGTAAGTGCGATAGCTCATTGTGCCGCAGAGGCTTCCGTGCGGTAGTCCATACGGTAGAAGCGTTGGTAATACTCATCCGCGGCTTTTTGCATATCGATATCTGCGAAACGTTCGGGATACAGTTTTTTCGCCATCCACAATTCGCCAATCGCTAACGCTTCCGGCATCGGGTAACCCCAGGCTTTGGCATATTCGGGCATCAGATACACACGATGCTGTTTCACCGCATCAATCGCCTGCCAGGCCGGATCGTTGACGATCTGCTTCACGACATCTGGGTAGCGATCCTGCACAAAAATCACCTGCGGGTTCCAGGTCAATACATTTTCAATCGACACCTGTTTGAAGCCTTTTATCGAGGCTGCCGCCACGTTCAACGCTCCCGCATGCGACATCATCAGGCCGGTATATTTTCCTGAACCATAGGTTGTCAAATCTGGGTTAGCCATATACACGCGGATTCGCTTTTCTTCTGGGATGGAATCCAACCGCGCACTAACGTTCTGCCGCTGCGTAAAGGTATAATCAATCAGCGCTTCCGCCTGTTTTTGACGCTCAACCACGTCACCAATCAGCCGAATCCCTGCCTTGAGCCCTTCGTTATACGCGGTGTTTTCATCACCCATCGTAGGATTGATCTTGTCGGCTTCTCCCGGTTGATCCTGACGTAGCGAGATCGCCACAACCGGAATCCCCGTCCGCTCAATCTGTGAAATCATTTCCGGCGGGGCATAGTTAGCAACAAAAACCACCTGTGGCGACAGCTTCAGCAGGCTTTCAATATTAACCTGCGTGAGATCGCCCGGCAGCGGTAGAGCCGCCAGACGCGGAGCAAGCCGCAAATAATGCTCTCCTAGCTGTTTCTTCCAACTGGATAGCACACCGACCACGCTATCCTGTGCATCCAATTGCACCAGCAAATTGAGTGTTTGATGCTGCAACACCACCACGCGGTTAACATGGTCGGGAATGGTCACATTGCGCCCCAGTTGATCGGTGACCTGACGCGCCGCCCAGACGTTGGAAAACACCAAAAACAACCCGGTAAACCACAGTGTGTAGCCAAATTTCTTTATCATGTTCTTATCCTGATTTTCGCTATATATAAAATAATACAGCGTCAGCGAGAAAGAGAATACTGATCTCGCTCATAATAATATTTAGATACCAACTTCGAGGTAGATAAGTGGGATTGCGTGTTCCCTAAAGGTTATTTACGGGAACAAATCGAGAAATCATCCGCTCAACACCCCCTTTACTCTGCAAACGATCGCTCAGATAAACTGAATTATTACGTTAAAAAAATGACATTTATTCTCATTATTAATCGCGTAGAGTAATCACACTGTGGCGTTACGCCTTGCTACGCGCACGCTTATGCTAAATATCTCGCTGAATATAAGGATAAATACCCTATGAAGAAGATTGGATTTTTATCATTTGGCCACTGGACACCGTCGCAGCAGTCCGGCACGCGTTCAGCGGCAGATTCATTACTGCAATCCATCGATCTTGCTGTCGCAGCAGAGGAACTGGGCGCTGATGGCGCTTATTTCAGGGTTCATCATTTTGCCCGCCAACTGGGTTCACCTTTTCCACTGCTGGCGGCGATTGGTGCGAAAACCCGCAGCATTGAAATTGGCACTGGCGTCATCGACATGCGCTACGAAAACCCACTGTATATGGCTGAAAATGCCGGTGCGGCCGATTTGATTTCAGAGGGTCGATTACAGCTCGGTATCAGTCGAGGTTCTCCTGAGCAGGTCATTGATGGCTGGCGCTATTTTGGCTATCAGCCTACAGAAGGTCAGTCCGAAGCGGATATGGCGCGACATCATACTGAGGTATTGCTGGATGTGCTGCGTGGAGAAGGGTTTGCAAAGCCGAATCCGCAGCCCATGTTCCCGAACCCACCGGGTCTGCTACGTCTGGAACCTTATTCTGAAGGGCTGCGTGAACGAATCTGGTGGGGGGCAGGATCAAATGCAACGGCGGTATGGGCGGCGAAGCTGGGAATGAACCTGCAAAGCTCCACGTTGAAGGATGATGAAACTGGCGAACCTTTTCATATTCAACAAGCACAGCAAATTCGCGCATACCGAGCTGCCTGGGCTGAGGCTGGACATACACGCACACCGCGCGTCTCCGTTAGCCGGAGTATTTTTGCACTGATGGATCAGCGCGATCGCGCCTATTTCGGCGGGAGCAGTAACGATAGCGATACCGTCGGTTTTCTCGATGAGAAAACACGCGCGATTTTCGGGCGCAGTTATGCTGCTGAGCCAGAAACACTCATCCAACAGTTAAAACAGGATGAAGCAATTGCTGAAGCAGATACGTTATTGCTGACAGTGCCGAATCAACTCGGTGTTGATTACAATGCGCATGTTATCGAAGCGATTCTGAAGCATATCGCGCCTGCGATGGGGTGGAGAGAGTAGGCTGCCAGTCACCTAAATAACTCGCCTGATGATGAGCTGATAACAATACAATTACTCGACTATTAATGAGGCGTTACTCCTAAGATAGCGCCGTCAAAAATCGGGGGAATAAGGGACGATTTTCACCGGAATTCCCCCGAATTTCCCGGCCTCAGAAGCGACGCAACGCTTTTTAATGCTATTTTGAAAATATAGTTTCTGGACCTCTTGAATTCCCCCCCTCACTCGGCGTAGATTTAGCGCCGATCCCGTCATAACTAGTGTGATTCTGGTGATGACAACGGGAAGAATTACCCTTCGGCGACGTTCTCCTGTGGTGACATCGTCGGCTGCGTAATGACTTCCTTCCATAATAAAACGCACAATCGGGATCGTTGCTGGCGTGGTTTCTGCTGGAGAATAAATCGGTGAAGTATTTTTTTATGGGTATCTCATTCTGCTTAGTCGTTTGGGTGAGTACCTTTATGCTGATGGTAGAATAACCTGTCATTTGCCCGGCAAAGATGTCTTCGCTGAAGGGCACACACAGAGATAAAAAAGGCTGATGGTATTTATACCCTCAGCCTATTTTTATGCCTGTTATTCGCTGTCTAATAATGATTCAGCCATGTCTTTGTCATTATCTACAGATTGACCCCATTCATTATCACGCTGAACACGCCGCCAAGTGCCAGCCAGGGACCAAATGCCAACGGTTTATCCGTCCCTTCTTTGCGCAATCCGCGCCAGACGAGCGTCACAACCAGCCCGCTTAGCGCCGCTACCAGCACTAAATTCGGTAATGCCTGCCAGCCCAGCCATGCACCCAGCGCAGCCAGTAACTTGAAATCACCGTACCCCAGCGCCTCTTTGCCTGTGGCATATTTAAATCCCCAATAAAGTAGCCACAGCGACAAATAGCCGGCCATGGCACCTATCACCGCATCGTTCAATGAAACAAACGTTTCCGATAAATTAAACAAAAGTCCCATCCACAGGAACGACAACGTGAGTACATCCGGCAACAACAGCGTTTTTATATCAATAACGGTCAACACCAGCAGGAAAGACAGCAGAATTAACGCTCCCCACAGCGCCATACCGGGAACCCATAGCCAACCCGCCGTCAGAAAAACCAGCATGGTGATAGCTTCCACTAGCGGATATTGCACAGACACCGGTTGATGACAACAGCGGGAGCGTCCGCGCAGCAACAACCAGCTGAACAGCGGGATGTTATCTTTCACCGCAATAGCCTGCCGACAATGTGAACACGCCGAAGGCGGCCACCACAGGTTATAACGCGCACTATCACGACCGGAATCCGTCACTCCCATCTGAAGATCGGTATCCTGCTGCCAACGTCGTTCCAGCATAATTGGCAGGCGGTAAATCACCACATTCAGAAAACTGCCAATAATCAGCCCCAATACACCCAGCATGCTAAACCACCATGCAGGAAACACCTGTGCGAATTCCCTTAAATCATCCACGTTAATCCCTGAGTATTGATAAAGAAGTGGTATAGATGAGTTGCCCGTTCTCGCGAGCGCCTACGCAGTGATTGCAACGATCGTCTTTATTACAACAATTGTCTTGATTCAACAACTGTCTTTATTACAACAAGCGCCCCTGAAAATTCAGCGTTCTGGCACCCTGCTCGTCTGCTTTACCCGTGGTCGCCAGCAGCTTTTTCATGGTCGCGGGTAAGTCATTCCCGCTGCTAAGCCGTCCCGTAAAACGGTATTCGCCTTTCGGGGTAACGCTGCCTTTACCAGACAACTGTAGATGTGAGGAAACCTGCCGCAGACTCGCTTCCAGTCCGCCTTGTTGGCAGCGTAGCGTGGCCTGAGGCGTCGCTAACGCCAGCCCACCCAGCGGCGTTTTTACCCGCGCGTCTGCCCAAATGACGCTAGCATCCAGCGACTGGCAGCCTGAACGATCGACCGTCGCTTCTTGCAGATTTAGCTGCACGTTTCCTTCCGCCCCGATTGGCACAATAAAACGTAACTGGCTGAATAAGTAGCCGGCCGGAACAGAAAGTCGCCATTGATAAAGCTGCGGCTGCTGCCAGCCGCGAATGATTCCATGACCTTCAATGCCTTCCGGGTTTTTAAACGCAATCTCTAACGCGGGCATAAAACCCGAAAAAGTGATTTTCCAGTGCACATCGTCCAACGTTAACTTACGCCAGCTAAACCGTTGCAGATTCCCCTGCCATAGCGTTCCAGCGGCCTCCGCGACCACCATTCCTGCTGGCAGGGGCACCGCAGTAAGCAAGCGGGCAGGTGCATAGCACGCCAGAAACAGCCCATAGGCCAGAACCAGAGCGACACCAGCACTGATGCCGGATTTAAGCTTCATCCGACCGTTCCAGCATTAGCCTGGTGACATCCACCATGCCAGGGCTTTGCTCTACGGCATTCACATCCAGCGACACAACACGTACGCCGTTTTGCCGCTCCAGTTCACTCAGCCAGCGTAGCAGACTATTGAAGTCACTCTGCGCTAGCGTTACCGATGCCTGGTTCCCCTGCGGCTGCAAACGTACAACAGACAGTCCGTAACGCTGGGTACTTTGTGAAATCAAAATAGGCAGACTGGTTTCCCTCTGACTATTTTCCCCCTGCGCCTGATTTTCCTGTGGAATCGATGAGGCCTGTTTTTGCATCCAGTTTACGGTTTGCTGTTCACGGGAAATTGTGCGTTCCCACAGTTCCTCCCGCAGTTGCCACGGCTGAACAATAGCGTAATAAACCAGACAGAGCAGAAGCATCCCCGCACACACGACCATAAGCTGGCGCTCCCGCGGGCTCATAGCCTGCCAGCGTTGCCGTAATTCATTCATTGCTGGCTCCTTAATGTTAACCGGCCTTCAACCCGATCGTTTTCCTGCCGCATCTCACCCGCCTGTACCTGATAATAGGCAGCAGCCTGCTGCTGAAACTGTTCCAGCTCTTGATAAGACGTACCCTGCAACGCCAATCGGAATTCACCCGCAGAACCGTCGTAAGACAGCGACTGAATTTTGATCGCGCTATTCTGCGTCATGAGTTGCTGCAAAGGGCTCAATTGCTCCAGTAGCCCCTTCCCTGCACTCCCGGCTGTCGTACGTTGCAGATGCTGCTGCATCTGTGCTCGCGGGTTAACGACATTCGTCTCGGAAGGGAAAATTTGCCGATAGACGCGCACGCTCTCCTGCCGCCAATGCTCGGCCTGCTGATAAAGCTGATAGTGCGCCCAGCCAGCATCTGCCACGACCAACAAGAGATAACAAGCAAAAGCAATTCCAACGCTACGCCACGGCAATAGCCTGTTTTGCCACGCGTTCTCCGGCGCATAATCACCTTGCCGCAAATCAACTGAAGCGGGTAGAGATACCGTCGCCGCCAATGTAAAGAGATCCGTTTCTGGCTGCGCCTTCCACTTGCTTTCCTCCTGCCATTCGTACTGCGACAGCTCACCGCCAACCGAGGCAGCGCTATAGCTGTATATCGCAGGCAGCGGCATAGATGCCTTCAGCAGGTCACCACACCAGGACGATTCTGCCGCCATGGCATGACCCGTAGGCTGGCGAAACAGCCACATGTCATCATGTTGCAACGCGCTCCACCCATCCTGATGTTTTGGCAATACCCGAGCATCAGGCAACAGGGCATCAACGCGGAGATCCAACGCATCACACAATGCCAGCCACTGCTGCATTCGGCTTTTTTCCACCACGGCAGCCGTACCGTCATCACCATGAATTTCCAACACGGCAAAATGCAGCTTTTCAATATCCGTAGCCAGTTGATCTTCCAGCATAAATGGTACGACTTGCGTCAGTTGACGCCGCACCTGACGGGGCAACGTCAGGGCATAAAACGTCACGTCCGTTGCCGGAACCAGAACGCGGGTAAATGCCACGGACGGATAGGCTGCTAGCGCAGGACGAACCTGCTCTACGCTGCCGCGTCCCTGACTCAGTAAGCTTTCCCCATTGGATGAACGGACCTGCCATTCGATTTCGCCCTGTTCCTCTACCGGAAGGCGCACAATGAGGCACGGATGTCGAACAACCGAACCTCGATTTAATGGGACTTTCGCGGTTTTTTTCTTCCATTTCCCCGCTAATTTCATGGATTCACCGTCCTATATCCTCCATATTGCCGCTGCACAATCTCTACCTTTTGCCCACTCAAATGAAGCAAGCTGCGTTGGTGAAAATCACTGTCGCCGACACGTACCTGAAGCTTTACAAAAAACCACTCACTTTTCACTGCCAGCACCCGCTGCGCGGTATTTTTACTATTCGGAGGCAATAGTCCCGTTTGCTGCAATACCTCCAGGCTTGCCCATCCCATACGGGGACGCTGCTGCACCAACGCTTTTGCCTGAGACATCGTCATTTCATTCAAGAAAATAGCGGATAACAGCGGGGCATCAAACTCAGTTAATGTATTGATATTAATGGACATCGCATCCACTGGTAGCGCACAGACATAAGGTAATAACCGGCGATAGAGATCGCTGTCCATACCGTAAACCGCTCGTAATTCGCTGATTTCACTCATTCTTTGATTGGCTGTGCGATAAGGTACTGGTAACGTGGCATAGACCTCGTCTTCTGCACCGTTCGCCGACGGGTAGTTATCCGCATCAATCCAGTCACGTACCGCCGCAGTGATTTTTTCTGCACGATCCGCATCTTCGCCTAGATTTTTCAACAGAAAACGGAAAACCTGCGCTGGATAAGGTGTCTTCACCAACGTACTTTCGTTATCCACGCCTTGATTGATCGCATTCAGATTAAAGCAGGTGCGCGCATCGCTAATCTGGCCGATGATTTCCCCTCCGTCCACGGGGAAACGGTGTCCCGGCTGGGACCAATTTTGCCCGACAAACGTGCGACCTGGCATATTTCGGGTATCGCGTAGCAATATTTGCCCGCTTAGCGTTTCCGCTCCCAAGGCGTACCATTTCGCCTGCTGACGGCTTAAATGCGTTTCGGTACGCAAAAACGCTTTACCCGTGCGTTCCGTGATCGCTGAGGCTATCGTTACCATTAATGCCAGAATCAAGAGCACCACCAGCAGCGCCACGCCGCGCTGACGCGACTTCATTTAACTGGCCCGGTGGTAATCAAGAACATACGCGACATTTCTCCGTAATCCCTTAAGGTCAGCACGACTTCAATTCCTTGTGGCAATTGCGTACTGTTATCCCAGCGGTCACGCCAGCTTTTGTTGCTGAAAAAGCGTAGGCGAAAACCATCAACCTGCGTGAGAAGCGGTTTTACGCCGGGATCGAGCCCCTCAATAGGGTCGGGAACCGAGTGCGTTAGCCGTTCCAAAGTGTGATCCCGCAGTCGATAGGCTACAGGCTGAAGTTCAGAGCGCGGCAAAATACCAAACGGGTTCTGCCAGCCATTGCGCATAAAACTAACGCCCCAGTCATCACTTTTTAGCTGATCGCGACCGGCGTAGAATATCGAGGTGCTTCCCCGACTGCCACGTGCGATCATCTGGGAAAAATCGCTGTCCATTTGTGAAAAAGCGCGCTGTATTTCAGCCAGACGTTCGGCCTTGCGCTGCGAAATTTCATCGTTACGCATCACACCGTTCAGTACCTGAAACGCGCTGACACTTAATGCCGCAAAAATAGCGATCGACAGTATCATTTCCAGCAGCGTAAACCCCTGCTGACGCCTGCGCTTCGCGGCCTCTCGCGCCGTCCTAGCTTGATTGCACATCCTTGTTCTACTAAACATTATTGCTTCACCACATAGGTGCGTAGCGAGGCATCGGAAGCAAAGGCATCTTTATTACGCCGCACTTCCACATCCAGTGCCTTGGTCTGAGGGTCGCCAGTTTCTACACCCTGCCAGCGCCAATGCCAGCGCACGCCCGCGAATTTCGTTTCCCCTCTCACCCACGACGCTTCAGGCCAACGTTGTTCCAACCGCAGTTGAACCTGCTGGTTTTCCGCCACCCAGCCTGCAAATGTTTTCTCTTCCAGCCGGCTCAGGCTGCTTGCTTGTCTGGCTGTCGTTTGCAAAACGGCAATGCCCGCCAGCGCAAAAACGCTCAGCGCGACCAACACTTCCACCAGTGTCATCCCTTTCTGTCGTCTCATCGCTTCTTACCCTGACTCATCGACGTCACAAACCGCCCGTTGGCATCCATCTGGAGCCAATTCGAGAGTGCTTTGTTGTCAGACTTAACGAACAGACGGAAAGGCGTGATTTCACCACCGGGCAAAATCAGGATATCGGGATCGTCGCCACTCTGCGTTTTCTCCACTTTTTTCCCATCGGCCTGCAATAGCTCAAGCCGTAACCCATCGGGCAGCGCCGCCGATGCCCTCACCCGATACGGTTGCCACGGCTGCCACTTGTAACCCTGCCAGCGATCGCCGCTCGGCACAGACACGCCTTCCGCTGTAGCAGGTCGCTGGAGTTGATAAAACTGCCAGCGATCGGGATAAATGCGCACACCCAGCATATATTCATTCACCTGACTGCTTTCAGCAGCAAATTCTAACTGTGCCTGAAAACGAGCCAACTGCCAGGCGCTGTCATTCTGGCGCTCGGGGGGAAACGCCATGACCACCATACCCGCAGCGATACCGGCCAGTAACACGACCAGCATCATTTCCAGCAGGGTGAACCCCTGCTGCTTCCTCGTTGACCGCTTCATTGCGCTTCTGCCGTCCTTTTCCCGCCGTCATCGGTAGCGATGACCTACAACTATCGCCCGACAGCAATCATCTATAAAAACGGGTGTGCCGCCATATACCTTTATTTTTTATCAAGATTCCAGTTGCCGATATCATCTTCTGTTCCCGGCATGCCATCTGGTCCCAAAGAAAAAATATCCAGCTTGCCGTGCTGACCTGGGTTTAGCAGTTGGTAGTCGGTCCCCCATGGGTCCTGCGGCAGGCGACGAATATAGCCATCGGCTGGGTAGTTACGCGGTTCCGGCTGTACCGTCGGCTTCGTTACCAACGCTTTCAGCCCCTGTTCTGTGGACGGATAGCGATTGTTATCCAACTTGTACATATCGAGCGCACTTTCAAGCGAGACAATATCGCTGACCGCTTTTTGTCGATCCGCCTTTTCTTTATTCCCCATCAAATTAGGCACCACCAAACTCGCCAGCACGCCGAGAATGACGATCACCACCATAATTTCCAACAGGGTAAAACCACGCTGACTATCACCACGTTGATACTGTTGCATCCTTACTTTTCCTTGTTCAATTGTTGGTTCTCTTACGAACTCATTAACGTATTCAGTTGCAGGATCGGTTGTAAAATCGCCAATACGATAAACAGCACCACTGCCGCCATGCTGACCACCAGCAGAGGTTCAAATAACCCCAGCGCCAGCGTCATTTGTGAACTGAATTCACGATCCTGATTATCTGCCGCACGCTCCAGCATGCTGTCCAACTCGCCGCTGCGTTCACCGCTGGCGATCATATGGCGCATCATCGGAGGAAAGAGCGCCGTCTGCTCCAGTGCTTTGTGCAGGCTCACCCCTTCTCGCACCGCATCCGTCGCCATAGAAAGTCGATGGCGAGCGTAATCATTGCTCATCACATCGCCGCTAATGCGCATCGCCTGTAGCAGCGGCACGGCACTGGCGTTGAGAATACTGAGCGTCCGCGCATAGCGTGCCGTATTCAGGCCGCGAGCAATACGACCAAGCAGCGGTAAATGCAGTAGGCGTCGATGAAAACTAACGCGCCGTTTTTCCTGCCGCAGCATCACCCGCAGCGCCATAAACCCTACCAGCAACGCCAGCAGGAACCACGGTCCAAACGCACGCACGGCATCACTCATCCCCATCAACACACGGGTTGAAAGCGGCAGCGCCTGTTTCATATGAATAAATTGCTCGACGACTTTCGGCACGACAACAGACAGCAAAATACTCACCACGGCGATCGCGACCACGGTTAGCACGCAAGGATAGATCATCGCCTGCTGTATGCGGCTACGCATCTGTTGACGCTGCTCGGTGTAGTCCGCCAGCCGATTCAGCACTTCATCAAGATGACCGGACGTTTCACCTGCGGCGACCATTGCGCAGTACAAGCGCTCAAAGCTACCGGGAAAACATTTCATGGCATCAGCCAGCGAGTGGCCTTCCATCACCTTGCTGCGCACCGCTGCCATCAATTGGCTCAGATGCGGCTTTTCACTCTGCTTCGCCACGGCATCCAGCGCTTCTTCCAGCGGCAACGATGCCGCCACCAGCGTAGCCAACTGGCGCGTCAACAATGCTAAATCTGAGGTACTAATACGGATCTTGCGACGTAGGGAAAAACCCGTAGCGCTGGATTTCTGCTGTTCGCCTCGGCTTTCATCGACCGATAGCGGCACCAGCCCCCGTTCCCGTAATAGCTGACGCGCCTGTCTGGCAGAGTCGGCCTCCTGACTGCCACGGCATTTTTTCCCCTGCGCATCCAGCGCTTGATAGTGGTACTGTGCCATGTCATTCCTCTTTGGTTACGCGGATCACTTCTTCCCAGGTCGTAAGCCCCGCCAGTACCTTCTCCAACCCATCCTGACGGATCGTTGTTCGGCTCTCTCCCAGAATCTGCGCAATCGCCATTTCACCGTCACGGCGATGGATCGCAGCACGGACGTCATCATTGATGAGAACCAATTCATGAATACCAATACGTCCCCGATAGCCGGTAAAGCTACACTGCGGACAACCAACGGGGCTGTGCAGCAGCGTATCCGATGCAATTCCCATCTGTTTTGCCTGAACCGGATCGACAGGCTGCGGCTGGCTACAGTCAGGGCACAGCGTTCTGACCAGACGCTGTGCGAGTACGCCCAGCAGAGAAGTTGATAGCAGGAAAGGTTCTACGCCCATATCCTGCAAACGAGACAGCGCGCCCAGCGCACTATTGGTATGCAGTGTGGATAAGACAAGGTGACCCGTCAGCGATGCCTGCACGGCAATTTGCGCGGTTTCCCCATCACGAATTTCCCCCACCAGGACCACATCCGGGTCCTGACGCAAAATGGCACGTAGCCCGCGGGCAAACGTCATATCCACCTTGGTATTGACCTGCGTTTGCCCGATGCCTTCCAGCTCATATTCGATGGGATCTTCCACCGTCATGATGTTACGTTCCGAAGCATTCAGGCGACTAAGCGCAGCATAAAGCGTGGTACTTTTCCCCGACCCAGTCGGACCGGTGACCAGAATAATGCCGTGTGGACGGTGGATCAGGCTGTCCAGCAGTTGTCGATTGCGGTCCGACATGCCCAACAATTCAAGATCGAGCTTAACGCTGTTTTTATCCAGCAAACGCAGCACAACACGCTCGCCGTAATTCGACGGCAGAGTGGATACGCGCACGTCAACCGCGCGTCCTCCGACCCGCAGCGCCATGCGACCATCCTGCGGGATACGCTTTTCAGCAATATCCAGCTTTGCCATGACTTTGATACGCGACACCAGCAGCGAAGCGAGCTTACGCTGCGGACGCAGAATCTCACGCAGTACGCCATCAACGCGGAAACGGATCAGCAAATAGCGCTCATAGGTTTCGATATGAATATCCGATGCTTTATTCTTAATCGCTTCGGTCAGCATGGCGTTAATGAGGCGGATAATCGGCGCATCGTCATCAGCATCAAGCAGATCGTCGCTATCTGGCAGCTCTTCCACCAGCGTATAGAAGTCCATCTCGTTGCCGATGTCCTCCATCATACGGCGCGCTTCTTCCGAGTCGCGCTGATAGCTAATGACCAATTGCCGCTCGAATTCTTCGTCCGTGACCCGCTCAATCCTGAGCGAACATCCTGCCACCCGACGCGCCTCCAACAACGCAGCCGCTGGTGTCTGCGCGACGCAAATCGTTCGAAGGCTCGCCTCATTATCCCCCTGCAACAGCAGGATTTGCTGCGACCGTGCATAGGCGAAAGGCAATATGGGGCGTAATTCTATAATCTGGGAAGCCGCGTCACTCATTTCCCGCCCGCCGGGTAAAATGCCACGATAGAGGACTGAACCTGACGGAACGTATAAGCGTTCCCGCCTTCCGGCAAGCGCAGTAAATCGTTATCCAGCAGATTAGCCTTCCCGCCATTCGCCTCTCTCTGCTTCTCTTCTTCAGCATTGAACGAGTGATATTTACTGGCAGAAGCGCTCTGGTATTGGCTACGATCGCGGATAATAGAAGGACGGATAAACAGCATCAGATTACGTTTTTTCGTTTCCTGGCTGTTTGAACGGAACAAATGCCCCAGAACGGGAATATCTCCCAACAGAGGCACTTTACTGGCAGACTCATTCGTACTTTTGTCCAGCAAGCCGCCCACCACCACGGTTTCGCCGCTGCTGACCAGCACTGCGTTATTAACGGTACGCGTATTGAATGTTGCTCCGAGGTTGGTGCTGCTGCTGGAGGCCGCATCCGCTACGCTGGAGACTTCCTGC
Organism: Pectobacterium sp. IFB5596; assembly: GCF_021432585.1. Taxonomy (NCBI): domain Bacteria; kingdom Pseudomonadati; phylum Pseudomonadota; class Gammaproteobacteria; order Enterobacterales; family Pectobacteriaceae; genus Pectobacterium; species Pectobacterium sp. IFB5596. The sequence continues at coordinate 323,483 of NZ_LXFY01000023.1, forward strand.
TCGATTTCCAGTAGAACAGAATCGCCCTCGTTAATTTGGGGCTTCACCTTCAGTTTAATACCGACCGTTTTACGTTCCACCGTTTGGAAAACGTTGTCGCCGGATGTCGTTTGCGAGCCAGCCAACACGGGCACTTCCTGGCCGACGTTAAACGTCGCTTCCATATTATCCAGCGTCACAATACTCGGTGTTGCCAGAATATCGTTCTTGCTGTTGCTGGACAGCGCCGTCATCAGCATGCCCCAGTTACCCTGATAGAAACCGGCAGCAATCCCGTTGAAACCGCCAAGTGCCGTTGTCGCTGCCGTACCAAGTGTTCCATCACGCCGGAATTGATCCGCTCCCGCCATCATTGTCGTGATCGGTAGACCGGTGTTCGTGAACTGCGTCACCCCGGCATTCTTATTGGCCCATTGCACACCGAGGTTCATCCCATCGGCATCTTGTACTTCCGCGATGATCGCTTCGACCAATACCTGTGGGCGACGGATATCCAACTGCGCAATTACCTGTTCCAGATCGCGCATGATGTCAGGCGCTGCATTCACAATCAGCGAGTTGGTTTGCTCATGCGCTTTAATCGAAATGTCTTTGCGCAGCGCAGGCAGCGCATTTTGTTGGTCGGTTTGGATACTGTCGCCTACGCCCGTGAGCACTTCAACCAGATCGGCAGCCTTGGCGTATTTGAGATAGATGACTTTGGTGTTGCCTTGCACTGCCTGCTGGCGATCGAGCTGCTTGACCATATCGATGACGCGCTGACGTGAATTCGGTTCACCCCGTACCAGCACTGAGTTGGTTCGTTCATCGGCCACCACATTCGCGGTTAACATACCCGGCAAGGCGGACTTCTCGTCCATCTTGTTCAGCTCATTGACCATCTTCACCACTTCCGTGGAGGACGCGTAAGACAGTGGAATACTGGTAACATTCCGATCGCCCGTCTGATCAACCCGTTCGACGATCGTCATCAACCGCTTGATTACCCCAGCGCGCCCAGTCATCAGCAGCACGTTCGACGGCTCGTAATGCACCACGCTCCCAGCCCCCGCGTTGTCGTTCAACTGACGCAGCAGCGGCGCCAAATCACGCGCCGCCACATTGTTGACGGGCACCACGCGCGTAACAACTTCATCACCGATACCAGGCTGATCATCACTGGCCAACGGCATCGACGTCGATTTCGCATCTTTTGAGCGAATAATTTTCAACACATTGTTATCCATAGGGATAACAGTAAATCCATAAACATCCAGCACGCTAAGGAAGAACTGGTAATACTGCTCTTCGTTCATCATGTCATAACTGCGTACAGTAATCGTTCCGCTGACCGACGGATCGATAATAACCGTCTTATTCAGATTCTTACTGACGGTATTGATAAACTCTTGAATGTCCGTGCCTTTAAAACTGGCGGAGAACTCAGCGCTCCACGCTAACGATGACGCCATCAGCAGAACACTCCCGCTGAGCAATAGCATGCTCTTGCGGCGTACATGACTAAGCCATTGGTTTTTATGCTTTGAAAAAACCTGACGCTTAAAAAATCCCTGTCCCTTGCTAAACAAATTAGTGGTCTCCATCCAGTGCCAGATATATATCTTGCTGTTGACCATCACGCTCGACGGTCAAATTAAATTTGCTCATCCCTGCCAATTGCGCCATCGCCTGCTGTGCCTGATCCGTATCACGTAAATCCATGCCGTTTAATGACACAGCGAGATCGTTATCCTGCAAGCCTGCGCGGTAGAAAAGATCGGGATTTTTGCCGGGGTTTAACTGATATCCTTTCAGTACGTCTTCTTCCGTGACGGGAGAAATGGTGAGGTAATCCTGCGCCGTAAAGGGAGCCTTTTGAATCTCATCTTTCACTTGGCTAAAAGTGCCAGAAGACAGTGGGACAGCGGCGGTGTTTTCTTCCTGATATAAATGGAGCGCCTCATACCGCCCCTGATACTGGAGCACGACACGATCGGCAGAGATAGTCACAATTTTGGCTTCATAGCCGGGAATGGCATCGCCAACATTACGGCTGTATTGCTGACTATCTTTAGCGATAATGGCAATCGAACGCTTGGCGTCTCCACTCGCCAGCACCCCTGTCAGACTAATATTTAACGATGTCAGCGGAATATCACCAGATAGCGCGGCATCGTTAGCTGCGGTCATATCCGCATCGGGAGCATGACCAAACAAGGTAAAATCACCTAACGTAGCAGGTTTTTCTTTCGCCTGGGCAGGCGTGACCGACACGCCAACAACGCGTGAATCTTCAGGTAGGAGAAAGCGCCAGGTCAGTACGGCCAACTGCTGGCAAATCAGCAATAAAATCAGCCCCAACACAATACGTCGGATCAGCGGCGCGGGCAGTGACCGAACAGAGGCAACCAGCGAATTAAAAGACGGTTCTTTGAAAACTTGCAATCGTGCCATAGCATAATCATCCATAATACTCCCCACGCCAGCGGCGTGGGGAAAATGCCTTATTCCGTTGCGGCTTCCCGGGTGATAGTTTCATCACCGCTGGTCGCCAGCGCGGCATCATTATTTACACGGTCTTCGAGCCGGATATTTTCAATATGACCGAAATTCCAGGCTCCCGGTACATTCTCAAAAATGACATTTTTAAAGTCACTGTTCTTCAGGAACGTAATATCTGTGGCTTTTACACTTCTGAATTTTACATTCTCAAAATGCAAGCCTTGATGATAGGCATCACGTCCAAAAGAGAACTTATACGCATCAGCCATCTCACCGATGGTCATCCCATCGACCAGAATGCTGTTTTTCTTCGCTGAACCATCAACCGTAACGTTAGAAACGGTCACATCGCGGAACTGCGCGGGTTCAGCCGCAGGCTGAGTATCGTTCACGTCCGCTTTATATTTGATAGTGAAAACGAACGGCTCGTTGACAATATCACGCATCGCGTTATTACGGAATACCACGTCACGCGAGCCACCACCATAATAGGGTCGACTCTTCATACGCAAGCCAACATCCGTCTTATTCATGACGTTATCTTCAGCAACAATTTTTTCAATCCAAGCACCAGTATGGCTACCCGTAACCACCGCACCGTGCCCGCGGCGGAAGTAGTTATTGAAGATCCAGGCACCGCTCTGCGCTTTTTGCCCCAGCGTCGCCACTTCAGCACCGTACCCCGCCGCAAAGTTTACGCTGTCATCACCTGTATCAAAAAAGTTATTGAATACCATGACATTTTGGCTATTGCCGAATTCAATACCATCCGCATTATTCGCATCGTACGTCGTGTGTACCAGCGCATTCATCGCCACATTTTCGGATTCCAGCACCATCACACCGTGGTAAGCCGGGTTCAGAATCGTCAGCCCTTCCAGATACATATTGCTCACGCCGCGCAGCGTCATCAGGCTGGAGCGTCGGTTTTTGTACGCTTCCTCCAGTGACATGCCTTCATTAACGGCTTTGGCCGTTTGGTCTTTTGCCAGAATACCGTCACTGCCAACATTGGTCGCTTTGCTCGCACGGTAGAGCGGCAATTCATTCTTTAATTCATCAGTTTCAGTAATGTTTTTATCACTGGCTTTAATGCCGCGCGTCCAGCCGTTACCATCAATCGTGCCCTGTCCGACGATACGAATATTTTTAAAGGTACCGGCATGGCTACTGCCCCGATCGTCGGCTTCCAACACGTTAATCAACGAAGGTGGGCGCTTAGGTAATTGAGGTGAAGTGTAAGGGTAGAGATAGTAGCCACGAGCGAGCGGATAGTCGTCGCCGTTTGCCGACCCCAGCAACGTAGCACCTTTTGCAACTTCAAACGTCATGTCGCTATGCAGGAACAGCGCACCGGTTTTAAATGTCCCCCCTTCAACCACGACTTTACACCCTTTCGGATAGGCGGCTAGCGTACAGTCATCAATCGCTTTCTGAATCGCCAACGTATCGTTTGCTATCCCATCCCCTTTCGCACCGTAGTTAGTCACGTTCAGTGAGACTGGCGTGGCCGTCGTTTTCTGCACGACCGTCTCGCTATCAACGGATTCTTTGCCGTCCTCATAAAGCGCGCGCACCGTGAAGCGGTATTCCGTTTCCGGCGACAGGTTAGCCACCTTGAAATTATGGAAGCTGACGCGAACATGCCAGTTGGCGGTATCGATCGAATTGTAGAAGTGATCGATATAAGGCTTGGCTGGCGAGTGGGTGTTCTGGTTATCAATGGTTCCGCCCAACAAGGTTCCATTCATATAGACACGATAATCTTTAATGCCTGCGGCCGGTTTAGTCGGTTTTTCCCAGGCCAGTACCACGCTGCTATTATCATAGGCCAGCGTCGGCACCTTAAGATTCTGTGGTGCGGCAGAACGGTCAACACCCACATTCGGCGTTGAGTCGCTATCGCTGCATCCGGCAATCAGGCCGCTCAGAACGAGTGTCGCGCAGAGCGTAAGGCGAGTACGAGGTAAAAAATCAGTCATAACATTTCCTGTATTTTTATATCGCCCGACATCTTTCTCCCTGCGGCAGAATCGTTACCACAGGGAGACACACATCAGGCGGAGGGTTTACAGATAAAAATTTAAATAATGAGTAAGATCAGATGGCTACGGCAGGGCAATCTCCAGTTTTCCCGCACCGGCATTTTCCAGGACATATTTCTCAACAGCGGCGATAGATTTCCCAACGCTATAGACATAAGGCGGACTCCACTCCAACTCATTGGTGCAGGTCTCCAACGCCCATCCCGGTACCGCTTTCCCAGCGCTGGTAGCAGCGGCTTTCTCGGTTTCTTGCAATGCAGTACATTTATCCAAGGCTATTTGATTCAGATTGCTTGCCGGATTGCCATTGAACCAAGAACCGTTGTCTTTAAATTTACTTCCCTTGTAGGCACCAATAATCAGCTTTTCATCTGCCGCACCGCCCTGGAAATTAAAAACATTACTTTCGGAAAGAATCGATGAATCGAAGCCCATCCCAATGGCATACAGAATGGGATAATTTGTATCCGTTGCGCCACGGTGGTAGTTATTAAGTAAATGCACCTGACCAAAGCGCACTCGCGGCGAACGCTGCACGCTGTTGTCCCACAAATTGCCTTCAAAAGTGATCCGATATTCCCCTTTATCACCATCGCCTGAGCCGATTAAGACCGTCTTGTCATGCTGAGCGAAAATGTTGTAGGAAATCGTCAGATAATCAGCCCCATCTTCTATATCCAGCAGGCCATCATGGCGTTGGATATGTTTACCGAACAGCACCGACTCCTGATAGTCAGGGTGCTCACCGTCTGTAAAGGTACAGTGGTCGACCCAGACATTTTTGCTGGCATTAATCGATACGGAATCATAACGCGCATTCCAGTTGCCTTTATCTCCATCACCCGCATCCCAAGCTGGGGCAAAGTCACGTGGCGCCTGAAACGTAATATTACGGATAATGATGTTGCTGTTATCCGTTTTGCCAAACGTGTGGCTTAACGTATTGAGGGATAAGTAGCCTTCCACCAGTTTCGCGTCGCTACCTACACCTAAAATTGTGGTATTCGGCGGAACCTGAAATTGAATCTGCGCTTTCTGGTTGTTGGCATACTGCGAACGCTGACCATTCTGTTTTTTCAACAGGCTAAGCTCTGCACTGGCGGCTACCGCATCAGCGCCACCGGCATCCGCCGTCGCTTTCAGTTGTGCCATATAGTTCTGATCGAACGCTTTAACATATAAATCAAAATCGAACGTGGTTTTATTCGGTTTGGTTTTATAATCCTCAGCATTCGCATAGCGTCCATTTCCTAAATCATCACCACGAATAGTGCCTTGCCAATAGATAATCTTGGGTTCTAACTTTGCCTGTAACTCCGCATCGGCGTCGCCTGCAATATAACGGACACTGCGGGTGTTATTTAACGCCTCTTTTAATTCTTGACGATTGGTAACGACATAAATGCTATTTTCATGTGCGCCCTCACCTCCCGTCGTCGCATAAAATTTACCATCCGTGTTCTGATATTGCGCAGCCCAGCCAAACGGTGCAGTTTTCACCTGTAAGTCTGGCGGAGCCTTTTCTGCCACTGGTTGCTGACTGTTGTCACACCCAGAAAGTGCTATCCCAGAAAAGGCAATAGCTACCGCACAGGCGCGTAAACGACCCGTTCCAATAACTGCTCTAAACATTTTATCCCTCAGTATTTTTTAATTATTAAAATGGAAATAACACATTCGCAAAAAATCCTGCGATACTAATCACATTCTTTAAAATTTATTTTATTTGTAATTTACGGCAGATTGACGTTTTCCTTATTGATAAAAAAGTGGCGCAATACCTGTAGTAAAAACCACATAGTAACGCTGCTAATTTAACGCTCAGAATGGTTAATTAATTATTAGGGTTTCTCCGAATTCATTGACCACTAAGAACCAAAAAGAAACATCATGCCTACAATGGTAAAACATGATTTCATTAAAGCAAATCCGCACTTTTTTTTTGCGACCCGCATCAAGGTTCCATCCGTGATTATTATCATTACAATAGTTTTTAATCAAAATGGAGTAGCTGTCACATAACCGAGAGATTCGGTTTTTAGTTCTTTCTATTTTTTGCAAAATAAGGCAGATAGCACCATCCGTTTGCACGACTTTCGTTTATGATGTGAGGCTACACGGCCTAAGTAGATAATTAAGGATGAGCGCGTGGATAACGCACCGGACGCACAGACACATTCACAACCAGCGCTACTTGCCAAATATCCGATGCCCGGCTATCTGATGGTTGTTTACGCTTTGCTTTTTATCGCGCTAGGCTGGTTCAGCCACCAGCGCTGGGGTAGCCCTGCGGCTTCTCCGACAGCCACTTTAGCCGTTCACGCCGCGGCCTTGCCGGCGGTTGAGGAACAAGCACTCGCGGCTACATCTCATCAAGGGGAGGTTTATGCTGATAAGCCAGCACCCCTTGAGAAAAAGACCACGCTGCCATTACCTGCCATCAGCAATGGCGAAATTCCGCCACTGACCTATAGCGCACATGTTTATACATCCGACGAAGCCAAGCGCAGTATCACACTCAACGGCCTACCGTTCCGTGAAGGTGATTCGCCAGTGGAAGGGCTAACCATAGAACAGATCCAGCAAGATATGACGATTTTCAGCGTAGAGGGTGAGGTATTTATTTTGGAAGCGCTGGAAGACTGGCCGGGCGGAAAATTCAACGACAATGAACGTTCCGCCGACGGTGAAAGTGGAAACGTCGCGCCTTAGCCGTGGTTACGCATGGCATCAATAAACGGCGTCAGCGTACGGTTAAACTCCGAACACTGCGCTTCTTTTGGCGTACTGTCTTTTAATAACCCTTGGTACAGGCTTTCACTGCGCTGCGGTAAAGCCTGATAGTTTGCAACATTCCAGCCTCTTTGTTTCGCCACAGCTAATGCCACATTGGTAACCGTCGCATCATCGGGGAGATCGCTACGGTTACATTTCGATTTAAGGTATCGGGTGGCAGCAACCAATGACGACAGCTGATTCAGTTGATCGTTAGGAGAGACCGTTACCACAGAAGACTGGCCTGCCACCGTTCCTTTGTGGGCAGACGTTCCTGTTTGTTGGCACCCGGCCAGCGTGACGCAAAGCAGCGTTAACGCAGAAAATTTAGACAGAGATAACGACATGACAAACTCATCCTGATTGAGATTAACGGTAGGCATTTTAGCAAATGATAGGCCGCTGTCACGGCATGTTTATGTCGCTCCCAGCCAGACGACTGGGAGCCGAGGATATCAGGCAACAGTGCCTTTTCCTGATGAAGGTTTAGCCGTCGGTAAAAGACCATCGGCACGAAACATCGTTTTAATGCCGCGCACCGCCTGCCGAATACGATCCTGATTTTCGATCAAGGCAAACCGGACATGGGTGTCGCCATAATCGCCAAAACCAATTCCAGGTGAAACGCACACCTTCGCCTCCGATAGCAGGCGCTTGGCAAATTCCAGCGACCCCAAGTGCGCATAGGCATCAGGAATTTTCGCCCACACGTACATCGACGCTTTCGGTTCATCAACCATCCAACCTGCCTCATGCAGACCGCGCACCAAAACGTTACGGCGCTGGCGATACTGCTCGGCAATATCACGTACACATTGCTGATCGCCTTCCAACGCGGCGATTGCAGCAACCTGCAACGGCGTAAACGTACCGTAATCGTGATAGCTCTTGATCCGTGCTAGTGCGTTGACCAGTTCAGGGTTTCCGACCATAAAGCCAATGCGCCAGCCTGCCATGTTATAGCTTTTTGACAGCGTGAAGAACTCTACTGCGATGTCCTTTGCGCCGGGAACCTGCATGATCGAGGGAGCCTTCCAGCCGTCATACACAATATCGGCATAGGCCAAATCATGGATCACCAACACATTGTACTGTTTCGCCAACTTAACAACGCGCTCAAAGAAATCCAGTTCGACGCACTGCGCTGTCGGGTTCGACGGGAAGCCAAGAATCATCATTTTCGGCTTCGGAATGCTCTCGCGGATCGCACGTTCTAATTCATTAAAGAAATCGACGCCCTCCACAAGCGGCACAGAACGCACCTGGGCCCCAGCAATCACCGCACCATAGATGTGAATCGGATAACTCGGGTTCGGCACCAGCACCGTATCACCATGATCCAATGTTGCCAGCATCAGGTGCGCCAACCCCTCTTTGGAGCCAATAGTGACGATAGCCTCGCTTTCAGGATCGATATCAACCTCATAGCGATCGGCATACCAGCGAGAGATCGCACGGCGTAAGCGCGGAATACCTCGGGATGTCGAATAACCATGAGTATCTTCACGCTGTGCAACCGTACAGAGTTTTTCCACGATATGAGGAGGCGTCGGGCCGTCAGGGTTACCCATGCTGAAATCAATAATATCTTCGCCACGACGACGCGCAGCCATTTTTAATTCAGCAGTGATATTAAATACATATGGGGGAAGACGATCGATGCGCGTAAAACGGCGCGGAGAAGTAGAATCAGCCATAACATCCTCAAATTAACGTGAGCGCCCGGACCGTCCGAGCGACGCAGTGCCTGTAAAAAGACACTCTACTCAACATCTTTCGAATCGCACGAAGCCCGTTTTCGTTAACCGCAAGAGCACATGCGACCTGAAGTGTGATGAGTCTATTCAAGCTATCCCAGATAATTCGTTCTGTCGATACCCGTTCATAAATTTTCTCAGTCTGGAAGTAAACCCCATTTATTTCTGGCTAATATCGCGAAAAATAAAGAATACGCGTCGGAAGAGGCATTACACTTTACAACCCGATCAGGCCTGCTAAATAAGGTAGTTATAGCTCGGGATTACAAGATGGTTCATTCGAGAGAGGATTCAAGAGTCAGCCTATGACCGAGATGCGATTTTTCACCGAAAGTTGGCCTATAGAGGGCGCATTTACCATTTCACGTGGCAGCAAGCGTCAGGCTGATGTCGTTGTCGTGGCGCTTCAGTCCGGTAATATGACGGGCTATGGCGAGTGCGTCCCCTATTCGCGCTACGGTGAATCCCTTGATAGCGTAATGGCTCAGCTCACGTCACTGAACAGCGACGTTCGTAATGGTTTAGACCGAGAGCGCTTGCAAACCATTCTACCTGCCGGCGCGGCACGTAATGCGCTCGATTGCGCGTTCTGGGATCTGGAATGCAAACAACATCAGCAGCGCATTTGGCAACGCCTGAATCTTCCTTTGCCTACAGCGTTGGAGACAGCCTATACGCTATCGCTTGATACACCAGATGGTATGCGACACGCCGCGATGCGCAATGCCCGTCGCCCTCTTCTCAAGTTAAAACTGGCTGACACAGACGATCTGGCCAGAGTAGCCGCCGTTCGCGAAGGAGCCCCATTGGCTCGCCTGATTGTGGATGCCAATGAAGGATGGGATACCGATCGCTATCTGACGCTGGTTCCTGAACTCGCCGCGCTTGGCGTAACGATGATCGAACAACCTTTCCCGGCAGGTAAGGATGATGTGCTGGCAGATCTGCCCCGCCCTATTCCCGTCTGTGCCGATGAGTCCTGTCATGACAGTCAATCGCTAACCGCTCTGATAGGACGCTATGACATGATTAACATCAAGCTGGATAAAACTGGTGGACTGACTGAAGCCCTGCGTTTGAAAAAATACGCGCAGGAGCAAGGTTTAAAAATTATGGTCGGCTGCATGGTAAGCACATCACTGTCGATGGCTCCTGCATTTGTCGTAGCGCAGGGTGCCACCGTGATCGATTTGGATGGTCCGCTGCTCTTACAGCGCGATCGCAATAACGGGTTGCATTATAACGGTAGCGAAATATTACCGCCCAACGCATTATTGTGGGGATAACGCGTATTAACCTGCATTGAGCAACTATTAAGGAGTGTTGTGATGCAACGTCTTGTTTACGTTGATGGACAGTATTTAGAAGAGAATGAAGCAAAAATTTCCGTATTTGACCGTGGCTTCCTGTTTGCCGACGCTGTCTATGAAGTGACGGCGGTAATCGATGGCAAGCTGGTTGATTTTCCCGATCACATCACCCGCCTGCAACGCTCCTGCCGCGAATTATCGCTTACGCTGCCCGTCACCGCTGAGGCACTCAAAGATATTCACGACGAACTGATCGGTAAAAACGATCTGCAAGAAGGTGCGATCTACTTACAGCTTAGCCGCGGCAATGCTGGCGATCGTGATTTCTATTTCCCTTCCGCGGACGTCAAATCCACGCTGGTTTTATTCACTCAAGCTCGTTCGCTGGTCGGTAATCCTAAAGCAACAACGGGACTGCACATTGTCACCACCGAAGATATCCGCTGGCACCGTCGGGATATCAAAACCGTCAGCCTGCTCGCTGCCAGCCTGGCGAAAGAGTATGCCCACGCGAATAAGGCCGATGACGCCTTCTTTGTCGAAGAGGGTTTCATCACCGAAGGCAGCTCTTGCAACTGCTATATCGTCCTGCATGACAACACAGTAGTAACCCGACCGCTTAGCAACGATATTCTGCACGGCATCACACGTCAGTCGCTGCTCAAACTGGCGGAAAAAGATGGCATTACGCTAGAAGAACGTTGTTTTACACCAGAAGAGGCCTATCACGCCAAAGAGATTTTTGTCAGTTCAGCCACCATGCTCGTCCTCCCTGTCGTCATGCTGGATGGAAAAACGATCGGCGACGGCAAACCGGGTCAAATTACTCAACGGCTGCGTGACATCTATCTCGATATGATTAAACAGCAGGGAAAATAGCCGCCATTCACGCTCTGTGAGCTCGGCATAGATGTTCATCCGTTACCCGTTCAATTCTGGATAACGGATGGCTATCCCCGTCATACTGCAAGCTGCATGTGCGTTGGCTGCGCTACTCGGCACACTGGCGTGAACCTCGCCCTTGCGGGCCAACGCTTTGCGTTGTTCAAAACGCTAACGTTTTGTCCTGCAACTCGAATTATTTAGGGTATAAATCATTATTTATCCTCACCCGAAATGCTATCAGGCAGCGCTAACCCCGAGTTTTCCAATACCATCTTCTGTGGCACGGCCAACGGAATATTTGATGCCCGTAACCGTTTGATGATCTCAAACAACAGGTCGCTTTTCGCTTCCGATACCATTCTCGGGCTACTGACATAGCCCGTCACACTCAACACCATACCCGTTGGGTTCAACTGACTGAACTTCACTGACGGTGCTGGTGATTCCAAAATCGCATCGTGGTTGATATAAGCATCCAGCAACAGGGTTCGGACTTCTTCGGGGTCGATATCCAACGGGAACGTCAGCGCCAGCGTCGCAACCCCAAACGGGTTACCCATGGTAATATTGCGCACATTCTGTGAAATGAATTGAGAATTCGGCACGATTACCGTCGAACGGTCGCCTAGTTGAATTTCCGTTGCACGCACATTAATCCGACGGATATCACCTTCAACCCCGCTGATGCTCACTGAATCCCCGACTTTCACCGGACGCTCCGTCAATAGAATCAGGCCAGAGATAAAGTTTTTCACTATCTCCTGTAAGCCAAAACCGATGCCCACCGACAGCGCACTGACAATCCACGCCAGCTTGTTCCATTGAATCCCCAATGTCGCTAAGGTCAGCAGGATAATCAGGATATAGCCGATGTTGCTGAACAGCGTCACCAGCGATGCACGGATTCCACGTTCCAACGTCGTTTTAGGAAGAAACTCGTCTTCCAACCAGCGTTTTGAGGAGCGTAAAACATAAACCCCAACGACCAGAAAGAGCACGGCATTAACCAGATGAGCAGGCACGATGCTCAAGGTTTCCAGTCCTTTACCACCCCAGATTTCAACAGCTTTTTGCACCAACTCCAGAGGTGTAGTCGTGCCAAATGTGCCGTTTAGTAAAGCAACGGCCGCCATCAAAATTAAAAAAACTTTACCGCCAGCCGACAGAAGCAATGTGGCTTGAGCCAGATGCCGATCGTCTAAATTAAGCGAATTTTTCATTCGCTTGCCGCTGGCATTGTTGGGAGAGAAAAGGCTTTCGCAGATATCAGTAATAAACGTTGAGAACAAATACAGGCAGGAGAACACCATGCCAATCCACACCAGTTCGAACGCCAGGAAACGAGCCAGTGAGATGTAACCGATGGCCAACGACACCAGGATTGAGAATGACGTAGCCAATACCGCAAGATGGATAATGCCAGATAGCGTCGAACGCGCTTCCGGCTGCTCCCCTGAATGTACCATCTGCCGGCGAATTTGATCGCTTTTCAGCGTGATCGTCCCTGCGGTGAAGGCTAAGAACAGTGCAGATAAGCCGTTCACCATAATGGTTGCCGCTACCGATGTCCCTACCGTCGCCGTCACTTGTTCAATAAAGCCGAATATCAGAATAATACCGGCGGCAACAACAGGGAACGGCTTCATGGCCTTGGCGACTGGATTAGCAATCGCGGGTAAACGCCATGAAGGGCGTTGATTTGACAGGAATGCTCGCCCCAGCCCAGCAATCATCGAACAGAAGATGGCCTGTCTCACCAGCGCATCAAGGAACGACACGACGCGTTCTGTCGCCTCGCCATGACGCGTGAACGTAAAATCAATCAAATTCACCGCAATACCGATCGTGACTACGGTTGAAATAACCGATGCTGTCGCTAAAAAGCTCCGGCGCAAGCGTCCTTCAGGTAACCAGTGGATTCCCGCCCAGGCCAGATACTTTTCCAGATACCGCCGCCCTGCCGAACTCATCGCCATTGCAATCAGAATCAGGAAAGCAGAACCGTAACGCCAGTCCGGTTCCCAAGCCACCGTAAAAGCATCGCTTAATTGATCTTGAAAAGTACTCAGGCGGCGAACATCCTCGGCCTGCGGCACTATAAGCGGTGCCCAGAAACGCCCACCCAGAATACTGCCGGAGTTCAATGCCAACTGTGTTTTCAGCGCGCTACGTCGTAGAGTCACAATTTGCGCCGACAGATTAGCTGCACTGGTGCGTAAAGCCTGAATTTGTTCGATCTGCGCATCCATTTTTGCTTTTTGCGCATTCAGACTATTGCGCTTACGCGTCACTTCACTGGTTTCATTAAGACTGGAACCAGACTCTGGCGCGGGACCTAAAACATCCAACTGAGCCTGAATTTGAGCACGTAGCGGCGCAACCGCATTAGAAAGCTCGTTGGCGCTATTCACCAATTCCTGTGTCGTGTCATTCAACGCACCAAATTTGCTGTCGTTATTAGTGCCTGAAACCTGCTGTTTGATGCTGTCTAACTGTTTTTGCTGCTTGATCAACTCAGCATCAACATTAATTTTTACTGGAGCCTCAGTCTGAGCGGGCTGTGGATCTGGGTCAGAACCCGCATTCGCCGCTGCGGCATATCCAGCGGGCAGCACTAACATCGTCAATAGACAAATGCGTAAAAATGCGGATGAAAGAATGTTCATAAATCAAAAGGTTCCAAAGTTCGACGAAATAGCGAATTCATCAATAGCCAAGCAACAACCCCAGCACGTGAAAGCTGCCCGCACTCATCCAAAATCCAACGAATACGGGCATAGTGTACCAACAGCGTAGGACGCAGAATATGCCTGTTCATAACTTGAAAAGAATTACTGAACGCATCCAGCAGATAAAACTGAAACTTTCATTGCTATGTGTCATTCGTGTGGAGCGGGCTCGCAATTGTGCAAAAAATTCACACCAGCAAAAGCAATATTCAGCAAAGTTGTACAGGGATTCACCGTATAACGTAAATCCCGCGCCAACCCGTTGACTCACTGGGGCTTGTGGGTATAATCCAGCCCACTGTTGCAACGAGCAACGGTCACTTCTTTGCGTAATGCGCCCTTAGCTCAGTTGGATAGAGCAACGGCCTTCTAAGCCGTAGGTCACAGGTTCGAGCCCTGTAGGGCGTACCATTTTAAGTTCTCCCAGACTCTACCGAATTCAACAAAACCCCGTTATATTCATTGATACCATTAGGATTTTCTGTCGCTGAGCTCCACCGAGGTCAACCCAGCATACCGGAAATCAAGTCGATGTTGGGGGCCTCTATGGGGGCTCTTCTTGTTCAATGACTATTAGGGGCCCCCACGATGCCACTTAATGCTCGACAGATAGAAACCGCCAAACCACAAGACAAAGAGTACAAACTCACTGACGGCGCAGGCCTTTATCTTCTGATAAAGCCGAACGGAGCCAAATATTGGCGTTTGAAGTACCGCGTTTCAGGGAAAGAGAAAAAATTATCTATCGGTGTTTCGGCTAAGGAAACTTACTAAGATAAATTCTTCAGTATTCGCTACTTTCAGAAGGGAACCGCGCATTTGACCTTCAAACACCTGAGGTTGGTTGAGCGTATGAACGACATCATAGCCAAACACTATCCAAAAATATTATCGAGTAAGAAAACCAAGGTACGTACACTTAGTAAGAACATGACAATAACGTAAACATCAGGTGAATGGATTTCTATGAATAATATTAATAATGCTAAACGGATTTTAGATGAGAACACCAAAGTGCTTTATGGCATCTTTGGTGTCATTAGTTCTTCTGGCTATTTCCCACCTTTACCCTTTCTGAATGAATTCTTCCTGGTTGGCAGTGATCCATGTGATCAAGATGGAAGAATGGGTTGTTGGCGTCCATTCACCCTTATGCTCTCGGAATATGAAGTGGTAAAGGAATGGTGGTTTACATCTCATCCGGGTACAGTTGAATCACGACTTGGTTGTGAATGTTGGGGGGATTGGGTTCAAGAGATCCTCGAAATGTAAGTGTCAGTATCCCAATAAACCAAAGCCTTCACTTTTAGACGTCTTCTGAGATACCAATTTCTTGTCTGTCGGGAAAAATCATCACCAGAACATTACAATTCGGCGTTCCAATTTCCGAAATAACGCTTTAATTTCTCAACAGTGTGTCGCCATTTCTGGGTTGTAGGCTTGCAGACCGTATTTTGGTTTCCGAAGAACCCCACTTCGTTAACGGCTGATTGTTCAGTGCGGGTTTCAAGCCATTTTACGGGAACAAAATACTCAGACTTCTCAGGATCATCCGCGTTCAAGCGATAGAGATCGCTGTGCTTCAGCACATCCATTGCCAGCTTTTCCCCCTCTTCGGTGTTGATAGTGAAGCTGCTGGCAGGTTCAACAGCGCTCTGCACAATACCAACGCCGACGTACCCTTTTGCCGGGATTTTTACCCACACACGGTTGCCCGGTTGTAGCTGTTTTAACGTCTGGCTGTACCAGCTTCCACCGCCCGCACTGATAAAGTTGTAGTGTTGCGCCTCTTCCCAAACACGGCTTTGCGGATCGCCAAACGAGACGTAAAACTCTCCGTTCCACGGTTCCTTCGCATTGGTGCTTGCTCCGGCTGTAGCCTGTGCAGCATTAGTCTGCGTTTCACTCGGGTCGATAAGCCAGGTGCGGCTTAAGAACTGCTCGTCGCCGTGCTGGAATACCTTAAAGAACAGTACGTTAATCGAGATACCGTTTTTGCTCAGATAGCCGACGATACGCTCAGTGGAGGAGTCCAACTCTGCCGCCACAATAATGATTTGGTGCGACTGGTTGAGTGACTCCTCTTCCAGTTCAGTATTAAAGCGTTGCTTGAACGCGTCGCCCAGATTGCCGCCACCGGAGAATTTTTCATAAATCTGCGACAGACGATCGGCGGTTAAATCATCCACCCACGAGGCGTAATCCAACGCCTGTGCCACCACTTCACGCGGCGTGCGGTCGCGCTTAAGCTCAATCAGGATCAACGAGGCATCCGGCGCAATAGCCAACAGGTCGATACGCCCTTTATCGAGCGTCGGTTCTTGATGCCCGATAATCATCCACTGGTCAGAGAGGATGGTGGGATCGTTTAGAATCATCTTCTCCAGCAGTTGTTCGCTGGCGAGTTTGCTGATGGTCAGCGGCTGAGGGTTATCCCCCACCCGCCAGATAGCATGATGAACCGGCATCGTCTGTTCCTTAGTTTAATGCTACGTCTGTGAGCGCGTCCGCCAGGTGGAGCTGGGTTTGCTGGGCGGATTGCAGGCGGGATTTTAGGGTGTCGCAAACATTCAGAAGTGATATGTACAATTCTAAAATTCTGTTTGTCTCACTAACTGAAGGTAACGCAATAAGACATCCGCGAAGCTGTGTTTTATTTATTGATGCTAAATTTGTTGTTTGCTTGCTAGCACCTGCGAAATAATTTCGTGAAACAGACGAATTCATAAATGTTTCAATCCATTTAACGTTTAACTCATTAAGAATCGGTCTAGCTTTAAAAACATGGTTTTGGTTCGCCACGTAATATGAAGAATCAGTCCAGACTGTGGTCCTTCCAACAGTATCCCAGTCACCACCCTCTGTAATTAACAAATCATTTAATTTAACATGGTACTTCTCTTTTTCATCAGCAGGAATCTCTATCGTTTTAATTTCTGATAAATCAAGATATCCCCGTTGTACATTTGCTACTCGAAGATATGGTACTGAAATCAATTCTCTGCCAACAAGGTTCCTGCCTTTAGTTATACCACTTTGGATATCAACTATATCTTCAAAACGACACCACACCCACCCCTGCGGCAACTCAAACGGTTTTTCCTCATCATTCACTGGCGGCAGCGGCTTTTGTTTTTTGATTTTGCCTTCTTTCATCAATTGCGCTTTTTCCTGCTCAATACGTTTAAGCAGTTCAGATGCCGGTTCGTCGTTAGGATCTTGCGGCACCAGCTTACCCATCACAGCCAGTTGCAGAATAGTTTGCTTAAGCGCATCGATACTTGCTTCGGTGGTAAACAGCGTATCGAAATGCTGGCTGATTCGCGCCCAGTTTTCGGCGAGTTCTTCGGCACTATGGCTGTCGGTCAGTGTTACCAGCAGGGTTTCCACCAGTTTCTGGTGTGCATCCAGACTGGTTAGTGATTGCTGTTCCAGTTGGTCGCAGAAGGCCATGAGTTCGCGAATCTTATTTACGATAAGAACTTGTTCTTGCACTGGAGCCAAAGGAAGCAATTTGGAACCTATGTCCGATTTATTGAAACCATCTTGGGCCGAGCGGGATATACCTGAAAATAAGTGTTGTCCTAAAGGACTTTTTAAAAGCCAATATAAAAAAGGGTAATTGAAAGCCTTAAAAGAATTATCTATTTTAACTAAGGCAACATTATAAGCGCCATCTTTCCCCCAGAAAACCTTACCAACTGAAGCACCGTAACGCCCAATCAATATGTCATCAGTTGTACAGAATTTTGAGGCTTTATCTTTCGGTATGAACACAGGCTGTGGCGACTCGCCCAAATCTCTGATTTGAATTAATTGAATGTAGCCATCTCTTTTTTCCTCAATAAAAAAGGATTTAGGTGGTTGTCCTCCTCCCGAGAAGTCCAATACCGACTCGAACCGAACCCACTCCCACCCTACCGGCAATTCAGAAGGCTTCTCATCTTCGCTAATTTCAGGCAACGGCTTCTGCTTTTTAATTTTCCCCTGCTTCACTAGATCCGCTTTCTCGGCAGCAATTCGCTTCAATAGCTCAGACGCAGGTTCATCATTCGGATCCTGAGGCACCAGTTTGCCGCGCACCGCCAGCTCCAGAATCAACTCACGCAGTTTCTTAATGCCATACAGGTCGATTTTGCCGTTACTGCTGCGTCCGGCCGTGGAGCGGGTTTGCAGCGCAGAGGACCAGATATTGATATGGTCGGTGATCAGCGTCTCAATGGTCATCAGTTCACCTCCTTGTTGCCCGCTAGCGCAGCACCGAGGATGTCGCGTAACTGGTTACGCAGCTCATTGATTTCTGCCTGTTGCGTCTGGTACTGGGCCAGCAGCTCGTCTGGATCGTGGCTGATGGTTTCGCCCTGATAGGGGTTCTTGATATCGAGGTCAAAGTTACGGGTGATGATCTCATCGATACTGACTTTCCACGCCTGATTGTTCTCTTCGCGGCTGGCAAAGCCATCGGCTTCGCTGCCCCACCAGTCGATTTCAGTCTGGAATTCTTCAAACTTCATCGGTTTGGTTTTGCTGTAGTTCTTCACGCCGTCAGGGTACGGGTGTTCGTAGAACCACACCTGTTTAGTCGGCTGACCTTTGGTGAAGAACATAATGTTGGTTTTAATACTGGTATAGGGATTAAAGACGCCCTTTGGCAGACGCACGATGGTGTGCAGATTGCACTCTTCGGTGAGCAGCTTTTTGATTTTGGTTTTGACACCTTCCCCAAACAGGGTGCCATCCGGTAATACCACCGCCGCGCGGCCTTTGTCGGCCAGCACTTCGATGATCAGTTGCAGGAACAGATCGGCGGTTTCGCGGGTCTGCATCTCTGCCGGGAAGTTTTTCTCAATCCCGTCTTCTTCAGTGCCGCCAAACGGTGGGTTGGTAACAATCACATCAACCTGCTCATCCCAGGAGGAAAGCGGCTTGTTGAGCGTGTTATCGTGGCGAATTTGAACAGGCACTTCAATGCCGTGCAAAAGCATATTGGTGGTACACAGCAAGTGCGGAAGCTGCTTTTTCTCTACGCCATAGATCTGCTTTTGCAGCATTTTGTGGTCTTCGGTGATCTTAACGTAATGCTCTTTCACATGGTCGAACGCGCAGGCGAGGAAGCCGCCAGTACCACACGCCGGGTCCATAATTGACTCCCCCAGTTTTGGGTCAATGCGGTTGACCATAAAGCGCGTCACCGCACGCGGGGTGTAGAACTCACCCGCATTTCCGGCACTTTGCAGGTCACGCAGGATCTGCTCGTAGATATCGCCAAACAGATGGCGCTCCTGGCTGCTGCTGAAGTCGATTTCGTTGAGCTTGTTGATCACCTGGCGCAGCAGCGTACCATTTTTCATGTAGTTATAGGCGTCGCTGAACGCCCGTTTTACCACAAAACCACGCGGGTTTTTATCAATCGGCGCTCTGAGATTTTTCATAGTCGGGAACAGATCGTCATTCACAAATTCCAGCAACGCCTCACCCGTGATGCCCTCGCTGTTCGCCGCCCAACTACGCCATAAATAGCGTTGTGGGATCGGAAACTGGTAGTCATCCTGCTCCAGTTCCAACTCTTCTTCCTGAGTATCAAAAATCTTCAGAAACAGCAGCCATGAAAGCTGCCCCAAACGTTGGGCATCGCCGTCCACCCCGGCGTCTTTACGCATAATGTCCTGAAGGGATTTAATGACTGAGCTAATCGACATGTATTCTTTCCATACTTAAAAAAGGATGCCACCGGACGCAGGCACGACCAGTGGCACGATGTTTATTCGTTATCAGGCTGAGCGCGGCGGTAGATGGTAGATTTCGTTTTCCAGTTCGTTAACGGCTTTCTCATAAGCCTTCTTATCACCAAAGCGGGTTTTAATGATCTCTATCGGACGACCCAGCGCATCGAACGGTTTCAGTTTCAGCACCTGGACGTCCTCAATTTCCTGCACGCCTTCATCGGCGTATTTATCCAGCAGCGTGCTGAGCACCTGCTGTGCTGGCTCGGCGTATTTGGTAAAGTAATTACGCTTACGCACATTGGCCGCGCGCTCCTGACGGGTTAACGGCGGCTGACCGTACACCACATGACAGAGTAAATCAAACGGGTCGAGATCTTTACCTACCTCTTCGGCGAGTACATCCCATAGAATACCTAGTTGCTCCAGTTCTTCGATGATGACCTGTTTGCGTGGCGCATCCTGCCATTTGCGCACGAAGCTATCCAGCGAAGCGTAATCACCGTCTTTGAGCATCGTTTTGCGGGTGTAATCCTGGAAGGATTCGGTCACCAGTTTTCCGTCAGAGTCGTAATACTGAACGCGCTTAGCCAGCACCTTTACATCCACGCCATTCACATAGAATTTACGGACTTTGTTTTCATCATCGTCATGGAATTCACCGCTGCCCCAATGCTTGTCATGATTAATTTGATAGTCAGCGGCATCTTCTCGTGCTTCATTGGCGACATTATCGCCGTCATCTTCCGCATCCATCCTTTCATTGAAGTCTGAATCTTGATCGGAAATATCGCCGGGTTTTACCACCAGCACTTTTTCTGGCAAACCGTCAAAGCGGGGATCGGCAAACAGTTCTGTCGCTTTTTTGAAGTCGAGAATGGTAAACCACAGCTTGCCGTACTTTTCGTTGATCCGCGTGCCGCGCCCGATGATCTGTTTAAATTTGGTCATCGACTGGATGTTTTGATCCAGTACCACCAGCTTGCAGGTCTGCGCATCGACGCCGGTTGTCATCAGTTCAGAGGTTGTGGCGATAACAGGATAATCTTTTTTAGGGTTAATAAAATTATCGAGCTGCGCCTTGCCAATATCATCGTCGCCGGTGATTTTCATCACGTATTTTTCGTTCTTCAATACCTGCTCAGGGTTGAGCACCACCAGCGCATGGCGCATTCGATCGGCGTGATCGATGTCATTGCAGAAGACAATGGTTTTATCCATCGGGTTAGTACGTTTCAGGTAATCGGTAATGGTCTGCGCCACCAGCATCGTGCGTTCATCAATGACCAGCGTGCGGTCAAAATCTTTCAGGTTGTAGATGCGGTCTTCAATTTCTTTGCCGTATTTATCCAACTGCCCTTTGACAGGACGCCAGCCTTGTACATCGACGTCAATATCGACGCGCACCACTTTGTAAGGCGCGAGGAAGCCGTCTTCAATGCCCTCTTTCAGTGAATAGGTGTAAACCGGTTCACCGAAGTAATCGATATTGGAGACCTCTTCGGTTTCTTTCGGCGTGGCCGTCAGACCGACCTGCGTGGCGCTACCGAAATACTCCAGAATCTCTCGCCAGGCAGAATCTTCAGACGCGCTGCCACGGTGGCATTCGTCAATCACAATCAGATCAAAGAAATCCGGTGCCACCTGCTTATAGGCTTTTTGATGTTCTTCCGGCCCAGTAATCGCCTGATACAATGCTAAATGCACCTCATAGGCCGGATCGATGGTACGCCCGGTGACTTTGGTCATCGCCGTGCCGAAAGGTTGAAAATCGTTGTTTTTAGTCTGATCGACCAGAATATTGCGGTCCGCAAGGAACAAAATGCGTTTTTTGTTTTTAGCTTTCCACAGCCGCCAGATTATCTGGAACGCCGTATAGGTTTTGCCCGTGCCGGTCGCCATGACCAGCAGAATACGGTTCTTACCTGCCGACACAGCATCTATTGTCCGGTTGATCGCCTGCATCTGATAGTAACGGGGAGATTTCCCGCTACCGTCGTCGAAATAGTCCTGACTGATAACCGGCAACTGCTCCTGAGTGAAACCTTTCCAGACACAGTATTTTTGCCAGAGCTGTTCAGGCGTTGGGAAATCACTGAGAACAATTTCGGATTCGAGCTGCTGCGGATTGGTTTTATCGTGGAAGATAAACCCGTCACCGTTGGAGGCAAATACAAAGGGAACGTCGAGCAGGTTAGCGTAGTCTAACCCCTGCTGCATCCCTTTGCTGATGGTGTGCTTGTTAGCTTTGGCTTCGATAACTGCCACCGGCAAGTTAGGTTTATGATACAACACGATATCGGCAGATTTAACTTTGATACGTGAGGCCAGTTTTCCACGAACCACAATCTTGCCATCACGCAGTTTCACTTCCTGACGAATCTGAGCCAAATCATCCCAACCAGCATCCTTAACCGCAGGAAGGATAAATTTGCTGATGATGTCCGTTTCGGTCAGATGAGTTT
The DNA here is from genome assembly GCF_021432585.1 of Pectobacterium sp. IFB5596. Taxonomy (NCBI): domain Bacteria; kingdom Pseudomonadati; phylum Pseudomonadota; class Gammaproteobacteria; order Enterobacterales; family Pectobacteriaceae; genus Pectobacterium; species Pectobacterium sp. IFB5596. The sequence goes on from NZ_LXFY01000023.1 coordinate 345,653, forward strand.
TGTTTACGCCAGCCATAGCAGAACTCTCAATGGAATAGGATTAGCTCTGATTTTACACAGATTAGTACGTCAGGTAATGACCCTGCGTGATAACTCCCCTTCTCCACGCAGAGGCTCCACACGGTGTGGCCGTTTTTTCCTTCTTGCCTCGATTATTCAAACCACAATGAAGAAAGTCCTATAACCATCACAATGCCCATAATTACCTGAATCAAGACGATAAAAAATGCAAGAACGCCAAGCACTGTGATTTTTCTACGAAGGATAAACGTAGTACCGGAAAGTACAGCGCTGAACAGAATTGTTTTAAGCAGGTAAGCTAGCGGCACCATTGCTGCATGGCCCGTCTGCACACCAGCCATCCCAATGAGACCAAGAAATAAGCCGCCACAAAAACCCCATCCCCAGAACGTCATCGGCAAACTTAGTTGCCCAGTTACCAGCTTTTTCAGCACGGCTGCATCCCTTCTATAGTATTAGTGTATTAACAATCATTATCCGCCATGTATCTTCGTCTGCCGCAAACATTAATTCCAGCTAAATACGACTTTCGCGAGGCAAAGCGCAGGAAGTGAGAGAGGCTGATGGAGCAGATCTATCGTGCGGATAAATCGGTAAATCCAGAAAAGAATCTCGCCGTGATTAAGGGTACTGTGCGCATCTGGCAGCGTAAACTTATGGCGTTACCGCTGCCATGCATACTGGTCAACTTCGTGCGGAACTGATTTGTTGGTACAAGCCTATCGAGATTCAGAACGGACTATCAGATTTGATTTTGCCCTAACGGAAAGTGGCTAAAAAGATCGCCAGTCGGCGATCAAAAAATCTGCCGTATTGGCAAATTACGACTCTGGACAGGCTTTCAACCCGTCCCACAAAACTAAACCCCGATCAGCAGAGGAATCAGATGATTTTCAGTCAGAGGGGCAAGTTTAATATGATTATGCTGGCTCGGCTCAAACCAGATCACTTCCTCAATTTCTGCGGCGGGTTCAAAATAAGTTCGATCTGTCGATATGCGAAAGATGTCGGCACATACAATATGCCCAGGCTCATTAGCAGCGATATCCGTAAAACTACCGACCGATACAAGCTCATCAAGTGAAGCAATGAAATTGAGCTCCTCTTTAAGCTCACGCACCAAAGCCGCTTCTGGTCGCTCTCCAGCTTCAGGTTTTCCTCCAGGCTGCATAAAGTAGTGAGTGCCACGTTTCCTCACTAACAGGCAACGTCCTTTACTATCGGTGATAATCGCCGCTGCAATGTTAATTGTACCTATTGTGCTCAATACCTTTCCCTCCGTATGCGGTTTATATTTCGCCTTAAATGTTTATGTTCAACATCTCACTAAACAACAGGCGACCATGAACTCAACAAGGACGCTATGATAAGCAATTACGTGTGTTATGTAACTTCTAAGATTCACACAACACGCACCAGAAGCGTCCGTTCCTAAGTAAAAAGTGGACAGGTCGGCTAAAGCGAAAACGGCCATCGCATTTGCCACTGCCAACAACCATACGAAAGAAAATACAGTTCAGTTAATTTCAGCAGGAAGCACGATCTCAATACAACTTCCCCCCAAGGCACTGTACCCGCAACTTACCCGGCCGCCATGTGCCCTTGCGATAGAACTCACTACGGCCAGCCCCAGCCCTGATCCATCTGTTCTCGCTGAGCGCACATTATCAGCGCGATAAAAAGCGTCGAATATTGCCGCAATATCCTGTGGCGGAATTCCCGGCCCTTCATCTTCCACCGTTATACGAATGTCGCCCTTCACCAAATGGCAGGTAATGAGAATTTTACCGGGAATAGCGTATTTAATGGCATTACTCAGCAGCGCGGATAAAACCTGACTGATACGAATTTTGTCCACAAAACCGGTCATTTGCTCAGCGTCGATAGCGGGCGTCAGGCTCTTCCTCTCAAGTTCATCACGAAAGAGTTCGACACTGGTTACGATCAACTGATCCATCTGCACGGTTTCACGATAAAGGTAGAGCTGACCGCTATCGGAAAGGCTTAACACTCTTAAATCATCGATAAGCCTCGATAAACCTTCAGTCTGGTTGAGTAACAGCAAAAATTGCCGATCGTCTTTCTCAAATACGCCATCCAGAATGCCCTGGATTCTGCCTTGTAAAACGGTAACGGGTGTCCTCAATTCGTGGGCGATGGCGGCATTCCATTTTTTCATTTCACTGGACATCACTTCTAATTTATCCGCCATCGCATTGAAATCATCAACCAGTAATGCCGTCTCCCTGATTTCCCGAACGCTATGCGTTGCTCTTTCGCTAAGCTGGCCTTCCGCAATCTTGCGGGCGCTTTCGGCCACAGCATTCAACGGAATAATGACTTTTCGCGCAAAGGACCAGGCAAAACCCAACGCGACCACAGAAGATAACAAACCAGAAATCAACGTCAGAACCCAGTCATGCGTAGTCGGTATCCAGCTATATTCATCGCGCCCATCGGTAAAAATGGTGAGGTAGATGCTGTAAACCACGGACAGCAGGATGAGCGTACTGAGCGCCACTTTAGACGTCAGGATGAAGAGCTGATAACGAATGCCGGTTTTCACCCTCTTAGTCTCCAAGTCGATAGCCAAAGCCACGGATGCTCTCAGGTACAGATGATAACCCCGCCTGTTCAATTTTCTTTCTCAGCTTGCTGATATGGCTGTCGACGGTTCGCTCACTGGCTTCGCCTTCAGGCAGGCAATATTCCAGAATTTCCTGACGTGAAAATACCCGTTTCGGATAGCGAATAAGGTGGAGAAGAATTTTGAACTCTGTCGACGTTAGCTGACTGCCAATGTCAGTCTGGGTATTTTTAATCATGACCGTATGATGATTGACGTTCAGATCGATATGACGAGTACTAAACGAGAGCGGGTTTTTATCTGTGCGATGAAAAGACATGCGTCTTAAAATAACGTGAATCCTTGCGATTACCTCGGCCGGGTTGAAAGGTTTAACAATGTAATCGTCGGCCCCCGTCCGCAGAGCCTGAATCTTATCGATATCAGCATCCAGCGCCGTTAGCATCATGATCGGCACATCATTATCCCGCCTGATTTCACTCAGTACCTGCCAGCCATCAGCATGCGGCATTCGGATATCAAGGATCACAAATGAGGGAGATTCGGCAAAAAAAAGCGAAATCGCTTCAAGACCATCCTTCGCTCTGACCACAGTAAAACCTTCTTTCACCAGATAAGCGGTTAGAATTTCTGCAATTTCGTTTTCATCTTCTGCCAACAGGATTTTGATATTTTTCATTTTTGCTCCAGATATCCGCTCATCTTTATCGCTCTCCACACCATCTCCACATAGTCTACACTTAACGTAAACATATGAATTATATAATCATTCTAGCATGCGATATCTATTTTAAATATCAGGAAATGACGAGAATGATGCTTAGCAGAACAACGAAAATAAGTGTGTTATCCCTCTTATGGCTTTTATCAGCCTGTGATTCAGGTTCCGAAACCGCCACACAAACCGAAGAGATGCCGGCCATCGTGAACGTGGAGACACTCACCGCAGAACCGGTGTCTCATGAGCAAACCTTTCCGGGCCGGGTGGCCGCTTTTCGTATTGCACAGATTCGTCCTCAGGTAAGCGGCATCGTCACTGAAATGAAGTTTAATCCGGGAAGTGAATTAACGCCGGGGCAGGCATTATTTCAGATCGACCCTGCGCCGTTTAAAGCTGACGTAAACAGTGCAGCAGCCTCATTGCAAAAAGCGCAGGCCAGTTACCGACAGTTGCAAGCTAAAGCTAGCCGCCTTGCGAAGGTAAGGCATTCAGGCGCAGTCAGCGACCAGGATTATGAGGAGGCACTTTCCACTGCTGAGCAGGCAAAAGCGGCTGTCTCGGAAGCGCGTGCCATTCTCGAACGCAGACAGCTGGATCTCTCCTATTCAACGGTGAAATCCCCCATCGGTGGGCGGGTTGATCAAAACTTTATTACTGAAGGCGCACTGGTCAGCGCCAGTGACAGTCAGCCTCTCGCAACGGTCCAACAGATTGACAAAGTGTACGTTGATGTTCGACAGCCTGCCGCGCAAATGAACGCGCTGCGTGCCGCCGCAGGCACAGGAGTCAGCGGTGAAAATGCAGCATCCGCCGCCATTATCTCCGCAGATGGGACACCCTATAGCAACAAAGCACAAATTCTGTTTACTGGCGTCAGCGTTGATGCGGGTACAGGGGACGTTGTGATGCGTCTGCTGGTTAATAACCCGGATAGAACGCTTTTGCCAGGTATGTATGTTCAGGCAAAAATCTCACGCCTGTTGGATAAGGACGGCCTGATGGTTCCGCGTGAAGCCGTGGTGCGCGAAGGCAATAAAACGCATGTCTGGCTCAACGATGAAGGTAAAGCGAAATCTGTCGAGGTTGAGCTGGGAGAAGCCGTTGGCGCTAAGTTCTCAATCACAAATGGCCTTAAGGCTGGTGACCAGTTAGTTGTCAAAGGCATGGGCAGGTTACAGGAGGGAATGTCTCTGCAACTGGCACAAGGTACACACCCGTAACCTCACCCTACTATTATTCAGGATTTCCTATGCCTCAGTTTTTTATTAATCGCCCTGTTTTTGCCTGGGTTATTGCCGTGTTTATTGTGCTGTTCGGGATGATCGCCATCCCAAAACTGCCTATTGCTCGCTACCCCTCGGTGGCTCCACCCAGCGTCAATATCTACGCCACGTATCCGGGCTCTACGCCTGAGACGATGAACAATAACGTCGTGTCTTTAATCGAGCGTGAGCTGTCTTCGGTTAAAAACCTGCTCTATTTTGAATCGTCCAGTGACACCAGCGGACAGGCAACCATTACCGTCACCTTTAAACCCGGAACCGATCCCGACCTGGCTCAGGTTGACGTGCAGAACCGTATTAAAATCGTCGAGCCCAGACTGCCTCAGGTGGTACGACAGAATGGCCTCAATGTTGAAGCATCGTCCTCAGGCTTCCTGATGATTATCGGGCTTTCCTCGAAGCACGGACAGATGTCGGACAGCGATTTAAGCGATTATTTCTCCCGTAATATGATTGAAGAATTACGCCGGATTGAAGGCGTTGGCCGAGTCCAATTGTTTGGATCGGAAAAAGCGATGCGTGTGTGGATCGATCCGGTCAGGCTCAATCAATATAGCCTGACGCTGAACGATATCAGTCGGGCAATAACCGCAGAGAATGCTCAGATATCCCCCGGCCGCACGGGGGATTCTCCCGCAGTGCCAGGCCAGCAGGTCACCTATCCTTTACTGGTGAAAGGCCAGCTCAGTTCGCCTGAAGAATTTGGCAATATCACACTGAGGTCGAACCGGGACGGTTCGCGGGTGGTACTTTCCGATGTTGCTCGTCTGGAGCTTGGGCCGCAAAGTTATACCTTTTCAACCCGAGAAAATGGACAGATTTCCACCGGTGCGGCGATTCAGCTTGCTCCGGGAGCGAATGCGGTCAGAACAGCGGATCAAATTAAGCTGCGTCTTGACGACCTGAGTAAAGCGATGCCCTCAGGCATGCAATACACCATTCCGTTTGATACCACTCCGTTCGTAAAAATTTCGATTGAGAAAGTCGTACACACGTTCATTGAGGCAATGGTGCTGGTGTTTCTGGTGATGTATATGTTCTTACAGAATGTCAGGTACACCTTTATCCCCGCCATTGTTGCGCCCATCGCGTTGCTGGGTACTTTCACGGTCATGTTGATGTCGGGCTTTTCCATTAACGTGTTGACCATGTTCGGCATGGTTCTGGCGATAGGGATCATCGTGGATGATGCCATCGTGGTCGTGGAAAACGTTGAACGCATCATGGCTGAAGAAGGATTAGGGCCGAAAGAAGCGACGCAGAAAGCGATGAAAGAGATAACCGGGGCAGTTATCGGCATCACGCTGGTGCTCAGCGCCGTGTTTATTCCCATGGCGATGGCAACGGGATCGGTCGGAGCCATATACCGGCAATTCACTCTGTCGATGGCGGTTTCGATACTGATTTCCGCTTTCCTTGCGCTTAGCCTGACACCCGCGCTGTGCGCCACGCTACTGAAACCGATAGATAAAAATGCCCATGAGAAGCGCGGCTTTTTCGGCTGGTTCAACCGCAAATTCTCGGCGATGACCGACCGTTACGAAAATGGCGTTGCCCGAATGCTGAAGCGAGCAGGAAGGTCGCTGGCTGTCTATGTGGTGCTGTGCCTCGTCCTGTTCTTATCGATGAGAAGCGTGCCCTCTTCCTTCCTGCCAGAAGAAGATCAGGGGTATTTCCTAACCTCAATTCAGCTGCCTTCGGATGCCACGGCGGAGCGAACCTTAGGCGTGGTGAAAACGTTTGAAGATACCGTGCTGGGCAGAGAAGGCATCGAAACCAATCTGTCCATCATGGGATTCAGTTTCTCCGGTTCGGGGCCTAACTCCGCGATGGCATTTACCACGCTAAAAGACTGGGGTGAGCGTAATGGTGCGACCGCAGCGTCCGAATCCGGCCATGTGTTAGAGGCTTTATATGGCCACCCTGAAGCTGAAATCTACAGCCTGATGCCCCCTGCGATTGACGAACTCGGAAATTCTTCCGGCTTTGCCATGCGTCTTGAAGACCGAGCGGGTAAAGGGTATGCCGCACTCAAAGAGGCTAAAAATCAGCTCCTGGAACTGGCAGCGAGCAGCAAGGTCGTTCAGGGTGTCTACGTTGACGGTTTGCCTGACGGCCAAGTGATTAACCTGCAAATCGACCGTCAGAAAGCCTTCGCATTAGGTGTGCCATTTGATGAAATCAGCCAGACGTTATCCGGGGCCGTAGGGTCTTTGTATGTCAATGATTTCCCTAACGCTGACCGTATGCAGCAAGTCATCATTCAGGCAGATGCCCCGTACCGTATGCAGCCAGAGGACATTCTCAAGCTGTATGTACGTAATGGCAGTGGTGGAATGGTTCCGCTTTCCGAGTTTGTCCAGGCTAAATGGGAAAATTCACCGCTGCAATTGGTGCGTTATAAAGGCTATCAGGCCATTAAGATTACCGGTAGTGCAACGGCAGGCTATTCAAGCGGGGACGCCATAAAAGAGATGGAGCGACTGGCAGAACAATTACCGGAAGGATTTGCCGTTGAATGGACGGGTCTGTCATTGCAAGAGCAGCAGTCTGCTTCCGAAGCACCGATGCTGATGATTCTGTCAATGCTGGTCGTATTCCTGGTGCTGGCGGCGCTTTATGAAAGCTGGGCCGTTCCACTGTCCGTACTGATGGTTGTGCCGTTGGGCCTGTTAGGCGCAGTGCTGGCTGTCATGATGAGAGATATGTCGAACGATGTCTTCTTTAAGGTCGGGATGATTACCATCATTGGCCTGTCGGCCAAGAACGCGATCCTCATCGTAGAGTTTGCCAAACAACTGCATGAGAGCGGCAAAGGTTTGCTTGAGTCTACGATTGAAGCGGCGCGGATGCGTCTGCGGCCTATTCTAATGACTTCTCTGGCGTTTACCCTAGGCGTAGTGCCCCTGATGATTGCCAGCGGAGCCAGCGCAGAAACACAGCATGCCATCGGTACGGGCGTATTTGGTGGTATGGTCAGCGGAACGATACTGGCAATATTCTTCGTCCCTGTCTTTTACTTCTCAGTCATGAAAGTGGTCGAGAAATTTACCCGCAATAAGGCTTAATTTTTAGTGAAGGGCGTATCGTATGATGCGCCCTCATTGATGGGGGACACATGGCATCAGTCTATACTTACCATCAGGGCATTATTGATGAACTGATCCGTTGGATAGTGCAACAACACGACAAACCCGTCACAACCGCTATTGTTGCGGAACGCGCAGGGTTTTCTCTCTGGTATATGCAGAGAGTTTTTAAACAGCGGACAGGTATTACACTGGGAAAATATATAAAAGATGTCAAACTTGGCAAGGCTGTGCTTGAGTTAATTAAAGGGAATGAACCGGTTATTATTACGGCTCTTCAGAGCGGTTATGAATCCCAACAAACCTTTACCCGTGCGATAAAAAACTATACGGGCTTAACTCCAGGGGAGATTAAGCGGCTGCCTGACGAGCAAAAGATGAACTTGCTTGAACGGGTACTGCATCGGCGTTGCGAGTGAAGCAAAACAGCCGAAGAATAACATTGAAGGCCTGTGATTACCTTCCTCCTCTTAATTGTCATTGTCGCACCGTGGTGTTCATCCTATCGGCTAGGACGCATTGTTGATCACACTATCGGCAATCGGTTCAGTTAGCCGCTCCTAACCCCATGGATGCCAGCGGTGAATCCTGTAAAACAGGGCTTCTGCACTAACGTCGATCCTAACCGCACACCTGATCATGAATATAATTCATATTTGATGAAATTAACTCTCTTTCACTCGCCCAATGACTCTGGCATAAAATATGCAATATTAACTTATCGACAACATGAAGATAACTGAATAAGAAACAATCAAAGCCATTAAAATCAACAAATTAATTCAGTTTTCATATCAAAATTTAGGATGCAAGAACACAATGAACAAAGATTTCACATTTACCATTAAAAGCATTTGTTTCGATGAAAATTATAACCCTTCAGAAAATACGCGCATCACGACCAACTTTGCTAACCTGGCCAGAGGAGAGAAGCGCCAGGAGAACTTACGCAACACGTTAGTGATGATTGACAATCGTTTCAATTCTCTGGCGCATTGGGATAACCCCAAAAGCGATCGTTACTCTGTCGAACTTGAAATCATTTCCGTCGAGATTGATATTGAAGGCAATGGCGACACCTTCCCGGCAATTGAGATATTGAAAACCAATATTGTCGATAAAAAAACAAACGAACGCATTGAAGGCATTGTAGGGAATAACTTTTCTTCTTACGTGCGAGATTATGATTTTAGCGTATTACTGCCAGAACATAATAAGAGTCACCCCGGATTTAGCACGCCAGATAATTTTGGCGAGTTGCATGGTAAATTATTTAAATGTTTCACAAATTCAATTTATTACAAAAATAACTTTAATAAAAAACCCGTTATATGCTTGAGCGTTTCAAGTAAAAACACCTATCATCGGACGGGGAATCAGCATCCTGTGCTGGGCATCGAATATCAGCAAAATGAGTCTTCCTTGACCGATCATTATTTCGAAAAAATGGGATTACAGGCTCGCTACTTTATGCCTGAAAATAGTGTCGCACCTTTAGCTTTCTATTTCTCTGGTGATTTACTGAGCGATTACACGAATCTTGAGCTTATCAGTACCATCAGCACGATGGAGACTTTCCAAAAGATTTATCGACCTGAGATTTACAATGCTAACTCGGCAGCAGGGCATACTTATCAACCCAATCTGAATCATCAGGATCATTCATTAACAAAAATTGTTTATGATCGGGTAGAACGTAGTCAGTTGGCGATTGAGCAAGGGAAGTTTACTGAAGAGCAATTCATCAAACCATACAAGAATATTCTTGAACAATGGTCTGCTCACTACGCGCTTTGATTCACTAAAACGATAAGGTCACCTGCTATGAAAAGATTGCTACCGACTTCAACTGCGGGCAGTTTGCCCAAACCGTCCTGGCTCGCAGAGCCAGAGAAACTGTGGTCCCCCTGGAAATTACAAAACGAAGAGTTAATTGACGGGAAAAAAGACGCCCTGAGTTTATCGCTGTTTGATCAACTGCGCGCAGGTATTGATATTGTCAGCGATGGTGAGCAAACGCGCCAACACTTTGTCACAACGTTCATTGAGCACCTTAGCGGCGTGGATTTTGAGAAACGTGAAGTCGTTAAAATTCGTAATCGCTATGATGCGAGCGTACCGACTGTTGTCGGTGCGGTGGCGCGTCAAAAACCCGTTTTTGTTGAAGATGCCAAATTCTTACGTCAGCTCACCAAGCAACCGATTAAATGGGCTCTGCCAGGGCCGATGACGATGATCGATACGCTGTATGATAACCACTATAAAAGCCGCGAAAAACTGGCTTGGGAATTCGCCAAAATTCTCAATCAGGAAGCTAAAGAATTAGAAGCCGCGGGTGTGGATATTATTCAGTTCGATGAGCCAGCCTTTAATGTCTTTTTTGAAGAGGTGAATGATTGGGGTATCGCCGCGTTAGAAAGGGCGATTGAAGGGCTGAAATGTGAGACGGCGGTACACATTTGCTACGGATATGGCATCAAAGCCAATACCGATTGGAAAAAGACGCTGGGATCAGAGTGGCGGCAATATGAAGAAGCGTTTCCTAAACTGCAAACGTCCAATATCGATATCATCTCGCTGGAATGCCACAACTCGCATGTTCCCATGGACCTGCTTGAACTGATTCGCGGTAAAAAAGTGATGGTTGGAGCCATTGACGTGGCAACCAATGCCGTCGAGACACCTGAAGACGTCGCCAATACGCTACGCAAAGCACTTCAGTTTGTCGATGCCGACAAGCTCTACCCTTCAACCAACTGTGGTATGGCTCCTTTATCTCGTCGGGTAGCGACAGGCAAGCTCAATGCGTTAAGTGCAGGCGCAGAAATCGTCCGAAGAGAACTCTCGGCTAAATAACGCTTTCTCGCAACTGCGGGATAAACCCTAAACGGTATAAAAAATCCACCTGCACTATGCAGGTGGATCAGTTTTCCGCATTGTTGCTATCAATCGCGGCTATTCATCAAACCATTCAGCAAAAGTAGCTTCATAGGGTTGATCGTCCGCACTGATATAAACAATTTTATTGTCTGAATGTCCTTTTGCTACCTCCCCGTGAGGGGCGTGGAAGAATACATAATCTTTAATCGTTGCCTGCCATTGCGTGCCATCACCCGTGTGATAATTGATGATAGTATCTTTATGACCTTCAGCTTTTTGGCCTTGATGCCAATGAAAAAACGCATTGCCATTATCAATGACTTCTGCAAACCAAACGCTAGGGTCGTTCCAGGTTTTATAGGAGATAAATTTACTTGCTGTTTTAATCGCTGGGTTCGCTAACGACTGATTGATAAAAACAGGGTTCTTATATTTACTCATGATAATTTCCTCTCAAGATTATTGGTCATGTATGTTATTGCTAAACAATTTATTATTTAATTAATAGCTAAAAACACTTCCATATATAAAAAAAGCAATAGAATAATTTACCGATATTTAAAACGTATGCTGTATGCCTAATGACAACGTATAATATTTATTATCCATCCCACTCCAGTCACCATCGTAATGTGTCGTGCTGTCGGCGACTCGCCATTCCATGCCACTCTTTGATTCTTCATTTCGGATATAAGCGGCTTCGGCATAGAGTTTCGTTTGGGGCAGAATGTAGTAGCCTGCATTTAACACCGCCGAAAAATGCAGTGAGTTTCTTCCCTTAGTCCGAACAGTAAGATCCCGGGCATAATGGTTGTCGTTACTCTTCGCCTGAACCAGGTTGCTGAATTTAAAAATACCCCCGACTTCGAGATCTTTATACCTCCAGGCCCCAACTAGCCCGATGTAAGGCATGCTATAACTTTGTTGATATCCAAAGATTTTCTCGCTGTCGGGGATAGTGAAGATATCGCGTCCCCCTTGCTCATCGTCATAGTCAAAGTAGCCGCCATACCCTGACCAGCTAAACCTGGTTTTTTGATAGCCTAAGGTGGCCCCAAGTTTGTAATCCGGCGTTTTTATCATCCAGCCGATAAGATTCAGATCAATTTCGTTCGCATAATTCAAGTCGGTCTTTTTGTGGTGGCTCCAATGAGACCAGCCAGCTTGATTATCATTAACCCAGTCATAATCATCCAACGTTCCATTTCCTGACGTAAGCGTCGTCCAGCCTCGAATTCCCGCCGTCAAATGAGAAAAAAGATCGTAGCTGAGATCGCCTTTCAGGATGACTGCACTATCTATTTTCCAGTCGAGTTCACTGGCTTTTTTTCCTCCATAGGTAGGATGATAGATAAATTCTTTTGATTCCCCTGCTAAAAATCCTAATGCCACGCTACCCGTTAATAGGTGGTTATTGGCCTGATCTACAAGTGTCACTTCTGCCATCGAGATCCCAGGTATAACGAGTCCGCTCGTTAGGATAATAAGAATAAGCGGTGTTTTCATTTTTAATTCCCTTAATTATGTTTGTGTTTCTTTTTCATACTGATTATTTTTATAATGGAATTGCTTTTATTTTTACAAATAATGAAACATCACATCGTCGTATCGATATAACTGAGAACAGAGGAATAGACGAGTAGAGGTATCGTGCGACGTTATTTCCCTGCGTTTACACAAATAATGTTTATGTACTATTTAGATTATGCGAATTTGAATCCTTTTCCATCACCCTTTCTCTGATTCATCGTTCACCCCCCTCGATTAAAATCGGGGAGGAGATCACGGTATTAACCGGTATTTAACCGTAGTCTTATAGTAAAAATCAGGAGGTTACCTCCTCTGTTCACCCCTGAATAAAAACAAATAACAACTTGTTTTACATCAATATTTTATTTACCCATGAATAGCCTCCCCCCCCATTAACGCATTTTTTATGCAAAAAGGGGGTGAGAGTGTTTTTTTTATATTTACAGCATGATAAAGATCACGGTAAATACCGCGACACAGGAAAAATAATTATTAGCATTCCCACCATCACGTTAGCCATTTGGTCTTTTATTATGAATAAATTGTTAAGTTTTATTACACAGCGAGAAGGCGAAGCGATAAATCTCCATCGGGAATTGGTTCGTCGCCCAGCAGTTAATCCTGAACACGGCGGTGAGGGAGAGGAAATAAAGGCACGTTGGATAGAGGAGTGGCTATATCATAATGGCCTGTGCCGCGTGCAGCGTATGGATGCATTAGACGTTCAGGCAAACAATAAGTTAAGGCCCAATTTGGTGGCGCATTTTCTTCCACCTGGATGCAAGCACACACTGTGGATAGTGACGCATATGGATATTGCTGCACCTGGGCCACTCGAGCACTGGGTGAGCGATCCGTTTATATTGCGCATCGATGGCGATCGACTGTATGGCAGAGGCGTCGAAGATAACAATCAGGGAATTGTTTCCGCTTTATTATTATTGGATGCGGTCAAGCAACTGAAGATAACGCCGCCAATGGGGATTGGGATTATTTTTACCAGCGCAGGTATTACTGACTATACGAAAGGCATCGGCCATATTTTGAATAAGACTCCACAGTTATTTCGCGCTGACGATCTAATTGTGGTGCCCGATTATGGCAACGAGAACGGCAGCATCATCGAAATTGGCGAAAAACGTAACGCTTGGGTACGCATTGATGTCAAAGGTCGGGAATATCATGCCGGCTTTAGTGAAGGGCCAAATTGTTTTGAGGCAGCGGCTCGTTTTATTTCTCGTTTGAAGCATGTACGTCGTCGCCATGCTTGTCCTGACCCGTTTTTCTTCCCTCCCACATCAACGATAACCCCAACGCATTCCGAAACGAATTGTACGGGGCTAAACCACGTTCCTGCCAATTTTGTGTTTTATCTCGATATTCGCCTGATGCCAAATTGTGGGCTTGAGCTGGTGATGGAGGATCTCCAGCAGTTAGCCCGCCTTATTGAAAAACAGGAAAGAGTTTTGTTTACCTTTTCCTATGTGGAGATCACGCCAGACGCCCCCATTACCTCTGGGCATTCGCCAGTAATTCGCATTCTTTCAGATGCCATCGAGAAAGAGTTAGGTGTTACACCACGTCTGGTCGGGGTTGGTGGTGTAACAATGGTGTCGGTGATCCGTTCTCTGGGGTTGCCCGTCGCAGTGTGGGGTATTCAACAATCCAGCAAGAACCAGATAAATGAAAGCATCAGCCTTAAAGCACAGTTAGAACAAACCCGCATTTTTGTTCGAATGTTATACACATCGCCGCTAAAATCATCCAAGGTGACGCCGTCTCAATCGCTCCCTTGTGAAGGCGCAAAAAATATTACGCCGGCGGAACAGTCGGTCGCGATGTTGGTAGGGCTTGGCATGAATAATGAGAATATAGGTGAACAACTCAATTTGAGTGTTAATACGATTCGAACTCACTTGAAAAATCTATACCGTAAAACGGGGGCGCGTAATCGGCGCGAGTTGCAGCGTTTATTTATTTTGAAGTGATCTTACCCACGTAAAGTGGACACAGTCCTAAACGATATTCTGGTTTTCAAACTGTTCCAGGCTAAGGCCGCCACAAACGCAATGCTGACGCCAACAGCTTTTGTAAAAAAGCCCCTGAATACATATCCAGGGGCTTTAAAAACCGTCACCACGTCGAGCTTAGCCGCGGTTCTCTTCAATGTAGCGAGCCAATTCTGCTGGGGTCTTCAGAACGGTAGCAACTTCGGTTGGTGGGATCACGCAGCCGTAAACGTCCTGCACTTCCAGCACCAGATCGACCGCCAGAATTGAGTCGAGAATATCAGACTCAATCAGTTCATCGTTAAAGCCCACTTTACGGGATAAGATCTTTTCAAACAGCGCAAGTATTTCTTGTTCCATGATTTTTCCTGAGAAAATTAAATCGTGCGGGCATGAGTATCCAGCAGTTTACGATCGATTTTGCCGTTAGGATTCAGCGGCAACGCATCTTTTATAATGATTTGGGAAGGCACCATATAGGGTGGAATCACCTTAGAGAGCGAGGTTTTAATCGCTTCTGGTGCTAAGTTCGTCACGCAGAATGCTGCAATACGCAGCACGCCACCGCCCGATTTCATCAACGGCAGGACAACCGCTTCGCTGATGTCGGATATCGCCAGCAGGCGGTTTTCAATTTCGTTGATTTCAATACGGTAACCATTGAGTTTGATCTGGCTGTCATTACGACCCTGACAGTACAACAACCCGTTCTCATAGCCCAGGTCGCCGGTTCTATAGCCTCGAAATGCTTCACTTTCCCGATACAACAATTTCTCAGCGTTCTCCTGCGCGAGCCCGAGGTAGCCACGCATCACGTTTTTGCCCCAGATAATCAACTCACCTTCAGCGGTAATTTCCATTCTGGAGTCCGGCATCATCGCGCCGACAGGTAGCAGATCGTTGTCGCTGTGCAGAATGTCATCAGTGATTTCGATAACGGTGGTAGCGACAGTCGCTTCCGTTGGGCCATAAGAGTTGAGGATTTTGGCGTGCGGAAAACGGCGACGTAATTGTTTTACCAACGCTTTATTGAGCACTTCGCCAATAAATACAAAGACGTTAAGTTCAGGTAGATATTCACTGTTGAACTGGGGGGAAAGCAGCTTCTGGTAGGCGAAAGATGGCGTTGAAACCCAGACGGAAACGCCGTTGTCTTTCAGGCGATCGAGCCAGTTTTCGGCGGCAATATCCTCTTTCGCATTCAGAACGATGTGCCCTCCGGTTGCCAGGTTCGCCAGCAGCGGAATCAAGGAGAGATCGAAGCTGAACACCGCATGGTTCATCAGCACCGGTACGTCTGGTAGCGAGAAGTCCTCACGCACCCACTTCATGAAGTGCCACAGGCTTTCACGCCCGATCTGCACCCCTTTCGGCTTCCCAGTGCTGCCGGAAGTGAACATGATATAGGCGAGATCTTGCTCAACCAGTGCCTGACCAGCCTCACCCGTCGCAATAAACTGCCTGGTCGCGACATCGTAGTAGTAAGGGGCGTTCGCCAGGTGGCAAATCTCCTTGAGCCGCTCCTGCGGATAGATGCAGTCCACCGGGATATACGGAATGTTATGCAGCAGGCAGCTATAGATCGCCACGGCGAATTCCGCCTGCTGATGCCCATATAACACAACAGGCGAACCTGCGGGCCGCCGGCATTGCTGATAGTGATGCGACCAGTCAGTGACAGCGACGGAAAGCTGTTGCCAGGTCATCGCTTCATCGCTGCCGCTAATCGCCAACTGAGTTGGGTTAGCGGGCTCGAGTAATGCCGCACGCAGGAAATCTTGTAGTTCCTGAAGTTCTGAGTGAAGGTTCATAGAGGAGACATTCCGCTAAAGATGTAGAGGGAGGCCGCAGCGCTTGTCAGCGTCAGAATTCGACCGATGAACACAATAACCGGATGATGTAGACAATTATTCAAAGCCGGACTACGTTTGGCAGACCACTGCAACATGTTATGAACAACGGAAATGGCACCAAACAGCGCGCCGCTAATAACATAGTGTCGTTCAAGCCCGTTCCATGCCCCCATGCAAAACAGGGTGCAGAAAATGCCGATATTCTGCGCCAGCGTTTTGTTCTGTCGGAAAAAATCGAGCTTCATCAGATTCATATAAATCGGCATAAAGACCACATCCCTCAGCCATTCAGACAGGCTGATATGGAAGCGCCGCCAGAAATCCTGCGGGTTTTTCGCCAAAATGGGCATATTGAAGTTCGCTGGGATATTCAGGCCAAATAAGCGCCCCGCCCCAATAGCCATATTGCTGTAGCCGGCAAAATCAAAATAGAGATAGGCGCTGTAGGCCAACGACATCACCACGCCAACGCTTACTGTAAACGGACGATGACTCCACGACTCAATCACCAGATTATTGATCAGCATGGCGAATAAGAACTTCTGAATAATACCGGTAAATATTTGCTCCATAGCCACTAAAAACTGCTCACGGGTAATAATAAAAACCGGTTTATTAATATCAGTAAGCCATGTCCGCCAGCGATACATTGGACCGGCCAGAATAATGAATGGCATAAACAGATAGCAGAAGTAATGCAGGAAATTCTGGCCGTCTTTTTTGCTGCGATAAAGCAGAACATCAATGGCGCGGAAGGTCATAAAAGACAGACCAATCATGCCCCAGTGATTGTTAAGGTGTAATTTCACTAAAAACAGCGGGAGCAACGTCAGGCTGACCGCCTGCCAGGTTTTTAGCCAGCCTTTTTCTTTTAAGGTGACGAGAATATAAAAACTCATGAAAACCGCCACGGGAACAAAGTAATCCCCCTGGAAAATATATCCCCAGCCCAGCACCGCCAAGACGGAAAAGGCGGATAAATACGTCAGCCGATAACTGAACGCGCGGTTAACCAGCGCAAACAATAATGCTGATGAAAACAGAAGGAAAAAAAACATTCCGGAGCTGTACATCATTCATCCTTCAGAATTTTTGATATTCAAAATGCACTTTTAAACTCATGCTTTCATCAACAGAGGTCCACGCGACAATGGTTACTGCCAGAAAGAGATAAAGGAAAAAAAGGCGAATGGCGGTTTTCATCATTTAAAACTCTCAGCAATAAATTGATCCATCGCGACCCATGCTGGCTCGGTTGGGTGCAGGCGATCCCAATTCCAGCCATTCTGATAAGGCTGCGCATACATATCAAAATAGCGAACCTGATTTTCTTCCAACATCGATCTAATCTGACTATCGACTGGCTGGAATTTTTCGGAATTCTTAATTGCCCACGGATTGATCGGATCAACAATGACGACAAACTGCACATTACGCGCTTTTAGCAGTTTGATCGTCGCTGATAACGCCTCCATTTGCGCAGGAACAATCGGCGCGTCATCCCACTCTTCTCGCGTTTGATCGTCTGCAAAAACAGACTTATCCATCCACAGCGTATCTGCACTTTGCTGACGAGACTTATTCAGCTCATGAGCCTGAGCCAGTTCGCGATCCCAGTCAGGAACCACATGGGAGGCTGGTGGATTCGGCCACGGTTGCGCGGGCTGAGGGGCAATACGTAGCATCGCTAACCAGTCGCTTTTTATCAGCTCGCAGAAATTAGCAAATTGATAACTCACTTCCTGCCAGATAATTTGCGGGTCCCAGCCATAGATTTTCATTTGGCCGAAAGTCAGATGGCTTATCTCTTCTTTATCGATATGTTGTAAGTAATTGACCAGAAAGGAACGCGTCTGGTCGTCCTTCATCAACGGATTGAAAATAGATGCCGGAAAATTGTTGGCAAAAATTGCCGGTGGAATACCGTCCGAATAAAAACTATCGGGTGCCAGCAGCAAAACAACTTTACTGTTCGCGTTAAGATCATTTTTAAAACGCGAAAGCAGTAAAAAATGCGTGACGCTATCGATATAACTATCGCCATAGGCCACAACGGGGCGATGCAGTTGGTTATTAAAATAGTTATAGACTGCGTAATGTTCGTCTTCAGAAGTAGAGACTTCGGATGCACCAAGAAAGAAAATCCCATTTCCCTGTAAAGCATGAGAAATAGTCGCTATTTTTTCCTTTTGTTCTTTCTGCGTTCCTTCCATGGTGTTAATCAGCGGTTGAAATGTTAACGCCGGATCAACGCTAGTCGCTAGCGGGTGAGCGCTAAGAAACAGGATAGCGAGAGTAGCCATCAGGATATGTAGACAGAGAGTATTTTTTATTTTCATTATATAAAGTAAGACTACATGATATTTATTGTTTGAAATTTGTGAATTTTTATCTTCACAGTACATCGATCCCTGTATTTTTGGATTATATACCAGGCTTATCTTCGATGATGAGCGTTGCTGTGTAACGGTATGTACAGTGTTTATGTCCGTCACAATAATCAGGTTGGCGACCAAGTAAGGGAAGGATTCTCAGACATCTCTTCTTACTTACGCAGCCCGAATATGGGGTAGTAAAGCTTCGCTGGCAGGAGCTCACCGCACCCAGTTTGAACGTGATGTCAGGGATGATGGAGTGCAAACATCTTTGAGCGCTGACCGACAAAAAAGTTAAAGGAGTGTTTATGAAAAATTATCAGCCCACTATCCATCAGCTATTGATTGCCTCAGTGACGCTGTTAGTTATCGCCTGTTCATCCAATGGGAAAAAATTCCCCACGGATGAAACGCCGGAATGTATGAAGTACCGTTCTATGATGACAGCACCTTTGCCACCAGCAGAAATGATGAGATTAAAAAATCAGTGTGAGCAGTCAAGGCGTTAAAATAATAGGGTGTTTTTATCGTGTCGATAATTAATAAAAAACGCCCTAATCAATAAAGCAAAGAAATAGCGTTCATCATTGAAAATGATCGCTACTCGTTTCAATTCCCCGCGTGTTCCCAATCACAGTAGAATGTATAAGACGTCTCATAATTATCAGTGCACATTTTATTTCCTACTCGGTTATAGCGCACACTGCGATTCATGAATGAGATCGCTAACGGCATACTGCCAACGCGGCTTAATCAAGAGGTTAGCTCTGCGTTACTAACGCGGGTAGCGCAGCGCTTCCACAAACAGTGAAAAGGCGGTGGTATGCTGTTTGCGGCTGGGATAATACAGATAGTAGCCTGGGAAAGGCGGGCACCATTCCGTCAGCACCTGAATCAGACGACCGCTGGCAATATCCTCACGCACTGAATCTTCCGGCACATAGGCTAGGCCGAGCCCGATTTGGGCGGCATCAATTCGCTGGCGCAGGCTATTCATCGTTAGTTGGCCCTCAACGCGCACCTTGATTTCCCGACCATTTTTTTCAAACTCCCACGCGTAGATGGCACCCATCGTCGGCAGACGCATGTTAATACAGCGATGCTGCTGTAAATCTTGTGGCGTTATGGGTGCTGGGTGACGCGCGAAATAGTTCGGGGAACCGACCACCGCCATGCTCATTTCCGGTGTAATACGCACAGCGATCATGTCTTTTGCCACCTGCTCACCCAGACGAATATCCGCATCAAAGCGACCAAAAGCACTATCCGTTAAGGCATCATCCACCGTGATGTCGACGTGAATATCGGGATAGTTCGCTAAAAATGGCTTTAACACTGGCCATAATATCGAATCAACCGCGTGCTCTCCCGCCGTGATACGGATATTCCCCGCAGGCCGCTCGCGCATATCACCCAGCGCAACCAGTTCACTTTCGATATCCGCGAAACGCGGGCCAAGGCTATGCGCCAGTTTCTCCCCCGCTTCCGTCGGCGCG
Organism: Pectobacterium sp. IFB5596; assembly: GCF_021432585.1. NCBI lineage: Bacteria > Pseudomonadati > Pseudomonadota > Gammaproteobacteria > Enterobacterales > Pectobacteriaceae > Pectobacterium > Pectobacterium sp. IFB5596. Next base: position 365,497 of record NZ_LXFY01000023.1, read on the forward strand.
ACGCTGCGCGTGGTACGAGTCAGTAACCGTACGCCAAGCCGTTCTTCAAGGCCGCGAATCGAATGGCTCAGCGCCGACTGGGAAAGCCCGAGCTTTGCCGCCGCTTTGGTAAAACTGCGTTCTCTTGCCACCACAAGGAACGAAATGAGGTCATTAACGTTTTCTTTTAACATCAGCGTGTCCGAATAGTGGTGTTATCAATCGGTATCCATTATACAAGTTCATGAATGATATTGTTCCGCCCCAAAAACAGCAAAGCCACTCAGCGTGAAACTGAGTGGCTTTTCCGTTAGCTTCGTGATGTGACTAGCGCATGTGCATATTAACGCCTGAGACCTCTTTTCTCAGTTCAATAATCTCTTCAGCCAGTTCACGGCACAACATCGCATTCATCAGGTGATCCTGTGCATGCACCACGATGAGTTCAAGATTGGCTTTTTCCTTACTCTGGTGGCCAATAAATCCAGTCTGGATCAACTGCGCTCGGTTCAGCGCTACCGCCGCCATTTTTAATAGTTCATCGACGTGTTCCCACTCGCCTCGGCGGGCGGATCTCAGTGCTTCCATTGCGCAGGAACGTGTTTCGCCAGATTTAACAATAAGCTCAATCATCCGCGTTTCTACATCCATTATCCCATCCCCCGAATATCAGTTGCTGTGTCACTTTTTTGTCGGTCAATTAGCCCCAAATTGCAGACAAGCGCACGTGACACCGAAGAGATACGGTGCATTTGTTGTATCGCTACTCACAGCCTGCATAGTAAATATAGACGATGAATCAAGATTTGTTTCTGTAAATCATGATGTTATATCTCATATTCGATGAAATAAATTTCACAGCAACGCCAACCTGTTTTTACGAGGTCGTTTTATCCTTTTTCACACCGCGACACGTGCTGAAATAAAGTGATGACCGAAATATCCCATCCATTGAAACCTTAATTTAACCTTAAGAAAGCGAAATAATAATAACTATCATTATTATTATCGATATGTAGAATCCATTTTCGACTGCCGCGACATCCCTGCCTGTGTCACTAAAATAATGCGATACGAGGGAGTCAATGTCGGCCAGCAATATTCAAACATAACGGGTATTGATAAGGGTAAATACTATGAAGCTTGGTTTTGGATTACTGAGTTCTGCCGTTTTATTAGCTTCCGGCCTGACTCTCAGCGCATCGGCAAATGCAGCAGAAAACGATGAAGGGATTGTGATTTACAATGCCCAGCATGAAAACCTCGTGAAATCCTGGGTTGACGGTTTCACGAAAGAAACCGGCATCAAGGTAACGCTGCGTAATGGCAGCGACACCGAATTGGGCAACCAACTGGTACAGGAAGGGAAATCGTCCCCTGCCGATGTATTTCTGACCGAAAACTCACCGTCAATGGTGCTGGTCGATAATTCCGATCTCTTTGCTCCGTTGGATAAAGCGACCCTTGCGCAGGTGGCGCCTGACTATCGCCCGTCCCACGGACGCTGGATTGGTATTGCCGCGCGCTCCACCGTATTTGTCTATAATCCAACCAAATTTACCGACGCGCAGTTGCCGAAATCTTTAGCCGATCTAGCGAAGCCAGAATGGAAAGGTCGCTGGGCAGCGTCGCCATCAGGTGCGGATTTTCAGGCCATCGTCAGCGCGTATCTCGAGCTGAAAGGCGAAAAAGCCACGCAAGAGTGGCTGAAAGGCATGAAGGAGAACTTCACTGCCTACAAGGGCAACAGCACTGTCATGAAAGCGGTGAATGCAGGTCAGATTGATAGCGGTGTGATCTATCACTATTACCGTTTTGTCGATCAGGCTAAAACCGGCGAAAACAGTAACAATACTAAGTTGTACTACTTCAAGCATAAAGATCCGGGCGCGTTCGTCAGTATTTCCGGTGGCGGAGTACTGGCATCCAGCAAACACGCGAAAGATGCTCAGGCCTTTATCAAATGGATCACGGGCAAATCCGGTCAGGAAATCTTGCGCACCAACGACGCCTTTGAATATGCGGTTGGCGTCAATGCGCTCTCAAACGACAAACTGGTTCCGCTGAAAGATCTGGACGCACCGAAAGTTGATGCCGCCAAGCTCAACAGCAAGAAAGTCGTGGATCTGATGACACAGGCCGGCCTGTTGTAGCGAATAGATTGTAATGATAGCGCCTTCGTCAGGGAATTTTCGCCCTGACGAATCATCACAAAAATGGTCGCTCAACGCGATTTTATCGTCTAAGAATATCGTCCTGACGAGGCAGCTACAGGCAGTATGACAAACGTTAGCTACAGCAAAACTACCACGTTTCCCGAATCCTCCCCGCCATTACGCAAACCTGTCGCGTTGCTTACGATCGTCGCGTTGGTGTTATCCCTGTTGGGCTTTGTCCCGCTGGGCTTTGTGATTGGCGTCAGTATTGATACCGGTTGGGAAACGGCTCGTGCCCTGTTATTCCGCCCACGCGTAGGCGAACTTCTGACAAATACGGTGCTGCTGGTTGTCCTGACGCTGCCGATTTGTACCGTTCTCGGCGTACTGTTGGCCTGGCTGACGGAACGTACTACTCTGCCCGCCCGACGCCTGTGGTCGCTGTTGCTCACCGCACCGCTGGCGATCCCCGCGTTTGTACAAAGCTACGCTTGGATCAGCACCGTTCCCAGTCTGCATGGCTTACCGGCTGGCGTATTTTTATCCGTCGTCGCCTACTTACCGTTTCTTTATTTACCCTGCGCCGCGGCGCTGCGGCGTCTTAACCCCGCACTGGAAGATGTAGCAGCCACCCTGGGCGTGCCGCCCATTACCGTATTTTTTCGCGTGGTGTTACCGCAGTTAACGCTAGCTATCGGCGGTGGACTACTGCTGATTGCCCTGCATCTGCTGGCAGAGTACGGCCTGTTCGCGATGATCCGTTTCGATACCTTTACCACCGCAATTTTCGATCAGTTTCAGTCAACGTTTAATGGCCCGGCGGCCAATATGCTGGCTGGCGTACTGGCGCTACTGTGCCTGTTTCTGCTGTGCGCGGATGCCCGCGTACGCGGCGTCACACGCTATGCGCATGTTGGCTCCGGCGCGCCACAGGTCGTCACACCGACACGCTTGTCACCACTTTCTCTCACGTTGGCGCTGCTGTTACTGGCAACGCTGGTACTGCTGACGCTCGGCGTACCTTTTATTACGCTATTCCGCTGGCTAGGTTTTGGCGGTTGGGACGTGTGGCAACGCCGCGAGCTGTTTGATGCCTTTAGGCAGACCATGACGCTGGCGCTGAGCGGTGCCACACTGACGACGCTGGCAGCGATCCCAATGGCCTGGCTGACCATTCGCCACCCCAATCGCCTGTATCGGTTTTTGGAAGGGTGCAATTACATCACCAGTTCTTTGCCGGGCATCGTCGTCGCGCTGGCGCTGGTGACCACCACGATTCACATCATCAGGCCGCTCTATCAGACCGAGTTTACCGTGCTGTTAGCTTATCTGCTGATGTTCATGCCACGGGCGCTGGTTAATCTACGCGCGGGTATCGCACAGGCACCCGTAGAGTTGGAACAGGTGGCTGCCAGCCTGGGTCGATCCCCTTTGCAGACGTTAATGACCGTGACCATCCGGCTGGCTGCGCCCGGCGTCGCGACGGGGGCAACACTCGTGTTTCTGGCGATCGTCAATGAGCTAACCGCCACTCTGCTGCTGGCACCTAACGGCACGCGCACGCTGGCGACCGGATTTTGGGCGCTAACCAGTGAGATCGACTATCCCGCTGCGGCACCCTATGCGCTTATTCTGGTCCTGCTGTCGCTACCGTGGACCTGGTTTCTCTACACGCAATCACAAAAAATGGCGGGACTGTAATCATGTTGGAACTTCATCGCGTCAGTAAAAGCTTCAACGGGCGCACTGTGCTGTCTGACATCCGTTTAACGTTAGAAAACAGCCGCCGCACGGCGATTGTCGGCCCGTCCGGTTCAGGGAAAACCACCCTGCTGCGCCTGATCGCCGGGTTCGAAAAACCAGATACCGGCGTCATTACGCTAAACGGCCAAACGCTCTGCGATAACGGGCTTTCCGTCCCCGCCCATCAGCGCGGAATCGGCTATGTCCCGCAGGACGGCGCACTGTTTCCGCATCTCTGCATCGCAGACAACATCGCCTTTGGGCTCAAAGGCACGAGGGCAGAAAAACAAAAACGCGTGGATGAGCTGATGGCACTGGTTTCCCTTCCCGCACATTTACAGAAGCACTCGCCGCATGAAATTTCCGGCGGACAGCAGCAACGTGTCGCACTGGCTCGCGCGCTAGCGCAGCGCCCTGCGTTGATGCTGCTGGATGAACCGTTTTCCGCACTGGACACTGGCCTGCGTGCCGCCACCCGTAAAGCGGTAATGGACGTCTTGCAGCAGGCTAACGTGGCGTCGATTCTGGTGACCCACGATCAGGGGGAAGCGCTGTCTTTTGCCGATCGGGTCGTCGTGATGCGCGACGGTCAGCTGTCGCAATCAGGCTCGCCGTGGACGCTCTACCACCGACCCAACAGTGAGGATATCGCCACCTTCCTCGGTGAAACACTGATTCTCGAAGCTCAAATTGACGACAATCAGGCTGATTGCCTGCTGGGACGCATCGCCGTGGAGCGCCCGACGGCAAATGGTCGGGCAAGAATTATGCTCAGGCCGGAGCAGATAATGATTCAGGATACCGAGACAACGAGCACGGCACACATTCGCGCCACCATCCGCAACGTCGAGTTTTCCGGCTTCGTCTCTACGCTGACGCTATGCATCCACAACGCAGAAGCCGATGTCATTGAACTGAAAACCGTCAGTCACGCTGCTTTCACTGTCGGCCAACAGGTTAGCCTGAGCGTCACGGGTACTGCTCACGTCTTCAGTCAATAATCCCGCACTACCCGCGCGCTCAGGCGGTTTATCGCTCCGCCTGCGCGTTACGCGTCACCAGCCAGACGCCCAGCATAATAATCAGAACGCCGAGATTTTTACGCAGGCTCATCGGTTCATTCAGCCACGGCAGAAAAACCGCAGCCAGGTAAACTACCGCATAGCTCAGGCTAATCAGCGGGTAAGCGCGGCTGAGCGGCAAATAGCGTAGCACCATGAACCAGCACACCATCGACAGGCCATAGCAGATAATCCCGACCAGCACCGCGACAGCAGGCCAGCCCGCCATCAACGCGCTGAGTGAGGGAAAATGTGTCATGGAGATGCTCGGCAGCGCCAGCATGCCACTTTTCATTAATACCTGCGCGGTACTGGCTAACACAATGCTGACAAGCGCCCAGACATAGCCTTTTTTCGTCATCATCCCCCCTGCATCAAATAGATACCGGTGACAATCAGTGCGATGCCCCACCAGTGATGCCTATCCACACGTTCGCCAAATCCATAGCGCGCCAGTAGCGTAACCAGAATAAAATTGATGCTCAGCAACGGGTACGCCACGCCGAGCGGGAGATGCTGCAACACCAAAAGCCACAGCAGCAGCCCGACACCCAGCAACAAAACCGCCAACATTAGCCACCCCAGCGTTATCCGTTTACGCCGTTCGGTGGGCAAACGCCGCCAGCATTCCGCCGCCTGTTTCTGGCACAACTGCCCTAAGCTCGTCAGCAGACAGACGATGGCAACCAATAGATAACTCATGGCGTTACCTGCTTATAAAACAGCAGCACGTAGCGGTGAGATTTTCTCAACTGACTGGGCATTGGCAGATTACGGTATTCCTCATCGGAATCTCTATCGACCTTCAGCACCAGCGCGACATCTCCGCGACGCCGCTTATCGGCAAGCCAGGCTGGAAAAGCGTCCTCATCGACAAAGCGGTCAGCGGCATCCGCATAGCCCAGTCCATAGCTCAGTTCGCCACGCGCTTTGAATAAAGTGATATCGCTGCGCTTCAGTTCCCACGCCAGTCCGGCGGCCAATCCGACTTCGTCGCTCAACACATAGCGGCTGTTTTCCAGCAACGGCTGGTGGCTACGAATGAAGGTTTGGGGGTTCTTGGAATCCACTACGCTCGCTGGAATGCTTCCGCCAACGAGCAGCGCCAGAAAGAGCGGACAACCCGCTACCAGATAGCCCCAAGCCCTCTGTTTTCTCAAACTGACAACCGCAAAGGCGATCCAGCCAATAAAGCAGACCACACCCGATATGATGGTCAGCCCTTCTCCCGGTTGATAGAAATGCGGTACGGCGATGCCAAGTCCAAGTGCGGCAACCGCAAGCCCCAGCACACCGCCAAAAGCAATATTGAGCCAACTATTGATACGTAATAGACGTTCACGTACCGCTGGTGCCAGCCCGGAAACCCACGCCGCCATCAGCAGCGCCAGCGGTGCGAAACACGGCAGAATGTAGGTCAACAGTTTGCCTTTGGCGATGCTGAAAAACAGTAGCGGCATTACCATCCAGCACAGCAAGAAGAACCGTTCTGGATTCACTTTCCGTTCAATCCAACCGCTGCGTAACGCACCCGGCAGCAGCGCCAGCCAAGGGAATGTCCCGATAATCAGAACCGGCAGGTAATACCAGAACGGTGCCTTATGTTGCGCATCGTCTTCAGCAAAACGCTGGATATGTTCGATCCAAAAAAAGTAATGCCAGTAATCGGCCTCGCGTTCGTGCACCGCCAGCGCCCATGGTGCACTCAGCAATACCGCGACGACAATCGCAAGCGGCCCGAACAACAGCAGTTCCTTGATTCGCTTTTGCGCCAGCGCCACGGGCAGCACGCTGATCACCGGCAGCGCCAGCGCCAGAAAGCCTTTGGTCATGAATCCCATACCGCAGGCTAGCCCCATCAATCCCCAGGCCAACAGCCGTTCACGCGTCAGTTTTGCCCGCAAAATCAGCGCATGGCTGAACAGCGCCGCCGTCATCCACAGCGTCACCATCGGATCGAGCACGCTGTAAGTACCGATGCCATACACCAGCAGTGATGTAAGGTAGATCGTCGCCGCCAACAGCGCGGTGCGCCGGCTTTTCCACAGCATCATCGCCAGCCAAAACACCAGCAGTGCACTCAGCGCGGTAGAAAAAACCGAGGCAAAACGCACGGCAAAATTGGTATGGCCTAATAACCATTGGCTCATGTTATTCAGCCAATAGCCCGCGACAGGTTTCTCGAAATAGCGGATACCCAACAAATGCGGCACAATCCAATCGCCGCGCTGAAGCATCTCACGACTGATTTCGGCATAACGTGTTTCATCTGGCGACCACAGCCAACGGCCATTAAGCGGCAACAGATAGAGCAAAGCAAACAACACCATTATCACGGTACTTTTCAGCTTGAACATGCCTTTTTCCATACGATTTCCCGCTGTATTTATTCTTCCGTTTGTACGCCAAGCCACCCTTCCCGTCCGGGAAACGGCGCGCGCTCAATCCGTCCGACGGGCAGCGTAGCCAAGTCGTCAGGCAGTAACGAGGAAAGCGGACAAAATTCGATGTGCTGCTGACGGGCGCGAAGCAGTAGCTGACGGAACAGCGCCAGCTTCGCCCCCCCTTCAACCTCCGCGTGGATGGTATACACCGGCACGCCACGATCCTGCTCGATTGCATCAAGAATAAAACCGTTGAACTCACCGTCACTCACACGCTCGCCGATGACCTCATCGTAGGTCGGCAGCGTGACGGGGATCTGCGTCGTGCCGAGCTCACCATTTTTCAGGCGCGGTCGGAAAGGTCGGGTGCCGCGGCAGTCGCTGTTATAGTTCAGATTCCAGCGCTGTTTCATCTCTACAACGCGCGAATCAGCCCGCCAGCCCGCCACCGCAGAACAATGCACCGGTGATGGCAGAATCTGCGTTAGCGCATCTATGCCTTCACGGAACTGCGCGGCCAGTTGCGCATCCGACCAACGAGCGACATTCGCCTGCCAGCCGTGATGATCCCAGGCATGTAGCCCTACCTCATGCCCGGCGTCGTGCGTCTGGCGGATTAACGCGCCAAACCGTGCGCCGATAGGACGCCCCGGCCACGCCGTGCCAGCCAGTAAAATATCCCAGCCGTAGAGCGAGGCCGCGTTGGAGCGCAGCATCTTCCATAGAAAGCGTGGACGCAGCAGACGCCACAGGTGTCGCCCCATGTTGTCCGGCCCGACGCTAAAAAAGAAACTCGCCTGAATATCAAACTCAGCCAGCACCTTCAGCAGCGCGGGCACGCCGTCCCGCGTACCACGCCAGGTATCGACATCAATTCGCAGGCCAACGCGCGTCATCCCTGCGCATCCGTGGAATCAGCGGTGTGCGAGACATCAACGGTACGCAGAAAATAGTCCAGCGTTTCCGCAACGGTCTGCTCCATCCTCACCGACGGTTCCCATTCCAGCAGGCGTTTGGCATTGCGAATGCTCGGCGTGCGGTGTGCCACATCCTGATAGCCTTTGCCGTAATAGCTACTGCTCTCCACGTCAATAAACCCAGCGAACGGCGGGAAGCGGTCACGTAACGGGTGAGCATTAAAGCTGGTCAGCAGCATGTCGCCTAGCTCGCGGATACTGGCTTCATTGTGCGGATTGCCGATGTTGATAATCTGTCCGTCACACTGGCCGTTACGGTTTTCAATAATGCGGAACAGCGCTTCAATACCGTCATGAATGTCGGTAAAGCAGCGCTTCTGCGCCCCGCCGTCCACCAGCTTGATCGGCGATCCTTCCACCAGATTGAGGATCAATTGAGTAATGGCGCGCGAACTGCCGATCCGCGCGGCATCCAGCGTGTCCAGACGCGGCCCCATCCAGTTAAACGGACGGAACAGCGTGAAGCGCAGGCCGCTTTTCGCGCCGTATGCCCAAATCACCCGATCCAACAGTTGCTTGGAGACGGAGTAAATCCAGCGCTGCTTGTTGATCGGCCCAACAATCAAGCGTGAAGTGTCTTCATCAAACTCTTTGTCATCACACATGCCGTACACTTCTGAGGTGGACGGGAAAACGATGCGTTTGTTGTAACGTACGCAGTCGCGCACAATTTTCAGGTTCTCTTCGAAATCCAGCTCGAATACGCGCAGCGGGTTACGGGTGTATTCGATAGGCGTGGCAATCGCCACCAGCGGCAGAATGACATCACACTTCTTGATGTGGTATTCGATCCATTCGTTATGGATGCTGATATCGCCTTCCACAAAATGGAAACGCGGATCGTCAAGAAAACGGGCGATGGCATCCGAACTGATATCCAGTCCGTAAATTTCATAGCGATCGTCGCGCAGCAGCCGCTCGGTCAGATGGTTGCCGATAAAACCGTTCACACCGAGGATCAACACACGCGTACGGCGTCGTTGCACCCGGCTAGCGAGGTTGCCCAGCCGCGCCTGTGGCACCATGCCCATTTCCGCCGCCAGTCGGCTGCCCGACATATACAGCCCGGACTCGCTCTGTCCACTGACGATCTCAAGCGCGTCTTCCCCGCAGGACACCACCAGCGGCGAGGTCGAAATAATTGAGCCCGCATCGCCGCCATGTGGATAATTCACGTCCACACTCTTGTTTTTAACCACACGGGCGCGCCAGATAATTACCTTGCGCTCGCCGAGAAACGTAAACGCCCCCGGATAGGGTTCCGTCACGGCGCGGATCAGGTTGTTGATCTCACCCGCGCTTTTTTGCCAGTCGATCAGGCCATCTGCCGCCGTACGGCGACCGAAATAGCTAGCCTGACTGTCATCCTGCGGCGTCAGCGTAACCTCACGCGAGCGAATCAGCGGTAACTGCTGCGCCAGTAAAGCGGCAGCGGCGGTACGGCATTTGCCATGTAGCGTCAGCGCGGTGTCTTCATCGTCAATCGCCACCACGGACTGGGCAACGATGTCGCCCGCATCCGCGCGGGAAACCATCTTGTGCAGCGTCACGCCCGTCTGCGTTTCGCCGTTCACCAGCACCCAGTTGACCGGTGCTCGCCCACGGTAGCGCGGCAGCAGTGAACCGTGCAGATTGAATGCGCCAAACGAGGGTAACTGAAGAATGTCATCGCTTAATAGTGTGCGGTAATAGAAGGAAAAAATAACATCCGGTGCCAGCTCTCGAATGCGGTTCACCCAGAGTGGATGGTTAACGTCTTCCGGCGCAAACACCGGCACGTCCATCTCGGCAGCCGCTTTCGCCACTGAGGCGTAGAAGTGGTTCTCACCCGGTGCATCGCTGTGCGTGAACACCGCCTGAATTTCGTAGCCTGCTAGCCTCAATGCTTCAAGACCGACACAGCCGATATCATGGTAGGCAAATACGATCGCTTTCATTCTTCTTCATCCCGTAAACTGGTAGTCAGTGGCGTTGCCGCACTCACCGTCTTTTGCACAAAATAGCGTGGCCGAGCACGCACATCGGTATAGATACGACCAATGTATTCCCCCAGTAGCCCCATCCCGACGAACTGCGCGCCGATAAACATGAACAGCACGGCAAACAGCGTGAACACGCCCTCAGCCGCCCACTCCGCGCCGAAAAACAGACGCAGGCCAATCAACAGCAGCGCCAGCAGAAACCCCGACAGCGCAACGACGCTGCCAATCAGGCTGAGTATGCGCAGCGGCGTTGTCGTCAGGCAGGTCAGCAGGTCGTACATCAGATTAATTAGCTTGAGAAAGCTGTATTTGGACGTGCCGAACTCCCGCTCGGCGTGCAACACGTCGATCTCGATAGTTTTGCGAGCGAATGTATTAGCAAGAATAGGAATAAAGGTGCTGCGTTCATGACAGCGCAGCATCGCGCTGACAATGTGGCGACGATACGCACGCAGCATACAGCCGTAATCCGCCATCGATTTCCCGGTCGAACGCCGGATCATCATGTTGATGGTTTTCGAGGCCAGTTTGCGGAATAGCGAATCCTGCCGGTTAGCTCGCACAGTGCCGACTACGTCATAGCCTTGCGCGGCATACTCCACCAGCCGCGGGATTTCCTCCGGTGGATTTTGTAAATCAGCATCCAGCGTAATCACCACATCGCCCACCGCTTGCTGGAAACCCGCCATGATGGCCGAGTGCTGACCGTAGTTGCGGTTCAACAGCACGGCGATGATGTGCTTTTCCGGGTCGCTCGCCGCCTCGGTCAGCAGTTCTGCCGAGCGGTCGCTGCTGCCGTCATCAACCAGAATAATTTCCCAGGGTTTACCGATCTGCCGACAGGCCGCCAGCGTGCGATCAATCAGCACCGGCAGACTCTCTTCTTCGTTATAAACGGGGATCACAACAGAAACATTGTTGATGTCATCAATCACGAACAGACTCCAGAATCGAGGTTAGCGCCGCGACGACGCGATCGACATCGCTATCCAGCATGTCGGGGAACAGCGGTAGCGTCATCAGCGACGCCGAATTCCACTCCGTTTCCGGTAGGTGCAAATGAGGGTAGCGCTCACGGTAATATTTCTGCGTATGCACCGCTCTGAAATGCAGTCCGGTGCCAATACCGTGCGTTTGCAGCGCCGCCATCAGATCATCGCGTGATATGCCGCACTGCGTTTCGTCTACGCGCACCATAAACAGGTGCCAGGCGTGCAGATGGGGATAATCAGGAACCGCCAGCGGCTGGAGCGGCAGGGAGTACAGTTGAGTGAGATAACGCACGGCAAGTTGCTGACGGCGAGCGTTGAACGCCGAGAGTTTATCCAGTTGAATGAGTGCAATGGCCGCATTGATATCCGCTAGGTTGTATTTAAACCCCGGCGTCACCACTTCAGCCTGCGGCTTGCGCCCCTGTAATTGCCGGTCAAACGCATCTACTCCCAACCCGTGAAACTTTAGGCTGCGTATACGCTCGGCGAGTACGTCGTCATCCGTTACCACCATACCACCTTCCGCACAGGTGATATTTTTAATCGCGTGAAACGAAAAAATGGCCGTTCCGCGCGCGCCGATCCATTCACCGCGATATTGCGTACCGACGGCGTGCGCCGCATCCTCAATCAGCGGAATACCGTAACGTTCACTCAAAGCACGCAGCGCATCCAGATCGGCAGGTGCACCGGCGTAATGCACGGGAATAATCGCTTTAGTTTTTGGCGTGATAGCGGCTTCAATGTCCTGCGGTCGCACCATCAGCGTGTGCCGATCCACGTCCACCATCACCGGCTCTGCCCCCAATAGCGTGATCATATTGACGGTCGAAACCCAGGTCTGAGACGGTGTAATCACCTCATCACCGGGGCCGATACCGAGCGCCATCAGCGTAACGTGCATTCCCCCCGTCGCAGAGCTAACCGCAATCGCCTGTCGACACCCGATTTGCTGGCAAAACGCCAGCTCTAATTGCTGGCATTTCGGCCCCGTGGTTATCCAGCCAGAACGTAATACGTCTGCCACGGCAGCAATTTCCTCTTCGCCCATAGTCGGGCGGGAAAAAGGCAAAAAATCCGTCATAACATATTCCCAAAATAAATAATGGCGACAAATCATTATTAAGCAGTCTAAATAATGAAGCCTTAAGCCAACCTTAATTTATTACGACAGTCATAAAATCACAGATAAACGACGCCACACGACATAGCGCAAACACATCCCGCACTCAAAGAGATATAATTAATTACAATGTATAAATGAACTTTCCGCTAATATCCGAGTCACGATCGTATCGATTTATTGATCTATGACAAAAAATCAATCCTCCCCGAATAAATCTCGCGTATAGACTTTCTCCATCACATCTTTTAATTCATCGGCGTAACGATTGGTAATAATAACGTCACACTGCTGTTTAAAACTATCGAGTTGATGAATGATAGGAACATCGAGAAAATCGTCATCATCAATACCCGGTTCATAAATCACAACATTGATTCCTTTCGCTTTTATCCTTTTCATAATGCCCTGAATGGAGGAAAAGCGAAAATTGTCCGACCCCGCTTTCATGATAAGGCGATAGACGCCAACGGTTTTAGGGTGGCGGCGGATAATCGTGTCGGCAATGAAGTCTTTCCGCGTATGGTTAGCGTCCACGATAGCCTTGATCAGATTATTCGGCACAGTACGATAATTAGCCAGAAGCTGCCGGGTATCTTTCGGTAAACAGTAACCGCCGTAGCCAAAAGAGGGGTTATTGTAGTAATCACCAATACGGGGATCGAGGCATACCCCTTCAATAATCTGCCGGGTGTTCAACCCCAACGATTCGGCATAGCTGTCCAACTCATTGAAGTAGGCCACCCGCATTGCCAGGAAGGTATTCGCAAATAATTTTATCGCTTCGGCCTCTGTCGGGTCGGTAAACAGCACGCGAATATCTTTTTTTAATGCACACTCTATCAATAGGTTAGCGAAGAACCTTGCCCTTTCTGACCGTTCCCCCACCACAATCCGTGACGGGTAAAGATTGTCATGCAGCGCCTTTCCTTCACGTAAAAACTCAGGCGAAAAAATGACATTATCCGTATCCAACTGTTGACTGATTTTCTCCGTAAAGCCAACAGGCACCGTCGATTTAATCACCATAATCGCCTGCGGATTAATCGCCAGTACGTCGCGAATGACCGCCTCTACCGATGAGGTATTGAAATAGTTGGTTTGTGGATCGTAATCCGTCGGCGTAGCGATAATCACGAACTGCGCATCGGTATACGCTTCATGTTTATCCAGCGTAGCCGAGAAATTCAGCGTTTCATGTTGTAAAAAACGCGCAATTTCAGCGTCATTAATCGGCGATTTTCGTTGATTTAGCAGCGCCACTTTTTCAGCCACAATATCCAGCGCTACAACCTGATGCCGTTGTGCTAATAATAATCCATTCGATAAACCCACATATCCCGTTCCACTAATGGCTATTTTCATGCAAGGCTCTTCATCTCAGCATTCGCTAAAAAATCATACGTTATCGCAGTATCTTTGTTATTTACTCATCTGCACAATTACGTTTGTTTTCAATTTATTTCCTGTTAAATCCACACGATTAACAACGACATCACTTAAGAAAAAATCTTCACACGTCAAAAAGCAGGAGCAAAGTATCATTCATCATTAGCAAATTCAGTTAAACGCCAATTAAACATAGTGCATTTAATGATAAATAAAAATTTTTACACGCTGTCACGTTTTAAAATAATTTTAGGTATTATTGAATAAATTGAACTTTGAGCAAAAAACCGCATCGAAACATTTCCCTCCTTTTCAGACAAACCTTATGTGTATTGCCTGAAAGGGAGGAAAACCACTTTGCTCTACCTCAAAACTATTTATTCAACAACGTTTCGTCCAGATTATTTATGGTCATACTGGCGTTAAGTACCAGTGGTTTGGCTATTTCTTTTCGTCTCTGCAATAGCGCCAGGAAAATCAAATCTGTCAGGGTGTTTTGCGCCGTCCGTGATGATATCGAAGAGCTGCGCCATTCATTTTCATCAGAAATACTTTCCAGCACATAATCGGCAAGTTTGGCCAGAGGGGTTTCCTTGTTACCTGTAATGGCGATGACCGTCGCCCCCTGCGCTTTTGCCATGGTACTGGCTATGCGCATTTCTTTGCGCTTGCCGCTGAACGACAACACGATCTGTACATCCTTCGGCGTCAGAGCCTGCGCGGTGGTGAGTTGAACATGAAGGTCTGCTTCTGCTAAGCAAAGAATACCTATCTTTTGCAGTTTGTAGCTCAGGTCTTTTGCTGTTAATCCAGACCCCCAAATGCCGACAATCTGCACCCGTTGGGCGTTATTAATAATATCGACAACTTTCTGAAATATTGGGAAATTTATTTTTTTGGTGGTATCAATGATCGCGGCCGTTTTTTCATGTGCCAGTTTTTGCGCCATCACCATCAGCGAATCTTCAGACGAGATCGCGTTATGCAACGCCTTATGCGGGTAAGTTTTAAATTGGTTGTTTCTGCCCAGTTCTTCACTGATGACAATCTTAAGCGCAGGAAAGCCCTTCATACCGATCTTCTGGCTAAACTTGATGACAGCAGATTGACTCACCCCAGCGTTTTCGGCAAAGCGGGAAGAGGACATGCTCAGAATAGCCTCTGGATTATCCAGAATGTATTGCGCAATTTTTTGCTGTCTTTCAGCTAACTCAGGTAGCAGCCAAGCGATCTCATTTAACACTGACATGAAAAATATCTCCGTTACTTGTAACACACCGTCATACTTCAAGTGGCATGTGCGTTGTTCAAAACGCTAACGCTTTGTCCTGAAACTCGAATTATTTCGGGTATAGATTATTCCAGTAGTAACACCTTTCATTCCATCAACTTATTTATATGAAAATATTGAAAATATTTTTCAATTCACTTTTTTTATTCGGTATTTATTCCTCATCAAACCAAAAACAAGAATAGATTTGCCGTGATAAAAATCACACTCCATGAATAAATAATTCCTTAACATTGCCGAAAACCCAATGACCTGGAAGCCCGAATGAAGATTAATTTAAGCCAGATGATGACCGAAAGCCGCAATCCGGCCAGCTCTCAGATTGATACGCTGTCAACACTGGAAATGCTTGCGGTGATCAACGCGGAGGATAAAAAAGTCTCCTTAGCGGTGGAAGCCACGCTGCCAGACGTTGCCAAAGTAGTGGATTTGGTCACTGAGGCTTTTGCCAACGGGGGCAGGTTGATTTATTGCGGTGCTGGCACTTCTGGACGTCTGGGAATTCTGGATGCAAGCGAGTGCCCCCCCACCTACGGGACACCGCGAGAACAGGTTATCGGCCTGATTGCTGGTGGACATACGGCGATTCTACAGGCGGTTGAGAACGCAGAAGACAACCCTGAAATGGGGAAACAGGATCTGCGTAATATCGAGTTCAACTCGCGTGACGTCTTGGTGGGGATCGCCGCAAGTGGCCGCACACCTTATGTATTAGGCGCAATGGCTTACGCACGCCATGTCGGGGCAACGGTTGCCGCTATCTCGTGTAATCAGAACAGTGAAATGAGCAAGGCCGCAGATATTGCCATTGAGCCCGTAGTTGGCCCTGAAGTCGTCACGGGTTCATCACGCATGAAAGCAGGAACGGCGCAAAAACTGATCCTTAACATGATCACCACGAGTGCAATGATCCGCAGCGGCAAGGTCTATAGCAATCTGATGGTGGATGTTGAAGCCACCAACGCCAAGCTGGTGCAACGCCAAGTCAACATTGTGGTAGAAGCCACAGAATGCAGCCCAGAAGAAGCTGAAAGCGTACTCAATGAATGCCAGCGCCACTGTAAAACCGCGATTGTCATGATCCTAGGCGGCCTCACAGCGCAGCAGGCTACCGCAGCGTTAAGCAAGAACAACGGCTTTATTCGTAAAGCCTTACAGGGGATACAGGTATAACCATGGCGAAAATAACCGTTTCTATGATAGAGCAGATTTTACAGCTCACCGGCGGTAGTGAAAATATCATTATCTGCGGTAACTGTATGACCCGTCTGCGCCTGACGTTGCGTGACCGCGAGCAAATACAGCTCGATAGCCTGAAGAAAATACCGGGTGTGTTAGGGGTAGTTAACGGTGACGATCAATTGCAGATCATCCTCGGCCCAGGTAAAGCCCAGACAGCCAGCGAAATGATGAATGCGCTGTTGAGTGAGCAACCTCGGCAACAGCCGGGCAGCAACGAGCAAGCAGATTTGCAGTCCTTGACTAGCCAGAACAAGCAACAGATGAAAGCCAAACAAAATAGTGCGATACATAATTTCTTGACCAAGTTCGCCACTATTTTTACCCCATTGATCCCTGGTTTTATTGCAGCAGGGCTATTGCTAGGGATTGCAACGCTACTGCAACAAACGCTGGTCGTTGATGGCGTGACTCAAGCCGCTTGGCTGAAAAGCCTGATCGCTTACATGAAAGTATTCAGCATCGGTTTGTTTACCTTCCTGAGCATTCTGATTGGTCATAACACTCAGAAAGCCTTTGGGGGGACTGGCGTGAATGGCGCGATTATCGCGTCGCTGTTTATTTTACGCTACGTTCCAGAAGGCACTGTTGGCTATTACGCTGGGATGGGTGACTTCTTTGGCATGGTTATCGATCCGCGCGGTAACATTATTGGTGTGTTGCTGGCCTGCATGTTAGGGGCATGGATTGAACGGCAAGTGCGTCGGGTGATACCGGATAACCTGGATATGATCCTGACGTCATCGATTACCTTGTTGATCACGGGCGCGATTACTTTTGTGGTGATTATGCCCGTGGGGGGCGAGTTGTTTAAGGGGATGTCATGGCTGTTTATGCATCTTAACGGCAACCCGTTCGGCACCGCCATACTGGCTGGGCTATTTCTGATTAGCGTGGTTTTCGGCATTCATCAGGGGTTTGTGCCAGTGTATTTCGCGTTAATGGATGCACAAGGGTTTAATTCGCTATTCCCAATTCTAGCGATGGCGGGTGCTGGGCAAGTCGGGGCATCGTTAGCGTTGTTTGTTCGTTCGCCAAAAGGTTCGCTGTTGCGCACTCAGATTAAAGGAGCCATTCTCCCTGGCCTGCTGGGGATTGGGGAGCCACTCATTTATGGCGTGACGTTGCCGCGCCTGAAGCCGTTTGTGACCGCCTGCCTGGGCGGTGCTGTAGGGGGATTCTTTGTCGGTCTGGTGGCTTGGATGGGCTTGCCAGTAGGACTGAATACCGTCTTCGGCCCTTCTGGATTGGTCGCGATTCCTCTGATGACGTCAGCAAAAGGCATATTTGCAGGCATGCTAGTTTATATCGCCGGCATTATTATCTCTTATATTGCCGGTTTCATCCTGACCTGGCTGTTTGGCAGTAAGAATGTTGATTTAAGCTGATTACCAAAGCTTTTCTATTGCTTCTTGCGGGACAGTGTTGCCATCGAAAAGACGGGTTGCTATTACGCAGCCCGCTGCGGAGCACAGAGCCCAAAAAAGACTATCCAACCGCAGTACGAAAATGATGTCCTGCAAAAACATAAGCTAATTTCATCAATCCCAGCGCAAGCGGCAGAAACGTCTACACTTATCATCAGTCATCTTTCTGGCTAAGGATGGGAAGAACAATGAGGGTCAGCACGCACAGCAAAGCCAACTACTACCAAATGCCGCTGCAAAAACTGATGATTGTCTTTATGCTATTCATCGTCACCACCGTAGTGGCGCTAAACGGGTGGGCTGTATTCAACTCTCACCAACAGCTTATTGATTCCACAGAGCGAAACGCCAAAAATCTGTCTCTGTCGCTGGCGCGCCATGCTGAAGATACGTTTTTACAAGTCGATATCCTGTTACAAGATTTACAAGAACGTATCGACAAAGATGGCTTATCACCTGCACAAATAGCCAGGCTCGGCGATATTTTAAAAAGCAGAAAATCCACTCTGCCACAGCTGCATGGCATCTTCATCTACGATGAGAAAGGCGAATGGCTGGTGAATTCGGGGGGAACCAAACCCGCCAACGCCAATAACGCCGACAGAGAATATTTTAAATATCACCAAAGCAACGTCAGCAAAGACATGCACATCGGCAGCGTGATTCAAAGCCGCTCCACAGGGGATTTGATCATTCCCGTTTCCATGCGCATCAGTAAACCAGACGGTAGCTTTAACGGCGTGCTGCTCGCCACCCTCTCGCTGAACTATTTCAAACAGTATTATGGCTACTACTCCATGGGGAATATGGACGTGCTCGCCATCCTGCTTTCCGATGGTCGGATTCTCTATGGCCGGCCTTACGACGATTCATACGTCAACCGCAATGTGTCCAACGGTCCGCTCTTTTCAGAACATCTAAAACAGTCCGAAAGCGGAACGGCGACGTTTGTCTCGACGCTCGACCACATCGAGCGAATTTACGGTTACACAAAATTAAAGCGTTACCCCATCGTCATCGCAGCGGGCTTCGATCTTGGGTTAGTGCTCAACAAGTGGAAAGCCGACCGTCTGGTCTACGGTGTCATTACGCTCATTCTGCTGTTCACTATCACTCTGCTCGGCCTGATCGTCCTGCGGCAGATTCGCATGAATTTAAAAAATCAGATCGATTTAACCATCGTGCGTGATGAGCTCACGTCGGTTAACCACACCCTGCAAACGCTGGCGCTGTTCGATGGCCTGACGGGATTAGCTAACCGCCGTCAGTTTGATATTTTCCTGCAACAAACGCTCTTGCGGATTGCAGGCACGCAGCAGTGTATGGCGCTGATCATGATCGATGTCGATGCCTTCAAGAAATATAATGACCACTATGGGCACGTGGCTGGCGATGAGTGTCTGCGTAAGATTGGTAACGTCCTGAGCAACATGCCTAAGCGTAAAGAAGATTTAGTCGCCCGCTACGGCGGAGAAGAATTCGCTATTATTATCACCGACACCGATAAGCAAGGTGCCGCCACGTTCGCTCAGCGCGTACTGGATGCAGTGCGAAAGGAAAAGATCCCTCACGACATGACGCTATTTCCAGAAAAAATCGTCACCATTAGCGCCGGAGCCTATGTATTCTGCGTCGATAACCCACCGCCAACCGCAGCATCCGTTGTCGATATTGCCGATGCCGCACTGTATCGCGCCAAAAATGGGGGTAAAAACCGGTTTGAGGTCAGTGAATAGCGCGGGCAATTGGAATTAATGTTGACGCAATGCCTGACAGCACGCGCAGGTTCTGACAAAATAGCGGCCATCTCCCCCTATTTCAAATTGATGGGTATCATCTCAGATGGCAGCAAAGATTATTGATGGTAAAACGATTGCGCAGCAGGTCAAAGACGAAGTTGCCGCACGAGTCACGCAGCGTTTAGCTGAAGGAAAACGCGCACCAGGTCTGGCGGTTGTACTGGTCGGCGAGAATCCAGCGTCACAGATCTATGTCGCCAGCAAGCGTAAGGTATGTGAAGAAGTCGGCTTTATCTCCCGCTCTTATGATTTACCCATCACCACCACGGAATCAGAGCTGCTGGCGCTTATCGATCGGCTCAACGCTGACCAGGCGATTGACGGTATTCTGGTTCAACTCCCGCTGCCGGAAGGCATCGATAACACCAAAGTAATTGAGCGTATCGCACCAAGTAAAGATGTGGATGGCTTCCATCCTTACAACGTGGGTCGTCTGTGCCAGCGCGCGCCACTGCTGCGCGCTTGTACGCCACGCGGCATCATCACGCTGCTAGAGCGTTATAATATCGACACCTTCGGACTGAATGCCGTTGTGGTTGGCGCATCCAACATTGTTGGCCGCCCGATGAGTCTGGAACTGTTGCTGGCAGGCTGTACCACCACCGTTACGCACCGTTTTACCAAAAATCTGCGGCACCATGTTGAGAATGCCGATCTATTGGTTGTCGCCGTGGGCAAACCGGGCTTCATCCCTGGCGAATGGATCAAACCGGGCGCAATCGTGCTGGACGTGGGTATCAACCGTCTGGAAAGCGGTAAAGTGGTTGGCGATGTGGAATTTGAAACGGCGCAGGAACGAGCGTCTTACATTAGCCCTGTGCCGGGCGGCGTCGGCCCTATGACCGTTGCCACACTGATTCAAAATACGCTACAGGCGTGTGAAGAGTACCATGACCACGCCGAATGATGGGCGAGTCAAACACCGATAAGCAGGAATTTATGGCAACCTTTAATCTTGAAAAACATCCGCACGTTGAACTGTGCGATCTCTTAAAATTGCTGGGCTGGAGTGAAAGTGGCGCAACAGCCAAGCTGGCTATCGCCGCAGGTGACGTGACCGTTGACGGCCAGACGGAAACACGCAAGCGCTGCAAAATCTTCGCCGGGCAAACCGTTCAGTTCAATGGCGAGAAGGTAACCATCGCCGAGTAACCCTTATCCCGTCGATGATGCCGAAATAAAAAGCCCGCGATTTATACTTGCGGGCTTTTTATTGACTGAAAGTGTGTTGGCTGAGAGAAAGGATTACTTACGGCGCCAGATCGTTCCCTGCGGGCCATCTTCCAGCACAATTCCCATTTCGTTTAACCGATCGCGTGCCTGATCGGCCAGCGCCCAGTCTTTCGCCGCGCGTGCATCTTTACGTTGTTGGATTAACGCTTCGATTTCTTTCACTTCATCGTTATCCACCTGCGCACCGTTTTGCAGGAACTGCTCAGGATCTTGTTCCAGCAGACCCAGCACGCCAGACAGTTTACGCAGCGCCGATGCCAGTTGGTTTGCCGCCAGCACATCTTCCGCTTTCAGGCGATTGACTTCGCGCGCCATATCAAACAACACCGAGTAAGCTTCCGGCGTGTTGAAATCATCGTCCATCGCTTCGCGGAAGCGTGCTTCAAACTCGTCACCGCCGTGCGCCTCAACGCTGAGATCCGTGCCGCGCAATGCGGTATACAGGCGTTCTAACGCCGCACGTGCCTGTTTCAGGTTATCTTCACTGTAGTTCAGTTGGCTACGGTAGTGGCCTGACATCAGGAAGTAGCGCACGGTTTCCGGGTCGTAGTACGCCAACACATCGCGCACGGTGAAGAAATTGTTGAGTGATTTTGACATCTTCTCGCGGTCAACCATCACCATACCGGAGTGCATCCAGTAGTTCACATACGGACCATCGTGCGCACAGCTGGATTGTGCAATCTCGTTTTCGTGGTGCGGAAACATCAAATCTGAACCGCCGCCGTGAATATCAAAGTGCTCGCCGAGCTGCTTGCAGTTCATGGCAGAACATTCGATATGCCAACCAGGACGCCCTTCTCCCCACGGAGAAGACCAATGAGGCTCACCCGGCTTGGACATTTTCCATAGTACGAAGTCCATCGGGTTACGCTTCACTTCGGTAATTTCAACGCGCGCGCCAGCCTGCAACTGATCCAGATCCTGACGAGACAGCACGCCATAGCCCGGAGCAGTATCAACAGAGAACATCACATCACCATTACTCGCGACATAGGCATGGCGGCGGGCAATCAGCGTTTCCACCATTTCGATAATGTCGGCAATATGGTGCGTCGCACGCGGCTCAGCATCCGGGCGCAGAATATTCAAGGCATCAAAATCAGCATGCATTTCTGCGATCATACGAGTCGTCAATTGGTCGCTGGTTTCCCCATTTTCGATCGCACGCTTAATAATTTTGTCGTCAATATCGGTGACATTACGCACATACTTCAGTGAATATCCCAGATACCGCAAATAGCGCGCCACCACATCAAACGCCACGAAAGTACGCCCGTGACCGATATGACACAGGTCATAAACGGTGATGCCACACACATACATTCCCACCTGCCCGGCGTGGATAGGTTTAAATT
This sequence comes from Pectobacterium sp. IFB5596, assembly GCF_021432585.1. Classification (NCBI taxonomy): domain Bacteria; kingdom Pseudomonadati; phylum Pseudomonadota; class Gammaproteobacteria; order Enterobacterales; family Pectobacteriaceae; genus Pectobacterium; species Pectobacterium sp. IFB5596. The sequence goes on from NZ_LXFY01000023.1 coordinate 387,630, forward strand.
CCTCTTTTTGGCGACTCAGCGTATTAAAAATCTTTAGCATCAGGGCGTTCCAGTGTTTTTATAAAAAAATGGTTTTCACAAAAAATGGTCTTCACAAGAAAAATCGTGTTCACTCGATAGGTCAATTACCGTCGCGGTTAGCGCTAGTAACATCAATACATTCAGGGTTTACACCCTAACGGCGTATTGAAACCTGAACCCTACTGTATTGCAAGGTTAATAAGAAGAGGGAATAAGAGAGAAAGGATAAAAATGAAATGGCCCGGAAGATCCGGGCCATTTCACGCAACTGGCGTTATTGATGAAAAAACAATCAGCGCCAGCGTGGGTTCGACATCACAGAGTATTTACCACTACCAAGCAAGGCAATAGCGATACCCGCAAAGAAGAACACAGCCGTGCCTTCAACACCCCAGGCACCGGTTTTTGCCAGCGTGAAGAAACCATCAGGGTGAACCAGCAACGTCGCGACGAGCATGGTGAAGGAAAAAATCAGTGCGGAAGGACGCGTAAAAATCCCTAAAATCATCAGGATCGGTATGATGACTTCGCCAGCATAGACACCGTAACCAATGAAAGCAGGCAGCCCAGCATTGGTCAGCATACCTTCAATCGCACCAATTCCGCCGTGCACTTTATGCCACCCGTGGAACAGCATCAAAACGCTGAAAGATACGCGCAGAAACAGCTTGCCAAAATCCGGTTTGTCTAATAAACGATTGATACCATCCAGAATACCCAGCATAGTTCACCTATCTCTTTAGAGTTATTTGGGAAAATAAGAGTTACTCTCAGATTAATCTGAGCTGAAAAAAAAGAATACGTTGATTACGCAAAACATTGATCTGGGGCAATAAAAATATCATTCAAATAAATTAACCATAAGTTGACCACTCAATCAATTTATTTGCTTTTAAAAGTCCACATTACATGATTAATGTGTTCATCAATGCACACCTAGCCACCGTTCTCCTTTCCCAGCGATTACCTAAATCAGAGTAGTACACATTTTTATACGATTTTTCAATCACACCCATCGTCGCCAAACAGCAGCAAGAGCGAAATACTGACTCAATCGACCAGTTATGCTATAACAGCGCTCTTGTTGTTCACCGTCTTTTGTGGACAGCACTCTTAATCACTAAGGCTATCTAGGGTTCATTATTATGATTACGCTTCATACCAATCACGGCGATATCGTTATTAATACGTTTGCAGACAAAGCGCCAGTTACCGTAGAAAACTTCCTGAACTACTGCCGCAGCGGTTTTTATGACAACACGATTTTTCACCGTGTCATTAATGGTTTTATGATTCAAGGCGGTGGTTTCGCTCCCGGTATGGATCAAAAAGAAACCAACGCGACAATCAAAAATGAAGCCAACAATGGCCTGAAAAATACGCGTGGCACGCTGGCGATGGCTCGCACTAACGATCCGCACTCTGCAACAGCCCAGTTCTTTATCAACCTCGTTGATAACGATTTCCTGAACTTCCGTTCAGAACGTGCCGATGGCTGGGGCTACTGCGTTTTCGCTGAAGTGACCGACGGTATGGACGTCGTTGATAAAATCAAAGGCGTGGCAACAGGCCGCAGCGGCATGCATCAGGACGTACCGAAGGAAGACGTGGTGATTACCCACGTAACGGTCAGCGAATAATCCGACCTGCATGGCAACGCTGTTCATTGCCGATCTGCATTTAAGCGTTCATGAACCGGCGATTACCGCCGGTTTTCTGCGTTTTTTACGCCAGGACGCCATTCATGCCGATGCGCTGTACATCCTCGGTGACCTGTTCGACGCCTGGATTGGTGACGATGATCCGCAACCTCTGCATGCGACCATCGCCGCTGAGCTGTATGCATTACATCAGCGCGGCATTCCCTGTTATTTCGTGCACGGTAACCGTGATTTTTTGATCGGCAAGCGTTTCGCCCAACAAAGCGGGCTGACACTGCTATCAACAGAAAATATCGTTGACCTCTACGGGCAGAAAATCCTCATTCTGCATGGCGATACCTTGTGCACTGACGATTTGGCCTATCAAAAATTTCGCCGCCGGGTACATAACCCGTTCATTCAGCGGCTGTTCCTGCTTTTACCTTTATCATTACGTGTGAAAATCGCTGCGAAGATGCGGGCAACCAGCCAGCAGAAGAATCAGAAGAAATCGCAGCAGATTATGGATGTGAATCCTGAGCAGGTGATTGGCCGCTTACGGCACTATCAGGTGAAGACGATGATCCACGGGCATACTCACCGGCCAGCCATCCACCAAGTCTCTCTCGGTGATTCTCATGGCCGTCGTGCTGTTCTCGGCGCCTGGCATGAAGAAGGGTCGATGATTAAGGTCACGCCACAAAATATCGAACTGATTTCCTTCCCCTTTTAATACGTTTTCTGCCATTGACTTAACGGCCTCTCACCTAGTTCCCCCTGTATTTCCGCATACGCAACCGTTTTCCTCGCCATAATGGCGTGGTATGCTCTACGCCCTCAACGCCAGACCCTCTCTGTCTGGCCGACGCAATATTGGTTACCCTAAATAATTCGAGTTGCAGGACAAAACGTTATCGTTTTGAACAACGCAAAGTGTTGGCCCGCTAGGGCGAGGTTCATTTATGGACCTCGTAACGAGGCAACCGCAGGAGCTTACACGAGTAAGTAACTGGGGTGAGTAAGGACAAATCGGCTTAGCCGATTTGAACGCCGCTTGCGGCGACCCTTTAGGGCGAGGCTCAAAGTGAGCCGAGTATTGACAACGCACATGCGGCTTGAAGTATGACGGGTATACCGCGTCACGAACACGTACAATCATAGGAGCGTCACAGGCATGTCATCCAACGTTGCCCCGGCTAAAATTGCCATCGTCATGGGTTCAAAGAGTGACTGGGCCACTATGCAGTTTGCTGCGGAAATCCTCACCACGCTGAACATTCCTTTTCATACCGAAGTCGTTTCTGCACACCGGACACCAGATAAGCTGTTTAGCTTCGCTGAGCAGGCGGCAAAAAATGGTTTTGATGTGATTATCGCTGGCGCAGGCGGCGCAGCACACCTGCCGGGTATGCTGGCAGCGAAAACGCTGGTTCCCGTGCTCGGCGTACCCGTACAAAGTTCAACGCTGAGCGGTGTAGACAGCCTGTACTCCATCGTCCAAATGCCGCGCGGCATCCCAGTCGGCACGTTGGCAATTGGCAAGGCTGGTGCAGCGAATGCCGCTCTGCTGGCCGCACAAATTCTTGCCCTGCATGATAACGACATCGCCACCCGGCTGGCCAACTGGCGTCAGGCGCAAACTGATGATGTGCTGTCTCATCCCGATCCGCGGGAGGAGGCATGAAACCGGTCTGCGTATTAGGCAATGGTCAGTTAGGCAGAATGCTCCGCCAGGCAGGCGAACCGTTAGGGATCGCCGTTTATCCCGTTGGGCTGGATGCAGAGCCGGAGTCGGTGCCGTTTCATAACAGTGTGATTACTGCCGAGATCGAACGCTGGCCGGAAACCGCCCTCACCCGCGAGCTGGCCGAACACACGGCGTTTGCGAACCGCGACATTTTCCCACGCCTGGCCGATCGCCTGACGCAAAAACAGCTGCTGGACTCGCTGAATCTGGCAACCGCCCCCTGGCAGCTGCTGGCCAGCGCCGATGAATGGTCACACGTCTTCTCCTCACTCGGTGAGCTCGCTATCGTTAAACGCCGCGTCGGCGGTTACGACGGCCGTGGACAATGGCGCTTGCGTGACGGCGAACAGCAGACTCTGCCTGCTGATTGCTATGGCGAGTGCATCGTTGAGCAAGGGATTAATTTTTCTGGCGAAGTCTCACTGGTTGGCGCTCGTAATGCACATGGCAAATGCGTGTTCTATCCGCTCACTCATAACCTGCATCAGGATGGCATTCTCCGCACTAGCGTGGCTTTCCCTCAGCCCGATCCGCAGCTGCAACAGCAGGCTGAGCAGATGCTGTCCGCGATTATGAATGCGCTGGGCTATGTTGGCGTGATGGCGATGGAATGCTTTATTGTCGGCGATCGCCTGCTCATTAACGAACTGGCGCCACGCGTACACAATAGCGGACACTGGACGCAAAATGGTGCGTCGATCAGCCAGTTTGAGCTCCACCTGCGTGCCATTCTGGATCTGCCGCTGCCAGTACCGGTCGTCGAAACCCCTTCGGTGATGGTCAATCTGATCGGAACCGATGTAAATATCGACTGGTTGGCGTTGCCGCTGGTGCATCTGCACTGGTATGAGAAAGAGGTTCGTCCTGGCCGCAAAGTAGGACACCTCAATCTACCGTCGTCAGACACCGCACAATTGCAGCACACACTGCAATCGTTGGCTTCTCTATTACCAGAGGAATACCACAGCGGGCTGGCGTGGGCAGAAGAAAAACTGACTGCCTGACGATCGGCGGCTGTTATCCGGCGGATTGCGATCTGCCGGGTAACGCGCAGTAGACTACCGCGCAATGGGATACAAAAACAGGAACAACATCGACAGTACATCCCTCTAAAAGAGAAAAACCATCATTACGCGTGACATCAGAAAATTTGCGTTTATTATTTCATCTGCTTTTTATTTTATTTATTGTTCATTTTTTATCACTCGATAATTAAATAAAGTATCAATAACGAGCCGTTAAAAATATTTAAAATAAAGTATCAAGATTGATATTTTAATTTACGCGGAAATTTATTAAAATATTTCCCGTCAATTCATTTCTGTGATCGCCTCAATATTATTCGCTGACCACCACGATATAGAATGCCGCCACAAAACAGTATTGACCTACTGACATAATTAGCAACATGTCTCGTTCGTTTTTTAAACTCCGTAACGGCAACTTGCCGATACTGTAATTTTTATAATCCACATCATGTGGCAATACTCTTGTAACAGAGTATTAATATGTTCACCGAGGAGAGATCAGTATATGAGCACCATTCAAGATAGCAGCCAGGTATTAGAACAGGCTTCAGGATGGCGTAAAAGCGACACTGTCTGGATGCTGGGCCTCTATGGCACAGCCATCGGCGCTGGCGTGTTATTCTTACCTATCAATGCTGGTATTGGTGGGTTAATTCCGTTAATTATCATGGCACTGATTGCCTTCCCGATGACATATTATTCTCACCGTGCCTTATGCCGCTTTGTATTATCCGGCAAGAAAGGTGGCGAAGATATTACCGAAGTCGTTGAAGAACATTTCGGCGTTGGTGCAGGTAAATTAATCACTTTACTTTATTTTTTCGCTATTTATCCGATCTTATTAGTTTATAGCGTTGCCATCACCAATACAGTAGATAGCTTTATTACTCACCAATTGCACTTACCTTCTCCACCGCGTGCCGTGCTGTCATTAATATTGATCCTTGGGTTGATGTTTATTGTCCGTTTCGGTGAAGCGATGATCGTTAAGGCAATGAGTATTCTGGTTTATCCTTTCGTTGCCGTGCTGATGTTACTGGCGCTTTATTTAATTCCGAACTGGAATACCTCTGTTTTTGAAAACATTTCTTTGAGTTCCAGCGTAACGGGCAACGGTCTGTTAGCGACATTGTGGTTGGCTATTCCGGTGATGGTTTTCTCCTTCAACCACTCGCCAATCATCTCCTCTTTCGCCGTTGCCAAGCGTAAAGAATATGGCGATGACGCAGAGAAAAAATGCTCACGCATCCTGTCTTATAGCCACATCATGATGGTGATGACCGTGATGTTCTTTGTCTTCAGCTGCGTACTGAGCCTTTCTCCGGCGGAGCTGATGGAAGCGAAAGCACAGAACATTTCTATTTTGTCCTATCTGGCGAACCACTTTAACAATCCGGTCATCGGCTATCTGGCTCCGGTTATTGCCACTATCGCGATCTCTAAATCCTTTCTGGGTCACTATCTGGGCGCTGGCGAAGGTTTTAACGGCATGATCGTGAAAACCCTACGTAGCAGAGGCAAAACCATTTCCCATACCAAACTGAACCGCATCACGGCGCTGTTCATGCTGGTTACCACCTGGATTGTCGCGACCAAGAACCCAAGCATTTTGGGTATGATCGAAACATTGGGTGGTCCGATTATCGCCTGCTTGCTGTTCCTGATGCCGATGTACGCCATCCAGAAAGTTCCAGCGATGAAGAAGTACAGCGGCCACATCAGTAACGTCTTTGTTACCCTGATGGGACTGATCGCTATTTCCGCCATTGTTTACAGCCTGCGCGATCTGCTGTAAGCCTCCCCCCTAATTTAACGCCAGTACGGTATTTTTTAGTCATACCCTAAATAATTCGAGCTGCAGGACAAAACGTTATCGTTTTGAACAACACAAAGCGTTGGCCCGCTAGGGCGAGGTTCATTTATGGACCTCGTAACGCGGCGACCGCATGACAAATCGGTCCCAGACCGATTTGAACAGTGCAAGCACTGACCCGAAGGGTGAACCTCATTCATGAGGTTCATCAATCCCCAGGAGCTTACTCAAGTAAGTGACTGGGGTGAGTAAGGACAAATCGGCTTAGCCGATTTGAACGCCGCTTGCGGCGACCCTTTAGGGCGAGGCTCAAAGTGAGCCGAGTATTGACAACGCACATGTGGCTTGAAGTATGACGGGTATGCGGCGTTTTTTTTCAAGGAAATCGCTATGGTCAGCGTATTTGATATCTTCAAAATCGGTATCGGCCCGTCCAGTTCTCATACTGTCGGCCCAATGAAAGCGGGCAAAATGTTTACCGACGATCTGGTGAATCGTGCGCTTATCCCATCGGTGACACGCATTGTCGTTGATATTTACGGATCGCTCTCTCTAACGGGAAAAGGACACCACACCGATATCGCCATCATTATGGGGCTTGCGGGTAACCTGCCAGATAGCGTAAACATCGATAGCATTCCGGCCTTTATTCAACAGGTGAAAGACTCTCAGCGACTACCGATACTCAACGGTCAGTATGAGGTCAGCTTCCCGCTGGAGTCTTCTCTGCGCTTCCAGCCGGAAAACCTGCCACTGCATGAAAACGGCATGACCATTCGCGCCTATAACCAGCAAGAGCTGGTGTATAGCAAAACGTATTACTCAGTCGGGGGCGGATTCGTCGTCGATCAGGAAAATTTCGGCAAACCCAATCTGGCAGAGGAAAGTGCGCCCTATCCATTCTTTTCTGCCCAGAAGCTGCTACAACATTGCCACGATCACTGCCTGTCCTTATCCGCCATCGTCCTGAAAAACGAGATTGCGATGCATGGGCGGGAGGCGCTTGAGCACTATTTTGCCGACGTGTGGAAAACCATGCAGGACTGCATGCATCGCGGAATGAATACCGAAGGTGTATTGCCTGGGCCATTGCGCGTACCCCGCCGTGCATCAGCGCTGCATCGCCTATTGTTCATCAACGATCGTTTCTCTAACGATCCAATGGATGCGATGGACTGGGTTAACATGTTCGCGATGGCCGTGTCGGAAGAGAATGCGGCTGGCGGACGCGTCGTTACGGCACCGACGAACGGCGCATGCGGTATTATCCCCGCCGTACTGGCCTATTACGATCGCTACGTTCAACCCGTCACCCCAGAATCTTACCTGCGTTACTTTCTGGCATCCGGGGCTATCGGCATGCTCTACAAAATGAACGCGTCTATTTCTGGGGCTGAAGTTGGCTGTCAGGGAGAAGTTGGCGTTGCCTGTTCGATGGCCGCAGCGGGTCTGGCTGAGCTACTTGGCGCCAACCCGGAACAGGTGTGCATCGCCGCAGAAATCGGCATGGAGCATAATCTGGGGCTGACATGCGACCCGGTAGCGGGTCAGGTTCAGGTACCGTGTATTGAGCGTAACGCTATCGCCTCCGTGAAGGCGATCAATGCCGCAAGAATGGCAATGCGCCGTACCAGTGAGCCACGCGTATCACTCGATAAGGTGATTGAAACCATGTATGAAACAGGCAAAGACATGAACGCCAAGTACCGTGAAACATCTCGCGGTGGGTTGGCGATTAAAGTCGTGCTGTGCGAATAGTCGGCGAAACACTGCTCCTGTTGCGTTAAATACCTGGCAGATTAACGCAACACTCGGGGGTTAATGCGAATGATTTGGCATTAGCCCTTTATTTTTTATCACTTTCCGGCTGCGACCAGACAATATTGTTTTCAGCAGCCGCGATGTACCAGTCCACAGTGCTGTTAGCTGGCTTCTTGATGTTTTCATGTTTGGCGAGCGCTTTGGCAGGAAACGTCGCGGCTTTCTTCCTGATACGCAGCGGCGTCTGTTTTTTCTCACCGCTGATCTGCGCATGAAAAGATTCGACTTCCGCATCGAAGAGCACACCGTCAATCTGATGCAGACGGTTCAACCCACGTAGAATAGAGAGCAGGCTGCTGAGCGTAATGGATTCGCCCATTTCAGCCCGTTTAATCGTTGCAATCCCCAGCCCCGCACGCTCAGCGAGATCAACCTGTGATAAGCGCTGCTGGATTCTGGCATCTTTTATTCTCCGGCACAGTTCGGTAATAATTTCGCCTTCGTTCATGGTGCTGAATTTCATCTTACCTGCCGCTTACCAGAGTCATAAAATTGCGCGCATTTTATCATCAATTTTTCAAATGGCACGGACAATTGATGAACGGTAGCCATAATTTTTTTATGGCTTGATGGGACTATGCACCAGGCTGACCGTCAATACGGGTTATATTTAATGGAAACAATTAAATAATATAATTATCAAAACCACTAACAAACAATAAACTAAAAAACAGTCGATAATTAACAGAATAAAAAAGAAGACAAATACATTAAGTAGGATAAACTTTGTTCTATATTCACGCGATTGCGCTGCATAACAACGCTCTACTATTGAATTTCACTCTCGCAGGAAAGGAATCTTCATCATGAGCATCACGAACCTTAATGGTATCACTAACTACTCAGTCCCCTCTGTAAACCGTAAAGAACCTGCGGAAAACGCATTTTCACTTGCTGGCAATACGTCTAAGTCCCCCCATTCCGTTTCTGCTAATCCTCCCTCAACGATTCAGTCAAGCAAACGTTATGACTTTTCCAATATGACACCACAGGAAGCGATTGACGCGACAAAAGAACTTACGGCCTCCGGCGATATGTCATTTGAAGAAAGTCTGGAAATCGGTATGGCGGCACTGCTCATTTTGCATCCTCCGCTTGACGATGTCGCTCCCGCCGACCCCAACCAGAAAATCAATTTTATCCAAATGCTCAAAAACGGGATAAGTGGTTCACTGTCACGCAGCGAACACTTACATGCAGAGCAGCAAAAGACGGTATTAGACAAATTAGTCCAACTCAGTTACACGCCGATTAGCGTAACGGCATAATGAAAAATAGGCTCTCTTTTTGGGAGAGCCTGCTGAAAATATGGCGTTATCGAATATTCAGTGAAGTGCTAAGCGTTCTAAAAGGAGGATTAGTAGAAGTGGATTGATAGCGGAAATTGCCAGACTGCATGCCATCGCCATTGAAATAAACCATCCATCCTACATAAGTCGCCCCAACGGGGCATGATTCGCTGTAATTACCACGAACAATACAAACGCCATTAATCTGATAGGATTTCTTGTCTAGACCACCAACCGAAGCAAAACGATGGTTCCCATAACCGACTTCCAGCACCGCAATGCGCAGTTGTGCCCCACCATGGTCCTGAGCCGTTATCGATTTATTTGGACCAATATATTCCCAGGCTCCACCATTCTGTGTTGATGCCACGGCGTAGACATAGACAGAACTCAATGCAGGCGCTGGCGCACGAAGAGGTTTATAGTCCTGAGAAGAGGATTCATTTGCAGATGTTGGGTTCTCCAGAAGCGGAGAATCAAATGCTGTAATTGCTTCCGCCACCGGTTCTTCTATATCCTGAGAATAAGCCGGAAATACAGCACTAACCAACATACTGAATGCAAATCCAATATATATTTTCTTTCTCATCCTGAGTAATTCCATTTAAATGCAGCCAATTGCTGCAGGTAAACTATGAATCAAAATGTTATTTTTTTCAGCAATTAAATCACCATAAAATAAAAAATATTCATATTAAAGAACAAATAATTAACCATTTATTTATTTTAATAAAAACCTTAAATAACCTAATAATATCATCACCACTCATAATAAAATAACATGCATAGCAATGATATCATTTAAATAAATATCTAACCAAATCGCCCAGTAATATAATCTTCTGTGCGACGCTGTATCGGAGAGGTAAATAAATCATCAGTACGGTTGTACTCAATTAATTTACCCTGATTGATAAACGCGGTGTAATCCGACACACGAGCCGCCTGCTGCATATTGTGTGTCACTAATACCAGCGTAAAGTGCTGTTTTAGCGTTCCCATCAGCTCCTCGACAATCAGCGTCGAAATCGGATCGAGCGCAGAAGTCGGCTCATCCAACAGCAGCACTTCTGGTTCAATAGCGATCGCCCGAGCGATCACTAAACGCTGCTGCTGTCCGCTAGATAGCGTGAGCGCATTGTCACTTAGCCGATCCTTTACCTCGTGCCATAGTGCCGCGGCCCGCAGCGCACGCTCAACGGCATCATCCAGTAAGCGACGATCGCGCAGCCCCTGTAATCTCAGGCCATAAATCACATTTTCATAGATCGACTTGGGAAACGGATTAGGACGCTGAAAAACCATACCGATGCGGCGACGTAACACCGCAACATCCAACTGAGGGTCGTTAATTGGCATACCATTCAGCCTGATATCACCTTCGGTACGGCAGTCATCCACCAGATCGTTCATGCGATTAAAGCAGCGTAAAAGCGTAGATTTACCACAGCCAGACGGCCCAATCAGCGCCGTGACCTGATGCTTCGGGATGCGAATAGAAATATCGTTCAATGCCTGTTTATTGCCATAGTACAGATTCAGATGTTCCACGGTTAACGTCGTCTGTTCATCACTCAGTTGATGAACATCAGGCAGCGGTGCCATCTCCTTTTGTGTCATAAATCCCATAACTTCATCCTACTTTCAGAGTGATAACGAACGGTATTTCTCACGCAAAACATGGCGAATCCCAATCGCAGCAAGATTCAACCCGACAACAATCAATACCAGCAGCAGCGCGGTGATATACACCAGCGGCCTTGCCGCTTCCACATCCGGGCTTTGGAACGCCAAATCGTAGATTTGAAAGCCCAGATGCATAAATTTTCGCTCAAGATGCAGATAAGGGAAAATATCATCAACCGGTAAGACGGGTACCGACTTCACCACGCCGACCAACATCAGCGGCGCGGTTTCTCCTGCGGCACGCGCCACCGCGAGGATCAACCCCGTCATCATTGCGGGAACCGCCATCGGCAAGACAACGTGCCACAGCGTTTCGGCTTTGGTTGCCCCCAGCGCCAGCGAACCGTGGCGCACAGACATCGGAATCCGAGACAACCCTTCCTCTGTCGCCACAATCACCACTGGCAGCGTTAGCAATGCCAGCGTCAGCGACGCCCACAGCAGCCCCGGCGTACCAAATGTCGGGTTCGGCAATGCTTCAGAGTAGAACAGTTGATCCAACGTGCCGCCGATGAGATAAACAAAAAAACCTAATCCGAATACACCGTAAACAATTGATGGCACACCGGCCAGATTAACCACCGCAATCCGCACCCAGCGCGTTAAACTATTTTTTCCTGCATATTCATGTAGGTAAACCGCAGCGATCACCCCCAGCGGCATCACGACAATGGACATCAGCACTACCATTAATACCGTACCAAAAATGGCAGGGAAAAGTTGACCCGCGCTATTACTGTCCGGCGAGTAGTGCATCAGCATGTATTTCGCCTGATAGCCCCAATGGCGGGCTTTTTCCCACAAGCTCATTGCATTAGGATACCAGACCTGCTCAATGTCTTTTAGCGGGATAAGATGGACGCTACCGTTCGCATCCCGTAACTGCACCGTATCGCGATTAATATCCAGATTAAGTGCAGTTAACTGGCGCGATAGCTCATCAAAACGGCGTTGCAGTTCGATACGTTCAGCCTGAAGACGGGCTAGCGCCTGATTGTCCAGTGTCTTTGCCTGCTGTCGCTTTTTCTCTTCCAGCCGTAGCGTCTCAAACTGCTGGTTAATCTTTGCCATCTCGCCCATGCGGATTGTCTGCGTCTTCGCGAGCAATCCCTGAACCTGCTCGACGCGATGCCGTAGGGTTGCGGAGAGATCCGTCGCCACTAGCGGTTGTTCTCCCTCCAGCATCCCAGCCAGATAACCGTAGGCGGTGCCATTATTGGTTCGTTTCAATACCAGAATGTCGGCAGGTTTATCAAAGTGAGCAATGTCGCGGGACAGCAGCGTGCGAAAGCTTTGCCCATGAATTTCACGTTGGCCGATTTTGATCAAATAGCGGTTTTCTTCCTTACCAGACGAAGACGCTAAATTGGCCTGTTGCAACTGCGAAGGCGAAAGCGTCTGTTCGGCATAAATTTCCCCCATCAACGCGCGTTGCACACTCTGTTCAGGCTGTAACGTCAGTAGCCAGACGGGCTGCGGCCACAAATAACGCATTCCCTGCCCCGCCAACAGTACGATAATTGCCAGCATCGCCAGCAGGCTAATGGAAATTGACGATGCGGTCAGCCACACCCAAGGCCTTCCCGAACGGAACCAGCGCTTCACGCATTTTCTCCTTCATCACGGTAACGTTGGCGCAAACGCTGCCGGATAGTTTCAGCCAGCGTATTCACAATGAACGTGAAAACAAACAGCGTGAGTGCCGTTAAAAACAGCACCCGATAGTGACCGCTATTCGTTACCGCTTCTGGCATTTCAATAGCAATATTCGCAGCCAGCGAGCGCAAGCCCTGAAGCAGACCTTCATCCATAATCGGCGTGTTGCCCGTCGCCATGAGTACAATCATGGTTTCCCCCACGGCGCGACCAAAACTCAGCATCAGCGCGGCAAAAATGCCCGCGCTGGCAGACGGCAACACAACACGCCACAAGGTTTGCCACGCCGTTGCACCCAACGCCAACGAACCCTGGCTTAAGCGAGCGGGTACGCTAAACAAAGCGTCTTCCGCCAGTGAAAAAATTAGCGGGATCAGGGCGAAGCCGAGAGCAACCCCCGCCACCAGCGTATTACGTTGGGCAAAATCGTCACCCAACCATTGGTATAGCGGTTGCCCCAACAGCGCTATTTCGATATGCGGCGCGGCCCAACAGCCAACCACGAACGTCAACAAAATGGCGGGAATGAGAAATAGCGCGTCCCAACCCACAGGGAAACGGGTACGCCAGCGTCTCGGCAGACACTCAACCAACCAACCACAGCCGAGCACAGCCAGCATCCACAACACCGGCATGACCAGAATAGCGGACAAATACGTCGCAAAATGCGGTGCCAGCCAGATGGCCGCAATCAGGCCGACGACGACTGTCGGCAGCGCGCCCATGATCTCCAGCGTGGGTTTAATCCAGCGGCGCAGCGTCGGCGACATAAAGCAGGCGGTGTAAATCGCGGCAGACAGTGCCAGCGGCGTAGCAAACAGCATGGCGTAAATCGCCGCTTTCATGGTGCCCAGCATCAGCGGCATCATGCTGAATTTGGCCTGATAGCTGTCATCCGCAGACGTGGATTGCCAGATATACGCCGGTTCCGGGTAGTTCTCATACCACAGCTTTTGCCACAACCCGCGCCAGCCAATATCGGGATACGGATTATCAACCTGGTAGCGATGCCACCCCTGTGCCGTTTCAATCAGCATGGCAGAACCACGCGGCGAAAATGCCATCCCCTGCGCCTGTGCTGGCAATGTCTGCGTCAGCAGCGCATGTGACTGTTTACTGGCAAACAGTGACAGCTCACCCTGTGTATTTAATGTGGCAAATACGCGTCGCTGCGCCTCTGTCGCCAGCAATACCAATTCCCCAGCAACGTGCGGAAACTGACGCGTTTCCGTCAGCCTGGCCCCCTTTTCACTCGGGACGTCAAACCACTGGCTAATCCGCCCGTCAGCAGCCTGCACCAGCAACGAACGTCCACCGGACAACAGCGCCAGATGCAGGGGGTCCGCCAGTTGCAATTGCCGTTCTTCACGCAGCGTCAGCGCATTTTCGCCCACTTGCCACAACGTTAATGTATTCCCGTGCAGCAAATACACTTGCTGTCCGTCTGGCGTCAGCAGGAGTTGGCTAACCGCGCCAGCCGGCAGCGTAATCTGTGCCCGTTGCCGCACGCCGCTCTCATCAATATCGGCAATAATCAGTGCATTTTCCTGACCAATCGCCGCAGTAACAACGTGTTTTTCGCCCACAGCCGCTATCGCCAGATGACGCAGTGGCTGCGCGGGCAGCCCCAGTGAATACGCCTGTTCACCCAACGGATACATCCAGGTAGGAGAACGGTTTTCCGTCCGCGACAATGCAGGTTGAACAAAAAGCAAGCGGCCATCAGGTTGGCTCAAGGCATAAATCTGCCGCTCGCCCTGACTTTGCGCCAGCAAACTCAGGGCAGGAACCAGTTGAATACGCGACATAGGCTGATTTTCCGCAAACGGAATAAACTCACCATATCCCTGAGCGTCGATACGAAACCCAATTTGCCCATTATCGCTGAGTCCCAATGCCAGCGAAGGTTCCGCGCTGTGGCGTTGAACCGTTTTTTGTCCGTTGACCGAAGGAGACAGGAATAGTGGCGTCACCACATACAGTAGATAGAAGAAGATTAACAACAGCATCGCTAGCACCAGCAGCCCGCTGCCCGCAACAATGCGGTGTACCAAACGATCGACCCACGCTCGTCGACGATCCCGATACTGTAATGTGCTGCCTGTTTTGACCATTATTCTCGCCGTTAAAATGAAGCCGCCAGAGTCGTGTTGCTAACGTATTGCGGGTAGCATATGTTGCCTTTACGCCCATAATATGACAATGGTAAGTCTGTCTATGAATTAGATTTTATACCCTAAATAGTTCGAGTTGTATGAAGGCGGCAACCGAGGGAGTCCCCAGGAGCTTACTCAAGTAAGTGACTGGGGTGAGTGAGAGCAGCCAACGCACAAACGGCTCGAAATATGACGGGTATCGTCATCAACACGCCATAATGTTGTTGTACCCTATCTCCACAGCGGAAGGGTATGAATATTGGATGAACCTTCAGTACATGAGTTGAGCGGAGTGACAATGGGTCAGGACAAACTCTATATAGAGAAAGAATTAAGTTGGTTATCCTTTAATGAGCGAGTGCTTCAGGAAGCAGCAGATAAAAGCAATCCGTTAATCGAACGCATGCGCTTTCTTGGCATTTACTCCAGCAACCTTGATGAATTTTATAAAGTCCGTTTTGCCGATTTGAAAAGACGCATTCTGATTAACGAAGAACAGGGTCTGGACGGCAATCTACGGCATCTTTTAGGCAAAATTCAGGCGCGTGTACTCAAAACCGATCAACTCTTTGACAGCTTGTATAACGAACTGCTGTTGGAGATGGCGCGGAACCAGATTTTTCTGGTCAACGAGCGTCAGGTTTCCCCTAATCAGCAGGAGTGGCTGAGGGACTACTTCCGGCAATATCTACGCCCACACATCACGCCAATACTTATCTTTGACGAAACCAACCTGGTGGAGTTCCTGAAAGATAACTACACCTATCTTGCCGTCGAAATTATTCGTGGCGATGAGATTAGTTATGCCCTGCTGGAAATTCCTTCGGATAAAATACCGCGTTTCGTCAATCTGCCAGCGGAAGCGCCACGCCGCCGTAAGACCATGATCCTCATCGATAACATCCTGCGTTACTGTCTGGATGATATCTTCAAAGGCTTCTTTGATTATGATGCGCTGAACGCGTATTCCATGAAGATGACGCGCGATGCGGAATACGATTTGGTGACGGAAATGGAATCCAGTCTGCTGGAGCTGATGTCTTCCAGCCTGAAGCAGCGCCTGACCGCTGAACCGGTGAGATTCGTCTATCAGCGCGACATGCCGGACGCGATGGTCGCCATGTTACTTGAGAAACTGGGTATCTCTTCCTATGACTCAGTGATCCCCGGCGGGCGTTATCATAATTTCAAAGACTTTATTTCTTTCCCGAACGTCGGACGCGCTAATCTCGTCAACAAACCGTTGCCGCGCCTGCGACACACTGGGTTCAACCATTTTCGCAACGGCTTTGATGCGATCCGCGAACGTGACATCCTGCTCTATTATCCGTACCACACCTTCGAGCACGTATTAGAACTGCTGCGACAAGCCTCGTTCGATCCCAGCGTGTTGTCCATCAAAATCAATATTTACCGCGTCGCCAAAGACTCGCGCATCATTAATTCGATGATCCATGCAGCGCACAACGGTAAGAAAGTGACCGTGGTCGTCGAACTACAGGCGCGCTTTGACGAAGAAGCGAATATTCACTGGGCCAAACGTTTAACCGAAGCCGGCGTGCACGTCATTTTCTCGGTGCCGGGGCTGAAGATTCACGCCAAACTGTTTCTGATTTCCCGCCGTGAAGGGGAAAACATCGTACGTTACGCGCATATCGGCACCGGTAACTTCAACGAAAAAACCGCCCGTCTGTATACCGACTATTCGCTGCTGACTGCCGACGAACGCATTACTAACGAAGTCCGTCGCGTCTTCAACTTTATTGAAAACCCTTACCGCCCGGTCAGCTTTGAGCACCTGCTGGTGTCACCACAAAACTCCCGCGACAAACTTTACCAACTGATCGATACCGAGATCGAAAACGCGCTGGCGAATCGTGATGCAGGCATTACGCTTAAGGTAAATAATCTGGTGGATAAAGGGCTGGCGGAAAAGCTGTATCAGGCTTCGTCTGCGGGCGTGAAGATTAATCTGCTGGTACGCGGCATGTGTTCATTGATTCCTAATTTGCCGGGGATCAGCGAAAATATTCAGGTCATCAGTATCCTTGACCGCTATCTGGAACACGATCGGGTGTATGTCTTCAACAACGGCGGAGACAAAAAAGTCTACCTCTCTTCCGCAGACTGGATGACACGCAACATTGATTATCGCATTGAAGTCGCAGTGGAAATCCTTGATCCTATTTTGAAAAACCGCGTACTGGAAACGCTGGATATCCTGTTCAGCGACACGGTGAAAGCCCGCGTCATTGATAAAGAATCGAGCAACCGCTATGTATCACGCGGCAACCGGCGTAAAGTACGCGCGCAAAATGCCATTTACGACTACATCAAGGCGTTGGAGCAACCTGGAGATAAGCCTGAATAATGCCGCTAACGAACAATGAAAAAACTGAGATGAAGCCGCAAGAATTCGCGGCTATCGACCTGGGTTCCAATAGTTTTCACATGGTGATCGCTCGTGTGGTAAACGGTGCGCTTCAGGTATTGGGGCGTTTAAAACAGCGGGTACATCTGGCCGATGGGCTGGACAACAAAAATGTGCTCAGTGAAGAGGCCATTCAACGCGGTCTAAGCTGTCTGGCGCTGTTTGCTGAACGTCTGCAAGGCTTCCCCGCGGTGAACGTTTCTATTGTCGGCACGCACGCGCTGCGTCAGGCGGCCAACGCGCAAGAGTTTTTGCGCCGTGCGGCAGACATCATTCCCTATCCAATAGAGATCATTTCCGGTCATGAAGAAGCTCGCCTGATTTTTATGGGCGTGGAGCATACGCAGCCGGAAAAAGGCCGCAAACTGGTTATCGATATCGGCGGTGGTTCTACAGAACTGGTTATCGGTGAGGATTTCGAACCGATGCTGGTAGAAAGTCGTCGAATGGGGTGTGTTAGCTTCGCACAGCAATTTTTCCCCAATGGTGAGATCAGCGAAGCCAATTTCAAGCGCGCTCGGCTGGCTGCGGCGCAGAAGCTGGAAACGCTGTCCTGGGAGTACCGCATATACGGTTGGAAATTTGCCCTCGGTGCATCTGGAACGATCAAAGCCACACACGAAATTCTGGTGGAAATGGGGGAAAAAGACGGTCTGATTACCCCCGAGCGGCTGGAAATGTTACGCACGCAAATTTTACAGTTTAAGCACTTCAAATCGCTGAGCCTACCGGGGCTATCCGAAGATCGGCAGTCGGTGCTGGTGCCCGGTCTGGCGATTTTGTGTGGTATTTTCGATGCGCTGGCGATCAAAGAGTTACGCCTGTCTGATGGCGCACTGCGCGAAGGCGTGCTGTACGAAATGGAAGGCCGTTTCCGCCATCAGGATATTCGTATCCGTACCGCGCAAAGCCTGGCAACCCATTACAATATCGACCGAGAGCAGGCACGACGCGTGCGGGAAACCACGCAACAGCTTTATGCGCAATGGGCAGAGCAAAACCCCAGCCTGGTGCATCCACAGCTTGAGGCCATCCTAAACTGGGCTTCCATGCTGCATGAAGTCGGATTGGGCATTAACCATAGCGGCATGCACCGCCATTCCGCCTACATTTTGCAAAATACCAACCTGCCCGGTTTCAATCAGGAACAACAGCTCGTCCTGTCAATGATCGTACGGCTGCACCGTAAGGCCATCAAGCTGGAAGAGTTGCCACGACTGAACCTGTTTAAAAAGAAACAGTATTTGCCGCTGGTACAATTGCTACGTCTTGCCACGCTGTTAAACAACCAGCGGCAGGCAACGACGACGCCAGAATCATTGCAATTACATACCGATGACAATTACTGGACGCTGACGTTCCCGCACGACTTTTTTACCAATAACACATTGGTACAACTCGATCTGGAACGTGAACAGGAATATTGGCAGGACGTCACCGGCTGGAAGCTGATGATTGAGGAAGAGAAAGCCTGATTACCGAAGGCGTTGCGCAAGAAATCTGGCGCGCATTGGGCACCATAATAAGGCGCAAATTGCGCCACCGCGCTGGCGGGTTCATTCTGGTTAACATAAAGTTAGCCAGAATGAGGCCGATACTAAATTGATGACTGGTGAGAATATTCACCAACATCGTGCAACCTCGGTGGAAAGGCGCACTTCCTTTCCATACCCTAAATAATTCGAGTTTCAGGACAAAACGTTAGCGTTTTGAACAACGCAAAGCGTTGGCGCGCAAGGGCGAGGCTCACGTAAGTAAGCCGAGTATCGCAGCCAACGCACATGCAACTTGAAGTATGACGGGTATATATCGGATAGTAATCCAACTCAACGTTAAGGAGAGTAAAATGGATGTCTCACAGATTGCATCATTCGCAACCGACCTCAGCAACCTGCGCACCAGCAGTGAGGCCAGTACGCTTGTGATGAAAAAAGCGCTCGACAGCCAAGAGTCTGTTGCTTTAGGTATTTTGCAAGCCTTACCCCCACTGCCAGCAAACCCGGCGATTGGGCGTAACGTCAATACCACGGCGTAATTCCGCCGTACTACACAACCCGCTTATCCGTTTTTGAGCGGGTTTTTTATACCACCGCCCCAATTCTCACTCACTTCCCTCTCCGTACTCGTTCCTAAAATCCTATCCTTGCACTGAACGTGCGGAAACCCGTTCGTCCATCACCTTTTTCACTGCGGCAGATTGACCTAGGCCACTGCTTGTGCCTAAATAAACAACAGCGAATGTTCGCTTTCACAGAGGATTTACTGGTAATGTCCACGCTTACCCACAAACGACGATTATCGATACGCCCACGACGAAGTGGCTCCCGTATCGCTCGTGCTGTTTTGCTCATCAGCTTCATTATTCTTTTAGGTCGTTTTGCCTACTCCACTATCACCGCGTTTGCCCATCATCAAGACAAACAGCAGCAACGTGCTGAACAGCTACTGCCTCCTACCAACGTACTCATTAATCAGAAAGAGTAACGCTTAGCTAAAGCCGTTTCTTATATTGCCTCGTTAGGCTTTATTGCCTGTGTCTCTTCGTGCCCGTTCTTCACATCAGCACGCGTTGCCCATTCAGCTTATGTCGCACAAATAAAAAAAACGGCAGTGCGAATCTTCGCAGCCACCGTTTTCAACGCTCAATAATACCCTCACATCAAACTGGACTTAGACGATAGTCAAAGTCACATCGATGTTGCCACGCGTTGCATTGGAGTAAGGGCAAACGATATGGGCTTTCTGCACCAGATCTTCAGCCACTGCGCGATCCAAACCTGGCAGGGAAATTTTCAGTTCAACTTCAATACCAAACCCTGTAGGGATGGCACCGATGCCTACGCTACCGTTTACCGTTGTACCAGCCGGTACGGCGATTTTCTCACGTGCACCAACAAACTTCATTGCACCAAGGAAACAGGCAGAATAGCCAGCAGCAAATAGCTGCTCTGGGTTCGTCCCCTCACCGCCTGCACCGCCTGCACCGCCCAGTTCACGTGGCGTCGTTAATTTAATATCAACCGCGTTGTCGGAAGATACCGCGCGACCATCACGACCACCAGTGGCCTGAGCATGAGCAACGTATAAGACTTTTTCAATAGACATAATGTGACTCCAGATAGTTAAGGAAATAGGGATGCTGCTTCATTTTATTTACATAGCAAAAAATTAAATCGCACACTACTTAGTTGGTTAAAATAAATGACTTAAAAATATGACGCAACCTAACAACTCTTACGATATGCCTAGAACAAGCGCGTGTTTAAAGGTGTCCGATCAGGTTTTTACGTAGCATCTCAAGATCCTTTTTGATCGTCTGTAGCTGTTCGAGATGACATTCCGTCGCACAAAACACACTTTCAGGAATCGCCCGCGCCTGTTGCTGAAGGGCACGACCCGCTTCGGTTAATCCGATCAGTACCTGACGCTCATCTTCCGTCCCTCGGTTACGTACCACGAGCCCTGCACTTTGTAAGCGCTTGAGCAATGGCGTTAGCGTAGCCGAATCCAAATACAGCCGCTCGCCCAACTCAGATACCGTCAATCCATCACGTTCCCACAAAACCAACATCACCAGATATTGGGGGTAGGTCAGGTTTAGTTCAGACAGTAAACGACGATACAGCTTATTCATTGCCAGATTGGCAGAATACAGTGCGAAGCATAGCTGTCCATCCAGTTTATAAGCGTTATCGTTCATCGTCTCTGCCATCGGTATCTGTTGCGTTTCTGGTATTGACTCTACATCGCCCAAAACCAAATAGCAAACGATTTAATATCACATTAAATAAAAAACATCCTGAAAAACACGTTTGACCAGTATTAGCTCGTTTTTCAGACTGTGATTCGCCAGTAATCCTATTCTTAATCTACTGATTTTGCGCTACGTTTAATAAAACATGGATAAAAAACAGACCGAGCATAAAACATTATGTCGAGTGTAAAAAAACTTACCGACCTCCGGCGTCGCATTTCCCTTCTGCTATTAGAAAATAAAGAGCTGGTTGAAGACATCATCAATCGGCAATCCCCTATCACAGAACATGACGAAACCACGTTAAGCGACAAAACGGTAGTAAGTAAAAAAATCAAGCTACGTGAAAAAAGTCTTCTGCTCGATCAAACCGCAGAAATTAGCGAACTGATCGTCGATCTTCATGCTGCTGACCTGGCCGATTTGCTGGAATCGTTACCACAGGATGAACGCCTGGCGCTCTGGCGGCTTATCCCCATAGCGAAACGCGGCCACGTTTTAATTGAGGCCTCAGACAGTATTTCCGACGATCTGATCGGTGATATGCAGGATAAGGAAATTCTAAGGGCAGTTCGGGTACTGGATGTGGATGAACAGGCGCAATTATCTCGCCTTGTCCCCCGCCATTTGCTGGGTCGAATACTCACCTCACTTGAGCCGAAGCAGCGTGCGCAGCTACGGGCTGCCATCAACTATGATGAAGACTGCCTCGGCCACATGATGGATTTCAAACTCATCACCATACGCGCCGACGTCACCCTCACAGCCGTACAACGCTATCTGCGCTACCGCAAAACCATTCCTGAATCTACCGATAAGCTGTTCGTGACCGATCGCAAAAACACGCTGATCGGTGAGCTATCGCTGGCGAGTATCCTGCTCCAGTCGCCTCATGCTTTGGTGACTGACGTGATGGATGCTCAGCCGCTGAGATTTCAGCCTGAAGATAAAGTCGAAGAGGCCGCTGGCGCCTTTGAGCGTTATAACTTAATTTCTAGCGCCGTCGTGGACAGCAAAGGCAAGCTAATGGGACGCCTGACGATTGAAGATATCGTCGATGTCGTAAACCGGGAAAGTGATAGTAACCTGCGGCGTTCTGGGGGGTTAACACCTTCTGAAGATGTCTACGCGCCCGTCTATAAGTCGTTCCGCAATCGCTGGGCATGGCTGGCTATCAACCTTTGCACGGCGCTCATTGCCTCGCGGGTCATTGGTCTATTTGAGCACACACTATCGCATCTGGTGGCGCTTGCGACGCTCATGCCGATTGTTGCCGGCATCGGCGGAAATACCGGTAACCAGACAATCACCATGATTGTACGCGCACTGGCGTTGCATCAGCTTGAGCACGGTAAAAAATCGTATTTACTGCTCAAAGAATTAGGCGTTGCGCTGGTAAACGGGGTGATATGGGGCACGATCATGGGCGTAGTGACCTTCCTGCTCTATGGCAGCCCTGCTATGGGTGGCGTGATGATGCTGGCAATCCTGCTGAATTTACTGCTCGCCGCGCTAATGGGTGTCGCGATTCCGCTGGTTATGATGAAGCTTGGACGCGACCCGGCCATCGGTTCCAGCGTGATGATTACGGCAATCACCGACACTGGCGGCTTCTTTATCTTCCTTGGATTAGCGACGCTGTTTCTGCTGCCTTAAGGCGAAGACCTGTAAAAAGGGCTTTACGCATAAAGCCCTTTTCGCTTGCGTTTAACTAGCCTGAACTTAACTCAAACGACCCGCACCATCGGATGCCTGGCACAGATAGATTGACGGCTGAAGCCCGGTGCGCGCCGGATATTCACGTTCGATCACCTGTTTGACTTCATCCGTCAGCGCCGAAGGGATAAGGGCAACAATACAGCCACCGAAACCGCCACCGGTCATGCGTACGCCGCCCCGCTCACCGACATAATCCTGAATCAACGTGACCAACGTATCGATCGGCGGTACGGTAATTTCAAAATCGTCACGCATGGAGACATGTGATTCTGCCATCAGTGTAAACAAGCGGTGAGCATCCTGACGCGCCAGCGCATCGGCGGCTTCCAACGTCCGGCGATTCTCGGTAATGACGTGCCGCGCACGACGTACCGCCACCGGGTCCAGCCCCTCGATGCCCGCCTCAAACTGTGACAGTGATACATCACGCAGCGCTTTAACGTTAAAGTGACGCGCTGCCGCTTCACACTGCTGGCGGCGCGTGTTGTATTCACTGTCCACCAACCCACGGCGCACATTGGAATTCACGATCAGCACATCGACACCGTCGAGCATGCGCACAGAGCGCCCTTCCAGAGAGCGGCAGTCGATCAACATCGCCTGACCTACACGCCCCTGAGCGGAAATGAACTGATCCATAATACCGCAGCTACAGCCGACAAAATGGTTTTCCGCCTGCTGACCGTTTAACGCCACATCCAACTGGCTGATATCCAGATTATTCAATTCCTTGAACGTCTGCCCGATTACCACTTCCAGCGAAGCTGAAGAACTCAGCCCGGCGCCGGAAGGCACATTCCCAGAGACCACCATATCCATGCCGCTAAGCGGCAGGCCACGCGCCAGCAAAAACTTCACCGTTCCGCGAATATAGTTGGCCCAAAGATATTCCGGGTGAGGCACTATTTCTTTAGCAAGATCAAATTCATCCTGCTGATTGTCATAGTCCACCGCCACCACCCGCACGATGCCATCCTGACGTACCGCCGCGCTGACAACCGTCTGGTAATCGATAGCACAAGGCAAGACAAAACCGTCGTTATAATCGGTGTGTTCACCAATCAGGTTAACCCGGCCAGGAGCCTGAATAGCAGCGTGCGGCGCATAGCCAAATAATCGGACAAAAACAGACTCAGTTAACTGACGTAGAGAATCAATACGGCTCATAAAATGACCTCAAATTTGCTCACTAAAATGGATATCGCTCACACTGCGTAAGCGTTCAGCGGCCTGTTCTGCCGTCAGATCACGCTGTGCTTCAGCCAGCATTTCATAGCCAACCATAAATTTTCGCACGCTGGCGGAGCGTAATAACGGGGGATAAAAATGGGCATGCAGTTGCCAGTGCTGGATGTCGTTACCCTTAAACGGTGCGCCATGCCACCCCATCGAATAGGGGAATGAACACTGAAACAGATTGTCGTAACGGCTGGTCAGTTTTTTCAGTATCAATGCCAAATCGTCACGCTGAATGTCATTTAGCTGTGGCAATCGCTGCACGGCAAACTTGGGCAGTACCAGCGTTTCAAACGGCCACGACGCCCAGTAAGGGACAACGGCTAACCAGTGCTCGGTTTCCACCACAATGCGTGAACCGTCAGACTGCTCTCGCTGAACGTAGTCCAGTAATAATGGCGAGCCATGGCGAGTAAAATAGTCACGCTGCTGTTCATCCTCACGCAGCACTTCGTTGGGTAAAAAATCATTAGCCCAAACTTGCCCGTGTGGGTGCGGATTAGAACACCCCATCATCGTGCCTTTGTTCTCAAACACCTGCACCCACGGATAGCGCTTGCCCAGTTCCTCGGTTTGATCGCTCCACGTATCGATCACGGCTTTCAGTGCTGGCAGCGAAAGCTGTGGCAGGCTTTTACTGTGATCGGGAGAAAAACAGATCACACGGCTTACCCCACGGGCTTGCTGCACGCGGAACAACTCGTCGTCCCCCGAGGGAGCCTCCGGTGTGTCTTCCATCAGTGCCGAAAAGTCATTGGTAAAAACAAAGGTGCTCTGGTAGTGCGGATTGATATCGCCCGTAATACGTTTATTGCCCGCACACAGATAGCAGGTCGGATCGTAAGGCGGCGGCGTGGCACGGTCGGGTTCATCCTGCTGGCCTTGCCAAGGGCGCTTGGCACGGTGTGGAGAAACCAAAATCCACTCGCCTTTAAGTGGGTTAAAACGACGATGCGGATGTTCAGTTGGCTCAAACTGCATAAGCTACTCCTCAATACAAAATACGAATTCAGTACAGCAGTGGTAGCCATCCGCAGCCAATTGTAGGGCGCTAACAGCCAGTCAGCAGTCTGGAAAAAGCGTTTAAAAAGACAGTAAACCTAACCAGAAAACCCCGTTAATGTAATCAGTTTCACCCTAAGCTATGGATAAAATAGCTGTAATAATGCTGAATACAGATAGACTGCTATCGTTTAGCCACCGCATAGGTGTAATCGGTTACCCTAAATTTAAACCTCAGGATGGTATTTTGGAAGAGAGAAATAGTCGATGATTGTTGATAGCGATCACATAAGTACGGTCTGGATCAAAAAGGAAAGCAGGTCGGGTAGGTAACATCCCCCAAAAACCTGTACATTTATCAATATAAGTAATCGATTTTTTCTTTTAACTTGTGCGTTAGGCTGCGGTCCGCCTCACCACGCATTTGACCGTTCAGGAATGCCAATGGCCACAATAAAGGATGTTGCTCGTCTATCAGGTGTATCAGTCGCTACGGTTTCGCGCGTCATCAATAATTCGCCCAAAGCCAGTACGGCCTCAAGGGAAGCCGTACACAAGGCGATGGCGGAGCTGCAATACCACCCAAATGCCAATGCCAGAGCGCTTGCACACCAAAGTGCAGAGACAATGGGGCTGGTCGTTGCGGATGTGTCCGATCCCTTTTTCGGGACAATGGTCAAATCTGTCGAACAAATAGCACAGGCAACCGGCAACTTCCTGCTAATTGGGAACGGCTACCACAATGCCGAACAGGAAAAGAAAGCCATTGAACAGCTGATTCGCCACCGCTGTGCAGGGCTGATCGTGCATGCAAAAATGCTTTCAGATGAGGAACTGGCGGCGCTGATGAGCCATATTCCTGATATGGTGCTCATTAACCGCACCTTACCAGGTTATGAACACCGCTGCGTTGCGCTCGACGATCGCTATGGTTCTTGGCTGGCAACACGCCATTTGATTCAGGAAGGCCATCAGAAGATCGGTTTTCTTTGTTCCAACCACCAAATTTCCGACTCCACCGACCGCCTACAAGGCTATATGGATGCACTGCAAGAGCACGGCATCGCACGGGATGAGCGCCTCATTGCCCGCGCCTCACCGGACGAAGTGGGCGGCGAGTCAGCCATGACGGAACTATTAAGTCGTGGTGGTAATATGACAGCGGTGGTGTGCTACAACGACTCCATGGCAGCTGGCGCCCTTTCCGTCCTGAGTGATAACAGCATCAGTGTACCGCAGGATATGTCGGTGGTCGGGTTTGATGACGTATTGATCGCTCGTTACCTCCGCCCTCGCCTGACCACCGTGCACTATCCGGTTTCCGCCATGGCCATTCAGGCGGCAGAATTGGCTATCGCGTTATCCCACGGTAAACAGCTCAGCGAAACGACGAATATGTTTAGCCCGACGCTGGTACGCCGCCATTCTGTTAGCCCCCCAGCCCGTAAGAAGTAACCGCTATCGCACTGTTTGCCTGATGTGGTACTCGTTTACATCAGGCAAACAGTGACATCATTCCCCCTTCCGCACTCACACATCTTGTTCTTTATTTCTCTTACGCAGACGCCTTTCACTCTTTTCCAGAAACATTTCCGATTCTGACATAAAAAAATTTTATGCTGCATTTGAGGCTAAAAAACAAAATGTGTAACCAGTTACACCTCATTACACAGCAAATAACATCATCTATAACCTGATAAATCGCCTAAACTCAGCCTGTGCCATCGTTAAATCAGTGTAAATTTTGGTGTAACTCTTTTGTATTTTGTGAGAACAATCATGTCACGCGTTATTTTATTCCCCCATAATCCTTCGCCATGAGTGGAAACGTTTTACCTCCGTTCACGTCATGTTATTTGGAACATCCACATCCTTACCCGAATAAGCGAAAGGTATATTATGAAAAGAAAACTGCTGACGACATCCATTGCCCTGAGTCTGGCAATGCTGGCAACCCCTTCTTATTCTGTTGATTTTTCAGGGTACTTCCGTTCTGGCGTGGGGGCTTCAAACCACGGAAAGCAACAGGCGGCCGATAAAAGCTATGTAGGAAGATTAGGTAACGAAGATGACACCTACGGCGAAATCCAATTAGGGCAGCAGCTGTATAACGAAAATGGGAAAACGTTTTACTTCGACAGTATGATTTCCATGTTCTCTAATGGCTCGAACGACAATGAAACCACAAAAAATGACGACGCCGAGTTTGGCCTGCGCCAGTTGAACCTTCAGGCGAAGGGCTTTGTTCCTGGTCTGCCAGATGCCACCGTCTGGGCAGGGAAACGTTATTATCAGCGTCATGATTTGCACATCATCGATACCAAATACTGGAATATCTCCGGTGCGGGTGCCGGGATCGAAAACATCAAAGCGGGTGAAGGTGCGTTCTCATTTGCCTGGATTCGTGCTGATGCAGAGAACATGAACATTGATTTAGGCTGCGACAGCAGTACTCAAGCATGTAAAGACAGAACTGACACTTATAACGATCTGAATATCAACTATCTGGACGCACGCTATGCGGGCTGGAAGCCGTGGGACGGTGCCTGGACAGAGTTCGGTATCTCCTACGCAATGCCAAATGAAGCGGATACCCAGAAAAATATCTTCATCGTCTCACCCGCTGAAGGGGGAGGGAAATTCGATCCTAAAAACTCGATGATGCTCACGGCTGAACTCAGCCACTATTTCTCTGGCCTCAAATCTAACCAGAAACTGGTGCTGCAATATGCCGACAAAGGGCTGGCACATAACATGGTCGATCAGGGCGGCGGCTGGTATGACGTCTGGAGCATCAACGACAGCGCCAAAGGCTATCGCGTCATTCAGGCAGGTGACCTGCCAATCACCGATCATATTTCCCTTAGCCACGTGCTGACCTACGGTAAAGCGGATGAAATCAGCCGCTGGCGCGACAGCACAGAGTTATTGTCTGCGGTAGGCCGCGGCCAATATGCCTGGACCAAGAACCAGAAAACCTATCTGGAAGTGGGTGCATATCAGAAAAAAGACAGCTGGAAAGCGGGTACAGAAACCAAATACAGTGGTGAAAAATACACGCTGGCACACGCCTTCAGTGCCGATATTCCCATGCTGACACGCCCGGAACTGCGCTTCTTCGTGTCTTACCAAAACCGTGGAAATGAAAACCGCAACACCTTCAACGACGATCGCAGCAATGCAGTGAACTTCGGTATTCAAGCGGAAGCTTGGTGGTAATACGTCTCTAACCCTCAACCCGACGGGCTCATCATTCCCGTCGGGTATTTCCCAAAAGGCTTTCTTCGGAGAGCCTTTTTCCGTTATAGCTAACATCTGCATCATCCAAAGCACTCGCTCTTTGTCTTATATCGGCGTAAAAAATCGCGCTGAGGTGTACATGACTGTCGGATGAGCGGCATGGACGCCGCGAAAGCCTGCGCCACGTCTGACAAAAACGTCAGAGACGTTTTTGAACAGCACTTGTGCTGGCCCGAAGGGCGAGTCCCATTTATGAAGCGAGTAAACACGTCGCAGACGGTCCGAATAGTGGACATGAACACC
Source organism: Pectobacterium sp. IFB5596 (assembly GCF_021432585.1). Classification (NCBI taxonomy): domain Bacteria; kingdom Pseudomonadati; phylum Pseudomonadota; class Gammaproteobacteria; order Enterobacterales; family Pectobacteriaceae; genus Pectobacterium; species Pectobacterium sp. IFB5596. Next base: position 416,172 of record NZ_LXFY01000023.1, read on the forward strand.
GAAGGCACCGCGCAGCGGCGCGAATCACGCTGAAAAGCCAGTGGTCAAGGCACTGCGGCGATTGAGATACAAGCGCGCCTTGTCGGGCGTGTAACGATGTTACAGAGAAATAAGATGCCTAACACGCACGAAACACTTACACCGCATCAGCATAAAGAAGAACAATTTCTACAAGAGGCCGTAGACAGCGGCAGCAGAGCCAGCGCCCGCGAGGGGCGCTGGTTATATTTAGAAGGGATGTTGGCTATTGAGATTCAGCGATGCAGTCGCTTGACTAAGCGCTGATGCGCAAACCATCGGCGTTGAACACCAGACAGTTAGCAGGAGAGAAGAACACCTCAATGTGTTCATAGGGTTTAAAAGCACTGTCGCCCGCCAGCAGCAGTTTGAAATTATCAATCCCGCAGCATTGGCCGAACAGATAGGTGCTATTGCCTAAACGCTCGACGACCTCACAGCCGAATGACAGCCGAATCCCCTCACCTTCCGGTGAAACGTGTTCTGGCCGTAGCCCCAGCGTAATCATGCTCCCAGCGCTCAGCTCACTGGTGCGAACCGGCAGTTCAAGCTGTAGCTGCTCGGCGACATTGACCGTCAGGCTATCCGGCGTCCAGTCGATGACCTGCGCAGGCAGGAAATTCATTTTTGGCGAGCCGATAAAACCCGCGACAAACTGGTTAACCGGATGATAGTAAAGCTCCATCGGCGATCCAACCTGTTCAACTTTTCCGTAATTCATTACTACGATTTTGTCAGCCAGCGTCATGGCTTCAACCTGATCGTGCGTTACGTAGATCATGGTCGTTTTCAATTCCTGATGCAGCTTGGCAATATGCAACCGCATATCCACGCGCAACTCCGCATCAAGGTTCGACAGCGGTTCATCAAACAGGAACACTTTCGGATTACGTACGATCGCACGCCCTATCGCCACACGCTGACGCTGGCCGCCTGACAACTCTTTCGGCTTGCGCTCCAGCAGGTGAGACAATTGCAGCGTCTTCGCCACCATCTCAATCTGGTGCTTAATCCGGTCTTTCGGGACACCATTAACGCGCAGGCCGTAGCCCATATTCTCAGCGACGGTCATGTGCGGGTATAGCGCATAGGATTGGAACACCATGGCAACGCCGCGATGCGCGGGGGCAACATCATTCACTACCGCATTATCAATCATGATTTCACCGCCCGTGACATCTTCCAGTCCGGCAATCATTCTTAGCAACGTCGACTTACCGCAGCCAGACGGTCCAACAAAAACGGCGAACTCTCCATCTGCAATCGTCAGATTCACATCGTGAAGCGTAATCGTTTTGCCAAAATGCTTACTAACTTTATCCAACTGGATCGACGCCATAACGGTAACCTCTTGATAATTTTGCTTTTCAGGATATAAGCGCTGAGTCACAACGGCCCAGTGGTCGTCTACTCAAAATGGCTCGGCAGCCCTTCCAGACGTATCAGCATCCGGCCAGGCTGACCTGCACGCTGGTCATAATCGCAATATAACAGCATGGTGTAACCGTTTGCACAAACAGGGGGTTACTTTTGTGCATAAGATCACAGCCTTTACATGTTTCACTGGCAGACGTGGCGCACTCTGCTTAATGTAATCGCCACTGGTGTAACCGTTACCCTACTTTGTGGAAAACGCACAATAAAGCGTCAAGCGCCACACAGCGACGATCACCACACAACGCGTACGGTTAGATGTCTCATTCCCTGCCGTGTGATGTAACGTTACACCAACATCGCACAGGGACGACAAAAACGGCGAAAGCGGAAAGTACGTGACGATTTCCTACCATGATTGGCCCACCAGGGCTTTGAGGACTAATGATGAAAATGAAAACGCTGACTACCGTCATCATGATTTCACTGGGTATCACTGGCGTGCTCAGCAAATCAGCGCTGGCAGCCGACAAAGAACTTCTGGTATGGGAAGATATCAAGAAATCAGACGGCATTGCCGATGCGATAAAAGCCTTTGAAAAACAAAACAATGTAAAAATAAAAGTGCTGGAAACACCTTACGCTCAACAGATTGAGAAACTCCGTCTGGATGGCCCTGCGGGGATCGGCCCAGATGTGATAGTGATGCCACACGATCAGGTTGGCACCGCTGTGGTTCAGGGATTAATTAGCGAATTGACGTTGGATCAGACATTCCTGTCGAGTTTCACCAAACCCGCACTGGAAGCACAAACCTACAACGGTAAGCTGTATGGCGTGCCGAAAGCGGTTGAAACCACCGTACTGGTGTACAACAAAGATCTGATGCCACAGCCGCCAGAAAAATTCGACGACCTGTTCGCCTTCTCCAAACAGCAACGTGCCGAAGGTCGCTATGGTTTGTTGGCGAAATTTGATGAGATTTATTACGCCTATGGCGTCATCGCCGGGATGGGTGGCTACATTTTCGGCCAAAACAGCAACGGTTCACCGAATGTCAAAGACCTCGGTCTGGATAAACAAGCCACCATCGATGCCGTCAACTACATCAAGAAATTCTACGCTGATGGCCTGTTCCCGCCGGGCATCGTCGGTGAAACCGGCGCTAACGCCATCGACTCCCTGTTTACCGAGAAAAAAGCCGCTGCCGTGATTACCGGTCCGTGGGCGTTTCAACCGTACAAAAACGCGGGCGTAAACTATGGCGTAGCACCACTGCCGCTGTTGCCAAACGGTGAACATCCGCGTTCACTGCTGGGCGTAAAAGGCTACAGCATCTCCACCTACTCCAAGAACAAAGAGCTGGCACAGAAATTCATTGAGTTCATCAATCAGCCGGAATACGCCAAAGTTCGCTTCCAGTTGACCGGTGAAATCCCGCCGATTGCCGCACTGGTTGACGATCCACTGATTAAAGATGACGAAAAATCTCGTGCTGTCGCGATCCAGTCTGGTTATGCCGTCCCTATGCCGAGCGTACCGGAAATGCAGGAAGTCTGGACGCCAGCCAACAGCGCGCTGCAATTGAGCGTGACGGGCAAGCAGGACACCAAAGCGGCGCTGGAATCCGCCGTGAAGGTAATAAAAATGCAGATCGAAGCTAACCACAGTAACCAGTAAACCACTGCTCCACCGTGAGTCAACATGGGTTCTCCCTGTTTATCCCCACTAGATATCGGGATACGGGGATACCCATGTTTTTAAGAAAATGGAGGTAGATGTGACCGTCAACGCCAGCGGCCTTACGCCACAAGAAAGAGGACATCGCCACGCCAGAACAGCGGTATTGCTGGCGCTCGTCCCCGGACTCGGACAGATTTATAATCGCCAGTTCGTCAAAGGCGCGCTTTTCTCTATCGTCATGGTTTGCTTCATCGGCATATTCCATGATTTCCTGCAAAATGGCGCTTGGGGGCTTATCACGCTGGGCACCGAGTTGCCACGCGATCACTCTATTTTTCTGCTGGCAAAAGGCATTATCAGTGTGATCGTCGCCGCCTTTGGCGTCGGCGTCTACTATTGCAGCCTGCGTGATGCCTACGTGTGCGGAGCCAGACGTGATAAAGGTCTGCCGTTGAACAGCGTGAAGAAGCAATATCAGATGCTGTTGAGCGAAGGCTTCCCTTATCTGATGATCACACCGGGCTTTATTCTGCTGGTCTTTGTCGTGGTTTTCCCGATTATTTTCGGCTTCTCCATTGCCTTTACCAACTACAACCTCTATCACACGCCGCCCGCCAAGCTGGTCGACTGGGTGGGGATGACGAATTTCATCAATATCTTCCGGCTCGACCTCTGGCGGTCCACATTCTTTGACGTGCTGCAATGGACGGTAATTTGGACGCTGATTGCGACCACACTCCAGTGTGCGGTGGGTATCCTGCTGGCGATTTTGGTGAACCAAAAAGGACTACGTTTTAAACCGCTGATTCGCACCATCCTGATCCTGCCGTGGGCAGTACCGGGTTTCGTCACCATTCTGGTCTTTGCTGGCATGTTTAACGAAACGTTTGGCGTAATCAATAACGGTATTCTGGCCGCGCTGGGGATTGAGCCTAAAGCGTGGATGACCGATCCGTTCTGGACCAAAACCGCGCTGATCCTAATGCAAACCTGGTTAGGCTTTCCGTTTGTGTTCGCCATGACCACCGGCGTATTGCAGGCTATTCCTGATGATTTGTACGAAGCTGCGACCATTGACGGAGCCAGCAGTTGGTACAAGCTGACCACCATCACGCTGCCGCTGGTACTCTACTCCATTGCGCCGATCATCATCACGCAGTACACGTTCAACTTTAATAATTTCAACATCATCTATCTGTTCAACAACGGTGGACCGGCGGTAATCGGCTCCAACGCGGGCGGGACGGATATTCTGGTGTCCTGGATTTATAAGCTGACCATGTCTTCTTCCCAATATGCGATCGCAGCCAGCATCACCATTTTGCTGTCGATCTTTGTCGTGGGAATCGCGCTGTGGCAGTTCCGTGCCACCAATTCCTTCAAACAAGACAACATGGCATAGGAAAGCGCGCAGATGAAAAAACATAGCGTTAAACGCCAAAATTTTATCAAACTTGGCCTGACCTACCTGCTGCTGACGATTGTGGCCATCATCATTATTTACCCGCTGATCTGGACGGTTGGTGCATCGTTAAATCCCGGCAGCAGCCTGCTCAACACCTCAATCATCCCGGATAACTTCTCCTTCATTCACTATGAGGAGCTGTTCAACGGCCAGATTGACTATGCCGCCTGGTACTGGAACTCGATGAAAATCAGCTTCCTAACTATGGTTCTGACGCTCATCAGCGTCAGTTTCACCGCGTATTCCTTCTCGCGCTTCCGCTTTCGCGGCCGTCAGAACGGGCTGATGCTGTTTCTGCTATTGCAAATGATTCCACAGTTCTCTGCCCTGATCGCCATCTTCGTACTGGCGCAGATGCTGGGGCTGGTGAACAGCCATATCGCCCTCGTACTGGTTTACGTCGGCGGTATGATCCCGATGAATACCTATCTGATGAAAGGCTATCTGGATGCCATTCCGAAAGATCTGGATGAGTCCGCGCGTATGGACGGTGCAGGCAACTTCCGCATCTTTATTGAGATCATTATGCCGCTGTCCAAACCAATCATCGCGGTCATTGCCCTGTTCTCGTTCACTGGCCCGCTGGGTGATTTCATTCTCTCCAGCACCATTCTGCGCACGCCGGATCAATACACGCTACCGATCGGGCTGTACAACCTGGTCGCACAGAAAATGGGCGCTAGCTACACCACCTACGCCGCCGGAGCCGTGCTGATCGCGGTGCCGGTCGCCATTCTTTATCTTTCATTGCAAAAATACTTTGTCTCCGGCCTGACGTCTGGCGGAACCAAAGGATAATTACTCAACATCTGTACCTATTCCAGGAACGTAAAATGAAAATGAAAAAACGCGTACTGATGGCCGCCATGTTGGCAACTGGCCTGTTGACCTTCTCCCTGCCGCAAACCCTGTATGCCGCAGAAAATGTGACGATCAATAAGTTGACGAATGTCCCTGCCGATTTCATTAAAGGCGCGGATATCTCCATGCTGAACGAGGTGGAAAAGCACGGCGGAAAATTTTATGACGAGCATGGCAAACAGAAAGACGCCATGCTGATTCTGAAAGAGAACGGGATTAACTATATCCGTCTACGCATCTGGAACGATCCGAAAGATGCTGCGGGCAACGGCTATGGCGGCGGCAACAACGATCTGGCCACCACGCTGGCGCTGGCTAAACGCGCCAAAGCGAACGGTATGAAAGTGCTGCTGGATTTTCACTACAGCGATTTCTGGACCGATCCGGCTCACCAAAACAAGCCTAAAGCGTGGTCAGGCCTCAACGTGGAACAGCTCACCACTGCCGTACATGACTACACTAAAGCCACGATTAGCGAATTTCAAAAAGCGGGCGTCATGCCGGATATGGTGCAGATCGGTAACGAACTGAACGGCGGGATGCTGTGGCCAGAAGGAAAAAGCTGGGGCCAGGGTGGCGGCGAGTTCGATCGCCTCGCGGCGCTGCTAAAAGCCGGCATTCAGGGCGTGAAGGACGTACAAGGCGCGAATAACGTCAAAATCATGCTACATCTGGCAGAAGGCACCAAAAACGATACCTTTATCTGGTGGTTTGATGAAATCGTCAAACGCAATGTTCCATTCGATGTCATCGGTGCCTCATTCTACACCTACTGGAACGGCCCTATCAGCGCGTTGCAGTACAATATGAACGACGTCACCAAACGCTACAATAAAGACATCATTGTGGTTGAAGCCGCCTATGCCTACACGCTCGAAAACTGCGATAACGCGGAAAATAGCTTCCAGCAGAAAGAGCTGGATGCGGGCGGCTACCCGGCTTCCGTTCAGGGTCAGGCCAATTACCTGCACGATTTGATGCAAAGTGTCATCAACGTGCCCAATCAGCGCGGCAAAGGCATCTTCTACTGGGAGCCTATCTGGCTGCCGACCCCCGGCGCAACCTGGGCCACGAAAGCTGGCATGAAATACAACAATGACGAATGGAAGGAAGGCAACGCACGGGAAAATCAGGCGCTGTTCGACTGCAAAGGCAACGTACTGCCTTCCATCAAAGTATTTAAGCCGTAAACCGCATTCAACACGTCGACAACCCGTTTAGGAGAGAACGATGTTCAAATTTCCCCCGCTAAGCAGCAAGGTGCCTGTTCTACTGCATGGTGCTGACTATAACCCTGACCAATGGCTGGATGACCCAGAGGTACTGGAAAAAGACATTGAGATGATGAAGCAAACTCAGTGCAACGTCATGTCAGTGGGGATTTTCAGCTGGTCCGGGCTTGAACCGGAAGAAGGTCGTTATGAATTTGGCTGGCTGGACGGCATCCTCGATACGTTGTATGCCAATGGGATCTTCGTTTTTCTGGCAACACCCAGCGGTGCCCGCCCGGCCTGGCTATCGCAGAAATACCCTGACGTGCTGCGCGTGGGCAGCAACCGCGTACGGGCGCTACACGGCGGTCGCCACAATCATTGCCTAAGTTCGCCGAACTATCGCGAAAAAGTAAAACAAATGAACACCCAGTTGGCAAAACGCTACTCGCACCATCCTGCGGTGATCGGCTGGCATATTTCTAATGAATACGGCGGCGAGTGCCACTGCGATACCTGTCGCAGCACCTTCCAAAGCTGGCTGAAAGCACGCTACGGCACGATAGACGCGTTGAATAAAGCGTGGTGGAGCACCTTCTGGAGCCATACCTATACCGACTGGTCGCAGTTAGAACCGCCATCACCCATCGGTGAAGTCTCTATCCACGGTCTGAATCTGGACTGGAAACGCTTTAACACCTCACAGGTCAGTGATTTCTGTGCGGCAGAAATCGCACCGCTCAAAGCCGAAAATCCGTCTCTGCCAACCACGACGAATTTCATGGAATACTTCTATGATTACGACTACTGGCAGTTAGCGAAGGTGATCGACTTCATCTCCTGGGACAGCTACCCGCTGTGGCATAACGCGGAAGATGACTGCACGCTGGGTGCCTACACCGCGATGTATCACGACCTGATGCGTACGCTAAAAGGCGGCAAGCCTTTCTACCTGATGGAGTCAACGCCGAGCCTGACCAACTGGCAGCCGATCAGCAAACTGAAAAAGCCAGGCATGCATATCCTGTCTTCACTTCAGGCTGTCGCACACGGGTCAGACTCCGTGCAGTATTTCCAGTGGCGTAAGAGCCGCGGTTCCGTCGAGAAGTTCCACGGTGCCGTCGTCGATCATGTCGGGCATATCAACACCCGCGTTGGGCGCGAAGTGCAGGAGTTGGGTGACATCCTCAACAAACTCGCCCCAGTGGCAGGCAGTCGGGTGGACGCCAAAGTCGCTATCATTTTCGACTGGGAAAGCCGCTGGGCGATGGATAACGCTCAAGGGCCGCGCAACGCAGGGCTGTTCTACGAAAAAACCGTCACTGAGCATTACCGTACGTTCTGGGAGCAAGGCGTGGCGGTGGACATCATCAACGCCGATGTCGACCTCAGCGGCTATCAGGTCGTCATTGCACCAATGCTTTACATGGTGCGCGATGGCTTTGCCGAACGTGTCGATGCCTTCGTCAAACAGGGCGGCCGCTTCGTCACCACCTACTGGTCTGGCGTCGTCAACGAAACCGATCTCTGCCACCAAAACGGCTTCCCTGGTCCGCTGCGTCCGATCATGGGGATCTGGGCGGAAGAAATCGACGGGCTGTACGATCATGAAAGCAACAGCATCAGCGGTCTGGACGGTAACGAGCAACGCCTGATCGGCCCGTATCAGGTCACCCACCTGTGCGAGCTGATTCATCTGGAAGGCGCGCGGGCGCTGGCGACCTATGACAGCGACTTCTATGCCGGACGCCCGGCCGTTACGGTCAATGATTACGGCAAAGGACAGGCTTACTACATCGCATCGCGCAACGATCTCGCTTTCCAGCGGGATTTCTTCACCACGCTGATACAAACGCTGGATCTACCGCGCGCGCTGCCAATCGATCTGCCTTACGGCATTGTCGCTCATCGTCGTGATGACGGGGAAAGCGAGTTTATCTTCGTTCAGAATTACACGGCAACGCCGCAGCACATTACGCTGCCTGCCGCCTACGAAGAAATGACCACGGGTAGCACGCTTTCAGGGTCTATCGACCTGTCAGGCTACGGCTGCCGGATTCTACGCCGCGCATTACAGTAAAGATTCATGCTGGTCAGTTAAGTATCGCAATACTGATAGGGCACCGGTGATGAGCGTTTCGACGAAACCTCATCGCCGTGTGTCGCCTAACAGTAATGTCAGGTGAGCGGCATTATCATACGCACGCTGATAAACAAACGAAGAGGTGACTACGATGGGCAAGATTCACAATTTTCGGAAATTGTTCGCATCAATGTTGGGTAAGCAAATTACCGAAATTGAAATCGCTTCACCGTTAGACAAAGAGAATTTGCAGCAGTTGGTGAACGCCTTTGGCGGCAAAGAAAATATCGTCAGTCTGGATGCCTGCATCACCCGCCTGCGGGTTGAGGTTCACAGCCTGCGACTGGTCAACAGCGACAGCCTGCAAAAACTGGGGGCTATCGGCGTGATTATTGTCGGTCATCAGGTACAGGCCATCTTCGGCACCCAGTCGGATAACCTACGCAAAGAGCTAGCCGCCTGGTTTGAGGATGATGGTGCAGAAGCGCGGTAGCGGTTTTAGACCTGCTTGGTCAAAGTCTCTATGCCACTATTGAGGCAGTTTCGTGCGCGATAATAATGTTGTGAATGTACGAATACCGTTATCCGGCGTAAAAAATTATGCAGCGGTGGGCTTGACCGCCGAGTGAGCGACAGGACGTCGCGAAAACCAGTGCCGCGTCGGACAAAAACGTCAGAGACGTTTTTGAACAGCACTTGTGCTGACCCGAAGGGTGAGCCCCATTATTTATGGGGCGAGTAAACGCGTCACTGGTGGCTCGATTAGCGGTCATGAACACCGATGGGACCGCGTAGCGGCATAATTCCCGCCAAAAGCCGGGGTTCACAGGGGGCTGGCGAGCCCCCTGTGTCGGGCGCGTGCTACGAGGTAGCATGAAAATGGCGATACTATGGCGCACGAAACCGTTCCCCCGTTCGCATTAATATAAAAGTGTGACGAAGAAAGCCGCTTCCTAATTAATAACGACTCGCACGATCCAGCAACTCAATATCTTCTGCTGGCAGCACCAGCCGCGTCGCGCCTGCGAGTTCAGCGACCTGCTCCAGAGACGTCGCACTGGCGATCGGGGCAGTGATGCTCGGACGAGCGATCAGCCAGGCCAGCGCAACCTGCGATGGCGTCGTTTGATGCGCATGCGCCACGCTATCCAGTGCTTCCAAAATGGTGCGACCACGCTCGTTCAGGTATTTTTCCACTACGCCCTGCCCGCGCGCACTTTTCGACGCATCCTTCGGCTGACGATACTTGCCTGACAGAAACCCGCTGGCCAGCGAATAATAGCTAATAACGCCAACCCCTTGCTCACGCACCAGCGGTTCAAGCGCGGCCTCATACCCTTGCCGATCGTACAAATTGTATTCCGGTTGCAGGGTTTCATAGCGTGCCAGATGGTTGGCTTTGCTGACTTTCAGCGCTTCAGCCAGACGCGCAGCGCTGTAGTTGGACGCCCCAATCGCGCGTACCTTGCCCTCTTTAATCAGCGCATCAAACGCGGCCAGCGTTTCTTCCAGCGGCGTTTCCTTGTCGTCAGTATGTGCCTGATAGAGATCGATGTAGTCGGTTTGCAAGCGCTGTAATGAAGCCTCGACCGCCTGACGAATATAGCCAGCAGATAGCCCTTTCTTGCCATCACCCAAATCCATGCCGACTTTGGTGGCAATAATCACCTTGTCGCGCTGACCGCTTTTTTTCAGCCAGTTGCCGATGATCGTTTCGGATTCACCACCTTGATTGCTGGGTGCCCAGCGTGAGTAAACATCGGCGGTATCAATGAAATTCAGCCGATGCGCCACGAGTGCATCCAGCAGACTAAATGACGTCGCCCGATCGACCGTCCAACCAAAAACATTACCACCAAACGAAAAAGGCGGGACCACAATGCCTGAACGACCAAGCTCACGTGAGGTATCTGATACTGACATAATCACTCTCCTTTTGAATCATGCAGAAAACATCATAAACAGGCTCGCCAACCCGCAACCTTAAAGTCGGGCAATACAACTTTCTATGTAGGATAAGAATAATGAATGAACAGAAAGACCCAAATAACGAGACTTAGCATTTAGTTTAGATAAAATCCGAAGGTATAATTGTTTTTTTGCGTTCTTCCTCTCATTTTTAGTGCACGCGTTACATAAAATGACGTGGAAAATTTGGCCTGCCTCATATTCGGAGCACACATGTCCTTGTCCCATATCGCGCAATTTGTTCTGGCGCTGGTTGTTGTTACGGCGCTGTCGCTACTCGCCTGCCGCGATCGTAAAAGCATTCGTATTCGTTTTATTATTCAGCTACTCGTCATCGAAATTCTGCTCGCCTATTTCTTCCTGTACTCAAACGTTGGGTTAGGTGTGGTCAAAGGGTTCGCAGCAGTCTTCGACAAATTACTCGGATTTGCAGGCCAGGGGACGGACTTCGTATTCGGTGACATGGTGAATAGTGAGAAGAACCTGATTTCCTTCTTCTTCAAAGTGCTCTGCCCTATCGTCTTCATTTCTGCGCTGATCGGTATTCTGCAATACATTAAAGTGCTGCCAATCATCATCCGCGCCATTGGTACAGTGTTGTCCAAAGTGAACGGTATGGGCAAACTGGAATCCTTTAACGCGGTCAGTTCACTGATTCTTGGTCAGTCCGAAAACTTCATTGCCTATAAAGATATTCTGGGCAAGATGTCCGAAAAACGCATGTACACCATGGCCGCTACCGCGATGTCCACCGTGTCAATGTCCATCGTCGGCGCGTATATGTCTATGCTGGATGCCAAATTCGTCGTTGCCGCGCTGATTCTGAACATGTTTAGTACCTTCATCGTGCTGTCACTGATTAACCCTTACAAAGTCGGTGAAGAGCCGGAATTGCAGTTGGGTAATCTGCATGAAAACCAGAGCTTCTTTGAAATGCTGGGCGAATACATTCTGGCAGGCTTCAAAGTTGCCGTGATCGTGGCGGCCATGCTGATCGGTTTCATTGCACTGATTGCCGCAGTCAACGCGATTTTCAGCGCCATTTTTGGTATCAGCTTCCAGGAAGTCCTTGGCTACGCGTTCTACCCATTCGCCTGGATCATGGGTATCCCGTCTCATGAAGCGCTTCAGGTTGGTAGTATCATGGCAACCAAACTGGTTTCTAACGAATTTGTCGCGATGCTGGAACTGCAAAAAGTGGCAGGCGAACTGTCTCCACGCAGCGTGGGCATCCTGTCTGTGTTCCTGGTGTCCTTCGCCAACTTCTCGTCTATCGGTATTATTGCGGGCGCGATTAAAGGCCTGAATGAGCAGCAAGGTAACGTGGTTTCCCGTTTCGGCCTGAAGCTGGTTTACGGTTCCACACTGGTGAGCATCCTTTCTGCATCTATCGCGGGTCTGGTGCTGTAACCCTTCATCACGTTATAAAATCCTTATCCCAGTCCGGCAGTCTTACACTGCCGGATTTTTTTTCCTACAAACCCTGACACATCTTCCATATTTCCTTCATTTTTGTCCGGCATCCCCTGTTTAAACTAGTAAAATGCGGCCATTGGCTAATGTTGATCGCTTAAGCCTCATTTTAGGAGAAACACGGGGATGAGGTTCCCGCAGGGAAACCTCGCTCAGTGTATCTCGGTTCTTAAACGATCGGCACGTGGCCATTGGTCCAATAACACGCTGAGTATGACAGCCAACGCACATGCAGCGTGAAGTATGACGGGTAGATCGTGCTTCCCGCGCAACCTGGAGAGAGTAATCCACCACTATGAATGCTAAACGTATCCGAGGCCTGCTGGTACTTGCCGCCGTTATTGCTATTGCCGTACTGATCTGGCGCCACTTTACCCAGACGTCGCCTGCCGCACCCGGCAAGAGTGAACAGCACGCCGCCCGTACGTCAAATTCGGGTAGCAGCAGTGGTGGTGGACGCAGGGCGGCCATGCGCACGCTGGCTCCCGTACAGGCTGCGCTGACGCAATCTGCCTCTGTACCTTATTATCTCTCCGGTTTAGGCACAGTAACGGCGGCCAATACCGTGACGCTACGCAGTCGGGTGAACGGGCAACTGATGGCGCTTCACTTTCAGGAAGGGCAACAGGTTAAGGCGGGCGATCTCCTGGCAGAAATCGACCCCCGCCCGTTTCAGGTTGAACTGACGAAGGCACAGGGGCAGTTGGCAAAAGATCGGGCCGTTCTGGCTAACGCTCAGCAGGATTTAGCACGCTATCAGCAATTGGTGAAAACCAACCTGATCTCCCGTCAGGAACTGGATACGCAGATCGCCGCCGTGCGTCAGGCGGAAGGCACGCTAAAAGCCGATGACGGTGCCGTAGCCAGCGCACAGCTCCAGTTGGATTACAGCAAAATTACCGCACCGATCAGCGGCCGGATCGGTTTAAAACAGGTCGATGTGGGGAATTACATCACCAGCGGCGACACCAATGGCATTGTCGTGATTACACAGACGTACCCTATCGATGTCGTCTTTACCGTACCGGAAGCGGAAATCTCCACCATTATTAGCGCGCAGAAATCAGGTCAGCCGCCCGTGGTAGAAGCCTGGGATCGCGCCAATCAGAAGAAACTCTCGCAGGGTAGCCTGCTCAGTATGGATAACCAGATCGACACCACCACCGGTACGATCAAGCTCAAGGCGCGTTTTGATAATCTGGATGATGCCCTGTTCCCGAATCAATTTGTGAATATCCGCATGAAGGTCGATACGCTGCAAAACGCCGTTGTTGCCCCCTCCGCTGCGGTGCAAATGGGCAATGAAGGCCGCTTCGTCTGGATTTTGAATGATAAGAACGAGGTCAGTAAACGTCAGGTCACGACCAGTATTCAGTACGGCCAGTTGGTCGTGGTCACTGCCGGACTGGATGCCGACGTGAAGGTGGTCACTGACGGTATCGATCGTCTGACCGAAGGAACCAAAGTGGAAGTCGTTCCCTCTACGCTGACGGAGAAAACGCCTGCAATCTCTGGGGAGAAATCCTGATGCAGGACACCGTTCCAGCCAGCGGAGGCGGGCCGTCACGCCTGTTTATTCTGCGCCCCGTCGCAACGACGCTGTTGATGTTCGCCATTCTGTTGGCCGGTATTATTGGCTATCGGGCACTGCCCGTTTCAGCGCTGCCCGAGGTTGATTATCCGACGATTCAGGTTGTTACCTTGTATCCTGGAGCCAGCCCCGACGTGGTGACCTCGGCGATTACCGCGCCGCTGGAACGGCAGTTCGGCCAGATGTCCGGGCTAAAACAGATGTCGACGCAGAGTGCAGGCGGCGCATCCGTCATCACGCTTCAGTTCCAGCTTGAACTGTCGCTGGATGTCGCGGAGCAGGATGTACAGGCCGCCATTAATGCGGCCAGCAATCTGTTGCCAAGCGATCTGCCCTATCCACCCACTTACAGCAAAGTGAACCCGGCTGATCCGCCCATTATGACGCTGGCCGTCACCTCCACCGCAATGTCGATGACACAGGTGCAGGACATGGTGGACAACCGGATCGCGCAAAAAATTTCGCAGGTCGCGGGCGTCGGGCTGGTGTCGTTAGCCGGTGGCCAACGACCGGCCGTGCGGGTAAAGCTAAACGCGCCGGCGCTGTCGGCTTACGGCCTGACCAGCGAGACCATTCGCACCGCGATTACCGCCGCCAACGTGAACTCCGCCAAGGGGAGTCTGGATGGTCCAACGCGTTCGGTGACGCTCTCCGCCAACGACCAGATGAAATCCGTTGATGACTACCGCAAGCTGATTGTTGCGTGGAAAAATGGCGCACCGGTACGGCTTCAGGATGTTGCCACTATTGAACAGGCCGCCGAAAATATTCACCTCGGTGCCTGGGCGAATCGGCAGCAGGCGATCATTATTAACGTTCAGCGCCAGCCGGGTGCCAACGTCATCACGACCACGGATAGCATTAACAAGATGCTGCCCGCGTTAAAAGCCAGCCTGCCGAACTCTGTGGATGTCACTACGCTAACTGACCGCACCACCAGCATTCGCGCCTCAGTAAAAGACGTCCAGTTCGAGTTACTGCTGGCTATCGCACTGGTTGTGATGGTGATTTACCTGTTTTTGCGTAACGCCGTTGCCACACTGATCCCGAGCATCGCCGTGCCGCTGTCGCTGATCGGCACCTTTGCCGCCATGTATTTCCTCGGCTTTTCCATCAATAACCTGACGTTAATGGCGCTCACCATCGCCACGGGTTTCGTGGTAGATGATGCCATCGTGGTGATCGAAAATATCTCCCGGTATATCGAAAAAGGGGAAAAACCGCTTAACGCGGCGCTGAAAGGGGCGGGAGAAATCGGCTTCACCATCATTTCTCTGACCTTCTCACTCATCGCCGTGCTGATCCCATTGCTGTTTATGGGTGATATCGTCGGACGCTTGTTCCGCGAGTTTGCCGTGACGCTGGCGGTGTCCATCTTGATTTCTGCCGTCGTGTCGCTCACGCTCACCCCGATGATGTGCGCACGGATGCTAAGCCATCAGTCGCTGAGTAAACAGAACCGTTTTACTCGTGCCAGTGAGCGTTTCTTCACCCGTCTGATCAATGTCTACGGCATCTGGCTACGCAAAATACTCAATCATCCGTGGCTAACACTCAGCGTCGCACTGGGTACGCTGTTGCTCACTATCCTGCTCTATATCTGGATTCCGAAAGGCTTCTTCCCGCTACAGGATAACGGCATCATTCAGGGCACCGTACAGGCACCGCAGACGGTCTCGTTCAGCAATATGGCTGACCGCCAACAGCGCGTCGTCTCCATTATCATGAAGGACCCCGCGGTAGAGAGCGTTTCCTCGTATGTCGGCGTTGATGGGACGAATGCCGCACTGAACAGCGGTCGACTGCAAATCAACCTGAAACCGCTCAGTGAACGCAGTGAGCGTATTCAGGCGATCATCAGTCGCCTGCAACAGCAAACAGCCCAGATTCCCGGTATTCAACTGTATCTGCAACCGGTGCAGGATCTCACCATCGACACCCAGATTAGCCGCACGCAATATCAGTTTACGTTGCAGGCAATGTCGCTGGATGAACTGAGCGTCTGGGTGCCGAAGCTGATGACCGAACTGAAAAAGCTACCGCAGCTAGAGGATGTCAGCAGCGACTGGCAAGACGGTGCCGCAGTCGCCTACGTCAACGTCGATCGCGACAGCGCCAGCCGTCTGGGCATCACCATGTCTCAGGTCGATAGTGCGCTGTATAACGCTTTTGGTCAGCGTCTGGTTTCCACCATCTATACGCAGGCCAGCCAATACCGCGTTGTGCTGGAGCACGATACGACCCACAATACCGGTCTGGACGCATTGAACGACGTGCGCCTCATCAGCAGCGACGGCGGCACCATTCCACTCAGCAGCATCGCCACGATTGAAGAGCGGCAGGGACCGCTGGCAATCAACCATATCGACCAGTTCCCCTCGACAACGATCTCTTTCAATGTCGCCAGCGGCTATGCACTGGGCGAAGCGGTTGATGCCATCACGCAGGCTGAACAACAGATGAACCTGCCCGCGGATATCACGACCCGTTTTCAGGGCAGTACGCTGGCGTTTCAGTCGGCGCTGAGCAGCACCGTGTGGCTCATCGTTGCGGCGATTGTCGCGATGTACATCGTGCTCGGCGTGCTGTACGAAAGCTTTATTCACCCGATCACCATCTTGTCTACGCTGCCAACGGCGGGCGTCGGTGCGCTGCTGGCGCTGATGATGGCGGGGAATGAGCTAGATGTGATCGCTATTATCGGGATCATCTTGCTCATCGGGATCGTGAAGAAAAACGCCATCATGATGATCGACTTCGCGCTAGCGGCGGAGCGAGAACAGGGCATGACACCGTATGACGCTATTTATCAGGCCTGTCTGCTGCGTTTTCGACCGATTCTGATGACCACGATGGCCGCCCTACTCAGTGCGCTGCCGCTGATGCTGAGCACTGGCGTCGGCGCGGAACTGCGCCAGCCGCTAGGGGTCTGTATGGTCGGTGGCCTGATCATGAGCCAGATTCTGACGCTGTTTACGACACCGGTAATTTACCTGCTGTTTGACCGTCTGGCAGCGCGCTTCCGTCGTGCACCGCGTCAGGAGGAAGAAATCGAGTGAAGTTCTTCGCCCTGTTCATCCACCGCCCCGTCGCCACCCTGCTGTT
The DNA here is from genome assembly GCF_021432585.1 of Pectobacterium sp. IFB5596. NCBI lineage: Bacteria > Pseudomonadati > Pseudomonadota > Gammaproteobacteria > Enterobacterales > Pectobacteriaceae > Pectobacterium > Pectobacterium sp. IFB5596. The sequence continues at coordinate 433,004 of NZ_LXFY01000023.1, forward strand.
GACGTTAGCCATCGCGCTCTGTGGCGTATTAGGTTTCCGCCTGCTGCCGGTATCCCCGCTGCCACAGGTGGATTTCCCAGTGATCTCGGTCAGCGCCTCGCTGCCCGGCGCATCACCGGAAACCATGGCCTCTGCCGTCGCGACACCGCTGGAGCGTGCGCTCGGTAGAATTGCAGGCGTCAACGAAATGACGTCCACCAGCTCGCTCGGTAGTACGCGCGTCATTCTGGTGTTTAACCTCGACAGGGATATCAACGGCGCGGCGCGCGATGTTCAGGCGGCCATCAACGCCGCGCAGAACCTGCTGCCGTCCGGTATGTCCAACCGCCCGACTTACCGTAAGGTCAACCCATCCGACGCACCGGTCATGATTCTGACGCTGACCTCGGATACCTACAGCCAAGGTCAACTGTACGATTTCGCGTCCACCCAGTTGTCACAGAAAATCTCGCAGATGGAAGGCGTTGGCGATGTCTCCATCGGCGGAAGTTCGCTCCCCGCCGTGCGCGTGGCGCTGAATCCGGTGGCGTTATTTAACCAAGGCATTTCCCTGGATGACGTACGACAGACCATCGCACAGGCAAATGTGCGCCGACCGCTGGGGAATGTGGAAAACAGTCAGAGAAGTTGGCAGATACAAACCAACGATGAGCTCAAAACTGCCGATGCTTACGCCCCACTGATTATCCACTACAACAACGGCGCCGCCGTTCGCCTGAGCGACGTCGCCACGGTGGAAGATTCCGTGCAAAACGCGCGCAATGCAGGGATGGCGAATGCGAAGCCTGCCATTCTGGTGATGATTCGCCGCGCGCCGGATGCCAACATTATTACCACGGTAGACAACATCCGTGCTGCGATGCCGGAACTGCGCGCCAGCCTGCCTGCCGAAATACAGTTGGATGTCGCACAGGATCGTTCCCCCACGATTCGCGCCTCGCTGGCAGAAGTCGAGCAATCGCTGCTGATCGCCGTCGCGCTGGTGATTCTGGTCGTCTTCCTGTTCTTACGCTCCGGGCGGGCAACCGCTATTCCGGCACTCGCCGTTCCCGTGTCACTCATTGGCACCTTCGCTGCCATGTATCTGTGTGGCTTCAGCCTGAATAACCTGTCGTTGATGGCGCTCACCATTGCTACTGGTTTTGTGGTGGATGATGCCATCGTGGTATTGGAAAATATTTCCCGCCACATCGAAGCGGGAATGAAGCCGCTCCAGGCATCGCTTCAAGGGGTCAGAGAAGTGGGGTTCACGGTGTTATCCATGAGTCTGTCGCTGGTGGCGGTGTTCATCCCGCTGCTGTTGATGGACGGCCTGCCGGGGCGACTATTCCGTGAATTCGCCGTAACGCTGTCGGTGGCGATCATGATTTCCCTGCTGATCTCGCTCACGCTCACCCCCATGCTGTGCGCACGACTGCTGCGTGCCGTGCCCAAACGCAGCCAGCCGCGCACACGGGGTTTTAATCGTGTATTGCTCGCCATGCAGCAAGGCTACGGGCGATCGCTGAAGTGGGTACTCAACCATGCTCGCTGGGTTTTGTTGCTCCTGCTGGGCACCATCGCACTCAACGTCTGGCTGTACATCAGTATTCCGAAGACTTTTTTCCCGGAACAGGATACAGGCAGGCTGATGGGCTTTATTCAGGCTGACCAGAGTATTTCTTTTCAGGCCATGACGGTGAAGCTCCAGAATTTCATGACCATTGTCAGCAGCGATCCTGCGGTGGATAACGTGAACGGTTTTACGGGGGGATCGCGAACCAACAGCGGCTCGATGTTTATTTCGCTTAAGCCGCTGTCCGAGCGCGATGTTTCCGCACAGCAGGTAATTAGTCGTCTGCGCGTCAAGCTGGCCAAGGAACCCGGCGCCAATCTGTTTTTAATGCCAGTGCAGGATATCCGTATCGGCGGACGGGAATCGAGCGCCGGGTATCAGTACACGCTCCTGTCTGATGATTTGAGCGAACTGCGAACCTGGGAGCCAAAGATTCGTGCTGCTTTCAGCAAACTGCCTGAGCTGGCCGATGTGAATTCCGATCAACAGGATAAAGGCGCAGAAATGGCGTTAACCTACGATCGTGATGCGATGGCACAGTTAGGCATCAACGTCTCTGCCGCCAATGCATTGCTTAATAATGCCTTCGGCCAGCGTCAGATTTCGACCATTTATCAACCGTTAAACCAGTACAAGGTCGTGATGGAAGTAGACGATGCCTACACGCAGGATGTCAGTTCACTGAACAAGATGTTCGTCATCAATAACGACGGTAAACCCATCCCACTTTCTTATTTCGCCAGTTGGAAGCCGATCAACGCACCGCTGTCGGTGAACCATCAGGGGCTATCTGCCGCGTCAACCATCTCTTTTAACCTGCCTGAAGGTACCGATCTTTCCACGGCGACAGCGGCGGTAGAAAGAACCATGACGTCACTGGGCGTGCCGTCCTCGGTACGCGGTCAGTTCTCCGGTACGGCGCAGGCGTTCCAGCAATCACAGTCTTCCCAGCTGTTGCTGATTCTGGCGGCGATTATCACGGTGTATATCGTGCTGGGCGTGCTGTATGAAAGCTATGTGCACCCACTGACGATTCTGTCTACCCTCCCCTCGGCGGGCGTGGGCGCTCTACTGGCGCTAGAGTGGTTTGGCGTACCGTTTAGTCTGGTGGCACTGATTGGTATCATGCTGTTGATTGGGATCGTGAAGAAGAATGCGATCATGATGGTGGATTTCGCGCTGGTGGCACAGCGCAGCGGCAAGCTGAACGCACGGGACGCCATTTTTCAGGCCTGCCTGCTACGTTTCCGCCCGATTATGATGACCACATTAGCCGCATTGTTTGGCGCACTGCCGCTGGTGCTGACCAGCGGTGACGGTGCAGAGTTGCGTCAACCGCTCGGCATCACGATTGTCGGCGGGCTGGTGATGAGCCAGATCCTCACGCTGTATACCACCCCGGTGGTATACCTGTTTTTCGACAAGCTGAGGAATATTCGGCGCAAAGCCCCGGAGAAGGATTTGTCACTGTCGTGATAATAATCAATATGTTATTTCAGGGGAGGTTTCGTGCGCTTAGCATTTTCCTTGGCGTAAATTATGCTGAGGGAAAGGCAGACTCTCGGATAAGCGGCATGGATGCCGCGCAAGCCGATGCCGCGTAGGGAACGCGTCAGCGGCGGTCCGCAAAGAGGATGCTTTTCCCGAAGGTACCGCAAAGCGGCATAATTTCCCGCCAAAAGCCAGGGTTCCAAGGGCGACGGCAATTGAGCCGCCCTTGGTCGGGCGCGTTCGGAACGCTACTAGAAAAACGGTGATGCTTGAGCGCACGAAACCTCTCCAAAATATTTAAAAACACCACGTGCAATGTGAGGACACCACCAACTATGCCGAATATATCCAACAATCCAGAGGGTCATGGAAGATGACCCAACCAGCTTCCGTCCGCTGGCAGCTCTGGATTGTTGCCTTTGGCTTTTTTATGCAGACGCTGGATACCACCATCGTGAATACCGCGTTGCCTTCGATGGCCGCGAGTCTGAATGAAAGCCCGCTGCATATGCATTCGGTGATTGTTTCCTATGTGCTGACCGTCGCAGTGATGCTGCCCGCCAGCGGCTGGTTGGCGGATCGTATCGGCGTGAAAAACATCTTTTTTGCCGCAATTCTGCTGTTTACACTGGGGTCGCTGCTGTGCGCCCGTTCGGAAACATTAGACGAATTGCTGGTTTCCCGTGTGATTCAGGGCATTGGCGGCGCGATGATGGTGCCGGTAGGACGTCTGACGGTGATGAAGATCGTCCCGCGCGATCAATATATGGCGGCAATGACCTTCGTGACGCTGCCCGGCCAGATCGGCCCATTATTGGGGCCCGCGCTCGGCGGTTTTCTGGTGGAATACGCCAGTTGGCACTGGATTTTCCTTATCAACCTGCCGGTTGGCATCATCGGCGCGCTGGCAACCTGGTTTCTGATGCCCAACTACACCATGCAAACTCAGCGCTTTGATATCAGCGGTTTCGTTTGGCTTGCCGTCGGTATGGCGACGCTGACGCTGGCGTTGGATGGTAACCGTAGTCTCGGCATTCCGCCGATTGCCATTTTTGCGCTGATTGCCATCGGGCTTATCGCACTATTAAGCTACTGGCTACACGCCCGTCATAACGAACGGGCGCTGTTCAATCTGCGTTTGTTCGACACCCATACTTTTTCTATTGGCCTCACCGGTGGGCTGCTGGCTCGCATCGGCAGCGGTATGTTACCGTTTATGACACCGTTATTTTTGCAGTTGGGAATGGGGTTTTCCCCGTTCCATGCCGGGCTGATGATGGTGCCAATGGTACTTGGCAGCATGGGAATAAAACGCGTGGTGGTGCAGATCGTCAATCGGTTTGGCTACCGCAACGTGCTGGTCGCCTCGACGTTATTGCTGGCGCTGGTCACGGCGCTGTTTGCGCTGGTCACGGCGCTGTTTGCGCTGGTCGCACTGATGCAATGGATCTGGATGATCCCGGTGGTGCTGTTCTTCCTCGGTACGGTGAATGCCATTCGCTTCTCCACCATGAACACGCTGACGCTGAAAGATCTGCCTGATTCCCTCGCCAGCGGCGGCAATAGCCTGCTGTCGATGACCATGCAGCTCTCCACCAGCCTGGGGGTGAGCATCGCGGGTATTCTCTTAGGCATGTTTTCTCAACCGCACATCGCCGCAGAAAGTGGGACAACCCACACGGTATTTCTCTACACCTATCTCAGCATGGTCGTCATCATCGCGCTGCCAGCGTTGATTTTTAATCGTGTCCCACCTGACACCGTAAAACAGTCAACGCTACCGCGTAAATCGTGAGGTCGTTATGAAATTCGGAATCACCGCCAAACTGTTTCTCGCGATTTTCGCCACCTGCATGCTGGTGCTGGTAACCATGCACTGGGGTGTGCGTGTCAGCTTTGAACGCGGCTTTATCGACTACATTAAGCGCGGCAATGAACAGCGGGTTATGCAGCTGCGCGATGCGCTGGCAGAGCAATATCAGTTGCACGGCGATTGGTCATTCCTGCGCAATAATGAGCGTCTGGTGTTCAAGATGCTGCATTCTGTGGATCAGAACAGCGACACCGACAACAGCATGCAGGGATGGCGGGTACGTCTTTGGGTACTGGATAACAGTAAACGCAAACTGTTCGGATCGCCGGCACCTATACCCAATGAAGGCACCTGGCAGCCCATTCAGGTACAGAACCAGACCGTCGGCTGGATTGTCGCCTCCCCCGTTGAACGCCTGACCCGTAACGCCGACATCAGTTTCGATCAACAGCAACAACGCACCAGTTGGCTGATTGTGGCGCTATCGATGTTGCTGGCTATCATCGCCGCCTGGCTGACTGCACGTGGCCTCCTCGCCCCCGTCAAGCGACTGGTCAACGGCATGCACAGTTTAGCGTCAGGAGATTTCAGCACCCGCGTGACGGCAAGCTCGCACGATGAGCTGGGCAGGCTGGCACAGGATTTCAATCAGCTTGCCAACACGCTGGAAAAAAATGAACAGTCTCGCCGCGCGTTTATGGCTGATGTATCCCACGAGCTGCGTACGCCGCTGGCAGTGCTGCGCGGTGAATTGGAAGCCTTGCAGGATGGTGTACGCAAGCCCGACGCGCACTCTCTGCATTCGCTTCAGTCGGAAGTCGCAACGCTCACCAAACTGGTAGACGATCTGCACCAGCTCACCTTGTCCGATCGCGGGGCGCTGGCCTACCGCAAAACGTCCGTAGACGTTGTGCAAACCCTGCATATTGCTATCGCTGCATTTCATGCACGTTTCCAAAAAAAGCAGATCGCGCTCACCACCGATTTACCCGGTCAGGCTGACGTTTTTGGTGACTCAGATCGGTTAAGTCAGTTATTTAATAATTTGCTGGAAAATAGCCTGCGCTATACCGATGAACAGGGCCAATTGACCATTTCACTGGTTCAGCGACATAGGTGCTGGGCTATTATCTGGCAGGACAGCGCCCCTGGCGTAACCGATGAGCAACTCACACTGATTTTCGAGCGTTTCTATCGGGCGGAAAGCTCGCGCAACCGCGCCAGCGGTGGAGCAGGTCTGGGGCTGGCTATCTGCAATAATATCGTTGAGGCACATAGCGGACGGCTGTATGCTGAACATTCGCCATTAGGGGGAGTGATGATTACCATAGAGCTTCCATCGCACGTTCCTGATTAAACGCCACGCTAAGCGAAACTGAAGATAAACAGAACCATGACAACCGCACCCGATTTCGCTATGACGTCACCCATTTTGATCGTCGAAGATGAGCCCAAGTTGGGGCAACTGCTGGTAGATTACCTTCAGGCCGCAGACTATGCCACGCACTGGCTGCCAAATGGCAATGACGTCGTTGAGTGGGTGCGACAGCATTCTCCTTCACTCATTCTGTTGGATTTAATGCTGCCGGGCTGTGACGGCCTGACCCTCTGTCGCACCATCCGTCAGTTTTCCAACGTGCCAATTATCATGGTCACCGCCCGTAGTGAAGAGATCGACCGCCTGCTGGGGCTGGAAATTGGTGCCGATGACTATATTTGTAAGCCTTTCAGCCCGCGTGAAGTCGTCGTGCGCGTCAGAACGCTACTGCGCCGCTGCGGCTGGCAGAACGACGGCCTGAAAGCCGCAGAGAAAAGCGAAACAGCGCTGTTGATTGATAAAAGCGGCTTTCAGGCCAGCTATCTGGGGCAGAACCTTGACCTGACGCCCGCGGAGTTTCGTCTGCTCAAGACCCTCTCCACTGAACCGGGCAAAGTGTTTTCACGCGAGGCGCTGCTGGATAAGCTTTACGACGATTATCGTGTCGTGACCGATCGCACCATCGATAGCCACATCAAAAACCTGCGCCGCAAACTAGAACAGCTGGATGAAGAAACCTCATTTATCCGCACGGTATACGGCATCGGCTATCGCTGGGAAGCCGCACCCTGCAATGAGGTATAAATCCAATCGTCTTATGATGTTATGGAGCCTAATTTGAACGGACCCGATCCTGATAACCGCTACCCGATGGCCGGTTTCCCCCAAGTGTGTTTTATCAAGAATATTGTCGCCAACCCGAATATTAACGTTGGCGACTACACCTATTATGACGATCCCGACGGCGCGGAAAATTTCGAAAAAAATGTGCTTTATCACTATCCGTTCATCGGCGATAAATTAATCATCGGTAAGTTCTGCGCTATCGCGCGTGGTGCAAAATTTATCATGAACGGGGCTAATCATCGGCTTTCCGGCCTGTCGACTTATCCATTCCAGATTTTTGGCAACGGTTGGGAAAAAGTAACACCTAAACCAGAAGATTTACCTTACAAAGGCGACACCGTGATCGGCAATGATGTCTGGATTGGCTATGATGCGCTGATCATGCCCGGTGTTCATATCGGAAATGGTGCCATTATTGCCTCACGCGCCGTGGTCACCGCCGATGTGCCTGCCTATACGGTCGTCGGCGGCAATCCGGCAAAAATCCTTAAAGCCCGTTTTGCGCCAGACGTCATCAATACACTGGAAACGCTGAGCTGGTGGGACTGGCCGATAGAAAAAATCACACGCCATCTGGATATCATCGCAGCGGGTGATATTGACGCACTGCAAGCCAGCCATCAGTCAGAATAACCGCCTTTCATTACCCACCAATCCATTTCCCACGAAGAAGAGGCTTTCACGATAATGACTGCGCTATTTTCCGAAACCACCAAAATCGAAACACCTCGCCTACTGCTACGCCCGCTCTATCGTGATGATGCACCTGCACTGTTCGTTTTTATGTCCGACCCGGTCGTGATGCGTTTCTGGAATCACCCACCCTGGCAGCACATCGAGCAGGCGCATGACGCGATTGACGAATACTGGAGCGCGCTGTGCGCCGGGCAATATATGAAGCTGGGTCTGGAAGCCAAAGCAAGCGGCGAACTGATCGGCACCTGCGTACTGTTCAATCTTGAAATTGGCTCTAAACGCGCAGAGATTGGCTACTGCCTGGCAGCAAGCGCACAAGGAAAAGGCTATATGGCGGAGGCGCTCTCTGCCCTGCGGGATTTTGCCTTTGAAACGGCGGGTCTAAGCCGATTGGAGGCCGAAATCGATCCCCGCAATGTGGCTTCAGCCAAATCGCTGGAACGACTGGGATTCACGCAAGAAGGGTTATTAAGGCAGCGTTGGATCGTAGACGGCGAAGTGTCTGATTCTGCGCTCTACGGCTTGCTGGCGGCAGAACGTTAATCGCCATTTTCCTATGCCAGTCAAAAATACTGTCCGACTTAATGAAAATTTTGTCATTTTTTCTTTTCCCACGGCTGTTACCATTTCAAGCCTACAATAATGACAGGTATCCATCCGCATCCTATGCGGGTACAGGTCACCTGCAACACCATTGATTTTTTAACGCCATTGATTTTGAAAACAACGGTTTTTCCAAGCCATTGTTCTTCAAAAAAATGGGGCTTAAAAACAATAGACAGGGGAAAATGTATGTCAGGTTTAGTTGATGGCAAATGGGTTAACGGCGATGTCGCGGCAGAAGAGATCAAAAATGGCGCGTTCCACCGTGAAGAGACCAAATTTCGGCAAACCGAGCTGGTGCCAGAGGCTGGGCGTTACCAGCTTTTTGTTTCTTATCTCTGCCCGTGGGCATCGCGCACGCTGATTTTCCGCAAGCTGAAAGGGCTGGAGAACATCATTTCGCTCTCGGTTGCCAACCCACGTATCGCCGATAACGGCTGGGAATTTGCAACGCCGCAGGATGCTGGCGAGCACGTGGGGGAAATTCACTATCTGCACCAGTTGTACACCGCCAGCGTGCCCGACTATACCGGAAAGGTGTCGGTGCCTGTGCTGTGGGATCGGGTAGAAGGCCGTATCGTTAACAACGAATCGGCGGATATCATCCGTATGCTGAACAGCGAATTTAACGATCTGACAGGCAACCACCTCGATTTCTACCCGTCTGAACTGCACGGTGAGATCGACCATTGGAACGAAACCGTGTACCACAACGTCAATAACGGCGTATATAAAACCGGGTTTGCTAAAACGCAGGAACACTATAACGATGCGGTCACCACGCTCTTCGCCACGCTGGACGAGCTGGACGAGCATTTAGGCAGCCATCGTTACATGTTGGGCGATACGCTGACCGAAGCCGACTGGCGTCTGTTTGTGACGCTGATACGTTTTGACGTGGCCTACCACGGCGCGTTCAAATGTAATCTGAAACGCATTGCCGACTATCCGCACTTATCAAATTACCTGCGCGAACTGTATCAGTGGCCGGGCATTGCGGAGACGGTCAATATCGACCATATCAAAGCGGGTTATTACGGTATTGCCTGGCTGAACCCGACACAGATTGTGCCGGTTGGCCCACAGGTTGATTTATACCAGCCACACAACCGCGACACCCTCGGCACATCCCGTATCGCCACGCGTTAATACGGTGAGATCTGGCCTGCTCGGTTTACGGCAGGCCATTCTTTATTTAGGTCAAAAAAAATTGATTTACGTCAAACAATAGGCCCACGTTTCGTGTGTCGTCTACTGCAATTTCCCCCTATTAGCGCTAGAATCCTCCGCCTTTACTGCTCCCACCGCGGAGCAGCCTGACTTGTGATCAGAATCGAGAGATACCATGTTTAAACCGGAACTGCTTTCTCCGGCCGGTACGCTGAAAAATATGCGCTACGCCTTTGCCTATGGCGCGGACGCGATTTATGCCGGTCAACCTCGCTATAGCCTGCGCGTACGCAATAACGAATTCAACCATCAGACGCTGGCGCAAGCCATTAACGAAGCGCATGAACTGGGCAAAAAATTCTACGTGGTCGTTAACATCGCACCGCACAACGCCAAGCTGAAAACCTTCCTGCGTGACCTGCAACCCGTAATCGAAATGGGGCCGGACGCGCTGATCATGTCCGATCCGGGCTTGATTATGCTGGTGCGCGAAAACTTCCCACAGATCGACATTCACCTTTCCGTTCAGGCCAACGCAGTCAACTGGGCGACGGTGAAATTCTGGCAGCAGATGGGGCTGACTCGCGTGATTCTGTCCCGCGAACTGTCGCTGGAAGAGATTGCGGAAATTCGTCAGAACGTCCCGGACATGGAACTGGAGATCTTCGTTCACGGTGCGCTGTGCATGGCCTACTCTGGCCGCTGCCTGCTGTCCGGCTACATCAACAAACGCGACCCAAATCAGGGAACCTGCACCAACGCCTGCCGCTGGGAATATAAGGTTCAGGAAGGTAAAGAGGACGAGGTCGGGAACATCGTCCATCAGCACGAACCTATCGCGGTGAAAAACGTTGAACCCGCGCTGGGCATCGGCGAACCGACCGACAAAGTCTTTATGCTGGAAGAAAATCTGCGTCCCGGCGAGTACATGAGCGCATTTGAAGACGAGCACGGCACCTACATCATGAACTCCCGCGATCTGCGTGCCATTCAACACGTTGAGCGCCTGACGCAGATGCAGGTCCATTCGCTGAAGATCGAAGGTCGCACTAAGTCATTCTACTATTGCGCCCGTACCGCACAGGTGTATCGCCGCGCCATCGACGATGCCGTCGCGGGCAAGCCGTTCGACCCAACATTGCTGGAAACGCTGGAAGGTCTGGCGCATCGTGGCTATACCGAAGGTTTTCTGCGCCGCCACGTGCACGAAGATTACCAGAACTACGACTACGGCTATTCCGTTTCCGATCGTCAGCAGTTTGTCGGCGAATTCACTGGCGTTCGCCGTGATGGGCTGGCAGAAGTCGAAGTGAAGAACAAATTTTCCTGCGGCGACAGCGTGGAAATGATGACGCCAAACGGCAATATTCAATTCACCATCGAATCGATGCAGAATGCCAAAGGCCAACCGACCGAGGTTGCGCCGGGTAACGGCCATATCGTTTATCTGCCGGTGCCGGATGATGTCTCGCTGGACTACGCCCTATTGCTACGTAATTTGCCGGGCACTACCACGCGTAACCCTAACGCGGAATAAATCAGTCATATCGCCGGATGCCCTGACCATCCGGCGATGCCCTCTCAAGGCAGCGCGTTCTCACGGAATGTCCCCCATCATCACCGCTCCTCTGCCACAAATAAGTACGCTAATAGCCTGTGGGTATCGTTACAAAGCTCAGGGTTTTTAACGAATATTAGAAACAGATCACATCAATTCGCTGGTCTTGTGGTTAGTATTGCGTCGCTGAGAAAACATAGAACGAAAAATAAGCGTAGTGATACTACTAGGAACCACCTCCTTGGCCAGCTCAATCTCCCTTGAGCTGGCTTTTCTTTTTCTTCCGCCCACGTATTTCCCCACCGCACATATACCCTAAATAATTCGAGTTTCAGGCAGGCGGCAAGAGAAGGCATCCCGATGAGCTTACTCAGGTAAGTGATTCGGGTGACAAATCTGCCGGGAGCAGATTTGAACGCTGCTTGCAGCGGCCCTTTAGGGCGAGGCCCACGACGGGCCGAGTATTTAAGTGCTGCCAACGCACATGCAACTTGAAGTATGACGGGTATATTCACCGACTCTTCTGATATCTGCCTACCAATTTAGTGTCTATGATTAACTGCAACGTTTCTGTATTAACAACATCGCAGCCAGAGAAAGACGACATGGAAAAAAATCCAATCACCCTGCTGATTTTGAATGGGAAAAGTGCGGGTAATGAAGAACTTCGCGAAGCCATCGGTGAGCTACGCAAAGACGGCTATACGCTGCATGTCCGCGTGACCTGGGAATACGGTGATGCGAAGCGTTACGTGGAAGAGGCGATCCAGCTCAACGCGGATAATGTGATCGCTGCCGGAGGCGATGGCACCGTCAATGAAGTCGCTGCGGCATTGGCCGTACAGCCGGAAGCGGTGCGTCCGTGTCTCGGGATTGTACCGTTAGGCACGGCCAACGATTTCGCCACCAGTTGTCAAATTCCGATGGAGATGCACAATGCGGTGACGCTGGCGATAAAAGGCCGTGCTACTGCGATTGATATCGCCAAAGTGAACGACACGCACTATTTCATCAACATGGCGACGGGCGGGTTCGCGACGCGCATTACCACGGAAACACCAGCCAAAATGAAAGCGGCACTGGGGAGCGCTTCTTACGTGCTACACGCGCTCTTTCGTATGGACATGCTGCAAGCCGAACGCTGTGAAATTCGCGGGCCGGATTTTCACTGGGAAGGCGATACGCTGGTTATCGCGGTGGGGAATGGCCGTCAGGCTGGCGGCGGACAGGAACTTTGCCCGGAAGCGCTGATTAACGATGGGTTGTTGGAACTGAGCGTACTATCGGCAACCGAGTTACTGCCCAATATGCTTCAGGCCTGGTTTACTGGCAGCGAAAACCAGAACATGATTTCCGCTACCCTACCCTGGCTGGAGATCACCGCGCCAGACGATATGACATTTAATCTGGACGGCGAGCCGCTCACCGCCAAACGATTCCGCATTGAGGTGCTTCCCGCAGCGATTCACTGTCGGCTACCGCCTCAGTGTTCGCTGCTGGAATAGCGGCGCGTTTTAACTATTTCTGTTTCTATTATTCCCGCTTCAGGCGATTACTGTTTGCCAGATACAGCGTCACAACCAGCAGCAGGATCGCCGCGGAATAGACCAGCGTATCCGACGGGCTTTTGTGATCGACAATAATCAGGCGAATGATGGCGGTGATGCCGATGTAGATAAAATAGCGCAGTGGGAAGTGATAGCCGGACTGGAAATACTTCACGATCAGCGCAATAAACTCAAAATAAAGGAAATAGATCACGATGCCTTCTATCAGCTGATAGGAGGAATCTTTCTCGTTGGAGATCAACAGCACCTTCGCCAGATGAAACGTTTCCTTGACTAAAAAAATCACCAGAATAGTCGCCAGCGCCAGCAGGCCGATATTGAGTATCGTCTGAAGCGCCTTGGCAGCCATTGCACTGCGAGCAGAACCTGCCATATGTTATCCCCACATCCTATTTCACATTAACACCAAGATTTCACAGCAAAGTAACCGGACGTTCACTCACTGTCTATGCCGAAGACGCTTAATTTACTTTGAAATTACTGGCAAATGTGTCACGCAAAGTACAAGTCAATTTACTTATACCCGCCATATTTCAGGCGGCAGGAAGTCGGCAGTGTGAAGGATTGAGGGCATATAATATTTACCACCAGCGATGGAAATGATGAACGGGGCCAATTCCGTGCCCAACCTCCAGCGTGTCGGCCTGCTGCAACGCCTGCTGTAAATAGTCCTTAGCTACCTTAACCGTCTCGCCCCAGCTAGCGTAACGTGGCCGCAGCGCCGCCAGCGCGGCAGACAGCGTGCAGCCGGTGCCATGCGTATGACGCGTATTCACACGCGGGGAGCTAAAACGCTGCGGATCGGCCTGTCGGCTGAACAACCAGTCTGGGCTTTCCGCTTCACTGAGGTGCCCGCCTTTCATCAACACCGCCTGACAGCCCATCGCCAGCAGCGCTTCCCCCTGTTCTCGCATTTCCCGCTCGCTGGCGGCAGGCGACGTATTCAGCAGCGCGGCGGCCTCCGGCAGGTTGGGCGTAATCAGGGAAACCAGCGGCAGCAGCTCACGGCGGATCGACTCCACCGCTTCAGACGCGAGCAGCGGATCGCCGCTTTTCGCCAACATCACGGTATCTAACACCACAAAAGGAACCGCGTAATAACGCAGACGCTCGGCAACCGTTTCGACAATATCGGCCTGCGCCAGCATCCCAATCTTGGCGCTGTCGATACGGACATCGCTCAACACGGAATCCAGCTGCGCCGCGACAAAATCCGGTTCAATCCGGTAGACGGACTGTACGCCGCGCGTATTTTGCGCCACCAGCGCGGTAATGACCGACGTGCCATAAGCACCCAAGGCTGAAAACGCTTTTAAATCCGCCTGAATCCCCGCCCCACCGCTCGGATCGGTACCCGCAATCGTCAACGCATTGATACGTTTCATGCCAGATCCTCCGCACGTAGGGTATAGAGCCGATCGAGGAAATGGGGGATAAAACTGCCTGTACCTTGTGATGCCGAAGCTGCCTGCTGCCCCGCTAACGCCATGACATAACACGCTGCCGCCACGTGGGATAAACGGTCACCGTCTAAGGAGCAGAAACCCGCAACCACCGCCGACAGCGCACAGCCTGTACCGACTACGCGTGTCATCATGCTGTCGCCGCCGATTACCGCAATATCGCGTTCACCGTCCGTGACATAATCCACAACGCCGGTCACCGCGACAATCGTCCCCACCTGTCGCGCCAGCTCACGCGCAGCGGGTAGCGCTGCAAGAGAATCATCGGCACTATCCACGCCCCGCCCCTGCGCGGCTACCCCAGAAAGTGCCATGATTTCAGACGCATTGCCGCGTATCGCCGCCGGTTTCCACGTCAGCAATTCCCGGCAAAATTCGGTACGGAAGGTCAAACCGCCTACGGCAACCGGATCGAGCACCCACGGCGTACCCGCCTGATGTGCGCTGCTTACCGCCGCCCGTATCGCCTCAGCGCGCGCGCGTTCCAGCGTTCCGACATTAATCAGTAACGCATCGGCCACCGCGCTGAACTGCGCGGCTTCATCGGGATCGACCACCATCGCAGGCGACACATTCAGCGCCAGCAGCACGTTAGCAGTAAAAGATTGCACCACGTCGTTGGTCAAACAGTGCACCAGCGGTGAAGCAGAACGAAATTGGGTCAGTGATGTTGCTGCCTGAGCGGCAGAAAAGTCGGCGGGTTGTGTATTCATAAGTCTCCCAACCGGCGTGGAAGAAGGCGGCAACCGGTGGGGCATACCGTGACTTCCCTACGCTGGCATTATCCAGATCAGGTGGTACGGGTATTTCTCAGCCTTCACAAAGAAGGGCACCCCGAGTCATTTACTACGCCTCGCAGCATAAGTAAGTGATGCCAGCAAAGCAAGCCCGTCCCGCCCGACACAAAATGAAAAACCACAGGCACGTTGTGACATAGAGAAAAATGCCATAACCCTTTAGACTGGTTAATCAAACCCATACTGAGGAAATTGTGATGACGATGATAAAAAGTTATGCCGCACCGGAAGCAGGCGCAGCGCTGGAGTTGTATGAGTTTGATGCGGGTGAACTGCAAGCGGAAGACGTAGAAGTCGTGGTTGATTACTGTGGCGTGTGCCATTCCGACCTGTCGATGATCGATAACGAATGGGGCATATCGAGCTATCCGCTGGTTGCCGGGCATGAAATCATTGGCCGTGTACACGCGCTGGGTGACGCGGCGAAGAGCAAAGGATTGAAGGTTGGTCAGCGCGTCGGTATTGGCTGGACAGCACGCAGCTGTGGGCACTGCGATGCCTGTATCAGCGGCAGTCAAACCAACTGTCAGCAAGGCAGCGTGCCGACGATTCTGAATAAAGGCGGTTTTGCCAATAAGATTCGCGCGAACTGGCAGTGGGCTATCCCGCTGCCTGATTCCATTGATATCGAATCGGCGGGTCCGTTGCTGTGCGGCGGCATCACCGTCTTCAAACCGCTGTTAATGCACCATATCACCGCGACCAGCCGCGTCGGCGTGATCGGTATCGGCGGCCTGGGTCACATCGCGATTAAGCTCCTGCACGCGATGGGCTGTGAAGTCACCGCGTTCAGTTCTAACCCAGCCAAAGAGCAAGAAGTGCTGGCGATGGGTGCCGATAAGGTCGTCAACAGCCGCGATCCGCAGGCGTTGACCGCACTGGCAGGCCAGTTCGATCTCATCATCAACACGGTGAGCGTCGATCTGGAATGGCAGCCCTACTTCAACGCGCTCGCCTATAACGGGAAGTTCCATACCGTCGGCGCGGTGATGAAGCCATTCAGCGTTCCGGCCTTTACGCTTATCGCGGGTGACCGCAGCGTTTCCGGATCTTCTACCGGTTCACCGCATGAGCTGCGTTCTCTGATGAAGCTCGCCGCGCGCGCCAACGTGAAACCGCAGACGGAACTGTTCCCGATGTCGAAAATCAATGATGCCATCCAGCACGTACGTGACGGCAAAGCCCGCTACCGCGTCGTACTGAAAGCCGATTTTTAATCGGTAAAGACGCCTGAGCGATCGGGCGTCTGCTTTTTACACATTGGTCAGATTAACGTCATTCTCTGGAACACACCGCCGGCACCACGCGACTGAATGTATTCAATAGGTTTCATGATAGGATTGGAAGGTGATGCAAGAGGAGATCCGCAATGCCTTTTAAAGAGTATGACCACGACTTCATTGATAGAAATAAGAAGGCTTCCTCGTCAGTAAGGGTCGCCCTTTTATTGTCTGCGTTAATCATTATATTTAATCTCCTGTTCTTCAAGCACCGCGATTTTCAGGAGCAGTTGCACAATAATCCGGGGTCTTATACCGATTCGATCGCGTTGGTTTTTCTTTTTTTTATCTTATCGTGTACCAGTAAAATCTCACTGAACCATACTTCAGCCTTATCCATCCGGCTCGGGCTACATGTCTGGATATGCTCAGCCACGTTTGACTTCATGGATGAGTTTATCTATCAACCCAAACTAGTTGGGTACTATGTTGAGGATATGCTGAGAATTATTGGTATGTTTGGCGTCGGATTCGGTGTCTATACCCTAATACAGCAAATCAACAATAAGTATGTCGAAGCCAGAATACAGTCATTCAGCGATGAACTCACGCAGCTCCCTAATCGCCGGTTTTTTATTAACGAATTAAAAAAACTCGAAGCGAAAACACCCTATTTATTTATCATCGACATCGATAATTTCAAAGTCATCAATGACAAATATGGGCATACGAAAGGCGATGAAATATTAAGTAAATTCGGCCATATTCTTTCCCGTTTCGATAACAGTGAAGTCGTCGCAACCCGAATTGGTGGCGAAGAATTCGCGATTATTCTTTATGCAGGAACACAGGATCGGGCAGAGAAGCTGGCGAGAGAAGTATTAAAAAATGCCAACAAAATCATTATTAAAAATATGCATTACCTTTCTGTCAGCATTGGGGCAGGTAAAAAACAGCCGCAGGAGCCCACAGAACACTTTATGAAACGCGTAGATGTTGCACTTTATCAAGCCAAAAATACCGGCAAAGGCAAAGTGGAATGGGCTCTGGAGCCGCAAGAAAAAAAACCGTAATCCAACGCAGCCTCATCCGATCACACGGCCGCACGGACGCGCCTCTCTCTAACTCATCATAAAAACTACTGTAAACAACATTCCCGCCATAGAAAACCATCGACTGAATAACTCATCATTTTGTAACAAAATTAAACGCTTCCTGATTAGTTAACTCGCCGACCTGCGTATACTCTTTTATAGGTAGAACCAAATACATTACCTCCACAACACATTCAGTAAAAGGAAGACTAATGAAAGCAGCTATCGTTACGAAGGATCATTCCGTTGAGATTCAGGACAAAAAACTACGTCCCCTCCAACACGGAGAGGCTCTGCTAAAAATGGAATGCTGTGGCGTGTGCCACACCGATTTGCACGTCAAAGACGGTGATTTTGGCGATGTGACTGGCATCACGCTCGGTCATGAAGGTATCGGTATTGTTAAAGAAGTCGGTCCAGGCGTGACATCACTAAAGCCCGGCGATCGCGCTAGCGTAGCCTGGTTCTATCAGGGCTGTGGCCACTGCGAATATTGTAATAGCGGTAACGAAACGCTCTGTCGTACGGTGAAAAATGCAGGTTATTCCGTTGATGGCGGGATGGCGGAAGAATGCATCGTCGTTGCTGATTACGCAGTCAAAGTGCCGGATGGTCTGGATTCTGCCGCAGCCAGCAGCATTACCTGCGCTGGCGTGACAACATATAAAGCGGTGAAAATCTCGCAAATTAAACCAGGACAGTGGATTGCCATTTATGGTCTGGGCGGGTTGGGCAATTTGGCGCTGCAATACGCCAAAAATGTCTTTAATGCCAAAGTCATCGCGATTGATGTGAACGACGCACAGTTGGCCTTTGCCAAAGAGGTCGGTGCAGACCTGGTCATCAATCCAGCCAAAGAAGATGCCGCCAAGATCATTCAGGAAAAAGTGGGCGGCGCACATGCGACCGTAGTCACCGCTGTTGCACGCGCAGCGTTTAACTCTGCCGTGGATTCTGTTCGTGCGGGCGGACGCATTGTTGCCGTCGGCCTACCGCCGGAGTCCATGGATCTGAATATTCCGCGTCTGGTGTTGGATGGCATTCAAGTGTTGGGTTCGCTGGTCGGCACGCGTGAAGATCTGAAGGAAGCGTTCCAATTTGCGGCCGAAGGAAAAGTAAAACCGAAAGTCACCCGCCGTCCGCTAAACGATATCAACGCTATTTTCGCTGAAATGAAAGGCGGGAAAATCACCGGCCGTATGGTGATCGATCTGTCAATGTAAGCGATAGTTAGCAAACAGGTATAAACGGGATAGCGCTATCCCGTTTATTTATTCATCTCTTAGCTAAGCGCTTGGGTATTACCGGGGCAAACAAGCTGCTTGCTTTTAATATGGTAAACCTCGACGTCAGGGCGTGTGAAAAAGGCAATTTCCCACGGGTTCTTGGTGACGAATTCATGGCGTACTTTTTCATAGAGCGGATTATCGCGCGCGATAATAAACGCTTCCCCTTCGATAAGGGTGTAGTTCCACTCAATGGCTCGCTCAAAGGTATAATGGCTGCGCTCATCCATCGCAAAAAAGCAGTGCGGATTACGTTTGAGCAACTGGGATTTAAAGGTCTCAGGGAACGTAATCAGGAAGATATCGTTATCCACGGATGAGAGGAACGCTAACACCGTAGTATGCGGCTGTTCGGCAGCCATGGTGATTAAGACACCGACCTTGTTGGAAAAATCCTGCTTTTCCGTCGGCGGAAAATCGACCATCGGCGTCAGGGGCACTGGCATGGACGGGCGATCGTCTTGTGGAAACTGATAGCCCGGCTCGCGGATGTCCAGCACAGGCGTGAAACCATGCAGGAGCTGACATTCTCTCGGTTCCAGTACCACCCAATCACCTTCGCTTGCTATCACGCGCCCTTTGTAAGAAGCGCGATAGACCTGAATATTGGCATCAAACTCATCGACCCCAGAGCGGTTATCAAGGTGAATGGTTGCCAGATCGCCAACGACAAACTCATGTCCGTGCGGGAAAAAAACGCGCAGGCTGTTATCCGCATTGGGATAAACGCCGCAAATATGGATGACCATGCCATCCTGCTTATAACCCGCCAGAACACCGAGAGTTTGCTTTCCGAGATAGCTCACGAGACTCATACATCACGCCTTATTCAGATTGGGGTTCAGAGAGGACGCCGACCCAGCTTCACTCGGGCCGCTCCAGCAACGGTCAGGGATTATTTGAAAAATCACTCCGCCTGACCGCAAGACTTCCTACCTATCAACGGAGAAAGTGCTGAAAACTTTAGGCTTAATGTCTATCTATTTAAAGGAATAAGTACACGTCGGGACATTACCCCCTCACTCAGGCAAGTGAGGAACTCATAATGTGTTAGTGCGAACCTCAGTAGTTATCCACTCGGTCATCTGCTTAATGGCGCCGGGTGCATAAGCCTTCCTGCCTAGAATCATGAAAGCCCCCCTTTTCCACTGCGGCCATTCCGTCGCGAGTTGGTAGTTGAACAACGGTGAACGCAGTAATCCATGCGTCGCTTCCGGCACCACGACGACTTGCTGATGAAGGCGGGCGGTCAGGAGTTGCTGATATTTCGCCGCATTCTTCTGCGGATCGACATTGAGATCGTCGCTCCCCCATAGCGCTAACACCGGGCCTGGCATTGCGCTAACGCTTTTCGTGGCATCAGCCAGATAGCTACGAGCAATGAAGGCAAACCGACGAGGCTCGATATCCGGCCGTTGGGTAGGGTAGGCAAGTTCAGGCTGGCCGAAAACAGCATCATTGGCTTTTAACTCGGCGCTGACCTGACGTTCAATCTCCGCTCCCGCCAATCCAGCATGCGCCAGCTTCTGGCGAGTATAATAGGCACCCTGTTCTCTCCAGTTGAGCGCCCCGCCAACAATCACGGAGAACGCGGGCTGAAACTGGCCAGCGGCGGATGGAATGACCCAGCCAGCCTGAGAAAACCCAAGAAACCCGATCTTGCGCCGATCCATTTCAGGCAGCGATCTGACTGCATTCAGTGCAGCACCCGCTTCATCAATACGATCCTGCATGGATTGATTCAGCCAATCACCTGAGCTTTCCCCAACGCCGGGTTTATCCCAGGTAAAAACGCCAATCCCAGCGTCAATAAACTGGTTAATTAAAGGAAGATAGCCAGACTCGGAGAACCGATCTTGCGCCCCATCACCATGAACAATCAGCACAATGGGCGGAGACGCAATGCCTTTCGGCACAATCAAAGAACCAACCAGATCATCCTGCCCCGACGCAAAGTGGTGCGTCGACACAGTGGCGTTATCCAACTCAAAGTCAGATAGCCCTGAAAGCGTAAACAGCGCGGCTATAACGACAATCGACAACACACCAAGCCACACTTTCCCTTTTTTCATCTGCATGGTTCTCATTTCGCTGCACAAACGCGTTAATTTAGCGGTTATTTCAGCACCAGCATAGCGATTCCCACGCCGACCAGCATCAGGCAAAACGCGCCACGTAGATAAGCGACCGGCAGCTTGTGAGCAACCGCTACCCCCCAGGACACGCTGACAATTCCTCCCAACGCCAGTGGTAAACCGATACTCCAGTCAACATTACCCGCCTGCGAATAGGATAGCAGCGCCGCCAGTGCGCCCGGCACAACAAGAATCAGGGCCATCCCCTGCGCCTGTGTTTGTGCAAAGGCAAACAGCGTAACCAGCACTGGCACCACCACCAAACCGCCGCCGACGGTAAAAATACCGGACATAAACCCGCTCGCTACACCAAGTAGCGGCAGATACTTGGTCGACAGTACAATCTCCGACGTTTGGCTGCGCTTTTTGTTATACCACTGCCACATATAGTACGCCGCCAGCACCAGCAGAAAAGTGGCAAAGGCGCGTTGAAGGTTGTGAACATCAATCGATGAGGCGATATGAGCGGCAAGGTAGGCAGACCCCGTGGCGAATAGACACATAGTCAACGCCAGCCGCGTATCAATGCGGTTACGCTGTCGATAGCGTAGAAAACCAATTAGTACGTTAGGTGTTATCATCACCAGCGCGGTTCCCTGTGCCATATGCTGATCCATCCCAAAGAGCACTCCAAGAATCGGAATCGCGATAAGCCCCCCGCCGATCCCCAGCATTCCTCCGCAAAACCCCAGTCCGATCCCCAAAAGCAAACACAACAAAATATCGCTGAACATCATTAAGCTAAACATAACCTAACCAGATAACCCATAAGGTAAAAATAGAGAGAGAACAACACCATCCTAGGTGCAGAGCCGCGTTTTGATAATCACTGAATCGTCAATGACCCTTTCCTGTCAGGAAAACCGTCAACTGTGTTAACGTACAGCGTGACATAAGACATGTGACGACATGCTGCGCGGAATCAAACTGCCAGCTATTGTGCGGTTTTCCAGCCATGCTGAGGACTCTCGATAAACCATGATTAATCCGGCGCATTTTGACCTTCAGTCACTTCGTATCTTTTTGCAGGTTGCCCAAACGGGTAGCCTGACCAAAGCCGCAGAAAAATTTCACATCACGCTTTCGGCCTTGAGTAAACGTATCGCTGAACTGGAGCGCACCGTGGACTGTGCGCTGTTTATCCGTATGCCGCGCGGCCTGACGCTCACCCCGGCCGGTAAAGAACTGGTTACTCTCGCAGGCAATGTATTAAGCAACGTGGAACGCATGGCGAGTGAGATGAACGATTACGCCGCTGGCGTTCGCGGCCACGTACATATGTGGGCGAATACTTCGGCGATTATTCAGTTTCTTCCGCAGGATCTGGCGTCATTTCTTCTGACGCGACCACTCATTCGTATTAACCTGGAGGAAAAGCTCAGTAAAACGGTGGTAACGGCGCTGGCGATGGGGGACGCTGATATTGGCATCTTCGCCGACAATGTGGGGTCGCAAGGCGTCGAAAAGATCCCTTATCGCCAGGATAAGCTGGTCGTACTCGTTCCGCCTCTGCACCCGCTTTCCTCATACCCAGAGGTGAGCTTTAACGACACATTGGGCTACGACTACGTTGGTCTCAATAACGGCAGCTCTTTGCTCAAACAACTGAAAGACGCCTCGGATATACTGGGAAGAGTTCTGCGCCTGCGAGTTCAGGTCAGCAGCTTTGATGGGATTTGCCGCATGATAGAAGCAGGGCTGGGGATCAGCGTCTTGCCAGAGGGCGCGATTCGCCCTGAAGTGCTCGGCACCGGGTTACGCGCCATCACGCTCACCGATGAATGGGCATCACGCCAGCTTTGGCTCGGCGTAAAATCCGGCGCCATTCTGCAACCCGAAGTGGCTAACTTACTCGCTCATCTGCGGCAATACGGAGCGTAAAGGTAAAATGTGGCTCTCAGCCTTCTTCGCTACCCGTTTTGTCATAGCCGAGACGGCCAATAAAGGGTAAACGCAGCGCGGGCGGGTTGATATCCACGCCCATATTCAGTCCCAGAATATTGGCTTCGATCCCCTCTTCAACGCCCATGGTGATACCCATGACACCCAGCAGTGAAATCTGCACACCGCTCCCCGACGGTGACCGGCCAACGGGACGCGTGATTGGGCGGTAATCTTTACCAATCGCATTGGCAGGCATATCCAGCTTGAGCGCAGGCACCTCACGGCCGATGTGCGCCAGAAACGTATTGCTATTTGGCCCTGGCCACGCATGATAGGTATTCGGCCACGGATAGCTTTTGATGGCGGCTTCAATCTGCGGGATCATCGCTTCCGCCTTGTTACCTCGATGATCCACCAACAGTTTCGGTTTCGCGCCATACCAATACGCATCGGCTGCCGAACGGTTCAGATGGATGACGTTATCACTCCCCCAACTCAAAATTTCGTAACGGCGATATTGGGTTTCCCCTGCTTTCTTGAAAATGATCCACGGATGCACCGCCACCAGCCCGCGCCAGCCATAAGTCGGCGCCGCATACACCTGTACAACGGCAGTCTGGCGGAATTGCACCGGATTCGGCGCTAACCCGGAGGAATCACGTTTAGCAGACCACCAACTTTGTCCACTAAACGTCTCGCCGTTACGCGTTGATTGCGCCCAACTTTGCCAAAAAGACAGTAACAGCACACAAATAAACCCAATCCCCAAGAATTTGAGGTACGTCATAGGCCAAATAGCTCGCAGAAAAGGAGTGGAACAGAATCGATACGCCTGCGGGCGAGTACCCACAGTGAAAATCGGTCAAAAAATCACGGCAACCAGTTTACTGCCAGTTGGCAGTCAGATTAAAGCATTGGATAAAACCTTGACCTATTTTTACGCTGTGCGGATGCAGGCAGGTAAAATTCTTCCTTTTATCTGATCCTCATGTCACATTCTATGTGCGAAATACACCACGCTAAAAAATGCCAAGGAACAACAATATGAGCGATAACTCGTCTCTGGCGGCCGCGTTCTATCAGGCCTTCAATACCAATGACAGCGCGGCTTTCGACCGCCTACTTGCGACCAATTGGGTCAATCACCCTGCTGACCCCGGTCAACCGAACACACCCGCGGGATTCAAACGCGCGGTGGCGCAAACGCATGCGGCTTTTGAAGGCTTCCATATTGATATCGAAGCGGTCGTTGTCGAGAACGATCTCATCGTTTGCCGAATTGCCATGAGTGGCCGACATATCGGTGATTTCGATTGCTGGAAAGCGTCTGGTCGACAGGTACGTTTTTCGGGTATGGATATGCACCGTATTGAAGGAGGACGCATCAGCGAAACCTGGCACTTTGAAAACTTCGATGGATTAAAAACAGAAGAAACCGCCTGATTGGCTGCACTCGAATTCCCCGATTGCCCGAGTGAAATCACGCTTACTCGGGGCACGTCATGCAACAAAAACAAGTGAATGTAAAAATGATTTGCACAGAAGATTACAGGAAAAACGAAAAAGAGGCCGGTAAGGCGCTGGATGCGTATACGGAAAATAAGCTAGGGGATAATTTCTGCTTTAAAGAAAAGAAGGTCAGCTTTATTTATAAAGAAGACGATAACGTTGTTGGCCGGATCGTTGGGTCCATCTTTTTCAATTATCTCCAAATAGAAATGGTTGTCGTGGACGATCGTTACCACGGAAAAGGCATAGGCGGGCAGCTGCTGGCTGCGGCAGAAAAAACGGCCTTAGAAGAAGGCTGTCTCTTCGTCTATTTGGAATCAATGAGCTTCAACGCTCCCGGTTTTTATGAGAAGAAAGGATATAAAATTATTGAAAAAGTTGAAAATTCGCCCTTACCTGGAGAGTCACATTACTTCTTTATCAAGCATCTAAAAAATCCACCGCACACAGCAGCATGATATTGTGTAAAAAAAACAACCATGGAGATAATATATTTACACGATGCAATTATTAAACAACCAACAAACATCTTTCAGTTTATTTTAATTATTTATCACTATTAAAAAACCACTGACTATAATAAATCTGCAAATTCAATTAACAACACACCTCTGGTAGAAAGTGGAGAAATTAAATGATTAAAAATAATAAGCGTATTAAGTCTACGGTATGTGCATTATCATTAGCCGCATTAACATTGGGCTCCGCAGTTTCACTCGCCTGTACGCGCTTTGTTTATCTGGACCCACAAAATCCTGATTACCCTATTACCGCCCGCTCAATGGACTGGGCCGAGGATACCCATACTAATCTCTGGATTTTCCCTCGAGAATTAAACCGCTCTGGCGCCGCTGGTCAGTATTCT
Source organism: Pectobacterium sp. IFB5596 (assembly GCF_021432585.1). Taxonomy (NCBI): domain Bacteria; kingdom Pseudomonadati; phylum Pseudomonadota; class Gammaproteobacteria; order Enterobacterales; family Pectobacteriaceae; genus Pectobacterium; species Pectobacterium sp. IFB5596. Next base: position 457,875 of record NZ_LXFY01000023.1, read on the forward strand.
CTGGAGTGGACATCAAAATACGGCAGTGTTATTGCCTCTGCTTTTGATGGCGACGAGAAAATGGCTTCCACAACCGATGGTTTGAATGAGAAAGGGCTGGCGGCTAACGTGCTTTGGCTAGCGGAGTCTGAATACCCTAAAACCAAACCGACAGCGAAAAAACCGGGATTAAGCGTCGCCGCGTGGGCCCAGTACGTGTTGGATAATTTTGCTACCGTCGATGAAGCAGTGAAATCGCTACAACAGGAAAAATTTATACTGGTTACCAAAGATGTACCAGGGCAGAACCGGAAGGCAACACTGCACCTTTCGTTATCAGATTCCTCTGGCGACAGTGCGATTATTGAATATATCGACGGCAAACAGGTTATTCACCATAATAAGAGCTATCAGGTAATGACCAACTCCCCCACGTTCGATCAGCAATTAGCGCTTAATGCCTATTGGGATCAGATCGGTGGTAATGTGATGCTACCAGGAACGAACCGCGCTGCCGACCGTTTCGTTCGAGCCTCATTCTATGTGGAAAGTTCTACCCCCAATAAACTCATTCCTGGGATAGCAGAGAAAAATAAAATAGAAAAAGACAAAGCGGACTTAGCCACTGCATTCAGTATCATACGTAATGTGTCGGTTCCTTATGGCTATTCCTTACCGAACATGCCGAATATTGCCTCAACGCGCTGGCGTACCGTTATCGACCATACATCACTGCAATACTTCTTTGAATCTGCTGTTTCTCCCAATATCTTTTGGGTTGATTTGAAGAAGATCGATTTTGCTCCGCGAGGAAATAACGCCAGCAAGTTAGATTTAGGGCCAAACCAAAGTATAATTTACTCTGGTCAAGCCTCAGGACATTTTAAACAGGCTACGCCATTTAAATTTGCAGGACTATAAATAGGAAAATTATTTCCCGAAATTATATTTATTATACTCTAATATTAGAGCGCCATGGGAACATGGCGCTTTTGCTCATGATAATAATTAAGGATATCTACAGGCTACTTATAACAACTTCGCATCTCCTGCCCATTCAGCATAGAAATGGTTCGAACAGATCCCCGGCTCAATTGCCTTTATTTCTGTTTTGACTAATCCCAAATTGACAAATGGATCATCGGAAAGATGATCTTCTATATCAGAAAGTGCTAGCCCGTAGGCTAAAATAAACCCGCCGGAGCCATCTTCCAGTGGGCCGGCAAAAATAACATTTCCCTTTTTAATGTTATCAGCCAGCCATTTTTTGTGCGCATCAATACTCTTTTCAAGTTCATTTTTCGGGCTGGTGTAAGAAAGCGTAATAGCATAGAGCATGATTGCTACCTCAATAATTATTGAACGGCCATAGATGTAATAATGGAATGAATAGAGGATTTCGCATTGTGAATTTCACGATTCTTGATTTCATCCCCTTTTGAAGCACCTTCCACACGGACAAAATGAATACCGCTAATACCAAGAAACTGGAAAAAACCCTGAAGATAGCGCTCCTGAAAATCCATATCTAAAAAAGGCGGTGTGGTATAGAAACCACCACGGGAAGAAACCACAATAACCGTTCTTCCCCCAGATAAACCTACCGGACCTTTTTCCGTGTATTTAAAGGTTTTTCCAGCTTGTGCGAGCCGATCCAGCCATGATTTCAACTGGCTGGAGACGGAAAAGTTATACATCGGTGCCCCGATGACAATCACGTCATTCTCCAGAAATTCCGCGACCAATGCATCAGACAAGTGGTGTTCACGCAGCGTGGCGTCATCTACCGAAGAGGACGCTATTTCGCGAAACCCTGCGGCAATCGGTCCCGTTAAGTGGCGTATTTCATCCTTAACCACATCCCTGTAAGAGACGGCGGCATCGGGATGTTGTTTGACTAACTCATTCACCACGTCAGCAGAAATCTGTCGGGAAACGGAACCGCTCTCAAGAATACTGGAGTCTATATGTAAAATGTTCACAATGGCCTCTCCTACATTTGAGTTTCAAAGCTCACTTAGTTAACTGCTTTAGCCGCGCTATCAATAAAATCCGCAACAGCTTCCGGATGTGACACCAGAGACATATGGCTGGAGGCAATAGAACGCGTCTTTGCACCGATATGGCTCGCGATTTCTTTCTGAATAGATGGATTTAATGCCTTGTCATTCTCCGTCAGCAAATACCAAGTCGGTTTAGCTTCCCACGCCGCTTTCTGGACACGATCGCCAAACGCTTTTGCCGCAATCGGCTGCTGCACCGCAGCCAACTCCTGCGCTTTTTCTAGCGGCACATCGCCCGCCATGACTGCACGATACTGCTCGGGATTATCCAGCCAAATTAACCCGCTGGCATCGGGTGCCATGCCGTCCATCGGCGCCTTCAGGCGCTGCAATAAATCAGAAACAGATTCCCCGCTGTCTGGGACCAGGGCTGATAAATAGACGATGCCGCGAACCTTGGGATCATTGCCGGCCTGCGTCACAACAGCCCCCGCCCATGAATGCCCGACCAGCAGCACATCACCCTGCTGCCTTTGCAGCACGCGATCCGTCGCTTCAACGTCATCCGCTAAAGAGGTGAGCGGGTTTTGCACCGCAGTTACGTGGTATCCCATTTCCTGTAGTCGGGTCGTGACGGCAGACCAACTGGAACCATCGGCAAAGGCACCGTGGACTAAAACGATATTGTTAATTTTTGCTGCCTCCGCAACGTTGTGAACGCTGGCAGACAGCACCAGACCTAATGCGATAGCCAGGTGCCCAAGCCATTTCATACGATAATGCGCCATACGTTCTCCTTAAACGGGTTGATACCATCGCCAGTTCCCCGACGCGACACATCGCTTCTGGGGGCGAATGGTTGAATTTTAATCGCGGTTGGCGCTTGCAGTAAGATGGCAAACTTGACATAGTTCATGCAAAACTCGCCAAATATTGTCGGACAGGAAACGTCACTATGCACATCTCTATTCTGGCGCTGCCGGGCAGTATGCAGTCGGCCATCTCCGGGCTTTCCGATATCTTCTGGATGGTCAATCAGGCACTGATTACACCGCCTGAGAGCGCTTCTTCCTCCGCCCCTCCGCTCTCTTTTGAAACGTCCATCATCAGTGCAGACGGCAAGCCAGTACGTGATGCCCAAGGCAGGCTCATTCACGTAGACAGCTCGTTTGATACGGTGGGTAAAGCAGATGTCGTGCTGGCAACCGGAATGATGCTCGGACCGGATAAATTACCGCTAGCGGCATCATCCGTTCATGAGTCCGCCATTTGGCTCAGGGAGCAATACCAGCAGGGCTCGCTGATAGGCGGTGCCTGTGCGGGTGGGTTTATTCTGGCCGAAGCAGGGCTATTGGATGGTCGCTTCTGCACCACAACATGGTGGCTCTACCACACCTTTAAGCAGAAATACCCGAAGGCAAAACCGGTGTGGGGCAAAGCGCTGGAAGAACAAGATGGCATCATTACCACCGGCGGACCATTATCCTGGGTGGAACTTGCCCTGCATATTATTCGCCGCAGTGGTGGGCCTAAGATCGCAAAATTAGCGGCAGATATGGCGGTAGCAGACAGCCAGCCGCTCTCGCAGCGTATTTATGCGCCGCAGGGGTTTATTAATACCGTACACCCCCTACTGCTGCGTGCTGAACAGCTCATTCGTTACGAAAATCCAGCCATCACCGCAGAAGCGTTAGCCAGCGCTCTGAATTTCAGTGACCGAACGCTGCACCGCAAGCTCAAAGAACTCACGGCGGAAAGCCCGAAGAACTTTATTACCCGCGTCAGGATCGAAATGGCCTGTCTGCTGCTTGAAAACCCAATGACCAATATCAAGCAGGTTGCCGCCGAATGCGGTTACAGTGAAGATACCGCTTTCAGACGCGCCTTTTCCCAGCAGATGGAGATGACGCCGACCCAGTTCAGAAAATGGGCGTTGTTGAGAAATAATAAACCGGGTGCGTTAGATAATGACGGTGGTGATTGAGTCGATGGTTCTAGAAGACACGACCAACGGCAAACCATCACCTTGGCCGACATCTTTGCTATACATTGCTATTCACTCAGGGAATGAAAATCGATGATAAGGAAAACAATAATTGCCACGCTGCTCAGCCTGTCGGCGGTATCCATCAGCCCAGCCAATGACAAAATAGAGGCGATCTACGGACGCCTGACGCAGCAGGATACTCATGCATTAACCGCGCTGACAGCATTAGCGAAAGACCGCGACTCGCAGGCATTAAGCACGCTAGGGTTCATCTATGAGTACGGCATAATAGTCCCGCAAGATACTACGCAAGCGCGCCAGTATTACCAGCAGGCCTGCGAAATAGACGGCAATGTTGGCTGCTACAACGTCTGGTATTTTTATCAATATGGCAAAGGTGTGGCGCAGGATAAAGAACGCGCCAGACAGTTCGCAGAAAAAATGAATCGTGCCGATCTCAAAACACCGCCTGATGTAATAGAGATAATCATCGATTATCTCTATAGCGCAAAAGCCAATGCCGATAGCGACATATCACAGCGTTCTACGTTAATTTACACCGCCAAAAGATACCTCACCAATGGTGATGAAGAGACACAACGTTTCTTTACCCGTATCGGCTTTAGCAAACGGGATGTGCTACGGCTAGCAATATTCTGGGCAAAAGATGGCGATCCAGAAATAAATTTCCTGGTCGGTCATTTGTATAATTTTGGCTATGCCGGTATTAAAAATGAGAATATTGAAGCCCTTAAATGGTTCCGCGTCGCAGCCGAAGGCGGCCATCCAGAGGCACAAAATATTCTTGGGTCGGTATACGAAAAAGGACGCTGGGGTATTCATGCAGACGGATCAGAAGCTGAAAAATGGTACGATCGGGCGGCAAAACAAGGCAATGACAACGCCCTGATGAATCTCGGAAAAATGTATTACGATGGCGTACTCATCAAGGCCGATTACCGTAAGGCCTATGCATTATTAGAACAGGCCTATAAAAATGACGTAACAGGTGCAAGCAAATATTTGTCCCAGATGTATTACAGCGGACAGTACGTTGATGTGGATTGTCATCAAGCCCAGAAGTATAAAGGGCGTGCAGATAACGATTATTTTCGCCAATGTGAAAAAGATAAGCGTGAGAGAAACGCGACACGCGACGTATTACCGGACTTAACGTTAAAACATGAATCGAGCCCATTCGGTGGAGATAATAATCCCTATAAATGCGAACTTAATTTCTCTATCAATACGAATAAACTCGGTGAAGTCGCCAATTTTCGCGCCACGTTACGACTCAAAAACAGCGAAGGCACTTCGGCCGAACAGGCGCTCGCTTTCCCACCTTTTGGATTGAGTAGTTTTGATGCCGGAATGATTGGAGAAAAATTCATTTTTTCCCAAGCATCTGCTCTGCTCCCACAGTACAAACCCGATTTTTGCCAGTTCAGCGATCTGGAATATCAGGTCACCTCCGCCACCGCCACGATTAACGGAAAGGAAGTGGATATGCTTAAAGCAGGAATATTGAAGCAACAGGAAAAGCGTTAACCCTCACGATTAGTGCCTGATTCTCCATGCTGTGGCCCTGTTTTTCGGGCTATTTAGCCTTTCCAACATATTCACTCGCGTGACTAAAACGCGAACTCATGCACAGGGAAGCAATTAGGTAGAAAAATCCTCTACAGAGAGTCCATGATGTGAATATAATGTTGTATGGATAACAGAGATCGCAAAGAAAATGGAAACAGGGAATAAAGAATTCATTTTTCATCAGTCATTAACACAAAACGACTATGAAAAAAGCATTAAACTGATGTCCAACTGGGCTGAAAAGAAAAAGAGCTATAAACACAGGGTAACCCACTCCCTATTACTGCTTTCATTCGTTTTATTTCTCTTATCGCTCTTCATATTGCTGGCGATTATTTTCCTATCTAATGAACGTGAAGCCCATCCAATTATAAAATTATTTTCTTATTTTACCGCTTCGCTAACCGTACTTTCCATTTTACTTTCATTAGCGATCGTGAAAATAAAAAATCATCCTTCCGATGCTTTTCCAATCAGGGTGAAAATAATAATAAACAACGATGGAATTTACGGGGAGACAGAAAACTCAAGCAGCAGCTATACATGGCACGCTATTTCTCACATCAATAAAACTGATGACTTTTTATTTTTAATCGCTAATCATCTGACGGTGCTCCCTATTTCGCTCAGCAATTTTTATGATGAACAAGAGGTTGAATCGCTCACTCTTTTTATTGAAGAAAGAATGGGTAACCCAAAAGGCGCGTCATAGCGGAACTTTTCGCATGATTCTGCCATACGGCAGAATCTCTATTGCACTTTAGAAGAGCGGGGGTGAGGTTCAGGCTTAGCCAGCCCCGCCTCTCGTATACCTGGGGATGAACGGCAAACTGGCGTCATGTGACTATCATGAACTCCGTCTCCACTATCCCCCCTGAAAATTCTATCGACGACTTATGTCGTTCCGACAATTATTCATCATCGCGTTCTTTTCTTGCCCGCTGACGTTCGTAGAACTCATCTTCAGCTGCAATGATTTCATCAATCAGTGAACCCATATCCACTTCATGCGCCGCTTCGACGAAGAGACCGGTTAGCACTGTTTCTGGGGTTAATTTTCCGTCTTCATATAACATCCAGATTTCTTGCGCATACCGTGTTTGCAATAATTGTGGCGCAAACTGGCCGTAGTAAGCAGTAATGTTATTAACATCACGTGTAAACATGGATTCAGCATGGTTGTTGGCGGCGGCGTCCACAGCCTGTGGCAAGTCGATAATTACCGGTCCTTGCGCGTCAAGCAGTACGTTAAATTCCGATAAATCACCATGTACGATGCCTGCACACAACATGCGCACAATATTGCGGATCATCGTATTAAAATCAGCAACGGCACTCTCTTCCGTTAGAATCACATCGCTAAGGCGTGGAGCAACAGCGCCTTCAACATCTGTGACCAACTCCATCAATAACACACCGTCAATGCAAATATAGGGTTGTGGTACACGAACGCCGGCATTAGCAAGACGAAACAATGCTTCGACCTCCGCGGTTTGCCAGGATTCTTCTTGTTGCTTGCGTCCGAATTTTGAGTTTTTTTGCATTGCACGGGCGTTACGCGTATTACGGACTTTGCGCCCTTCCTGATACTGCACAGCCTGTTTAAAGCTACGCTGCATTGCTTCTTTGTAAACTTTGGCACACTGGATTTTGTCACCACATAAAACAGTGTAAACGTCCGCTTCCTTGCCGCTTTTCAAGCGTTGGAGCACATTGTCTATCAGGCCATCATCGACCAGCGGTTGTAGTCTGTTTGGGATTTTCATGCGGCTTTATGCCCTATTTCAGCCGCTTTTCGTATCAATAATAAAGACGGCGATACTGGAAAAAATGGCAGAGTCTGAAGAAAGATTTTAATTCTACCAATAATCACCAGATTTTGCTGACCTGCTGAGATCATCTTCTTGCTTAATTCAGCCGTCCACATACCTCTGAAAAATCATCCCGCCAACACCATATCGACAAAAGGTGATGGTTTTTAGTTTGTCGCGGATTGAATAGTGGTAGCGAAACGAGGTGATTTTATCAGTATCTTGGTAAACCGAACCATTCACTTTTAGAGATATTCCGACATACTGATTATGTCCCCCGAGGAGATCGCTATGCGTAAGGCTCGATTTGCCAAGCATCAGATCATCGCGGTGTTGAAGGTCGTGGCAACGTGGGATGCTGCTTGCAGCAGCTATAAAGCATCAATAATTTACTGCGCCAGCTTTCCCGTATCAAGCGGCTAACGCGCTGCGCTTGTTGGCTCCTTAACGGATTTCCATTCCATCAAAATCCGTTAAGGAGAGCCGAAATCCGCTTACTCATAATGCAAGGTTTTGTAAGTTGACGAGGAGCTGGTTTTCACTTTGTCTTCCTTTCTACGCCCTGCAAGCACTCGGTGTTTTGGTAACGCGATGGCCAAATCTCTTCCGGCCTCTTCCCCATCGCTTCGGCAATCAGCCGTTCGCCTTTCGGCCAGTGTCTGGTAAGCGCATTCGCCAGCGTGGATGACGCCAGCCCCGCCGCTCTGGAAACTGCCGCTAGCGTCGTCCCTTTCTTCCGTAATCCCGCGATGATATCCGCCGGATGCCAGTCAGTGTGATTCATTCCACTGCCCCTTTTGTTGACTATAAGTCACAACTATAGCACAAAATCTAACGAATGTGACTAATAGTCCGTGGACTGATAAGCATCAAAATTCAATGCTAGTCACATGAAAACATCAGATTCAGTGAAAGTCCTGCTAGGACAACGTGTAAAGACACTCAGATTGGAGGCAGGCCTGTCTCAGGAAGCCTTTGCGGAAAAGTGCGGGCTGGATCGTACCTATATCAGCGGTATCGAGCGCGGCATCAGAAATCCCACTCTGGAAATTATCCACATCATCGCTAACGGATTACACACCAATCTAACCACGCTGTTTGCATTTCACGATCCAGCCTGACGTTCCAACCTTACCAATTAAATCGACAAAATCTCTCATATGTGACTCATAGTCCGTGGTCGGATAAGCAACGAGAGATAATGCTTATCACATGGAAAATGCAAAAAATATCACCGTCCGTTTTGGACAACGCATAAAAACACTTCGCTTACAAGCTGGACTCTCCCAAGAGGCTTTCGCCGATAAGTGCGGTTTGGATCGCACCTATATTAGTGGGATTGAGCGTGGCGTGAGAAATCCGACGCTGGAAGTGATTGGGGTTATTGCTGATGGGTTGGGGATAAAATTGAAAAACTTATTTAATGATTGCTAATGATTAAAGAAGATAATATTTTTATTAGTATAAGAAATAAGGATTTTTTGGTTACTATCACTCCCTGATAAAAAATATTTTTAAAAAATCGCCATCCCAGATAGAGAAGGCATTAGAATATAAACATTTTTTAATTTCATTAAATTATAGATAACTTAAAAAATCATCAAATAATAATGACTCTTATGAAGGAAATTATCTCTTCCGAATTTATTGTTTATCTTGGCATCGACATTAGGAATAGAGCATATGCCGGAGGTTCTCTAAAATAAATAGTATATTCTAGATATTTACAACAAACCACTTTATATCTACAACACCGCGTCAATTGCATGACGTCAATTATCATATATGAAAAGGAATCCAAATGTACCGTTCAGAACTACATTCCATACTAGTGCAAACTCTCGAGAAAGCAAAATGGACTCGCTCAACACGCGACGAGGATAATTTTCGTCAAGTAATATGCTCTCACCTATACGAATATATTTCACCAAATAATACTGAAATCCCATCAACTAGATCCGGCTCAGGTGATATTAGAGTTTTTGGTAGAAAAATTGAGTTAAAGTACATCAACGCAGACAAACGAGATAAACTGGATACTATACTTGCAGACCTTGATTGCCTGATTGACTCAAAAATCGAATTTTGCATTATAGCGATACGCTTTACTGTTGAACACAAAGACAACCATTTAGTCCGAGCTGTTGACCTTCCACTTGTATCATCTACTAACGCCGCTGTACCTATCGCAAATCACTATCCACATAATTACTACGGGCCTGGTATCTTTCTACCAGCCTGCTACATCCATGAGATTCGCCGCATACCAATAGCTGAAGGAGGTAAGAGCAAAAAAACTAACTCGTACATTTCTGTAGAGCACGTCCATAATATTGAGAGATCATGTTTTATTCAAATTGGGAAAAACATTCTTCATGTTGACATTATAGGTTCCAAGGAAGATGGTCTCCTAACCTTCCTTTATAAAAGAGCAGATAAAATCACAATAACAACATTGCAAGATTCAAAGGATATTTTTATACCTTATACCCCTTTTCCACTAAAACTTGCATCAGTTGAGCGTGTTAACATATCAACTAACTCGTCATTAATTGGACGTAAAACTTCCCTTATCGAGGAAAACGTATCTTTATTTAAAATATAATATTTTATGAAACACATGCAGCATAACACCTTTAACTCGAATTCATATTTGACTGACGAATATGATTGCTATAAGAACTAATTTTCCAAGCATTGTTATATTGCATCATTCCACGGGGTTTGTATCAAGTTAAAATCGTATCATCAACCATGCAATAGAAACGGAGTACTTGGCGATAGGAAAGTTTTCCAAGTGGTATTTAGCTAATAATAAAAAAGCCCGCTATTACGCGGGCTTCAGGATGTTTTTGCTAGATGGTATCGGTCAGTTCTGGATGCCCAATCATTCCCACTCAATCGTTGCTGGTGGCTTACCCGATACGTCATAAACAACACGGGAGATGCCGTCGACTTCGTTGATGATGCGGTTGGAGACGCGACCTAAGAAGTCGTATGGCAGGTGTGCCCAGTGCGCGGTCATAAAGTCGATGGTTTCGACCGCACGCAGTGAGACAACCCAATCGTATTTACGACCATCGCCCATCACACCCACGGAGCGAACCGGCAGGAAGACGGTGAATGCCTGACTGACTTTGTTGTACAGGTCGGCTTTGTGCAGCTCTTCGATGAAGATCGCATCCGCACGACGCAGCAGGTCGCAGTATTCTTTCTTCACTTCACCCAGCACGCGCACGCCCAGACCCGGGCCCGGGAACGGATGACGGTACAGCATGTTGTACGGCAGACCCAGTTCCAAACCAATCTTGCGCACTTCGTCTTTGAACAGCTCTTTCAGCGGCTCAACCAGACCCAGTTTCATCTCTTTAGGCAGGCCACCCACGTTGTGGTGTGATTTTATCACGTGCGCTTTGCCCGTCGCAGACGCCGCAGATTCGATGACGTCCGGGTAGATAGTGCCTTGCGCCAGCCATTTCACGTCGGCTTGCTTGCTGGCTTCTTCATCGAACACTTCAACAAACACACGACCGATGATCTTACGCTTGGCTTCTGGATCGTTTTCTCCAGCCAGCTCACTCAGGAAGCGATCTTCCGCTGCCACGTGAACAATGTTCAGACCGAAATGGTCGCCGAACATTTCCAGAACCTGATCGGCTTCGTTCAGGCGCAACAGGCCGTTGTCGACAAACACGCAGGTCAGACGGTCACCAATAGCACGGTGCAGCAGCATCGCAGTAACGGAAGAATCCACACCGCCAGACAGACCCAAAATCACGTGGTCGTTACCCACCTGCTCACGAATACGGTTCACCGCATCGTCGATAATCTTGGCTGGCGTCCACAGGGCTTCACACTGGCAAATATCGCGTACAAAACGTTCCAGCATACGCTGACCCTGACGGGTGTGCGTCACTTCCGGGTGGAATTGCACGCCGTAAAAACGCTTCTCTTCGTTAGCCATGATGGCGAACGGACAGGTATCCGTACTGGCAACGGTCTCAAACCCTTCCGGGATCGCCGTCACTTTGTCGCCGTGGCTCATCCAGACATCCAGCAGCGGCGCGCCCGTGGCGCTCAACGCATCCTGAATATCACGTACCAGCGCGCTATCCGTCTTAACTTCTACCTGCGCATAACCAAACTCACGCTCGTTGGAACCTTCAACGTGGCCACCCAACTGCATCGCCATCGTCTGCATGCCGTAGCACACGCCTAATACCGGTACGCCAGCATTGAAAACGTATTCTGGCGCGCGTGGGCTGCCAAATTCGGTGGTGCTTTCCGGGCCACCGGACAGGATGATCCCGTTCGGATTAAAGCCGCGAATCTGCGCTTCCGTGACATCCCATGCCCACAGTTCACAGTAAACGCCCAGTTCACGCACGCGACGTGCAACCAGTTGCGTGTACTGCGAGCCGAAATCCAGAATAAGAATGCGGTGTTGATGAATGTTTTCAGTCATGAGGAGCGTGTTCCAAAAAGCTAAAAAATAAGTAAACCCGGCGAATAGCCCTAAAAAGGTAGGCAATAGTACCGGGTTTATCGGGTTAAATCAGCCCGCAAATTACCTTATGAACCCATACGGTAGTTTGGTGACTCTTTAGTAATGGTAACGTCGTGAACGTGGCTTTCTTGAATGCCCGCGCCGCTGATGCGTACAAACTCAGCCTGCGTGCGCAGCGCGTCGATAGTGGCGCAACCGGTCAACCCCATACAGGAGCGCAAGCCACCCATCTGCTGGTGAACAATCTCTTTCAAGCGGCCTTTATAGGCTACGCGACCTTCGATACCTTCCGGCACCAGTTTGTCGGCAGCGTTATCGGTCTGGAAGTAACGGTCTGATGAACCTTTAGACATCGCACCCAGTGAGCCCATACCGCGATAAGATTTGAATGAACGACCTTGATACAGTTCGATTTCACCTGGGGATTCTTCTGTACCCGCCAGCATAGAACCGACCATGACACAGGCTGCACCGGCCGCGATGGCTTTAGCAATATCACCAGAGAAACGGATACCACCGTCGGCGATGACCGGAATGCCAGTGCCTTCTAACGCTTCAACCGCGTCAGAGATCGCCGTGATCTGCGGTACACCTACGCCCGTCACGATACGGGTGGTACAGATAGAGCCAGGGCCGATACCGACTTTCACCGCGCTAACGCCAGCTTCAACCAGCGCTTTCGCGCCAGAACCCGTTGCAACGTTGCCGCCGATGATTTCGAGGTTCGGGTATTTAGCACGTGTTTCACGAATACGTTGCAATACGCCTTCGGAATGGCCGTGTGAGGAGTCAATCAGCAGTACGTCAACACCTGCGGCAACCAGTGCATCAACACGCTCTTCGTTGCCTGCACCAGCGCCAACTGCCGCGCCTACACGCAAACGACCGTGTTCGTCTTTACAGGCGTTCGGTTTACGTTCTGCTTTCTGGAAATCTTTTACTGTGATCATGCCGATCAGGTGGAATTGGTCGTCAATCACCAGTGCTTTCTCAACGCGTTTTTCGTGCATTTTTTGCAGCACGACATCACGCGCTTCGCCTTCTTTAACCGTGACCAGACGCTCTTTCGGCGTCATGAACGCGCTAACTGGTTTTTCCAGATCGGTAACAAAACGCACGTCACGACCGGTAATGATACCGACCAGTTCGTTGTCTTTTGCAACAACCGGGTAGCCCGCGAAGCCGTTACGCTCGGTCAGCTCTTTCATTTCACGCAGCGTCGTTTCTGGCGTCACGGTTTGTGGATCAACCACAACACCGCTTTCGTGTTTTTTCACGCGGCTTACTTCTTCCGCCTGACGCTCAATGGACATATTTTTGTGAATAAAGCCCAAGCCGCCTTCCTGCGCCAGCGCAATGGCCAGGCCGGATTCGGTAACGGTATCCATCGCTGCGGACAGCATAGGAATATTCAGGCGGATGTTTTTCGTCAACTGCGTGGACAGATCGGCAGTGTTAGGCAGAACGGTAGAATGAGCAGGAACCAGGAGGACGTCGTCAAACGTCAGTGCTTCTTTAGCGATACGTAGCATGGGCAATATCTCACCAAGGTGGATGTAAGAATAGATAAAATATTGCCGTGGCATTATACAGAGCGTAATCGGTTGCCTCCAGCATTATTTTACTAAAATGCTTGATTACCTGTTTCAGGTAGGTAGTATCGATCAATTAAGTGACTGTTTTAAAATTTGATCTGGCTCACAATGTCTCAATTTCCCTCCTCTGCAATTTTTACCGTTAGCCGCCTGAATCAGACGGTTAGACAACTGTTGGAAATGGAAATGGGCCAGATTTGGCTCTCCGGCGAAATCTCCAACCTCTCTCAGCCCTCATCCGGCCATTGGTATTTCACGCTAAAAGACGAGCGGGCACAGGTGCGCTGTGCGATGTTCCGCACCAGCAACCGCAGAGTGACGTTCCGCCCGCAAAACGGTCAGCAAGTGCTGATTCGTGCCACCATCACGCTGTATGAACCTCGCGGCGACTATCAGCTACTGGCGGAAAGCATGCAGCCCGCTGGCGATGGCCTGCTACAGCAGCAGTTTGAACAGCTCAAGCAGCGCCTCGCTGCCGAAGGGCTGTTCGACCAGCAGTTTAAGCAGGTTCTGCCCTCTCCCGCCAAACAGGTCGGTGTGATTACGTCAGCCAGCGGTGCCGCCTTGCACGATATCTTGCAAGTTTTGCAGCGCCGCGATCCGTCACTGCCGGTGATCGTGTATCCCACGTCAGTGCAAGGCGCCGAAGCGCCGCTACAGATTGTTCGCGCCATCGAACTGGCTAACCAGAGAGATGAGTGTGACGTGTTAATCGTCGGGCGCGGCGGAGGGTCACTGGAAGATCTCTGGAGCTTTAACGACGAACGGGTCGCCCGCGCTATTTTCGCTAGCCGTATTCCTATCGTCAGCGCCGTCGGCCATGAGACCGATGTCACCATCGCCGATTTCGTCGGTGACCTGCGTGCACCCACGCCGTCCGCTGCTGCCGAGTTAGTGAGCCGTAACCAACTTGAGCTATTGCGTCAGATCCAGTCCCATCGCCAGCGTCTGGAAATGGCAATGGACTACTACCTTGCCCAACGCAACCGGGAATTTACCCGCCTGCACCATCGCTTGCAGCAGCAGCACCCGCAACTGCGGTTGGCACGTCAGCAAACTCAGTTGATTAAACTACGCCAGCGACTGGATGACGCTATGCAGCATCAGCTTCGGCTGACCTCACGCCGAAGTGAACGCTTACAACAGCGCCTGATGCAGCAGCAGCCGCAAACCCGCATTCATCGTGCGCAGCAGCGTTTGCAGCAGTTGAGCTATCAGATGCAAAGCGCAGTAGAGCGTCAGTTGAATCAGAACAAGCAAAAGTTAGGCATCGCCTGTTCGCGACTGGAAGGGGTTAGCCCGCTGGCGACTCTGGCGCGTGGCTATAACGTCACCACGGCGCCGGACGGTAAGGTGCTGAAAAATGTCGCGCAAACTGCCCCCGGTGAAACGCTGAAAACCCGTTTGCAGGACGGCTGGGTAGAAAGTCAGGTCACGACGCTGATTCAAAACTCAAGTTCCGTGAAAAAGCGGCGAAAACCCTCGTCTCAGATGCCAAAATAACGCGATTGGCATAAAATGCACGGAATGGGGATTTATCCTAAAACGACGGCGATCCCCCATTCTTGCCACTGACATCTGAACTATACTCATTTCCAGCTCACTAAAATTTATCCCCGTCATACTTCAAGCAGCACTGCGCGATGAAGCGGATGGGATAAAAAGACAGTGAGCTTTATTGATCGTCTGAGTTACCCCTGATGAGCGTTTTCAAGGAGATGAGGTATGAAGTCCAGACAAAAAATTTGTAGCGTAATCCCCCCCTATATTCTGCATCGTATTATTGCAAACGGCACAGACGAGCAGCGACACTGCGCGCAACAAACACTGATGCACGTTCAGTCATTAATGGTCAGCCACAACCCGCGCCCTGAGCCTCATGAGACATTGTCCGCAGGGCAAGCAAACCGCCGTATCCTTGATGCAGAACAGCAGCAACAGTTGCCTGGCAAACTGGTACGCGCTGAAGGTCAATCCAGCAACGGTGATATCGCGGTGGATGAGGCCTATGACTACCTGGGCGTAACCTATGATTTTTTCTGGAAGATTTTCCAACGCAATTCGTTGGACGCTGAAGGGCTGACACTGGCTGGCACCGTACATTACGGTCAGGATTACCAGAATGCCTTCTGGAACGGGCAACAGATGGTATTCGGGGATGGTGACGGTAAAATATTCAATCGCTTCACGATTGCGCTTGATGTCGTTGCACATGAACTCGCTCACGGCATCACCGAACATGAAGCGGGGCTGATTTATTTCCGCCAATCCGGCGCGCTCAATGAATCGCTGTCCGACGTCTTTGGTTCGATGGTCAAACAGTATCATTTAGGGCAAACCGCTGAACAGGCCGACTGGTTTATCGGTGCCGAACTTCTGGCAGACGGTATCCATGGCATGGGGCTGCGCTCGATGTCTCATCCGGGCACCGCGTATGATGATGAACTGTTGGGTACCGATCCCCAGCCCTCCCACATGAACGAATATGTCAACACCCGTGAAGATAACGGCGGTGTACACCTGAACTCGGGTATTCCCAACCGAGCATTCTATCTGACAGCTATCGCGCTAGGCGGGCATTCCTGGGAAAAAGCGGGTCGTATCTGGTACGACACGCTGTGTGACAAAGCGCTGCCGCAAAATGCGGATTTCGAGATTTTCGCGCGCCATACCATTCAACATGCCGCTAAGCGTTTTAACCACACTGTTGCCGATATCATCCAGCAGTCATGGGAAACCGTGGGCGTGGAGGTACGTCAGGAGTTCTTATGAGAACGCTGCCAGAGCTCAACGACGACGCCATCATTGAGCTGGCGCGTGAAGGGGGATTCGCCTTTATCCCCAAGCTGGCGGGGCCGCGACGCTTCGCGCTCGCCAGCGTCCCCTCATCCGAACGGGAACGCATTTGTAATGCGATCCGCGATGCCTTTCCCCAAGCTCGTGAATCCGGCGAACCCGATGGCCCAGGACGCGGCGACCAGTTCTATTACCGCATCCACATCAGCTACAGCCACCCGCAGCAGAATCAATATGCCGATGTCATCTTGCTGATCCCCGAAGACCGCGCGCCACCGGAACTGACTGAACTGTGGCGCAACGGCATACAAGCGTAACAATTGGCTTAATCGGCAGGTACGTAACTGAACACAACCCGCCGTTTGGAAATCATCCCGTGCTGCTGACAGAAATAATCCACCGCGCCACAGGCTTTCAGTTCCTGGAGTAAGTGGTTACATTCAGGGCACGCCGCCTTACGCAGATAATGCTGCTGGCAGACCTTGCATAAAAATGAACCATCAGGCTGCCACAGCATCACGTGGTGACAATCAGGACAAAGCGCATCCATCTTTTCTCCTCCATTTTGCTATCAATAACACGTGGTGGTCAGACGTTAAATCACACCGAGGGAACGCAACACGTACAGCCCAATCGCAATCATGAAAAACGCGCCAACCGTCGTCAAGCCAATAATATTCGCTGCCAACGTGGCGTTTCCCCCCATCGCGCGAGTCATTGCATAGCTACCTGCTGCGGTTGGCGTCGATGAAAATAGAAAAATAATGCCCAACTCAACACCGCGAAAACCAACCAGCCATCCGCCCAGCGTGAGTAGCCCCGGCACAATGAATATCTTCGCCACAGAAGACAACACGGCAACATTGGACGAACGAAACATACTACGCCACTCCAGACTGGCTCCGGCACAGAGTAACGCTAGCGGCAGCGCCATTGAGGAAATAAAGCCGCCGGTTTGCTTAATCACACTCGGCATCGGTAATTGGCTCTGCTCATATGCAGCCCCCAGAAGTAAACCAATGATCAGCGGGTTCGTCACAATCCCCCGCAGCAATTGGCTTACTGGGATCTTCTGTTCAGGAGATTGCCGCTGCAAGCTGCGCGTCAGCGTAATGACAGACAGTGCGTTGAACATAATCACGGTCACCATCAGATACAGTGAGCCAACAGCAATGCCTTCATCACCGTAAGCACTCATCGCAAATGCCAGCCCCATTACGCCAGTATTCGAACGGAACCCACCTTGCACAAAAATGCCGCGTTCCTTCGGGTCCTTGACGACCTTCACCGCCGCGATTTCCAGCAGCAGAAATGTCGCCAATATCCCTACCGTGCCATATACCACTAGTGGCCATTGGCTTGCGAAAGAATGGTGATTGCCTGCAACACTAAAAAACAACAGACAGGGAAGAGAAAGATTGAATACAACCCGCATTGCCGTATCACAAAACGCATCATTCAGAAGATTGAGTTTGCGTAACACAATACCTATCAACAACATAAGTACATTAGGCATCGTAACGTTGAATGCAAAACTCCAGGTTTCCCAGGACATGACTTTCCTTGATTATTATTCGTTTTATCAGAGACGAAACGGGGGCGAATATCGCTATTCGCCCCCGTTGATGAATCATTTACTCTTTTTAAGATGCGACATTAACCGCTTACGCTTACGTAGCTGGTTTGGCGTCAGCGTGTTGCGCTTGTCTGCAAAGGGGTTTTCCCCTTCTTTAAACTGAATACGAATCGGCGTACCCATCACTTCCAGCGAACGACGATAGTAGTTCATCAAGTAGCGCTTGTAGGAATCTGGCAGGTCTTTCACCTGATTACCGTGGATCACCACAATCGGCGGGTTATACCCCCCGGCGTGCGCATATTTCAGCTTCACGCGACGACCGCGCACCAGCGGCGGCTGGTGGTCGTCTGCCGCCATTTGCATAACACGCGTCAACATCGCCGTGCTCACACGACGCGTCGCGCAAGAATAGGCTTCGGCCACCGATTCAAACAGGTTACCCACGCCGCTGCCGTGTAGCGCAGAAATGAAGTGAATGCGGGCAAAATCGATAAAGCCGAGGCGCAGATCCAGCGTATCTTTCACCTGATCGCGCACTTCCTGCGACAGGCCATCCCACTTGTTCACCACGATCACCAGTGAGCGCCCACTATTGAGGATAAAGCCCAGCAGTGAGAGATCTTGATCGGAAATACCTTCACGTGCATCGATAACCAGCAGCACTACGTTAGCATCTTCAATCGCCTGCAACGTCTTGATGACGGAGAATTTTTCTACCGTATCCGTGACTTTACCGCGCTTACGCACCCCGGCGGTGTCAATCAGAATATATTCACGTTCATCGCGCACCATCGGGATGTAGATACTGTCACGCGTTGTGCCCGGCATGTCGTACACCACAACACGCTCTTCACCCAGAATACGGTTAGTCAGCGTGGATTTCCCCACGTTCGGACGCCCGACAATCGCCAGTTTGATCGGCAAATCTTCAGGATTGAAATCGTCTTCCGCTTCTTCTTCGTTGGCCTGCTCTTCCGCTTCTAACGCTGCCCAATAAGCCGCGTTCTCTTCTTCTTCGGTGAGCTCGACCGGCTCTTCTATTTCATCTTGTACAAACGGCAGTAAAACCGTTTCCAGCAGCGACGTTACGCCACGGCCATGAGATGCGGCAATCGCGTAGACCTCACCCATACCGAGTGAATAAAAATCCGCAGTGACCATATCAGGGTCAAGGCCATCGGTTTTGTTAGCGACCAGCACCGTCGTCTTTTCGCGGCTGCGCAAATGCTTGGCAATGCCTTCATCCGCAGGCATCAGCCCCGCGCGAGCATCGACCATGAACAGCACGATATCAGCTTCTTCAATCGCCACCAGCGATTGACCCGCCATGCGCGTTTCCACACCGTCTTCCGTGCCGTCAATCCCACCGGTATCGACGATAATAAATTCATGCCCTTCCACTTCTGCACGACCATACTTGCGGTCACGAGTCAGCCCAGGGAAATCCGCCACCAATGCATCACGAGTGCGCGTTAAGCGGTTAAATAGCGTGGATTTACCCACATTCGGGCGCCCGACCAGCGCGACGACAGGTATCATTGTTACAACCTCATTACTTATATTTCAATACGTTACAGCGAAACACTCGCTGACGATAAAAAGACGAAACGGCCCCTGATAGTGTCAGGAGCCGTTGTAGTAACACAGTTAAAAGTGGGAACGCCTCCAAAAGCGCTGCGCTCCAAATCAATACGGTATTACTTAGCGAGTGAACGCGTAGACATCACCATTTTTCGCCTGAATCAACAGCTTGTCGCTGGCAATGACAGGCTTGCTCAGGAAACCAGAGCTATCCACTTTTTGTTGTGCCACAAAGCGACCATCTGCCGTATTCAGCCAGTGCAGATACCCTTCGGCATCGCCCACAACCAGATAACCGTTATACAGCGCTGGTGCCGTTAAGTTACGGTGCAGCAGATCGCTTTGACGCCACAGGCTCACGCCACCGTTAGTGTTCAATGCAACAACGCGATCGTCCTGATCGACCAGATAGATGCGGTCACCGTCAATGATGAAATCATGCACGGAACCCAGTTCACGCTTCCACAAAACCTGACCAGAACGCAGATCCAGCGCAGTCATATTGCCATTGTAGCCCAGCGCGTACACCACTTCGCCCGCAACAACGGGTGTTGTGTCGACATCGTTCAGACGATCGATTTCGGTTGCGCCACTCGGCTGTGAAATACGCTGTTGCCAGATGAGTTGACCCTGATTGATCATCACGGCATTCACACGACCGTTGTCACCGCCGACAATCGCCGCACCAAATGCGGTTGTCGGGGCAGATTCACCGCGCAGAGACAGCGTCGGCATATCCAGATTGACGCTCCACTTGATTGCGCCATCCGCTTCATTCAAGGCCTGCAACATACCGTTGCTAGTGTGAATCAGCACCACACCATCACTGACCACAGGACGTGACAGCGCTTCGCCTGCCACTTTCGTCTGCCATACCGGCGTACCATCTTCCGCATTCAGCGCATAGACCTGCGCCTTCTCGCTGCCGACATAGACATGCTTACCAGAAACCGTTACGCCGCCAGACAGCAGCGCTGGATTATTGCGAGAGAAGAAATTGGTCTTCTCGGACAGATCGGCGCGCCACACCTCTTTGCCATCATTCAAATCCATCGCTTTTACGGTACCACGACGATCGGCGGCAAAAACGCGATTATCCTGCCATGCTGGATGAAGATTGGAATAAAACTCACCAATGCCACTCCCAACCGAACTGTTCCACACTTTGGTTGGCGTGAACTGGTTTTCCACCTTCGGCAGTGGAGACATAGTGACAACATCTTCTTCGCTGTTAAACAGCGAGCATCCGCTCAGCAGGGCAACAGAAACCAGTCCTACCAACAGTGTTTTACGCAATTGCATGGAATTCCTCTTAGCTGGACAGGTTATTCAGTTTCATGCGCAGTAACGCTTGCTGTGCCTGCGATGGATTGGAAGACAACCCTTTGTTGTAGGCATCACGCGCAGCCTGATTGTCCCCTTTGCTCACCAGAATATCGCCACGCACTTCCGCTGCCTGTGACGCCCAGCCTTCCAGCTTGATGGCATCCAACGTTTTCAGCGCGTCATCCGCTTTGTTTTCCTGTAGCTGAACCCGCGCCAGACGCAGATTCACGACTGCCAGCAGATCGGCATCTTTAGTCTGCGACTGTGCCTGTACCAGCTGTTGCGCTGCCTTAGCAAAATCTTTCTGATCAACATAATGACGAGCCAGTTCCAGAGAAGCCAGCGCACCATAGGTATTCTTATTCTCAGCCGTAAATTTCTCTGTTGAAGCAATCGCTTCAGCTTTACCTTCGGCCAGTTGCTCCGTCACCTGCTGATAAGACGCCGATGCCGCCTGCACGCTATCATTTTGATGGTTTTGCCAGAAACGCCAGCCAACCAGCGCACCGACACCCAACACAACACCGACAACGAGCGCCTTTCCGTTCTCCGCGAGGAAACGACGCAGTGCATCAACCTGTTCATTCTCTGTGGTATAGACTTCCACGGTGTCTCTCTCCTCAATCCAGTAACGTTGCCAGCCGCGATGCGACGTCAGCCTGTGCCAATGTATCCTGTTCGCCATTGCTCAGGTTTTTAACCACAACCTGACTGGCCGCCACTTCATTTTCGCCTAATACCAATGCGACGCGTGCGCCCCATTTATCAGCGCGAGCAAACTGTTTCTTAAAGTTGCCACCGCCATAGTTGGTCATCAATTTCAGCTGCGGCAGCGCATCGCGTAATTTCTCCGCCAGTTGCATTGCAGCTACCTGCGTTCCTGCACCGGAAGAAATCAGATAAACATCCACGCTTGGCTGTGCTTTGAAATCCGGGTTCACAGACTGCACCAGCAGAACCAGACGCTCCAGCCCCATCGCAAAACCGACGGCTGGCGTCGCGTGGCCGCCCAGTTGCTCCACCATACCATCATAACGTCCACCGGCACAGACCGTGCCCTGAGCGCCCAGACTGGTGGTAACCCATTCAAATACGGTGCGGTTATAATAATCCAAACCACGGACCAGACGCGGATTAACGGTATATGGGATACCGGACTGCGTTAAAAGTTCACCCAACGCCTCAAAGTGTTCACGCGACTCGTCATCCAGGTAGTCCGTCAGCACCGGCGCGTCATTCAGCAGCGCTTGAATCTGTGGATTTTTGGTATCCAGAACGCGCAACGGATTGGTGTACATCCGGCGCAGACAGTCTTCATCGAGCTGATCTTTATGCTGTTCGAGGAACGCCACCAGCGCTTCACGATAGCGAGCACGCGCGTCCAATGAACCGATCGAATTCAGTTCCAGCTTCACATGGTCGGCGATACCAAGTACTCGCCACCAGCGGGCTGTCATCAGGATCAGTTCTGCATCAATGTCCGGCCCTTGCAGACCAAAAACCTCACAGCCCAACTGATGAAACTGACGATAACGCCCTTTCTGCGGACGCTCGTAGCGGAACATTGGACCGACATACCACAGACGCTGTTCCTGATTGTAGAGAATACCGTGCTCAATACCAGCGCGGACGCAGCCTGCCGTCCCTTCAGGACGCAGAGTCAGGCTCTCGCCATTGCGATCGTCAAAGGTATACATCTCCTTTTCGACAACATCGGTCACTTCACCGATAGCACGCTTAAACAGCGGTGTTTGCTCGACAATCGGCAAACGAATTTCATTATAGCCGTAGCCGCTGAGCACCTGTTTCAGGCTGTTTTCAATACGCTGCCACAATGCCGTTTCGGCTGGCAGGTAATCGTTCATGCCGCGAATGGCTTGAATATTTTTTGCCACGTCAGTTCTCTATACGTTTTTCAAAAAATAAACCCGATTATAGAAGGATTGTCGTCGCATCTTCAATGCGGGGCATCCCCATCGGGTTCAGGAGTCGTGAATTATACAGGCGACGGCATACCGCCACGCCTTGCAAAATTATTTATCCACCAGATTAACGGTAATACGCTGATTTTCGTCCATCATGGAGGCTTTGGCGCGAATCTTGGCTTCTAGCTGATCGATCATCTGTTCGTTATCGAAGCGCTCTCTCTGCCGCACGCCGTCTTCATAGAAGCCGCTCTTATTGTGCCCGCCCGTAACACCAATGGTAGACACCAGCGCTTCACCGGGGCCATTCACCACGCAACCGATAATTGAAACATCCATCGGCGTGATGAGATCTTCCAGCCGTTGCTCCAACGCGTTGACCGTACCGATCACGTCAAATTCCTGACGAGAGCAGGTCGGGCAAGCAATGAAGTTGATGCCACGTGCACGAATGCGCAGTGATTTCAGAATATCGAAGCCAACTTTCACTTCTTCAACGGGATCGGCCGCTAGAGAGATACGCAGCGTATCGCCAATACCTTCAGACAGCAGCAGACCGAGGCCGATAGCCGATTTCACCGCACCACTACGCGCCCCACCGGCTTCGGTGATACCAAGGTGAAGCGGCTGATCGATACGCGCCGCCAGCAGACGGTAAGACTGCACCGCCAGAAAAACATCCGAGGCTTTGACGCTGACTTTAAACTGATCGAAGTTTAGGCGGTCGAGGATATCGACATGGCGCATTGCCGATTCAAGCAGCGCTTCCGGTGTTGGCTCACCGTATTTTTCCTGCAAATCTTTTTCCAACGAGCCGCCGTTAACACCAATGCGGATCGGGATATTGTTGTAACGCGCACAGTCAACAACCGAGCGAATACGCTCTTCGTTACCAATATTACCGGGGTTGATGCGCAGACAGTCGACGCCGTATTCTGCGACTTTCAGCGCAATGCGGTAGTCAAAATGAATGTCAGCGACGAGCGGAACACTTACCTGCTGTTTGATCAGCTTAAAGGCTTCCGCCGCATCCATTGTGGGTACGGACACCCGGACAATATCGACACCAACACGCTCTAGCGCTTTAATTTGGTTGACGGTGGCTTCAACGTCGGTGGTTCGAGTGTTGGTCATGGATTGCACCGCAATCGGCGCACCATCACCAACAGGCACCTTGCCGACGTAAATCCGTGTTGATTTTCGACGGGTTATGGGTGCAGCGTTATGCATTACTTCATCTCCAACATTGCAGTCTTACTTGAACAACATGTTATTCGGCCGTCAGCGTCAGACGTGCAACCTGACTACTACGTACAAATTGGCTTAAATCGACCGGCTTACCTTGAAATTGGATCTGTAGCGCAGCTGGCGCACCAATTTTAAGTTTATAAGGTGACTGACCATCCAGATTCAGCGTGCCGCCATTACGCTGCATGCCACTAAACAGTTTCTTACCGCTCGCATCCGTGACTTCCAACCAGCAATCAGCCGTAAAGGTCATTACCAATGCATGAGTTGCAGGCACCGGATTGCTCTCCGCTACCGTAGCAGCGGGTGCGACTGCCCCAGCCCCCAGCAAGGTATTACCCGCAGACTGTGACTGTGTCGCGTTCGCCGGTGAAGATGATTGGCTGGACGGTGCAGCAGAAGGGGCAGTTGTGGAAGAAGGAGGCGTTGATGGTGCCGCCCCAATAGTCGCGGAAAGATCGACTGGCGTTGAAGAAGGTGCAGTTGCAGAACTCGACGTCGTGGTTTCCTGCGGAGCGCTGTTATCCATCAGCGGAACAGACTGCCCTTCCGTTTGTGCCTGTGCTGAGCTGGCGTGATCGACCATGCTGTTGATCTCTGCCTGCTGAGCCTGATGGTTTTGCCACCACCATGCACCCGTCAGCCCCAGAACGACCAGCACAACCAGCCAAGTGATTGTCATCAACCAGCCATCGCGCTTTTTGCGACTTTTTTTCAGTGAAAAACTCTGCATCGGCGAAACGGAGATCGTTTTAGGCACGGCCTGTTTATCCACTATGGGAAGCAGGTCATTTTCGGGTAAATGAACCAGCTTGGCATAAGAACGGATATAGCCGCGCAGAAAGGTCGGCGCTAAATCGGCAGGGGTCGTACCGTCTTCGATATCACGAACGGTGGTGATTTTAAGGCACAAACGCTCGGCAATAGTTTGCTGAGTCAGCCCAAGGCGTTCGCGCGCCTCACGCAGACGTTCACCGGGTAGTTTTGCTTCTGTTGTATTTTGGGTGGCTTCAGTATTCATTAGCTAAGAAATGCTGGTACTGTTTAGATTGTGGAAAACTTCGCGCCAGCACGTTGCCATAACGTTCTTTATCGCCATCATGGCCCGCTAACGCGGCGAAACGAATCTGTAACCATAAACTTTCGGCACTGGCCGGAAGACTATGCTGATAAATCTCAATCAGCAGTCGCGTTTGCTCACTTTTTCCGGCAGAAAACTGTTGGTTTGCTTCCGCCAGCAATGCGATGCCTTTCTTCGGGTCATATTTCAGCGCCCGACTTAATAAACGACGCGCGTCTTCAACCTGCCCGGCATTGAAAAAGCAGTATCCCGCATTTTCCAACGCATCAGCAACCTGACTGTAATCAGGAAGTTGTGCAGCCGCACTAAACTGTCGCTGCGCCGCTACATACTGCCCTAAACTACACAGAAACGCACCGTAATTATTCATGGCACTGCCATTTTCCGGTGCCATGTTCAGCACTTGCTGATAACGCTGTTCGGCCAGACGGTTTTCACCTATCCGCTGTTCGTAAAGCGCCATCCCCAGTTGTGTTCGATAATCCTGCGGAGCAATCGCTACCGCCTTCTCAAGATTCTGCCGCGCCGAATCCAGATTATTGTGCGCCAAATACGCCAATCCCAGCTGTAAGCGGGTTTGGGCGAGCGCTGGATTTGTCGCCCCCTGAGGCGAATTCACGCATCCCGCCAGCAGCAACATCGCAAACCAGCTACTCAGCGGTGATAACGCCCTTCCATGTAATAAAGACAGTCCCTGCAATAGAGGCTTCACCATCCCTGTTCCCTCGCGTTGTCATTCCTGACAAAGAGGTTACCTGAATACGAACAGAGTGGCAGTCAAGCCTCACAACAACGCGGCGCGCCTCGCAATTTGCCCACCGCGGCCCTAAAAATGACCTCGGCGGCAAGACCTTGGGTTAACGCCTCCGCATTAACCCGCGCCATTCGTTATCAGACCGCTTTCACCGCGATAGGTTCACCGGCCATTTTCTTCTTCAACGTACGCTTGGTTCTGTCCACGACTTCCCCCGCCAACTGACCGCAGGCAGCATCAATGTCATCCCCACGCGTTTTACGTACGATCGTCGTGAAACCATATTCCATCAGCACTTTGGAGAAACGGTCAACGCGGCTGTTTGAGCTGCGGCCATACGGCGCGCCCGGGAACGGGTTCCACGGAATCAGGTTGATCTTGCACGGCGTATCTTTCAGGCATTCAGCCAGTTGATGCGCATGCTCGGTGCCGTCATTGATATGATCCAGCATCACATACTCAACGGTAACGCGTCCCTGATTCGCATTGGATTTCTCCAGATAGCGGCGTACCGCGCTCAGGAACGTCTCGATGTTGTATTTTTTGTTGATCGGCATGATTTCGTTACGGATATCGTCTGTCGGCGCATGCAAAGAAATCGCCAGCGCAACATCAATCATATCGCCTAATTTATCCAATGCTGGCACCACACCAGACGTGGACAGCGTCACACGGCGCTTAGACAAACCAAAGCCGAAATCATCCAGCATAATTTCCATCGCTGGCACTACATTAGTCAGATTCAGCAGTGGTTCACCCATCCCCATCATCACCACGTTGGTGATCGGACGCTGACCAGTGACTTTAAAAGCACCAATGATCTTCGCTGCGCGCCACACCTGACCGATGATTTCCGATACGCGCAGGTTACGGTTAAAGCCCTGCTGGGCTGTTGAACAGAATTTACACTCCAGCGCACAGCCAACCTGAGAGGAGACGCACAGCGTGGCACGATCTTCTTCTGGAATATAAACCGTTTCGACCCGCTGACCGCCGACCAGAATCGCCCACTTAATCGTGCCGTCGGAAGAACGTTGCTCATCCACCACTTCGGGTGCACGAATCTCAGCGATTTCCTGCAATTTGGAACGGAAGACTTTATTGATATCCGTCATCTGGTTGAAGTCATCACAGCAGTAGTGATAGATCCATTTCATGACCTGATCGGCACGGAACGGCTTCTCTCCCATAGAGACGAAAAGATCGCGCATTTGCTGGCGGTTAAGATCAAGCAGGTTAATTTTTTCCGCACTGGTTTTAACGGATTGAGAAGCATCAGCAGATGCCGGGGAGAATTCAGACACGATAGTTTCAGACTCAGACACGATTTGCTTAGACATTGATAGATCCTGGCCTCGTTGTTACACGTTATGGCACTAAAAAAGAGGGTTGAATTCGATGGTAATGACCAAAGAAATGCCCCGGGCAAGTGC
Source organism: Pectobacterium sp. IFB5596 (assembly GCF_021432585.1). Taxonomy (NCBI): domain Bacteria; kingdom Pseudomonadati; phylum Pseudomonadota; class Gammaproteobacteria; order Enterobacterales; family Pectobacteriaceae; genus Pectobacterium; species Pectobacterium sp. IFB5596. Next base: position 485,070 of record NZ_LXFY01000023.1, read on the forward strand.
AGGCTCATCCGGGGCGCAGCATTGTACAAAGTTTAAAACAGGTAAGCTACCATCACTGCCTTTTTTCTGTGTCATCGCTTCAGCATCGCGCACTGACTCGTGAAAAAAGGGTCACATCATGAGTACTCACCTGCTATTACCCACGCAGAATTACGCGCGTGGGCAGATTTCATCTTCGCTAAAGAAATAAGCGATTTCACGCTGAGCAGACTCGATGGAATCGGAACCATGCACCGCGTTTGCCGTGAAGCTGTCGGCATAATCAGCACGCAGCGTTCCCGCCAACGCGTTAGCTGGGTTGGTGGCACCCATGATGTCACGGTTACGTTGGACGGCGTTTTCACCTTCCAGCGCCTGAACCATGATCGGGCCAGACATCATGAATTCAACTAGGCCATCAAAGAATGGCTTACCTTTATGCTCTGCGTAGAAACCTTCTGCCTGTTCACGACTCAGGCGCAACATTTTAGCCGCAACGATGGTAAAACCAGCGCTTTCAAAGCGTGCGTAAATCGCACCGATGGCATTCTTGGCAACCGCATTAGGTTTTACGATGGAGAAGGTACGTTCTATCGTCATATTGACCTCATTAACTAAACTATCAAATTACAGCCGGATTATAAGAATTATCTATATCCTAAATAATTCGAGTTGCAGGCAGGCGGCAATCGCACGAATCCCCAGGAGCTTACAAAAGTAAGTAACTGGGGTGAGTAAGAGAAGCCAACGCACATGCAGCTTGAAGTATGACGGATATACCCAGCCAGTGAAGGTGGCGGAAATTATAGGGGTACTGGCCTTTATTGCCTACCAAGGAAATAACATTTTTATTAAAAAAATATTACCTCTTCTTTTCTCTTCATTAACGATCCGATTCTCAATGATTGACGCCAATCAGGATGGCTGGCTGCAATTAAAACAAGCATATACAAACAGCAGCATCCAATCATCCATGGCTTGTCGGATTAGGGAAAATCACTGACAATAACGCTATCATTGCACATCAGAGCTGAATCCCTCAGCTCTAGCGTGGAGGATCTATGTCAGCATCGTCTTCTGATTTGCCCATTTCTCATGAGCGGTTTGTCTCCGCAGACTGGCTTGCCAGCCGCCTGAATGATAGCAACATCACGCTTATTGACGCACGAATGCTACCACCGGGTAACGCTAGCCGTGATATTCATGCCGAATACCGCGACGGCCATTTGCCAGGCGCGGTTTTTTTTGACATTGAAGCCTTGTCCGATCACAGCACAGACCTGCCGCATATGATGCCAACTCGCGAAGATTTCGCACACGCGATGGGTGAACTGGGAATCGATAATCAGCAGCATCTGGTGATTTACGATGAAGGTAATCTCTTTTCCGCCCCCCGAGCCTGGTGGATGCTGCACACCTTCGGTGCCACATCGCTTTCTATTCTGAGCGGCGGGCTAGCAGGTTGGAAAGCGCAAGCCCTGCCACTAGAGCAAGGCAATGTCGTACGCAAGCCCGTCACGTTTCACGCTACTTTGGATGAAAATGCTATTCGCTCACGCGATGACGTGCTTTCAATCAGCCGGGATAAATCAGAACAGATTATCGATGCCCGACCCGCCCCGCGCTTTCATGCCGAAGTGGACGAGCCGCGCTCCGGCCTGCACCGTGGCCATATTCCCGGTAGCCTGAACGTGCCGTGGACCGATTTAGTGAATAACGGCACGTTGAAGCCCAATGCAGAACTGGCGACCATTTTGCATAAGCAGGGCGTGGATTTCACTCGCCCCATCGTCGCCAGCTGTGGTTCTGGCGTGACAGCGTGCGTCGTAGTATTAGCGCTGACGCAGTTAAATGTCCCGAATGTGACGTTATACGATGGGTCATGGAGCGACTGGGGTAGCCGCGATGATGTCCCGATTGCACGCGATTAATGCCGGGTGAGATTGTATCCAGCCGCGAATGGCAGCCAGGTGTAGAGCAGGCAACAGCGGAAAAAGCGTAATCCGCTGTCGCCGCCATGCCGATTACGCGTTGCCGGTGGCCTTAAACTCCCGCAGGAAACTGCCCCACTTGCGCTCGTAGAACGGCGTGGTGTGTTTAATCATGTAATGGCTGATGCCCGGCTCGCCGTCTTTCACCAGACACAAATCGACAGGACGATCGTCCGGTAAGGTATCGCTAGCGACATTGCCCGCCTCACGAATGATGGTTTCCTCGTCCCGATCGGCATCAATACCAATCAGCAGGTGCGGCTGTTCTTCACCGGGCTCCTGAATCTGTGCCAAAAACGCCCGTTTTACCTGACGGTGTTTGGCAAACAGCTGCGTTAGAGAATCAATCATCTGTGCTGGCATCTCGGCTGGCTGACTCAGCATCACCTGCATATCTTCTTCAACAACGCGCTGCTGAACAAAACCATTGCCTTCGCCAGACAGAATATGTTCAATTTCCTGCGGCAAAAATTCTTTGCCATACGGTAGTTTAGGATTAAGGAACAGCGTGACGCCCTGCGTCATTTCAAACAACGACCGCACTGGCAGTGCCAGAAAAGGGGCCTCTTCCGTAATCACGCTCTGTAACGCTTCCAGAGAAGAAAAGAAGGGAATGGCGGATGAACCATCGTCTTTTTCCCAGTGCTGGATGTTCACATTACTGCCCGCATGCAATACCACCTCACCGGATTCATCCCCGTCGTCGGTACTGCCCAGCACAAACACCGTGGCTTCCATCAGTTCACTGAAAAATTCAGGACGATGCGCCGGCTCTGTTGCGGCCAGAATCAGCACTTCTTCCAGTTTGTTACGTGGCGAAAACTCCATACGTTCCTCAACATGATTACGTTAAAAGCCGGCACCTTGAGGGCCGGCTTTATTCTCAATACATTCTGTAAATAGCAGATAAACCTGAAACAACTATTTGGCGTTGCTCAGCAGAAGATTCGCCAATGTGCGAACACCAAGCCCCGTCGCGCCAGTCGCCCACTGATCTACCGCGCTTTTGCGGTACGTTGCGGAACAGTCGATGTGCAGCCAGCCCTGCTGGTAATTTTTCACAAAATGCGACAGGAAAGCGGCGGCCGTGCTAGCACCGGCGGTGTGTGCACCGCTGGCAATATTGTTCAGATCGGCAAAGCTGGACGGCAGATGGCTGCGGTGGAACTCTTCCAGCGGCAAGCGCCAGAACGGCTCATTTTCTTCTTTCGCACTTTCCTGCAATGCCGCTACTAGCTCATCATCAAAGCTAAACAGCGCGTGATAATCATTGCCTAACGCCATTTTCGCAGCCCCCGTCAACGTGGCACAATCAATAATCCACTGCGGATTCTGCTCGGAAGCATCGATAAGGCCATCCGCCAATACCAGACGTCCTTCCGCATCGGTGTTCATCACTTCAACCGTTTTGCCGTTACGGTAGCGAATAATATCGCCCAGACGGAATGCATTACCGCTCACCATATTGTCTGCACAGCACAGATACAGCTTCACGCGTTGTTGTAAACCGCGCGACGCCGCCAGCGCCAGTGCGCCAGTCAGGGTGGCTGCGCCGCCCATGTCTGACTTCATAGAATCCATAGAGCCGCTAGGCTTCAGGCTATAGCCGCCGGTATCAAACGTAATACCTTTACCCACCAAGCAGGCGAACACCGGTGCATCCGGGTTACCCGTCGGGTTATAGTCCAGCGCCAGCAGCACGGGCTGACGTTCAGAACCGCGACCGACCGTGTGCAGACCGGCATAATTCTGTTCGCGCAGATCTTCACCTTTGGTGATGCGGTAGCTGACAGCATCACACGCAACCTCACACAGCAGGTCGACCGCACGGGTCGCCAACTGCTCTGGCCCCAGATCTTCAGCAGGCAGGTTGATGGTATCACGCACCCAGTCAACAATTTTCAGGCGATCGTTCAGCTCTTTCTTATCAGCGTCGTTCAGTTCAGCCCATTCAACCGTTCTTTGCCCTTTCGGCCCACGATAGCCCTGCCAGAATGCCCAGCTGTTTGCCAGATCCCAACCTTCCCCCGCCAACGTAACGTGTTTAATCCCCTGCCCATCGATTTTACGGGCGGCACGCTGGATCGTGGCCAAGGCAGCTTTGCCATTCAGCGACGTCGACCCAACATGAATGGTAAAGCCCTGCTCATTCACACTCAGCGTCGCTTTTTCTCCCCAGCGCGCGTCAGCAGGTTGCGTGGAGAGTGAAATCAGCATGGTATTGTTCGTCATAGTGCTTCTCCGATAATGGGTATTCCTGCCACTTTTCATGTTTGCAGGTGCTTTTCATATTTTTGCAGATAAATAAACGGTGCATGATGACATGAAAATATTACGAATTTTGGCACGGAAATAAAATGGGCCACCCAAGGCAGCCCGTCATAATGTTAGTCGGCTTCATCTAACCAGACCAGCAGGATCGCTTCCAGAATTTTTTCGTTGGAGGCGTCCGGCCGATCGTCAAATTCATCCAGTTCGCAGATCCACTGGTGCATATCCGTGAAACGTACCGTTTTCGGATCGAGATCGGGAAACTGGTCGTAAAGCGCTTCGCCGATCGCCCGACTGTCCGTCCATTTTAGTCCCATAATTCTTCCTCTCTATTCAGATCAATGCTCACGCGCATGATTGATCGTATAGCGCGGGATCTCGACAACCAGATCGTCTCCAGCAACACGCGCCTGACAGCCCAGACGGCTTTCCGGTTCCAGCCCCCAAGCCTTATCCAGCATGTCGTCCTCTTCTTCCGTGCTTTCCGCCAGCGAATCAAAGCCTTCGCGCACAATACAGTGGCACGTGGTGCAGGCACAGGATTTCTCGCAGGCATGTTCAACGTCAATACCGTTACGCAAGGCCACTTCCAAAATACTTTCGCCGCGCTCCGCTTCCAAAACCGCGCCTTCAGGACACAGATCCTGATGCGGTAAAAAAACTATCTTAGGCATGTTACACCTCATCCACAGAATGACCTGCCAGCGCGCGACGGATAGAGGCATCCATGCGGCGGGCGGCGAATTCCTGGGTTTGTTGATCAACTGTTTTAATCGCGGCTTCAATTGCCACGGGATCGCTGCCCTGCATCATCGTATGCAGATGTTCGGATGCCGCAGCAATGACGCCTTTTTCGTCATTGCTCAATAATTCCGCATCGGCCGCCAGCGCAGTTTGTAAACTTTCCAGCACGCGAGCCGCCTCCACTTTTTGCTCTGCCAAACGACGCGCGCCGACGTCTTCCTTCGCGTTCAGCATCGAATCGGTGATCATCGTGGCAATTTCCGTGTCGCTCAAACCGTACGACGGCTTAACCTGAATGGATGCCTCGACACCCGTCGATTTCTCCATCGCCGTCACGCTCAGCAGGCCATCTGCATCAACCTGAAAAGTCACGCGGATGTGAGCCCCACCGGCAGGCAGCGGCGGCAGACCGCGCAGCGAAAAGCGCGCCAGCGAACGGCAATCCGCCACCATTTCACGCTCACCCTGCAAAACGTGGATCATCATGCCGCTCTGGCCGTCTTTGAAGGTGGTGAACTCCTGTGCTCGGGCAACCGGGATCGTGGTATTGCGCGGAATGATTTTTTCCACCAGCCCGCCCATCGTCTCCAGCCCCAGCGACAAGGGGATCACATCCAGCAGCAGCATTTCACTGTCTGGCTTGTTGCCCACCAGAATATCCGCCTGGATTGCCGCACCGATCGCCACGACCTTGTCTGGATCGATCGACGTCAGCGGTGTACGACCAAAAAACGTTCCCACTTGCTCACGCACCAGCGGAACACGCGTCGATCCGCCGACCATTACCACTTCCAGCACATCTTCTGCCGTCAGCCCCGCGTCTTTCAGCGTACGGCGGCAGGACAGTAATGTGCGCTTCACCAACGGAGCAATCAGTGCATCAAGCTGTTCACGGGTGATAGTCCCCTGCCAACCTGCGACATCCACACCTATCGCATCAGCGCTGCTGAGCGCAATCTTGGCTTTTACCGCCGCATCACGAAACGCATGATCCAATTGGCGATCGTCACGATCGTGAATGCCTGCCTGCTCGCGCAGCCACTCTGCCAGCAGATGATCGAAATCATCACCGCCCAGCGCAGAATCGCCGCCGGTCGCCAGCACTTCAAAGACGCCGCGGCTTAGGCGCAGAATGGAAATATCAAAAGTACCGCCGCCCAGATCGTAAATGGCGATCACGCCTTCTTTACCGGAATCCAGCCCGTAGGCAATCGCAGCGGCGGTTGGTTCATTGAGCAGGCGCAATACATGTAACCCGGCCAGACGCGCTGCATCTTTGGTGCCTTGGCGCTGTGCATCATCGAAATACGCGGGAACGGTAATCACCACGCCATCCGGCACACCGCCTAACGCCGCTTCCGCACGCGAAGCCAGCGCGGACAAAATATCCGCCGACACCTGTACAGGATTGAGGTTGCCAGCCGGAGTCTGAATCAGCGGTAGGCCATTATCACTGGCATGAAAACGATAAGGTAAATGAGGATAGCGCTGCTGAATATCGGCCAGAGAACGTCCCATCAGACGCTTTACTGAACGAATCGTATTTTCCAGATCGTGAGCAGCATTGTCGCGTGCTTGCCAGCCCACACGGTGACCATCGCAATGGTAGTGAACGACTGACGGCAGCAGATCGCGCCCGTCGCTATCCGTCAGCGTTTGAGCTTCGCCGCTGCGCACGGTGGCAACGAGCGAATGGGTGGTGCCTAAATCAATACCGACAGCCAGACGCCGCTGGTGCGGTGCGGCACTGAGGCCAGGCTCACTAATTTGTAATAAGGCCATATTGAGCTTCCATCAATTGGCTGGCGAAAAACTGAATGGTCATTACCACCGAATTTCCCGCCGGATTAATCAGTTATCTGTCCAGCAATTGTTCTTCGAGTTCTTCAACCTGTTGCTGGAGCTTGTCTAAAAAGCGTAGCTTGCGCACGGTGTCTGCGGCGTCTGCCCACGTCTCATTATCGAGTGCATCACGCATATGAGAATGACGTATAGCGATCGCAGCCTGTAACCGCTCGGCAAAGGCCGTCAGCACCTCATCTGCATCAGCTCGCTGTGAGATCGCGTCCAATTCTTCGCGCAGTTCCAGCTGTTCCATCAGGAATGCTGTGTCCTTCATCGTGTGCTGTTCGTTGTTCACATCAAAACCGTGCAGCGACAGCATGTACTCCGCACGTTTCAGCGGATGCTTGAGCGCCTGATAGGCGTTATTAATCGTCGCCGCCTGTTGCACCGCCAGCATGCGCTCGCGTTCTGGGCTGGTAGCATAGCGGTCAGGATGAAACTGACGCTGCAAGTCCTGAAAACGGGATGCAAGCAGGCCGCCATCAACGTCATAGCGAATCGGCAGCCCGAATAACGTAAAGTAATCCATAGTGGTACTCTGGGAGTGCTGGGTAGTCGCGCTTGCCATTCATTGATAGCACACTCAACTACCCAAGAGGGGTCAGACGTTGAAACTTTCGCCGCAACCACATTCGCCGGTAATGTTGGGATTATTGAACTTAAAGCCTTCGTTCAACCCTTCCTTAACGAAATCCAATTCAGTTCCGTCAAGATAGACCAGGCTTTTACCGTCCACGATGACCTTCACGCCTTTGTCTTCAAAGACCGTGTCACCGTCGTTCAAGTCATCCACAAATTCCAACACATACGCCATCCCAGAACAGCCGGATGTCCGTACACCAAGACGCAGCCCAAGGCCTTTGCCCCGGTTTGCGATGAAAGCGTTCACGCGTTGTGCCGCACTTTCGCTCAGAGAAATCGACATACTGTTACCTCGATCGTTCGCCAGCTCGACAGGAACAGGCACCGAGAGACACGGTGCCCCGACGAGCTCAGCCGCAGAGATTACTGCGCGTCGCGTTTACTTTTGTAATCCGCAATTGCTGCCTTGATAGCGTCTTCCGCCAGGATGGAGCAGTGAATCTTCACTGGCGGTAGCTCAAGCTCTTCGGCAATCTGCGTGTTCTTAATCGCTTCAGCTTCATTCAGCGATTTGCCTTTTACCCACTCTGTGACCAGCGAGCTGGAGGCAATGGCAGAACCACAACCGTATGTCTTGAAGCGGGCATCTTCGATGATACCCTCATTGTTGACTTTTATCTGCAACTTCATCACATCGCCGCACGCTGGCGCGCCGACCATGCCGCTGCCGATAGAAGGATCGGCGTTGTCAAATGAACCCACGTTGCGTGGATTTTCATAGTGATCAATTACTTTTTCGCTGTAAGCCATGATAGTCGTCCCCGATCTGGTTAATTAATGATGCGCCCACTCGATGCTGCTGATATCCACGCCCTGTTTGAACATTTCCCACAGCGGAGAAAGATCGCGCAGACGACCGATGGATTTACGTACCAGCTCGATGGTGTAGTCGATCTCTTCTTCGGTGGTAAAACGTCCCAGCGAGAAACGGATCGAGCTATGTGCCAGCTCATCATTCATGCCCAGCGCACGTAACACGTAGGAGGGCTCCAGACTGGCCGACGTACAGGCAGAACCGGACGATACCGCCAGATCCTTGAGCGCCATAATCAGCGATTCACCTTCAACATAGTTGAAGCTGACGTTCAGGATCGTGGACACGCCGTGTTCGATATCACCATTCAGGTAGACTTCTTCAATATCATTAATGCCGTTCCACAGACGATCGCGCAGCGTGCGCAGGCGATCCATTTCTGCGGTCATCTCTTCTTTCGCGATGCGGTAGGCTTCACCCATGCCGACAATCTGGTGCACAGGCAAGGTGCCAGAACGCATACCACGTTCATGGCCGCCGCCGTGCATCTGCGCTTCAAGACGAATACGGGGTTTACGACGAACATACAGTGCTCCGATCCCTTTCGGCCCATAGATTTTATGGCCGGAGAAAGACATCAGGTCCACTTTTAACTGGTTGAGATCGATAGGCAGTTTACCTACGCTCTGCGTGGCATCGACGTGGAATACGATCCCACGACTGCGGCACATTTCACCAATAGCGGCAATATCCTGCACAACGCCAATTTCATTATTGACGTGCATGATGGAAACCAGAATGGTGTCCTCACGCATTGCGGCTTCAAGTTCGGTCAGCTCGATAATGCCGTTACGCTGCGGTGCCAGATAAGTCACCTCGAAGCCTTCGCGTTCAAGCTGACGACAGGTATCCAGCACGGCTTTGTGCTCGGTCTTGCTGGTGATGATGTGCTTGCCCTTCTTCTGATAGAAGTTGGCAACACCTTTAATCGCGAGGTTATCGGCTTCGGTCGCGCCTGACGTGAAGACGATCTCACGCGGGTCGGCACCAACCAGCTCAGCAATTTGGTTACGGGCGATATCAACCGCCTCTTCCGCCTGCCAGCCAAAACGGTGGGAACGGGAAGCCGGGTTACCGAACGTACCGTCCAACGTCAAACACTGCATCATTTTCTCAGCGACGCGCGGGTCAACCGGCGTGGTAGCTGAATAATCGAGATAGATAGGTAACTTCATTGCTCATAAACTCCGTACATCACTTCAAAACGTACAATGCGTTTTGTTTTATTGACAGGCTGTTTATACCCGCAACCTCTCGGGCCAATGCAAAAAATCTGACGATGTTATCGTTGGCACAATCTATCGTCAGAACACGCCGTGACAGTCGGGCTAACGCCAACACCACATTGGGCAATGTGGTCAGGATTATGCAGCTATCAGAAAGGCAAAACGTGACGAGTAAAGATGCTCGTCACATTGAAGGTGTATCAGGCGCGCAGGTTAACGTTGATCGTTTCCTGAATACGTCCATTGGCGGTGCGGCGAATGTCAGCATCCTGACGATCGGCAACGTTCAGCACTTCCTTATTATTCACCAGCTCATCCAGCGTGATGTTATTCAGGAAGTCGGTAATACGGTCGCTCAGATCGCGCCACAGCGTGTGCGTCAGGCAACGATCGCCACCCTGGCAGCCTTCGCGACCCTGACAGCGCGTTGCATCAACGGACTCATCGACCGCAGAAATAACCATACCAACGGCGATTTCATTCGCGTTTTTACCCAGCAGATAACCACCGCCCGGGCCACGAACGCTGGCAACCAACCCATTTTTACGCAGGCGTGAAAACAACTGCTCCAGATAAGACAGTGAAATGCCTTGGCGCTCAGAAATATCCGCTAAGGGAACCGGGCCTTCCTGGGAGTGCAGAGCCACATCGAGCATGGCGGTAACGGCGTAACGGCCTTTGGATGTCAGTCTCATGATAGTGGTACCTGTAGGTAAAACATGTATTATGAAAACATGTATTGGCAGAACATATCGCGAGTCTGACATTCCCGAGTGTTTTAGTCAACTATTTAACCGAGTAAAATACTCAAGTATTATTCGTCGTGGTTTTTTTGTACCGAACTCAGTATCCCACGCAAGATGTTAAGTTCCTGCGCTTCAGGCCTGGCGCGGGTAAACAGGCGACGCAGCTTGTTCATCACCTGCCCTTGATGTGCTGGTCGGATAAATCCGGTTTGCAGCAATGTCTCTTCAAGATGCTGATAAAAGCGCTCCAGATCGTCGACCAGCGGATACGGTGACTCTTCGTGTTCCGGCTTACCGGCCTGTAACCGATCCAAATGCGCGATACGCACTTCATAAGCAATAATCTGCACCGCCATCGCCAGATTCAACGAGCTGTATTCCGGGTTTGCGGGAATCGCCACGTGGTAATGGCATTTTTGCAGTTCATCATTCGTTAGCCCGACACGCTCACGCCCAAACACCAATGCCACCGGTGCGTGCTCCGCTTCCTGCGCGCTGCGAACGCCACACTCGCGCGGGTCCAGCATCGGCCAAGGCAAGGTACGAGAACGTGCGCTGGTGCCAACGACCAGACTACACCCTTCAAGCGCCTGATCGAGCGAATCAACAATCGTAGCATTACCAATGACATCACTGGCTCCGGCCGCCAGCGCAATCGCCTGCGAATCAGGCTTAACCAGCGGATTGACCAAATAAAGTTTGCTTAATCCCATGGTTTTCATCGCCCTGGCCACCGACCCCATATTGCCAGTGTGAGACGTTTCAACCAGAACAATGCGAATATTGTCTAACATATGTACTCTGTTGTGCGAAAAGGAAGAAGAAGTCGTGTGAAAAGGAAAGTGCCATACCTTAACACAAACTTAGCTATTTTACTTTTCCACTGCTATACTCTGCGCCGCTTTCCGTTCTTTAACATTCCAGTGGACCGATACCATGCATCCGATGCTCAACATCGCTATACGCGCTGCGCGTAAAGCCGGTAATTTGATTGCCAAAAACTATGAAACGCCAGACGCCGTCGAAGCTAGCCAAAAAGGCAGCAACGATTTTGTGACTAACGTCGATCGTGATGCAGAACGTCTGATCATTGAAGTTATCCGCAAGTCTTACCCACAGCACACCATTATTGGTGAAGAATGCGGTGAGTTGGCAGGTGAAGATCCGGCAGTACAATGGGTTATCGATCCTCTGGATGGCACCACCAACTTCATCAAACGTTTACCTCACTTCGCCGTTTCTATCGCGGTCCGCATTAAAGGCCGTACTGAAGTTGCCGTTGTTTATGATCCTATGCGTAATGAACTGTTTAGTGCTACCCGTGGTCAGGGTGCGCAGTTGAACGGCTATCGTCTGCGCAGCAGCACTGCCCGCGATCTGGACGGTACCGTGCTGGCAACCGGCTTTCCTTTCAAATTAAAACAACACAGCAAAAGTTATATCAATGTCATCGGCGCGCTGTTCACCCAGTGTGCGGATTTCCGTCGCACGGGTTCTGCTGCACTGGATCTCGCCTATGTAGCCGCGGGTCGCGTTGACGGTTTCTTTGAAATCGGCCTGAAGCCGTGGGATTTTGCGGGTGGTGAACTGCTAGTGCGCGAAGCTGGCGGGATCGTGACAGACTTCGTTGGTGCTCATAACTATATGACGTCTGGCAATCTGGTTGCAGGTAATCCGCGAGTGGTTAAAGCGATTCTGGGCACCATTCGTGAAGAACTGAGTGACGCGCTGAAACGCTAATCTCAACCAACTCCGGCTCACCCACATAAAAATGAAATTGGGTCGGAGTTGTTATTTTTCTTTACATATGAATCCTGTATACGCATTGTTTATCCTTATACGATAATAATTATCAAACTCATTTCTCTGATAAATTGTGAATTAGGATCGCCACCATGTTAAGAAAATCAGTAAGATCGCTCTTTCTGACCGCATTACTCTCCGCTCCACTTTTCAGCTATGCCACCCAATATCCTCTTACCGTTACCGACTTTGATGGCAGAAGTGTCACCATTCAACAAGAGCCGCAGCGCATCATTCTGCAAGACGGGCGTGATATTATGGCGATGGCTCTGCTTGACCGCGATAATCCCTTTCAGCGTCTGGTTGCCTGGAACAATCTGGCAAAAAAACAGGACACCGCAACCTGGGACATGCTGAAAGGAAAATGGCCTCAGTCCGTCGGCATTCTGGATATGGGCTTCAGTGACAAAGGTAACGTCGATCTAGAAAGCGTACTGTCAAAACAGCCGGATCTGATGATTGCCCAACTGCGTGCCAAAGCGGCACTGAAGGAAAGCGGCGTGATCGACAAGCTCAGCGCGCTGAATATTCCCGTCCTGTTTGTCGATTATGAAGTGAATCCGGCAAAAGATACCGCCCCCAGCATCGATCTATTGGGGAAAGTGCTAAACCGCGAAGCCAATGCCAAAGCGTATACCGATTTCTATCGTCAGCACTTCGATGCCATTCAGCAGAAAACCGCCGCGATAACCCCGAAACCCAGCGTCTTTGTTGAGCCGATTGCCGGTAACTCAGATTCTTGCTGTTTCACACACAGCAACAGCGGCTGGGGAGGCTTAGTTGAAGCCGTCGGCGCGAAAAACATCGGTTCAGATTTGCTGCCGGGCGCAACGGGTTTTGTCTCGCTGGAAAAAATCATCAGCATGAAACCTGATGTCTACATTATGACGGGTTCTAAACGTGGCAATAGTCAGGTACTGCCGTTAGGCTATGGCGCTAGCGTAGAAGACGTTCGCAATCAGGCTAATGTGCTACTAAGCCGCACTGGTATTAGCCAGATTCCAGCAGTTCAGGCGAAACACGTCTATGGCGTTTACCACCATTTTTACAACCATCCCTACAACATTGTCGGTATGGAATATCTGGCAAAAGATATTTATCCTCAAGCGTTTACCAGCCTGAATCCTGATGACACGTATCACCATATCATTCAGAATTTTACCTCGCTGCCCGACAGTGACTTTATCTTTGCCTGGAAACAAGGTGAGTAATTTTTCATGAGTACGACCACTGAACCGGGTATCCGCAATACTGCCGCGGATGCCAACACCGTTATGGACAACTATCGCGGCATCATCCGACGCCGCATGGGTGTGATGGCGATACTGCTGTTGATCATCATCGGCTCGTTGTTGCTGGATTTCACGATGGGGCCTTCGGGGCTAACGCTTGATGTGCTCTGGAACACGCTGACCGATCCGGCCAGCGCTGATGCAGGTACGCGCGTGATTGTCTGGGATATTCGTCTGCCTTACGCACTGATGGCGATTATTGTCGGACTGGCGCTCGGCCTGGCTGGCGCAGAGATGCAAACCATCCTGAATAACCCGTTGGCCAGTCCGTTTACGCTCGGCGTTTCTTCCGCCGCCGCATTCGGCGCCGCGTTGGCGATCGTGCTCGGTATCGGTATCCCTGGCATCCCGGCTCAGTGGTTTATTTCTGCAAATGCCTTTATCTTTGCGCTGTTGGCAGCATTGCTACTTGATGGCATCACGCGCTGGACGCAGGTCGCCACATCAGGCGTCGTGCTGTTCGGTATCGCATTGGTGTTTACCTTCAATGCACTGGTTTCCATGCTCCAGTTCATCGCTAACGAAGACACGCTGCAAGGGTTGGTGTTCTGGACGATGGGCAGCCTGGCTCGTGCATCGTGGGAAAAATTGGGCATCCTGCTGCTGGTACTTGTCGTTGTGATGCCCATTTCGCTGATGAGCTCATGGAAACTCACCGCACTGCGACTGGGTGAGGATCGTGCCGTCAGCTTCGGCATTAACGTGCGCCGTCTGCGTCTGGCGACGCTGCTGCGCATCAGTATTTTATCCGCTATTTCGGTCGCATTCGTTGGCCCCATCGGCTTTATCGGCTTGGTTGCTCCACATATCGCACGAATGATTTTTGGTGAAGACCACCGCTTCTATCTGCCTGCCAGTGCGTTAACTGGCGCACTGGTACTGTCGATGGCCTCTGTCGCCTCGAAAAACCTGATTCCCGGCGTCATTATTCCGGTCGGCATCGTCACCTCACTGGTTGGCGTACCTTTCTTCCTGAGTATTATTTTACGCCACAGAGGGAACGTATGAGTCAGCAAACCCTATCTGGATTACGACTTTCCCATTTTCGTGCGGGTTACCCCAAACGTCAGGTGATTCGCGATCTGTCAGTGCCACAACTGCCACGCGGGAAAATTACCGTGCTGCTCGGCCCCAACGGCAGCGGCAAATCCACCCTGCTGCGTGCCATGGCAGGCCTGAACCCCTCAGAAGGCGAACTGTGGTTGGATGACACCAACCTGATGACCTTGCCATTCGCTCAGCGGGCGGAAAAGGTCGTTTATCTGCCGCAGTCCTTGCCCGCAGGCGTTCACCTGCACGTGCTGGAATCGATTATCGTCGCACAGCGCGCTTCCGGCGGCATGCATAGCGCCGAAAAGCAGGATGAAGTCATGACCCTGCTGCGTCAGTTGGGCATTGAGCATCTGGCGTTAAGCTACCTCGATCAGCTCTCCGGCGGTCAGAAGCAGCTGGTTGGGTTAGCACAATCGCTGATCCGTCAACCCTCACTGCTCTTGCTCGACGAACCGCTCAGCGCGTTGGATCTGAATTATCAATTCCACGTAATGGATTTGGTACGCAAGGAGACGCGGAAGCGCAACATCATCACTGTCGTGGTGGTGCATGACATCAATATCGCGCTGCGTCATGGCGATCACGTGTTGATGCTACAAAATGGCAACCTGATTGCTGATGGTGCGCCTGCGGAAGTGATTAGCCCCGAAAGCCTGTCAGCGGTCTATGGCGTACGCGGACGTATTGAGCGCTGTTCGCAGGGCGTACCGCAGGTGATTATCGACGGACTGGTCAGCGAACCGACCATCTAAATGATGAGCCATTCGAATAACCTCCGGTAAGCGAATGCCCCGGAGGCATAATACTGCTAGTGTAAACGCTCACTTCCCAACATATCGCGCATGTTCGTCAGCATGTTCTCAAACAAACGTAATGCCAACCCAACGCTGTTTACGTTGTAGTACAGCGCCGCATCATGATGCTTTAAATAACTCTCAAACTCCGGTTTACCGATCAATTTATAAATAGCCGTAAATCGCAGGATCAGATGGCTGCAATTATTGAGATACAAATCAAGCGTACGATAATCGCTTTTCATCAATTGAGTCAGTAGCACAGTCATATGCTCGAATTCCGTCAACAGTGACGCATAATCTCCCAAATTTTCAGCGCTGTGCTCGGTCGATTTCATACTGTCATCTTCCTTTATCCTTTCGCCATCCGGCATAGGATTCTATGGCCGCGTACAGCCTCACAGCACAACACGCGGCTTAATAGATCAGAAACGCTGCCAATCTCCTTCATCCTGAGCAGCAGCGTTTTTTTTCTTCGCGGGGGCGAGACGAGGTACCGATAGGCCAGACGGTACAGAGGCAAGAGCAGGGGTCAACGCCGATGGCGTAATTTGCCCCACAATAAATTGCCCCACCAGTTGGCTCAACGTGCTTGCCTGCTCCTGCAACGACTGCGAGGCAGCGGACGCTTCTTCGACCAATGAGGCGTTTTGCTGGGTCACATCATCCATCTGATTAACGGCCTGATGCACCTGACTGATCCCCTGACTTTGCTCTTCCGTCGCCGCCGCGATTTCGTTCACCAAATCCGTTACCTGCTGGATCGCATCTTTCATTGCCGCCATGTTTTTCCCCACATCGCTGGCTTGTTCAACCCCTGCCGATACCAGTGAGTTTGAGGCATCAATCAAATCTTTGATCTCACGGGCTGCCGTAGACGAACGCTGTGCCAGCGTGCGCACTTCTCCTGCTACCACCGCAAAACCGCGACCTTGTTCACCCGCACGCGCGGCTTCTACCGCCGCATTCAGGGCAAGGATGTTGGTCTGAAACGCAATACCTTCGATAAGCGCAATGATGTCGGTAATCTTGCCTGAGCTAGTACGAATATGTTCCATCGTACTCAGCATCGTACTGACTGAATCGGCACTATTGATAGAAATCCGGCTGGCATTGCCCGCCAATAGGCTGGCCTGCTGCGTGTTCTCCGCATTCTGGCGTACCGTTTCGCTGATTTCCGTCATACTGGCAGCAGTTTGTTCCAGCGAAGCCGCCTGTTCCTCGGTACGCGCTGACAGATCCTCATTGCCTGCTGCAATTTGCGTCGCCGCACTGCTTACCGACTGCGATGAAGCATTCACCGAAGCCAGCGCCGCGGAAACGCGATGCATCAGGCTATTAAAGGCACGAGCGGTATTTCCAACCTCATCCTTGCGTCGATCGTCAGCCTGAATGGTCAGGTCAAGATGCGTGCTGACGTTTTCCATCGTTTGATTCATATTGTTCAAACTCTTTCTAATACCCAGGATGGTTCTCACAGCAAAAAAGCCAATCAGCAGCACAACCAGTAGCGTGCCTGACAACAGGCCAAACCACGTTTGATCGTAAACTTGTTTATTCACCTTGCGCAGATCGTCGCCCATTTCAACATTAAGATCGAATTGCTTACGGTAATTGGCAAGGAGGTCGCGCACCACTTTTCCGGGGCCATCCATTCCCTGAAGCAGACCAAGAGCGATATCATTTTGGTTCGCTCTTGATGCATTAATAAAAGCAGGTAGTGCTGCCTGTAATTTCTGGGTCAGGCCAATCGCCGTATTCGTCAATTGTCGATCCGCCTCGCTGGACGCATCGTTTATCAGGTAGTACTCATTGAGCTTCTTTATTTCCTCAATAGTGTTATTAATGTCCTGCTCGATCGGAGGCAGCTTACGATCGTCATCCGTGGTTTGATGACGATACAAAAAAAGCACCAATGAATTACTTTTATCCACCAGGTTATTCAAATCCTTGATACTTGGAATGGCATTATCCTGAACGTATTCAAAACGAGACTGGAACCCTGATAATAGTGATAAAGTGACGATAACCAATGAGATAAGTGCTAGCGACATTAACGAAAACGTCAACAGCAGGCGTTGCGTGATATTCATAAACCGCTCCATTTTAAATTTTTATACTGCATATTTTCCTGATTCGGGGATGTCACATCGGCAACATCCCGTTCTTACATGTCACTGAGTGCAGATCAGGCATGCTTTTACCACGCTCAGTTATCGGCAAACCCACAATGACCTTGCGCTCCCGATCGTTAAAACAAATTAATAAAATCAAATGGATAGATTAAAACTATCAACCAACGACAATTGATCGTCAAAAACGTCCGTTCATCTGTAACGGCACGCAAAGAAAGAGGCACAAAAAAAAGCACTGACCAATAAGGTTCAGTGCTTTTTTATCTCTGGTTTACTATCTGATAGCGCTATTTCTTCGCTGGCAGCGTAACCCAGTAGCCCGGCTGATACGGCAGCGGCAGGAACTTCTCATGGAAGGTACGGAATGTTGCATCAGGATCGAGGTCTTTAAATAGTTCAGGGTGCATCCATTTCGCTAATACTTGAATCGCCACAAACTGATACGGGCTGTCATAGAACTGATGCCAGATCGCATGAGCGTTGCCATCGGTTGCTACCGGCAACGTTTTAAATGCTGAGCGTTCCATCAATTTTTGCAAACGTTGCAGCGCTTCCTTCTGATCGGCTCCTGGTCCGACGCCAACCCAGCCGTTCGCCGTGTTGTAGTTTTTCCAGTTTGCGCCTGTTACCACCACGACATCCGGGCGAGAGCTGATAATCTGCTCAGGATTCAACGTACCAAACGTGCCGGGAATGATGTTCTTGGCAATGTTGTCACCGCCGGCAACGTCAACCATGCGACCAAAGTTTTCATCACCGAATGACATGCAGCACTCTTCGTCATAACCACCCGCACGGTCGATCATCACTTTTGGACGTGAGCCTTGATAGTTTTTCAACCGATCGGTGACGATTTCAATTTGCTCACGACGAAATTTAATAATCTCTTCCGCACGCTGGGGTTTGCCCACCAGTTGCCCCATGATATGAATGCTTTTCTCCGCATTCTCAAACGGCTTCTCACGGAAATCGATAAACACCACCGGGATACCCAGCGAACTGAGTTTTTCAATCAATTTACCTTCATCCGTCGCCGCTTTTGACTCCAAATTCATCAACACCAAATCCGGTTTTAGCGTCAATGCCTGCTCAACGTTGAAAGTGCCATCCTTCGCTCCGCCGAAGGTCGGTAGCTTTTTAATTTCCGGGTATTTCTTTTCATAAGCCATATAGCCGTCGTAATCCGCTTTTGGCAGATCGTCACGCCAGCCAACCACACGTTGGAACGGTGCTTCGGTATCAAAGGCAGCCAGCAGATAAATCTGTCGACCTTCCCCTAAAATAATCCGCTTCACTTCGGATTTAATTTCTACCTTCCTGCCACTAACGTCTTCAATAACAATCGGGTTAGCGCTAGCAGCAACGCTAGCGCTCAGCCCCAAGAGCACAACGACTGAGAACAGCCATTTCTTCATTATTATTCCCTTCTGCGATTATGGTTATAAATGATAATAGTTATCATTAATGAAATGATATCCTGCCGTGATTATCGGAGGCAATGGGTTTCTAACGAGAAGTTAATAAAAAGTGAAATCAGCCGGAGAATGGCCGAATACCGCCCATCATCGCGGGCTGTGCGCTGAGGTAAAGCAGGATACCGGAACCAACCAAAATCAGCCCGCCAGCAAAAGCCAGAAGAGAAAACGTCGCTCGCTGCCATACGGGCGATGCACGATTTGTCCCTAAACGCTCAACAACACGACGGCAGTAAAAAACCAGCACGGCCAACGCCGAGATCGTAATCGCCGTTCCGGCAGCCATCACCAGCGCAGAAACTACGCCCCACAGATAGACGCCGATCACTTTAGAGAAAAGCAGCACCAGAATAGCGCCTGAGCACGGGCGCATTCCCATTGCCAGTACAATCATCAGGCGCGTACGCCAGCTGCTATCACGCTCAAGCTCCTCATTACTAGGGAGATGGCGATGCCCACAGCCACAATCGGCATCGTGCTGATGAAGAGAATGAGACGGTGCAGGCATTGGGTGCAGCGTCAGACGTCCATGCGTTGGCTTGTTAAGTGGCGTCATGCGCAAAATTGTCGCCGGTTTGGGCTGCCGCGCTAGCGTGATATAGAGCTGTTTCAGCGCACGAAAACAGAGCAATAAACCCAACCCCGCCACCAGGACGAAACTCCCTTTCTCCATCCAGAAACTACTGTTATGCAGCGTCCGGCTCGACAGTTGCAAGATCCCGAGTACTACAGTCACCAGCGCTATCGCCATCAGTCCCTGAACCAGTGAGGCAGCAAATGTTAACTTCAGGCTGCTTTTCAGCTTCGACGGATGTGTCGCTAAATAGGTCATGATAACGACTTTGCCATGCCCTGGCCCGACCGCATGGAGCACGCCATAGACCAGACTGAACATCATCAGGCTCAGCCCAGCCTGATGAGGCTGCTGTTCCACCATCTGCAACAGATGTGACATCTGCTGGTGCAGCGATTTCTGCCAAATCGCACTTTGCAGCACGATTTGCGGCCAATATCCCACGATGTAATGTAGCGCCGCAGCAAGCAGCGCTAAAAACAGCCACAGCGGCCACAGATCGCGCAGCTGGCTCAACAACGAACGTTGACGCGACAGCGAGCCAAAGTTTACTGACATTGCAACGTCACCCGCTGTGCAAATTGTTTTCCCAAATCCATGTCTTCATCCGGTGCATCATTTTTATCCAGTGATAACGCATAGGATTGCAGTTCAGCGTTGGGCTTTGGCGTGAAAAGCGTAGTTTTACAGCGAGATGCCAGCTCGGGTGCCAGCTTAACGGCCTTATCATTCTGATAGGACATATCGACAAAGTAGGTCGGGTCGTAAGTAGAAATCAACAAAGGTTTTCCGGCCAGTGGCTGCGGGTGTGACAGCGGGAGTACAAATTCCAACACCGCCTGGTTGCCTTTACGGGAGAGATTATATTCAGTTGGCAGCCGAGCGTATTTTACGGGCTGATTATCACGATAAATGTCGGTGAAATAGTGCTGTCCCCACACATTCGCCATAACTTCCGCCGCCAGTTTTTTCCAGACTTCGGAATCCTTTTTCGCCTGTCCTGCGTCATACAGCAAGTCGGCAGACGTGATAGGGTCCATCGTCCACTGCATACGTAAACCGGTGATGTTGTCGTTCTGGCTTTCAACTGTCGTTTGCATATCAATAAAACTGTGTGGGTGAGCGAAAACGGGTTGGCAGAGCGCCAAACCTGTCATGAGCAACGGTATCCGACCGCCCCCTCGTTTCAAAGCGTTATAATGTAACATTATTTTTATCACAATGTGTACGCCACTCTCTTAGGTTTTTGCGACAGTGTGATGACTCACAGACGGTCGGATAAACAGAGCCGGAACAGCCAACAGCGCCATCACCCAAAACGTACCGCCCTGCAAATGATCAAACAGGAAGCCGGACACCATGGTCATCACCGCAATACTTCCCCCCATCGCCAACGCGGAATATACCGCCTGCAACCGCAATACGTCACCTCCGCTGCGTGCCGCAATAAAGCGCATGGCGGCCAGGTGGCAGACGGTAAACGTACCACAGTGCAATATCTGTATCACAATCAGCCACGGCAGAGCCACCGTCGACCCCATCAACCCCCAGCGCACCACACCGCATACCGCGGAAAGCAGCAGGAGTTGTCTAGCACTCCAGCGTCGGAACAGGCGCTGGCTAAAGGTAAAAATAACGATCTCCGCGACAACACCCAGCGACCAGAGATAACCAATAATCGAGGCGGAATAGCCTGAATCCTGCCAATAAATCACGCTGAAACCGTAGTAAGCCGCGTGCGCTCCCTGCAACAGCGATACGCAAAGTAGGAAACGCCATACCGCTGGTTCACTCAGTAATTTTTTCCATGGCGTAACGCTGGCAGATTGTGCCGTAGACGCGGTGGCCTGTGGCATCACACTCGGCCGGAACAGCATGCCAAGCAGCATAGCGACAAGGCCCGTACTTAAGATCGCCAAAATGGCAGGATGCCCCCAAATAGCCACCAGTTCCCCCGTCACAGCAGAGGCGATAACAAAGGCAATCGATCCCCACACGCGAACTTTGCCATAATCCATCGCTACCTGCTTTTGCCACGTGGCAGCCAACGCATCAGTCAGCGGCACCAGCGGCGCAAAAAACAGGTTAAACCCGATCATCACTATCATTAGCCACAGCCAGGCATTACCCAGCCAGAAACCGACGACCAATGCCAATGACAGCAGTGCCAGCCCACGCAATACCGTAATTAATTTGGACGGATCTTTCACGCTGGGCGTAATGACCAGACTACCGACGAAGCGCGCCACCAGCCCCGCCCCCAACAGCATACCTATCGACTCTGCGGACAGCCCCTCACCTTTTAACCACCCACCCCAAAACGGCAGGAAAACACCATAACAAAAAAAGTATGTGAAATAGCTCAGCGCCAACCAGCGCGTCGATTGCAAAACCATGATATCTCCCTTTCGATGACGAACACTCCCGCTCACCACCCTACAAACTGTCACAAACACAACGTGTATAATTTTCCGCTAAAAATGAGCCAACGCTTTTTGCTGGCGATTCTTTTTACCAGTGACTTTTTTTGCTGGTTACTGTGTCAGAGTGCATGCGACGGTGCAACGCGTTATTCGTTATTACACGTGAACAGGAATATCAGCCGATCGACAGGTATAAAAAATGTCCAGGAGGAATTTTTAACGTTGCGTCAGCAACGGCCTGTAAAGGGGGCGACCAAGGATGGCACGCCATAAAAAAACGTGGGGAACGTTTTTCAACGTCGCTTGCGATGGCCCGCAGGGTGGCGGCCAGGGATGGTACGCCATAAAAAACGCCAGCACAGAGGCTGGCGTTTGAGACGTTTTCCGACAGTGATGTCTGAGAAAAATGCCGAATTATGCGTAAACCGGGAAGCGGGCGCAGATCTCCAGAACTTTTTGCTTCACGCGTTCGATGGTTGCTTCGTCGTTGATGTTGTCCAACACATCACAGATCCAGCCAGCCAGTTCACGCACTTCCGCTTCTTTAAAGCCACGACGCGTTGCCGCTGGTGTACCAATACGGATACCAGAAGTCACGAACGGGCTCTTCGGATCGTTAGGCACACTGTTTTTGTTCACGGTGATGTTCGCACGACCCAGCGCAGCATCTGCTTCTTTACCGGTCAGGTTTTTGCTGACCAGATCCAGCAGGAATAAGTGGTTGCTGGTCGCGCCGGAAACCACGTTGAAGCCACGTGACAGGAAGACCTCTACCATTGCTTTGGCATTCTTCGCCACCTGCTGCTGGTAAACTTTGAACTCAGGCTCCATCGCTTCTTTCAGCGCAACCGCTTTACCCGCGATAACGTGCATCAACGGGCCGCCCTGACCGCCAGGGAATACCGCAGAGTTCAGTTTTTTGTACAGCTCTTCGTCGCCGCCTTTCGCCAGAATCAGGCCACCGCGTGGGCCAGCCAGCGTTTTGTGCGTGGTAGTGGTCACGATGTGAGCATGAGGAACCGGGTTAGGGTAAACATCCGCGGCAATCAGACCAGCAACGTGCGCCATATCAACAAACAGGTAAGCACCGATGCTGTCAGCGATTTCGCGCATCTTCGCCCAGTCAACCACGCCAGAGTATGCAGAGAAACCGCCGACGATCATTTTTGGCTTGTGCGTACGCGCCAGTTCAGCCATTTCGTCGTAGTCGATCTTGCCGCTTTCGTCGATGCCGTAAGGAATAACGTTATACAATTTACCTGACAGGTTAACCGGAGAACCGTGCGTCAGGTGACCACCATGCGCCAGGTTCATACCCAGAATGGTGTCGCCCGGCTGCAGCAGCGCGGTGTAAACGGCAAAGTTAGCCTGAGAGCCGGAGTGCGGCTGCACGTTGGCATAATCAGCACCGAACAGCGCTTTAGCACGATCGATCGCCAATTGCTCAACGATGTCCACATACTCACAGCCGCCGTAGTAACGTTTGCCTGGATAACCTTCAGCATACTTGTTCGTCAGCTGAGACCCTTGAGCCTGCATAACGCGTGGGCTGGTGTAGTTTTCTGACGCAATCAGTTCAATGTGCTCTTCCTGACGCACCACTTCTTGCTCCATTGCTTGCCACAGGTCGGCATCATAATCGGCAATGTTCATTTCACGCTTTAACATCCGGATCTCCTGACTCAGCTAACATAAATATACTGGGAATTGACGGCCCATTCGGGAATTGGCCTACCCTTTTGGGGAATGGCGTATAGTGTAAACCGTTTTTCCCTAATGAAGATAGGTCTTGACAGAGGTTTTTACGCAAACGATTAGCTACAGGCAGCACAAGGCTTCAGCAAATCTACGTGGTGTAACGACAAACGGATTTTTCTTCATTCTCATCCTGCTATTTCTTCATGTTATTCCTTCTGACCCACGCTAAAAGCCCCTACCACTAAAAAGGTAATTTACAGCGACGGACAAACCCAATAAGATGCATATAAAATACAACTTATAAGTCATGCAAACAAATAAGGAGTCACCATGCTGGATAACAACACTATCGCTATCGTTAAATCAACCATCCCTCTGCTGGCGGAAACCGGTCCGAAACTGACCGCACATTTCTACGATCGTATGTTTACGCATAACCCGGAGCTCAAAGATATTTTCAACATGAGCAACCAACGTAACGGCGATCAGCGGGAGGCGCTGTTCAATGCTATTTGTGCTTATGCGACGAACATCGAAAACCTGGCTGCACTGCTGCCTGCGGTTGAGCGCATCGCCCAGAAGCATGCCAGCTTTAATATTCAGGCCGATCAGTATCAGATCGTGGGTAATCATTTATTGGCCACGCTAGATGAAATGTTTAGCCCCGGCCAGGAAGTGCTGGATGCCTGGGGTAAAGCCTATGGCGTACTGGCGAATGTCTTCATCCAACGCGAAAACGATATCTACCGCAACACCGAAGCGAAAAACGGCGGCTGGAGTGGCGTGCGACCTTTCCGCATTGTGAACAAGCAGCCGCAAAGTTCAGTGATCACCAGCTTTACACTGGAACCCACCGACGGCCAGCCTATCGCTGACTTTCAACCGGGCCAGTATCTGGCGGTTTACATCAAGCATGACAGTTTTGCCAATCAGGAAATTCGCCAATACTCTCTAACCCATGCTCCTAATGGAAAGTCTTACCGGATTGCGGTTAAACGTGAAGCGCAGGGCACCGTTTCCGGCTATCTGCATGATACGGCTCGTGAAGGCGACATCATTCATCTGGCAGCTCCACACGGCGACTTCTTCCTTGATATCCCCGCCACCACACCCGTTGCTCTGATTTCCGGTGGTGTAGGACAAACTCCGATGCTGGGCATGCTGCATACGCTAAAACAGCAGGGCCATCAGGCTAAGGTATTATGGCTGCACGCAGCAGAAAACGGCGCAGCGCACGCGTTTGCTGATGAAATCGAACAGACGGGGCCATCACTACCGCAGTTTCAGCGCCACATCTGGTATCGGGAGCCACAGCAGACCGATCGTCCAGGCGAAGATTATCATCACAGTGGCCTGATGCAGTTATCCTCGCTACAAGATGAATTAACCACGCCCGCCATGCACTACTACCTATGTGGCCCTGTCGTTTTCATGCAGTTTGTCGCACAGCAACTGCTGGCAATCGGCATCCCCGCAGAACAACTGCATTACGAATGTTTTGGTCCACATAAAGTCGTCTAACCCTCATTGATAACGGCTCAAACCCAAAGGTCGCTTTTGCGACCTTTTTTTGTCTATCAAAACCTCGCCTTCCCAAAAACACTTTATTGATCACAATTTTATGTGCCGATACACGGGTACTCAGCTAAAAAAGAGGTCGGTCACAAAAAAACAGGCCTTATTAAAATAATATTTCATTTTTAATGAATAGTTATTTCATCAAAAGGTTCTGCGTTTAGGCATCGCCCTTGAATCGGCTTGGGTGCACAATAAAAGCCCCGATGTTCTCTCTAAAGGCCGTGACAAGAACGGTAAAAAACAGCGTTCTTTCTTTGATAACACTTGGGTTCATTAACCGTTTTCGATTAACCAACAAGGGATATGTCTGACCATGGCAAAACGTTTTTCAGAAAGTATGGCTTTAGCGTTGATACTTTCCGCCCCTTTCACATTCGTACACGCTAAAACTCCCACCGCTGCACACCAGACCGCCGCACCAGAGAGCGCTAAATTGCTGTCAGGTTCAACGTTGGGTGAAAAGACGGGATTATCTGGTAGTGTCACGGCTCGGGATATTCATCTACCCGCCACCATCATTATCAGAGACCAACAGGGCCAGAAGCGACAAACGCAGACCGATGAGCAAGGGAAATATCACCTTGATGTTTCAGGCCTCACGCCCCCGCTACGGGTTTTAGCCATTGAATCCGGTGGCAATAACTGTCTGCTAAATAATATTTCTCGTGCAATCTGCCTGTCTGCCGTCGCACCTTCACTGCATGACGGTAAAGAAAATATCGCCAATATCAACCCACTGACCGACCGTATTACCTCAGATATCGCGGTAGCAGCGGGTTACATCGGCCCACAGCAGCTAACCGACGACACAGCATCACCAAAACTCGACGCCGCAGCATGGAAAACCGCCTACGCCGATTTTCATGCCGGCTTTAATGGCGCCTTAAAACAGGTTGGTATCAGCGCCCCCGCGCGCTTCGATCCCCTCACTTATCCCGCAAGCCAGCAGGACGCTGTTACCAAAATTGTCAACGTCATTAACCATAACCGCAATTATCACAACAATACGGGTTACTCCGGCCATACCGTGCTGACTGACAGCGCATTTCACCCGATTGTCGGCCTGAATGATAAAGGCGACTATGAACCGTTAGACTATCGCTCTGCCCGCCAAAGCCTGGATGCCATCCAGAAAGCACAAACCCGCATTTTCCTCGTTGGCGATTCAACCGCAGCAACCTATGAAAAAATGCGCTTCCCACGTATGGGATGGGGTCAAGTTTTTGAACAGCAGTTCAGTAAAAACAGTAGCGTGAAAGTCGTCAATGGTACGCGCGCGGGCCGCAGCTCACGCGACTATTTTTACGAGGGCTGGTTCCGTCAGATGCAGCCGTTGATGAAGGAAGGTGACTTCCTATTTATACAAATGGGACACAACGATCAAAATTGCAACGGTGCAAAAGAAGTTCGCGGCCCTGCTGATGTCGCGAATCTATGTACTTACCCGAATGATGCCGCAGGGAAAAAACAGGCACCGCAGGGGAAAGCCGATATGTCATTCCAAACATCACTGGAACGCTACATCACTTTTGCTCGTCAACACAAACTCACACCGGTTCTGCTCACCCCGACCACTCGAGTGAAAACGGCTGAAGGGAAAAACGGCACACCTGCCGTACATAGCCACTTCACCAAACAAAATGCGGACAACGGTTATGCCTTCATCGGTGATTACAGCCAGACCATCAAAGATACCGCTGAAGATAACAAGGTCATTTTGCTGGACGTTGAGCCCGCCACCATTGCGTTGGCAAATCAGGGCAACAGCGACCATTGGAAACAATACTGGCTGGTGATCGACCCCAAAAAATATCCTTACTATCGCGATCAGGCAGGCAGCTTGAGCAAACCAGACACCACCCATTTCCAGCAAAAAGGCGCTATTGCCGTGGCGGAGATTGTCGCTAACGCCATTCGGCAAGAACCCGCTTTAGCAGCTCTGGCGGAGAAAACCGTCAGCAAGCATAAGTAGTTATCAATCAGGCAAAACGATAAGACAGAACCACGCGCGGCGTTATTTAGCCGCGCGTTATAGACCTTCTTCTTTCCCCTACCGATTACAGGACTCTGGACATGATAAACACCCCACACCTCTGCAAGACGCTGACCTTAGCCATGTTAATTTCTTCCCCTTGGGCATTAGCACAGGCAGCCGACTATAATGCGCTGGTTTCCGCCAATGCAACGGACGCCAAGGCCTACAAAACCATTACTGAAGCTATCGCCAGCGCCCCGGCAGACAGTTCCCCGTTTGTTATCTATGTGAAAAATGGCGTCTACCACGAACGCCTCACCATTACGCGCCCCAACATCCATCTACAGGGTGAAAGCCGTGACGGCACCGTAATCACCGCAACCACCGCCGCAGGGATGCTCAAACCCGATGGCAGCAAATGGGGAACTTATGGCAGCAACACGGTGAAAGTTGATGCACCTGATTTCAGCGCCCGTTCACTGACTATCAGCAACGATTTCGATTACCCTGCCAATCAGGCCAAAGCCAATGATGACCCGACCAAATTAAAAGATTCGCAGGCCGTAGCACTATTGGTTGCCGAAAACAGCGATCGGGCGTGGTTCCATGATGTCAGCCTGACTGGCTATCAGGACACGCTGTAT
Source organism: Pectobacterium sp. IFB5596 (assembly GCF_021432585.1). Taxonomy (NCBI): domain Bacteria; kingdom Pseudomonadati; phylum Pseudomonadota; class Gammaproteobacteria; order Enterobacterales; family Pectobacteriaceae; genus Pectobacterium; species Pectobacterium sp. IFB5596. The sequence continues at coordinate 512,772 of NZ_LXFY01000023.1, forward strand.
GTGAAAGGTGGGCGCAGCTTCTTCTCAAAATGCCGTATCAGCGGCACCGTTGATTTCATCTTTGGCAACGGCACTGCGCTGTTTGACGACTGTGACATCGTCGCCCGTAATCGTACCGACGTGAAAGATCAACCAATTGGCTACCTCACCGCTCCCAGCACGGACATTAAGCAAAAATATGGTTTGGTCATTATTAATAGTCGGGTGATTAAAGAGAAAGATGTGCCCGCAAAAAGCTATGGTCTGGGTCGTCCATGGCACCCAACGACCACCTTTGAGGATGGTCGCTATGCCGATCCTAACGCCATCGGCCAGACCGTTTTCCTGAACACCAGCATGGACGACCACATTTATGGCTGGGACAAAATGTCAGGCAAAGATAAACAAGGCGAAAAAATCTGGTTCCATCCGCAGGACTCACGCTTTTTCGAGTATAAATCCAGCGGTTCAGGAGCAGAGAAAAACGATCAGCGCCGTCAGTTGAGCGAGGCGGAAGCGGCAGAATACACCGCTGATAAGGTATTAGCAGGCTGGGTTCCTACTGCACCTAAAGGGAAATAAAGGTAACGAAGCCAGCCTTCATCAGGCTGGCTTCTATATCCGTCATACTTCAAGCTATATATGCGTTAGCTGCATGAAACGAGAATTATGTAGAGCATAAACGATATTGTCGGGGTGAGGCGAAACGATTAAATCGCTTCCTCGTCCTCTTCACCAGTACGAATACGAACAACGCGTGCCACATCAAAAACAAAGATTTTACCGTCGCCGATTTTACCCGTCTGCGCGGTCTGTGTGATGGTTTCAACACAGGTATCAACAATATCATCCGACACAACAATTTCGATTTTTACTTTCGGCAGAAAATCGACCATGTATTCTGCACCACGATACAGCTCGGTGTGGCCTTTCTGGCGACCAAAGCCTTTAACTTCCGTTACCGTCATCCCTGTGATGCCCACTTCAGCTAACGCTTCACGCACATCGTCCAGTTTGAACGGCTTAATAATCGCATCAATTTTCTTCATGGAGGAACCTTTGTGTTATCTATGTTGCGGCCAAAGCCGAGCATCAGCAAATAAACAGCATGTCAGAACTCAGGCGGACAATCTATACCCGTCATACTTCAAGCTACTGGTGAATGGTGGGCACTGACCCACACCACACTGCATTACGGGCGTCCTACCTGCGCTCTCAGGGCTAATCTTTAAAATCATTGGCATCCAGTTCGTGCCGACCCAACAGTTTATAAAATTCCGTTCGATTACGCCCGGCCATTCGCGCAGCCTGCGTCACGTTACCTTTTGCAATCTGTAGTAGTTTTCGCAAATAGTTAAGTTCAAACTGATGGCGCGCTTCAACAAACGTCGGCAGTGCGGTATTTTCACCTTCCAGCGCCTGTTCAACCAGCGCATCGCTGATTACTGGCGCGCTGGTTAACGCAACACACTGTTCGATGACATTCACCAACTGACGCACGTTACCCGGCCAGCTTGCCGTCATCAAGCGCTTCATCGCATCCGTTGAAAAGGTGCGCACAAAAGGTTTGTGACGATTGGCGGATTCACGCAGCAGATGATTTGCCAACAGCGGGATATCTTCGGCACGTTCATGCAGCGCTGGCAGCTTCATATTCACCACGTTGAGCCGATAATACAGATCTTCACGGAATTCGTTTTTTTCCATCGCCTTCGGCAAATCACGGTGCGTGGCGGAAATAATCCGCACGTCGATGTCCAGATCGCGGTTGCTCCCCAGCGGGCGGACTTTTCGCTCCTGCAAAACACGCAGCAGCTTAACCTGTAAAGACAACGGCATATCGCCGATTTCATCTAAAAACAGCGTACCGCCTTCTGCCGCCTGAAAAAGCCCTTCACGGCTGCTAACTGCGCCGGTAAAAGCCCCTTTCGCGTGACCAAACAGCTCCGACTCCAGCAGCGGCTCCGGCAGCGCACCGCAGTTAATCGCGATAAATGCTTTCTTGCCGCGTGGGCTTGCGGCATGAATTGCCTGAGCCAGCACTTCTTTCCCGGTTCCGCTCTGACCATTAATCAGCACGCTAACGTCCGACTGTGCCACCATTCTGGCCTGTTCCAGCAGACGTAACATTATTGGGCTACGCGTCACGATAGTTTCACGCCAGCTTTCATCACCTGCCGGTGCGGATAACGCCATCGCTTCATCGATGGCTTTGTAGAGCGCATCACGGTCAACGGGCTTCGTGAGAAAGCTGAATACGCCCTGTTGCGTCGCCGCAACCGCATCGGGAATGGAACCGTGAGCGGTTAAGATGATCACTGGCATCCCCGGCTGATAGCGCTGGATTTCGGAAAACAACGCCATGCCATCCATTTCATCCATACGAAGATCGCTGATCACCAGGTCAAACGTCTCGCGCGTTAACAGCCGCAGCGCCTCCTGGCCGCTCTCCGCCGTCATCACGCTAAACCCTTCACTGGTCAGGCGCATTCCCAATAGCTTCAGCAGGCTGGGATCATCATCCACGAGCAACAAACTCGCCGTTTTTCGGGCTGTCATTGTCTTGTTGATTCCTTCGTCGTCGATTTGTCCGTATGTGACCCAATTGGCGGCGTATAGGTGTCATCCGCATCAACGGGCTCATTTCTGGGTTTCGTGGCCGAATTGCGTGAACTCTCTCTATTTGTCCCCGCATTGCCACGGTGATCGGCATCGTTATCCGGCATTTCCCCTGACAACTGCTTACGGGATGAGAGTTGGCGTTCAATATCCGTCAGGTTTTCCAGTTTCTGCGTGGTCGTTTCTAATTGATATTGCAGGTGATTTTGCTGCACGCGCAGGGTGTCTAGCTGTTTGTCACTGGATTCCTGTAAACGCTTATAGCGCAGGCGTTCATCTGATAGCGCCAGAAATAGCGTTTGTCTGTCACGCCAGGTTTGCATCAACGGGCGCAGCGCCGCAGGGAAAGCCAGACGATATAAATTGATTTGTTCCAACACCTGACGTCGTTCAGCCTGAGTAATACCGGCATTGTCCAGTAAAATACCCTGCTTAAACGCATTTTCCCAGCTATCCCCCGCGACCTGCTCAGCTTCTTCACGAGCCTGAAACTGGGTCAGACGCCCCGCACAATCCATCGCCCGCAACCAATAAAGTGCGTTGTTCATGGATTCACGATCGTCTATCTGCCACAAATGCTCACATTGCGCGATACGGAAATCGGCGACCTGTTCTTTCGGCGGTGTACCTTCTATTTCCAGCAGCGCAGTGCCGCTGTTCACATAGCTATTGCACGCAGCCAAAACAAGCGGCGACGACAGCAGCACCGCCTTCAACAGACAGGAAAATGGTCTCTTCGCCAGCCATCCCTTCATAAACCCTACATTCATTATCTATTCATTCTCGGACTTTATTCATTATCGGACAATAAGGGCAGTTCGATGCGGAAACACACATCAGCATAGTCCACTGTAATTAGGCTAAGCTCACCACGCATACGGCGAATGCAATCGCGCGCAATACTCAACCCGAGCCCGCTACCCTTTACCGCGCCACGGCGCTGATGGCTTCCCTGATAAAAGGGCTCAAAAATCATGCTCCGCTCGGCATCAGGAATGGACGTACCACTATTGGCGACATCAATCTGAACGCGATTGCCAATCTGGCGGCTATAAATCCAAATGTTACCGGATTCCTTCCCGTAGTGCACCGCATTGGAATAGAGATTATCAATCACTCGCATCAACAGCGTCGTCTCCGCCCAACAGTGCCCAACGGCCAGTGTCACATCGGTATGAATCATTTTGGCGCGAGCAGGGAGACTGTGGGATGACACGACAATATCGACGATTTCTTCGATTTCAACACGCTCCAGCTCGGTCGGCGTATCTGCCAGTTTGCGGTTATAGTCCAACAGTTGATCGATCAACTGCAACAGGTGACGGCTGCTGCTATCGAGAATAGCGACAACCTCCTTCTGGTCGGCAGTCAGCGGGCCAACTACCTCATCAGCCAGCAGTTCGGTGCCTTCTCGCAGACTGGCCAGCGGCGTCTTGAGCTCATGGGAAATGTGACGTAAGAACTCGTGTCGCTGTGACTCCAGCCAGGACAGACGCTCACTCAGCCAGATAATGCGCTGCGCCAGCGTCCGAATCTCACGCGGGCCTTTGAACGTGCTGGTATTCCCCAGCGAACGGCCTTCGCCAAGGCGGTTAATCATCCGCTCTACGCCATTAACCGGGCCAATAATCATCCGCGTAAAAAGAGCCACCAGCAGTACGCTGACCAGAAACAAGAGTAACGCCTGCCAACCAAAGAACTGGCCGCGTTCGGAAATAGCCAGCTGAAGCTGTTGCCCGCGAGAGAAAACGACGTCACGCGTCACCTGCACCATCTGTCCGTTAGCGCGAGAGAACCCTTCCAGCAGGCTGGATGCCGTTTGTTCCGGGCCGCTGTTATGACAGCGTATCTCGCCAAGCTGAGTCAGCAGTTGACGTAACGTCTGATAATAACGGGGATCGGGAAGCACCCGCGCGTGGGAGTCCAACATTTGCGAATACTGTTTACGCTGGTTTTGGTAAAGCGTCGCCAGCGTCTGGTCATCTAATACACAGTATTGCCGATAGCTACGCTCCATCGCCAGCGCTACGCTGGTCATCGCCTCACTGCGGCGGGCATCAGCCAGCGTTGTGCGATTAATATCCGCAGCCTGTTCACTCAGCATGTTTAGGCTTTGATAAGCCTGATAAGCCAGTACCAACAGCGGCAACAGCACCAACAAGAATGCCATAATTACTAATTGCCGCAGGGAACGCGGAAATAAACGCCATCGTTTCAAAGAAATCATCTCGTTACCTATCGAATCCGCTCTGATGCTAACTGAGTCTTATAAAAGTTCAACGTTTTCCCTTACGACATGCGCAACGCTTCGCAATACGGCATGAATACCAATGTAACGCTATAGAAAGTCACGCCGTAAAAAGCAATCAGGGGGATTTTCTGGGGGATGTGGCGAGTATAAAACGTCACGCGGCCAGAAGAATCGCTCCCTCTGGCCGCGTAACTGAATAGGCGGTGCCTCACTCAACGTGTCGTCCGATGCTTGATAACGTTCGTTTTCACGTACTGTTATCGGTCTGGTGGACGATAGGCACCCTTTCTTTTGGCATCATTCCAGATGTTATGAGCGAAAATGTTTGCCAGTTAGCAACGCAATCATAACCAGTTGAATGAGCAACGTCGATTAAAATGCATGTATCATGCCAATATCAAAAAATAAAAAATAACCATTTGATTAATAATATTTTTTATTATTATTTTTATCGAAAAACAGATTATCCAAAATTAAAACAGCGACAATATGCGTAAAAGAGACGATTTATGTCGCTAAAAACAGACAGCTTTATAACGCTGTCACAGCCTCCATATAAATCAATTAGTTAAATGTCACCAATCAGAGACAATAAAAAACCAGTCCGTCGCAAAAAAACGACAAAGCGAGATAACAGAGGTAAAAAAGGGGCCGAAGCCCCTTTCTCTCACTGACGTTAACTCAGCCCAGCTGTCTACGTGCGTTGCGGAACATACGCATCCACGGGCCATCCTCGCCCCATTCTTCTGGGTGCCAAGAGTTACTAACGGTACGGAACACGCGTTCAGGATGCGGCATCATGACAGTTGCCCGACCACTAGTACTGGTTACCGCCGTGATACCGTTTGGCGACCCATTCGGGTTAGCCGGATAATTCTCGGTTACCTGCCCATAGTGGTTGATATAACGCAGTGCGACCAGACCGTGCTCTTCAATCGCCGCTAAATGCGCATCGTCACGGACTTCAACCAGCCCTTCACCATGTGAAACGGCAATTGGCATGCGAGATCCCGCCATGTCATTCATAAACAGCGACGGACTTTTCTCCACTTCGACCAGACTGAAACGAGCTTCAAAGCGATCGGATTTATTGCGGACAAAGCGCGGCCAGAGATCGGCACCTGGAATTAACTCACGCAAGTTGGACATCATCTGGCAGCCGTTACATACGCCCAGCGCCAGCGTCTGCGGACGCAAGAAGAATTCAGCGAACTCATCACGCACGCGAGAGTTGAACAGAATAGATTTAGCCCAGCCTTCGCCCGCGCCCAGCACGTCACCATAAGAGAAGCCGCCACACGCAACCAGCGCTTGGAAATCCTTCAAGTTACGACGATTCGCCAGCAGGTCACTCATATGGATATCAATGGCCTCAAAGCCAGCACGGTGGAACGCCGCCGCCATTTCTACGTGGGAATTCACCCCCTGCTCACGCAGGACTGCCACTTTAGGCCGAGCATTCTTAGCAATATAAGGTGCGGCGATATCTTCCTGCGGGTTGAAGGTCAGCGATACATTCAGGCCAGGATCGTTATCATCCTGTCTGGCGATGTGTTCCTGATCGGCACACTGCGGGTTATCACGCAGGCGCTGCATCTGCCAGCTGGTTTCAGCCCACCAGCGGCGCAGCGTCGAACGGCTTTCCTGATAGACCGCTTCAGTACCCTGATTGATGGTGAAACGCGTTCCTTCTTCGGCATAACCAAGATAATGCACACAATCGGCCAAACCGTGCAGCGCCAGAACGGCGTTGACTTCGGCACGACGCGCTTCTGGAATCTGGATTACGGCACCCAACTCTTCATTAAACAGCGTCGCCAGCGTATCTTCACCCTGAGACGCAATATCAACAGTGATACCACAGTGACCAGCAAACGCCATCTCTGCCAGCGTTACCAGCAGACCGCCGTCTGAACGGTCGTGGTAGGCCAGAAGCGCCTTATCCGCAACCAGTTGTTGCATGGCGTTAAAGAAGCCTGCCAATTGCTCTGGGCTATGAACATCTGCCGTTTTGCGACCCAGTTGGCGATAAACCTGCGCCAGCGCCGTCGCACCTAATGCTTTATTACCTGCGCCCAGATCGATCAGCAGCAGCGCATTATCCTGCCCGGTACGCAGCTGTGGCGTTACCGTGTTACGCACGTCTTCCACACGCGCAAATGCAGAGATCACCAGCGACATCGGCGAGGTGACCGCGCGATCTTCACCGTCTTCCTGCCAGCGGGTTTTCATCGACATGGAGTCTTTACCCACTGGGATCGTCAGACCCAGCGCCGGACACAGTTCTTCGCCCACGGCTTTTACCGCATCGTACAGGCCAGCGTCTTCACCCGGATGCCCTGCTGCCGCCATCCAGTTTGCAGACAGCTTCACGCGAGTCAGCGGGCCGATATGCGTAGCAGCAATGTTCGTCAGCGCCTCACCTACCGCCAAACGCACGGAAGCCGCAAAGTTACGCAGCGCAACGGGTGCACGTTCGCCGATAGACATCGCCTCGCCGTAATAGCTGTCAAGGCTGGCGGTAGTCACCGCACAGTCAGCCACTGGCACCTGCCACGGGCCAACCATCTGATCGCGCGCAACCATGCCCGTAACAGAACGGTCGCCAATGGTGATCAGGAAGGTTTTTTCCGCGACAACGGGCAAATGCAGCACGCGCTCGACCGCTTCGGCCAGATAAATTTCGTCACGCTGTAATGGTGTGCCTTCTACCTGTTTGCGCTCTACATCACGCAGCATCTTCGGTGTTTTACCCAGCAGCACATCCAGCGGTAAATCGATAGGTTTGTTGTTGAAGTGACGATCGTTCATCGTCAGATGCAGTTCTTCCGTCGCTTCACCAATCACCGCATAAGGCGCACGCTCGCGGCGGCAAATGTCATCAAACTGTGCCAGTTGCTCTGGCGAAACCGCCAGAACGTAGCGCTCCTGCGACTCGTTACACCAGACTTCCAGCGGGCTCATACCCGGCTCGTCGTTCAAAATATCACGCAGTTCAAAGCGACCACCGCGACCGCCGTCGCTCACCAACTCAGGCATGGCGTTAGACAAACCGCCCGCGCCGACATCGTGAATGAACAGGATCGGGTTAGCTTCACCCAACTGCCAGCAGCGGTCGATCACTTCCTGACAGCGACGCTCCATTTCTGGGTTATCACGCTGAACAGAAGCAAAATCCAAATCCGCATCAGACTGACCCGATGCCATGGAAGACGCCGCGCCACCGCCCAGACCGATATTCATGGACGGTCCGCCCAATACAATCAGTTTAGCGCCAACGCTAATTTCGCCTTTTTTGACGTGATCGCCACGGATGTTACCAATACCGCCCGCCAGCATGATCGGTTTATGGTAACCGCGCAGCTCTGTGCCATTGTGGCTATCAACGCGTTCTTCATAAGTACGGAAATAGCCAGTCAGTGCAGGACGGCCGAATTCGTTGTTAAATGCCGCGCCGCCTAATGGGCCTTCAGTCATGATATCCAGCGCGCTGACAATACGATCTGGCTTACCGAACTCTTCTTCTTCCCACGGCTGGATAAAGCCAGGAATACGCAGATTCGATACAGAAAAACCGACCAAGCCAGCTTTCGGCTTAGAGCCACGACCCGTTGCGCCTTCATCACGGATTTCACCGCCAGACCCTGTTGCTGCGCCCGGCCACGGTGAAATCGCCGTTGGGTGGTTATGCGTTTCCACCTTCATCAGGATATGTGCGTCTTCCTGATGGTAAGTATATTGCCCGTTGGTATCGGTGTAGAAACGGCCAACGGCGGAGCCTTCCATGACGGCAGCGTTGTCTTTATAAGCAGAGAGAACGTGATCGGGCGTGTGTTCAAAGGTGTTTTTGATCATTTTGAACAGTGATTTCGGCTGAGTTACGCCGTCGATTACCCAATCCGCGTTAAAAATCTTGTGGCGGCAGTGCTCAGAGTTCGCCTGTGCGAACATATACAGTTCAATATCGTTAGGATTGCGGCCCAGTTTGGTGAAGGCTTCCAGCAGATAATCAATTTCATCTTCCGCCAATGCCAACCCCAGACGGACATTTGCCTCTTCCAGCGCCTGACGTCCTTGCAGCAGAATTTCAATACGCTTGAAAGGGGCTGGTTGATGATGAGAGAACAACGCTTCAGCCTGTTTCAGGTCGCTAAATACGCTTTCCATCATCCGGTCATGTAGCAATGTCCCCAGTTGCTGCCACTGTTCATCGCTCAGCATTGGCGCGTGAATATAGAAAGCCAGACCGCGCTCTAAGCGCAAAACTTTGCTTAAGCCACAGTTATGGGCAATGTCTGTTGCTTTGGAAGACCACGGTGAAATAGTGCCGGGACGCGGCGTGACCAGTAACAGACGACCTTGCGGCTCGTGCTCCGCGAGAGAAGGGCCATACTTCAGCAAACGTGTCAGTTTGGCCTGTTCATCGTTGTTCAGCGGGGCGCTGACATCGGCGAAATGTACGTATTCAGCATAGATATCGCTGACCGGCAAAACGTGCTCTTTGCAGCGGACCAGCAATTTATTAATACGAAAAGCCGATAAAGCAGGTGAACCACGCAGTATTTCCATAATCTAAAGTTCTCTCGTCTTCGATGCACTGGCTGCGATACAGCCACTGGGCACAACAGGGGGGAAACGCGCGTATTATAGAGAATCCTTCCCTCGGACGAAACCGTTTGCGTGCCGATAATTTTACTTCGCCTCCGCCGGATGATTAATCGGTGACCAAATCAATAAAAGTTGCACACTGGCGGTTTGTTAAGCAAAATGCCCCCACTCTGGGAAATGACGTATAAAAAAACTGCCGTTACAGACAGCCTGGCCATCCGGCCGCCGAGAGATAACTATTTGAAGCCTTTAAAATTAAATTATTTTTTCATCGGGATTATCACGTTACTACTGGCGTTAGCGCTATGGCCTAGTATTCCCTGGCGCAGCAGTCAGGATGTACAGCTCAGGCAGATCCTCTCACGCGGCGAGTTACGTATCAGCACCGTTAACTCACCGCTGACTTATGCTATGAGCAACGGTTCCCCGACAGGTCTGGACTATGAACTGGCAAAACGTTTTGCCGATTACCTCGGCGTCAAGCTGGTGGTCTCGTCACGCAAGAATCTTGACGAACTGTTCGACGATCTGGACGGTGACGATGCAGACCTGCTAGCTGCCGGGCTGATTTATAATCATGAGCGCTTAGAACGTTTCCGTGCTGGCCCGACCTACTACTCCATCTCACAGCAGATGGTCTACCGCCTCGGTTCACCTCGCCCAAAAACGTTGGATAAACTGCAAGGCCGTCTCGTTGTCACATCAGGCTCCGCTCATGCGGCAACCCTGCGCGATTTAAAAGCAGAGAAATACCCGCAGTTGAGTTGGGAATCCGCCTCCGATCAGAGCACGCAGGAATTATTGAAACAGGTTGCCGACGGCAAACTGGACTATGCGCTAGGTGACTCAGTGACCATCGGCCTGATGCAGCGTATTCATCCGCAGCTCGCCGTCGCCTTCGATCTTAGCGATGAAGAGCCGGTCACCTGGTATATGCGTCGTTCGCACGATGACAGCCTGTCTGCTGCCCTGTTAGATTTTTTCAGCAAGATTGTCGAAGATGGTACGCTCGCACGTCTGGAGGAAAAGTATCTCGGTCACGTTGGTGAATTTGATTATGTCGATACCACCACGTTTCTGAGCGCCATCGATGAAACGTTACCGGACCTGCGCCCGCTGTTTGAAAAATACGCCACCGATATCGACTGGAAGCTGCTAGCCGCCATCTCCTATCAGGAGTCACACTGGAACCCGCTGGCAACCTCCCCTACCGGCGTACGCGGATTGATGATGCTAACGCGTAACACCGCAGAAAGCCTGAACGTGACCGATCGCGTCGACCCGGAGCAGAGTATTCGCGGCGGCGCACAATATATGTCGTATATGATGCAGAAAATGCCAGACACCATTCCCGAAGATGAAAAAATCTGGTTTGCGCTGGCATCCTACAACATGGGATACGCCCATCTGCTTGATGCACGTAAATTGACCGAGAAACAAAAAGGCAATCCTGACAGTTGGGTAGACGTAAAAATGCGCCTGCCAATGCTAAGCCAGAAGCGCTATTACACGCAAACCACCTACGGCTACGCACGCGGGCAAGAAGCCTATAATTATGTGGAAAACATTCGGCGCTATATGGTGAGTCTGGAAGGTTATCTGATAGAAAAAGAAGCCAAGGCTCAGCAACAAACCCAGATTGCGCAAGGCTATCCAGCGGTTCCTCTCACCAAAGTGCCGGAATAAGCCTACACCAAGGAAGAAAAACGCCGCCATATCTGCGCTAATACTGCTCGCCTCGACCTCATTTTAGGAAAAAAATGGAGATGAGGTTCCCGCAGGGAAACGTCACCCCGAGGCCGCTCTGTGTACCTTGGTTCTTAAACGATCGGCATTACAACGCTATTCCTGCGCGGCGTTCTTCTCTGCGGCTCGGCGGGCTTTATGCTGTTCACGACGCAGACGAAAAAATGCGCTGAGCGTTGCAGAGCATTCGTCAGCCAGCACACCCGATTCAATAACAATCTGATGATTCATGCCAGGGTGGCGCAGAATGTCCAACAGCGATCCCGCCGCCCCCGTTTTCTCATCTGACGCGCCATAAACCAGACGACCAATGCGGCCATGTATCATCGCGCCCGCACACATGATGCACGGCTCCAACGTGACATACAGCGTGGTCTCCAGCAGGCGGTAGTTCTGCAACACGACTCCCCCCTGCCGCAGTGCCATAATTTCAGCGTGCGCGGTAGGATCGTGATGACCTATCGGCCGATTCCACCCTTCGCCAATCGCTTCGTTATCCAACACCAGCACCGCGCCAACCGGGACTTCGCCTTCATCTTGAGCACGCTGAGCCAGCGTCAATGCATAGCGCATCCAGTATTCATCATTATGCAGGCTAGTCACATTTCCTCACTCAATCATTCGCATTTTTGGCGGCGCATTATACCTATATGGTTGGCGTATTGAAGGCGTTACTCCAGTTGTTGCAGACTTCCTTCGGGCGTCACCCGCCAACGGTGCTCGCAAAAATAGAGCAATGGGTTGTCCTGCTTGCTGTCGCTATAGCCGCTGTAGAGCTTGAGCGGTGCACCTAAACGCTGCTCCATCTGCGTCACTTTTTCATGCCCGAGACAGCGCAGCGTGAGTACCCAGCCGCCGTAGCGACGAGTAATCTGGCTCCCCATCAGGCGAACGCCAGATAAAAAAGGCGAATCATGATAGACCTGTTCAACCAGCCGCTGTGGCGATCCCGTCACCAGCCAAACCTGTGCATCACTGTCTTCAAGATAGCTTTTCAACCGCTGTTGAACCTGCGGAAACGGTATGACATCGCGACGAAATGCACCGACGAACTGCTTTTCAAGCTGAGCAAGATCGTCTTCGTCACGCCCAAACGTAATCGCCCACAGCAGCCAGCTCATCGGCCAGCGCGCCGCGCGCCCCCGAATTAATAACCCAAGCCCTATCACCGGCAATAGCGGAATAACCAAAATGAGGTTTAACGGCAATCGACGAAGCAAGAAACGCAAAAAACTGCCAAACATATCCTGCTGATGCAACGTGCCATCCAGATCAAAAAAAACAATGCGTTGCTCTCGCTTATCACTCAAAACATCTCCCCCGACTTGCATCAAGATAGTCTTATCCGCTAATCAGCGCCTGTCGCGCCGTATTTTTTCGCCCTCCGTCGCTTCCACCACGATACGGCAAGCCCGGTGCACCAGCTTCACATTGATTGCCGGATCACGCGTTTCAGAAACCAGTTTAGGGTATATATGCTTTTGAGACCTATCAAAGTAAGCTATTCTGCATCGAATTCACTCTCCACATTCATCTCGCAAGGTAAACAGAGAAACCTCAGTGCGATTCTCCGGGTTCAAGATCTCCAGTTACAAGCTGTTCTTTATTAGCTGTCTGCTGTTTCTGCTGGCGGGTTCTCTACGTGCGGACTGGGATTTTATTACCATTAATCAGCGAACCGAGCAGCTTTATGGCCCGGCAACGCCCGATGCGCGCCGCCGGATAAATGAATGGCAGACGCTGTTGGTGAATTCCCGCAATAAAGACGAAAAAGCGCTGCTGAGTATCGTGAATCAGTTTTTCAACGATCGTATGCTGTTTCGCGATGATATTGTCGTCTGGAATCAGGAAGACTACTGGGCAACACCGATTGAAGCGCTGCGTAAAGGCGCTGGAGACTGTGAGGATTATGCGCTTGCCAAGTATTTTACGCTGCGTCATTTAGGCGTCTCTGCGGACAAATTGCGCATCACCTATGTTAAAGCCCTGCGTCTGAATAAAGCGCATATGGTAGTTACCTATTATCCCACACCAACCTCGATTCCGCTGGTGCTGGATAATCTGACCGATAAGATCCAACCTGCGACAGAGCGCAACGATTTAGTGCCGGTGTACGCCTTTAACGGCGGTGGTCTCTGGCTGCCGGGAGCAAGCGGCAGCAACAAACGCGTCGGTGACAGTAAACGACTTTCACGCTGGCAGGATGTATTAACCAAAATGCGTGCCGAAGGGTTTTCAATTGAGGAGTAAAGGTAGGCTATGTCTTTATACAAACAATTACTGATAGCCATCTGCCTGTTCGTGCTAATCATTTTCAGCGGGAGTTTTTTCGTCAGCCTGGAGAATTCGCGCGAACAATACAATAACCAGCTTCACTCTCATGCACAGGATGCCGCTACAGCACTCGGGCTTTCCCTGACGCCGAATATTGATGACCCGGCAATGGTAGAGCTGATGGTCAGTTCCATTTTCGACAGCGGCTATTTTTCCAGTATTCGCGTGCGAGATTTAAAAACCGGCAACGTCACGTTGGAGCGCACCGCCTCACCGGATATCCCTGATGTACCGATCTGGTTTGTCCGATTAGTGGATCTTCAGCCCGGTGCAGGCGAAGCCATTGTGATGCGCGGTTGGGAACAGGCAGCAAAAGTCGAAGTGGTCAGCCACCCGATGTTCGCAGTAACCCGGCTGTGGCGCAGCAGTACGGCTACCTTCCTGTGGCTGCTTGGCTGCGGCACGCTGGGCGTGCTCATCGGCGCGTTGTTCCTGCGCCGCCAGTTACGTCCGCTCGACTATATTGTTGATCAATCACTGGCAATTACCCGACGTGAATTCCTAAGCCAGCCGGACCTGCCCAATACGCCGGAATTTCGCCGCGTCGCGCAAGCAATGAACCTGATGGTCAGCAAACTCAAGACGCTGTTTGAAGAGGAAGCAGAGCGAAGCGAGCGCTTACGTCAGGAAGCTTATCAAGATCCACAAACCGGGCTGAATAACCGCCGTGCATTTGATATGCAATTCAACGACAAGCTAGCCGATGAAGAAACTGCCCCCGGATTTCTTATTATGATTCGCGTTCAGGATCTGGCGGGAATGAACCAGCGGCTGGGCGGTCAGCGCACCGACGCGCTGTTAGCCTCCGTCGGCCACATCCTGCGTAAAACGCAAAAGCAGCACACGAATACGGAAAGCCTGCTGGCACGTATCCGCGGTGGGGAATTTGCGCTGTTTTGCCCAGGATTGGTCGATAAAGAAGCCTATGCGCTGATTGGCGAACTGACGCGCAACATTGAGACGTTGCATCTGACGGGCGAAACCGACATCTCCCCTGTCGCTCAATTCGGCATGGTGCCCTTCCGCCCCGGCGACACCGCGCAATCCCTGTTTATTCAGGGCGATCAGGCGCTCACACGGGCCGAAAGCGATACCGATACGACCGCCACTCACGACATTCCATCTGTCAGTGCTGAACAGGTCGAAACCGATCGTCATATGTGGTTTAACCTGCTCGATCCTATCCTTGAACAGGAACGTTTGCAGCTTTTCCTACAACCCGTTGTAGCGTGTGACGATCCCAGCCAGATATTACATCACAAAGTACTGGCTCGCATTCAGGATGAGCAAGGAAACAGCATCGCGGCAGGCCGTTTCCTGCCGTGGATTCAACGCTTTGGCTGGGATACTCGTCTGGATCAGACCATGCTGCGCGAAGTGCTGGACTACCTCCGCCAACACGACGGCAACCTCGCCCTCAGCCTGTCTGGTACCACGGTACTGAATCTTCATCTACTCGCCGATCTGCTTGCTCCGTTGAAGCATCAGCCAGACGTCGCCAGACGGCTAATTTTGGAACTGGATGAGAATCAACTGCCAGACAGCGTCCAGTTGGAAGCTTTAATCAAGCTGTTGAATGAGCATAGCTGTGCGCTGGGGCTACAGCACTTTGGCGGGCGCTTTAATATGATCGGCAACTTGTCCCAGTGGGGACTGGCTTATCTGAAAGTCGATGGTAGCTACATCCGCAATATCGATCAGGAAAGCGATAAGCAAATGTTTATCGAAGCGCTGTACCGTGCCACTAACAGTATTGCCCTACCGCTTATCGCCGAACGCGTTGAAACCGCAGGTGAGCTGAACGTGCTTCAGGAAATGGGATTACAGGGCGCAATGGGAAGACTGCTGGGTGAACCAATGCCAGCGCTCAAGGCCTGACGCTATTTTGGCTAGTGGTGTTTTCGCCGCCCCGGCTTCCTCCATTACAGAGAGAAGTCGGGATCGACGTTAAAACATAATCTATCTAAAATACCCTCTACGTAGAACACGATCGCGTTAAAACATCGTTTCTTCATCATCGCCAATCAGCTTGTTCAATCCGCCATTCAGCGCTTCGCGCGCCTGAGCGCGGTTGATCAGCTTCAGCTGCGCTGCCTGAGGGAAATCGGTAATACTGACTACGCCTTTTTGGATCAAAACCTGAATTAAATCTTCCAGCACGCGCACCATTTCCAGATCGCTTTGCTGTAGTTGCTGCAAACTGGACATCGCCGCCTGATGGCTCCGGAACCAGGCCAGCGCCTCACGAGAATCGTCAGGCAGCTCACCATTCATGTCAGAAAAAGGACTCTTTTCTACCTTTATTAGATGCCCATCACTGTCGCGCTGGATATAAAACATTTTCAGAGACCTTTTACGTTTTCGATAAAGTAGGGAGCCTGTTCAGGCTCCGCCTTTTCCATCAGTGGGACTGTTCCGGTTTATTAACCAAACTTTCAAGCGATGGTAATGCGCCGTTATAATGTTCCAACGTAATCGACACCGCAACCGTTCCGCCGTTATTGGCCGTAAAGTTCCCCGCCGTGCTCACCTCAATGACTGGAGAACCCTGATTATCCGTGATACGAATATAGCGACTGATATCGGTTCCCTGCTCCAGCTCACCAATCAGATCGCTTAAATCTATCCGGTCGCCCTCTTTGGCATTAAAGTCTTTGATGACGTCATTGCCGATGTCGCCAGCCTGCCATTTAAAGGTATCAGCCCCGGCTCCGCCAATGAGCGTATCCCCTCCAGCACCGCCGATCAGGATATCGTCTCCGCTACCACCGTAGAGCAAGTCATTCCCTGCACCACCGTAGAGAGTATCATTTCCTCCCTGACCGAAAAGGATATCATCCCCGTCACCGCCGTTGAGTATGTCATTCCCCCCTTTGGCTGACGACAGATCAAACTCCGTGCTATGCGACGCAATATAGTTATGCATGTCCTTCGTCGTCGGAACGCCCGTTTGCATACCCAATTGCTTACCGATGTAGTTTTGTAAAGCCGTGATACCGTTACCGTCGATGTTAGGGAACGACACGACATCGCCGAACAGCACATCATCATTATATGTGCCGGATATCGTATCGTTACCTGCCGCACCGACACTCAATCCATATTGCTCAGCGCCTTCCGCCGAATAACCCGTTGCCGTATCGTGGTTGCCCATTTCTGTCGATGTCGCCTGTGCAACAACATTCAATTTACCGGCATCGCCTGGCACCTCAAGCGTAATCTTCCCAGCCAGCGTTTGGGCATTGTGCGCATTTTGAATCAGGTAGGTACCATCAGCACCCACGGTATACTTCACGTTATTGATCTGGTCAGTCAGCACCGTGCCCGTTGGAATCCCCGTCAACCGAATCCCTGACAACGTTTCACTACCGTCACGATCGGTCAATGCTGCCGAAACATCGAGAACATAGGTTTGTTTTCCCACCTGACCAGGTACTTTGTCCACCGTCGCACTATTTCCGGCGGTATACGTCGAACCATCGCTGTAGATCACCCCTTCAAGCTGGTTACTGACCTGCTTGATTAAAGACCCTGAATGCCCCTTTCCATCAGAATAAGTAACTTTCACACCATCCATTGTGTTGAAGTTATTATTTCTATTATTCGTTGAGTTTTCAGCCTTATAGGTAAAGCCTTCTTCTTTTTGGACAAAGATATAATCTTTACCTGGGTTACTCGACTGTGACTGACTATTCCCGTGGACAGAATCAAGCTGGTTATACTGTTTTTGTGCTTCAGTCCAATCAGACTGACGGTAGAAATAACCGCTTTTGGAATGAACAACAAAAATGTCAGCATAGCTTGTCGATCCCCCTGGATTGCCATTGCCGTTATCTTTGCCGTAATACTTAATCTGTTCCGAAGGGTTAGCAGCAGTAGGCGCAGTGTCACCCTCAGTCAACCAAACGCGCACGCCACTGCCGATCTTAACAATTTTCCCATCTTGCACATCAAACCCACCGGACTTCCCACTTCCTCCATTCACCTTGATGATTTCCGCAGAGGTCGGTGTTGTGGTACCGGCGGTGGTGTTCAGGCTCACTACCGGTGCATCGGCTACTGGGGTAATGCCGACTGAAACGGTGCTAGCGGTAGTGCCCCCTTTGCCATCCGAAACGGTGACGATAAAACGATCGCTACCACTAAAGTTAGCCGCAGGCGTGTACGTATATTTTCCTGTCGCCCCGTCCAGCGTCAGGGTACCGTGCTGCGGCTGTGTGCTCACGCTGTAGCGCAGCGTATCACCGTCCACATCGGTCGCCCGGATGGTACCGCCGACCGGCGTATCTTCCCGGGTGGTGATCGACTGATCCGCACTCACCGGTGCATCGTTCACCGGGGTGATCCCGATGCTCACCGTACTGGTCGTCGTCCCGCCGTTACCGTCCGATACCGTGACAATAAAGCGATCGTTGCCGTTGTAGTCCTGCGCCGGCGTATAGGTGTACTGCCCCGTCGCCCCGTCCAGCGTCAGGGTACCGTGCTGCGGCTGTGTGCTTACGCTGTAGCGCAGCGTATCGCCGTCCACATCGGTCGCCCGGATGGTGCCGCCAACCGGT
>NZ_LXFY01000024.1:0-8896 GCF_021432585.1 Pectobacterium sp. IFB5596
TGTCCATGTTGTGGAGTAGAAGCGGGACGTGATATCAATGAAATCGAAAAAACATTCGGTTTCCGAGAATTACCTAATGGGAAAAAAATCCCACAATCCTATTGTCGGGAATGCAGGAGATTACATTGTTATCCTGACGATAAGCGCTGTGGATAATTTATCTATAATTACCTGAAAAAGCCCTAAACCCTCGGGCTTCTTTTAATTTATATCATCAATTAAATAATTGATGATATAAATTTATGATTATTTTTTTTCAATAACTATACTCAGACATTTTGTATGTCTTGGTTAATCGTCTTCAGTAGCGTTGAACATAACTCACTAAAGTCAGAACTCATTCCTTGCATCCGCTCAACCAAACCAGCAAGACCTTTTTCACTATCACCAAATAAATATTCTTTTGTCAGAGAACCCTTAAGCGTCCCATCAACACGATCCTGAGCTATGTTGCTGGCAAGAACATTCACATCACTGTACTCGGCTGTCGGCCAGCCCAGAGACTTTAAATACGCCTTATCACTGCCGGTAAGGTTATCCTCAACATTAAAAAATGTATATGCTTGCCCAGAGGGAAAGAAACCCGTCGTTATTTTTGGTTGGAAATAAGAATCATTTTTTAATGTTTTATTATCAACATTATCAGTTTCTGATTTACTAGAGGGTTTTACTTTAAAATCATTAAGAATTTCAGAGAATACTGCATCACTACTGTCCCTAACTCGATTAGGGGATATTGAATCAATGCCACGGATACCTGATACCAGCATATTACACCTCAAGAAGTAATAAGTAACCGGCCACCCGATGCGACCGGTTACGATTCTACTTAGCTGTAATAAACGGTGCAATCATAACCATCAATATATGGAGGATTAAAAATACCACCGTTAAGATTGCCCACTTTCATCGCCAGAGCCAGCCTACAATTAGCAGGGATATTGGAGCCAGAAGCTACAATGGTATCACTACCGGAACCTGTAATATCAGCATACCCTAACTCAAAACCTGCTGAATTATAGATATAAAGCCGGACAGATATCTGACTAGCCCAACCACCATAACCATCACGATCATAGTTGTACTTGATACTATCAACAATCCCAGAAGGTGAACCAGATGGGGTCAACACTGAATTTGTGAACCAAGTACCTCCGGATGCCGGATGAGGGCCAAGTCCAGAACGGTACCAGCTATTCAATGCTTTCGCTGCAAGAAGTCCATTGAGCTTACTTTCCGCTTTAATATGTTTCTTTAAAACTTCAGCAAGAGCAACATTTTCATTACCCGGTAAGGTTTTAACAAAAACGACTTCATTATTACCTTTAACAGAAAAATCAGGTTGAACGATTAAATCACTCATATTAAATGCTCCATTGATTTATAAAAAACAACATCACAGAGCCGTAATGTTAACAATGACAATATAATATTTATTTTAAATAAATTTAAAAAATAAAATTAAAAACCAATTTAAATTAAAAAGGAAATGTAAGCACACCCGTTTTAGTTCCACACACTTTTTGAGATTTCCGGGTTTTCAGCCATCAGCCGATATTCCTCCGGCGTCAGGTTATTCAGGGATTCATGAGGACGCTCGCTGTTATATTCATGCAGCCAGCGCTCCGTAATTTCCCTCACTTCATTCAGTGTTCTGAATAGGTAAAAATCCAGTATTTCTGTTCGGTATGTCCGGTTAAAACGTTCAATAAAGGCATTCTGTGTTGGCTTGCCCGGTTTAATAAATTCCAGTGTTACACCATGCTCTTCCGCCCATTGCGCCAGCGTCAGCGAGACCAGCTCTGGACCGTTATCCATCCGCATCTTTAGCGGATATCCTCGGTTTGCCACTATCCTGTCCAACACCCGAACAACGCGTTGTGCCGGGATATTCAGGTCAATTTCTATCGCCAGCACTTCACGATTAAAATCATCCACCACGTTGAACGTGCGGAAACGCCTGCCACACACCAGTGCATCATGCATAAAATCCACTGACCAGCTCTGATTCAGGTGTTCTGGCGTCGCCAATGGTGCTGGGTCACGCACTGGCAAACGTAGCTTTCCTTTACGACGAAAATTCAGTTTCAGTAAGCAATAGATACGATGAACGCGTTTGTGATTCCATGCATGTCCCTGCCTGCGTAGCTTCTGGAACAACTTCTTGAAGCCGTATCGCGGATAGCGTTCCGCCATGTCAGTCAGTGCCTGAATGACCGGCTCATCACGCCGGGTGTCAGGCTGATAAAAATACACCGTCCTGCTCAGCGATAACGTCCTGCATGCCTGGCGGATGCTCATCGTAAATTGCGCGGTCAGGTAACTGACGAGCTCACGCTTTATCGCTGGTTTTAAAGCTTTTTTTCAATAACATCTTTGAGTGCCCGGCACTCCAGACTCAGATCGGCAAACATCTGTTTCAGCCGCCGGTTTTCGTCCTCCAGATCTTTCATCTTTTTGATATCAGACGCTTCCATACCACCAAATTTGGCTTTCCAGTTGTAGTATGAGGCCTCAGATATCCCCGCTTCGCGACAAACGTCTTTGACGGTACGTCCGACTTCAACGGACTTCAACACGGCGATGATCTGATGTTCTGTAAATCGGGCTTTGCGCATAGCGATCTCCTCAACGGGACATAATCAGTATGTCGGAAGATCTCTAAAAGTGAATGGTTCGGTTTACCGGGATGCTTACAGAAACAATCCAAAAACTTTACACCTGAATTTTAATTTTTTAAAAATAGTCACCGAAGATAAACAAATCAGCAGTTCAAATCTCTACGGGTATTTTTATACCTTACGGTCACTTTAATTTACCATAACCTTCCAAAAGTAAGGTTAGTTTGTAACCGCCGATTCCATGATCTTACAGAAACTTATTTCTCTATTAAAAATTAAACACATAGCCTTGATTCGTTCGACTTAGAACAAATATTCACTATGGGCATAGTGCCCCAGACCTCTGGTTAAGGATAAAAAAATGGCGTTAATTGTTGGTCCTAGCGAGTATGTTGGCCGCGACGGCGGTTCATTCCAAGAGTGCAGTGTTGATTCTTATGGGCGTATCCTCAAAACGTACGAGCGTTACTGCACGATCCGTGATAACGAGAAGGCTCCGCCAACCAGCACCCACAACCGTAAGTGGAAGCAAATCTTCCGGACTCCTGACAGCACTGAATAATCAGCATATTAGAACGTTACCACAGGGCTGGTATCAGCCCTGATTTACCATAACACCCGATCCACGCACCGCCTCAGACGCCCTCAGAGAGATTCTGCGGCGAACGGGGCGTTTCCGGCATCTTTCTCCGGCAAGAACCCTGTAAAATGAGCCAGGTAAGTTTTAGCCGCTTGCATGACTATTCACTGAAGTGAATGCAATTGGAATACGGCAAGAAAATGTGGTGAACGCCCCAAAAGGAGCGATTTTATAACGACCTACGAATGTAAAACTGCCAGAGAGTGACCAGCGATACAGAGATACTCAGTAAAAGGTCAACATAATCAAAAATTGCAAAAATCATTAGTTCCTCCGTAAAAATTTAATTCCATATATTTTTCAATAAAATATTTTCTCATTAACTCTACTTTTTAGTGCTCATACTCTTATTTCATTACAGAAAACGAGATAATAAACACTACATCTATTAGAGCAGCATGTAACGTTAGCCCAATCCTCAAAAGATCCTGGATTAACCAACTACACTGCATCATCACTTACATATCAAAGGGCTATAAGAGGAAGAGGTTCAGTGGGTTGCCGATTCTGAGTACCTAAAACATCTGGCTAACCTGGAGAAATAATCATGGCAACATACAGAGAGCTACTGGCAAAAGAGAGTCCAGAAATGCAGGCTCGTGTAACGGCGCGGGTCGAAGAGGCAAGCCTAATTATTGCTCTTAGTCAGCTACGTGATGAATTAGAGATCTCTCAAACGGAACTGGCTCGAGCAATTGGCATATCTCAACCGACGCTGGCTAAGATGGAGAACCCTGAAAATGACCCACGTCTTTCCACATTGAAACGTTATGTCGCAGCATTAGGGGGAGAACTGAGCATTGATGTCACGTTACCGACAGGGAAACGTGTCGCATTTCATCTCTAAATTAACTACTCACTCTCTAATCAATCCATCCTCCTTTTCTCACTATTTTCAGCTATTATTGCCCAGTCACCGCACATTGGTGACCGGGTGTAGGAACCTGCTTTCTAGTTGGCGATAAAACGGACGCGCCAAGCGTCCATTTTTATATCGCAGCCTTTGTTCGCCTCAATGGTGGCTCAGGCGGGGCAGCCTTCGGGCTGGCCGGGTCCAACTAGACCGGTATTCCTACCCCCGTCTGGGCTACCACCCAAAGAGCGTAGGAACTCTTGTGGTAGCTATCATTTTCTAGTTGAGAGCCACCATCATGTTCGACGACACCCCTCTGAATCCTGACGAACTGCTAGATCAATGCTGTGCGCTGTCTTATGCCGTAACTGCTATCACACACGATCAGGTACGCGAAATCCTTGCATTTGTGCTGCACGAAAAGCTCAAGGATTTTCATGACTGCTACCACCCCGAGCAACTTCCCGAGAAAGACGATTAACAAACTGGTGGCCGTTTATTCTAACCAGCGACGCCACCAAGGTTTAGGGTGAACATTCTCCGATTCATCATGTGCCGGCTTGTATTCCAGCCGGCGCATTTCCTGAAGCTCCAGCTTGAGACCTGACACCTCTTCTCGGAGCGCTTTCATCTCAGCAATCAGATCTTTCATTACGTTATTATCAGTCTCATCATCCTGTCTCTGAGTGTCCCGATTCGTTGTCTCACTCGGTTTCAGTTCACCGTACACACGCATCAGCTCACTGGTGTCGAGAGATCGCCCCCCATCAGACTCAGACCTATATGATACGCGGCCTTTTGCCATATCCCGGTACAGCGAACTTCGCCCTTTCCCAGTCAATTTCATCGCCTGTCTCACGCTGACCCACGCCATTGTCTCACTCCCCATTTTTGAGACAGTATAACGCTATATCAAACGTTAGCAGTCTGTCGGTCGTATCAGCCTGATTATGACGATGTCGCGTTGTCATTTTTTGGCGTCGTTTTTAGCATTATCTGTTACCAGTAATCCCCGCTATGTACAACGAATAAATATGTTGTACATAGCGGGGATTACTGGATTTAATCAACATAGACGCAATAGTTAAAAAGCACGTTTGTAGAGCAACATGATCCGTATTATTCTTGTACTGTTGATGACTAGTGCACGTAACGCACTCCTGATTACACCGGATACAGGTCAACAATCCGTGCCCCGTGAGGGATCTGAGACCCAGCAGCGACATCTGGAGAGACTGAGGCGACGCAGTTAAAACGCCACCTGGTCAGTGTAACGACCGCGATTAGCCCACGCCGACGGGAAAAAACATGGCGAGAATAGTCCGAGCCAGACGCCACAAGGCGTCAAACAGGGGCAAATAGGCATTCAATTGCCGCTGAACCGGTTCCTTCGGTCAGGCGTTCTTACAAACTATCAAACGGTGACGACATGACGGAGTTTAACGTCAGCCAGGAACTGGCCGCATTACAGGAAGAAACCCGGTTAATACGTAAACCGCGCTACCGGAAATCTCGTCTCGATCGTTACACCGGCGAACTGTGCCAGCTTCATCAGGCTGGCGCCAGTGCCGCCGAATTACAACGTTGGCTCAGAGCAAAGCGGATAAGGGTGGTGTTATCCACGGTGACACGCTGGCTGGATCGTCATGGTTAGGTTCGTTACATGCCGCACCGTATGCCTCTTTGCTACACTCAGAAATAGACCACCGAGAATCAGGAGCCTCTGCCATGAACAACCGCATTCACTACGAAAACGCGAACTTTCTACGTGAGCTGGCCGAGAGCCTGCCGCACATTATTCCCGCAGGCAGCGCTGACAAAGCCGCTCTATTGCAGCGTCTCGCTAATGAAGAACTGGCGCAAGCCGAATATGAAGAAAAGGTACGCGCCAAAGTAGCGGCATCCCGTGCTGATATCCGCCCGAGTATCAGTACCAACCAGCTTCGCCAGCAGCTACATCGCCGTTATCAGGAACAACACGATGGCGTATGAGGTGGAATGGAAAGCGAGTGCCACGGAGGACGTTATAGATCTTTTTGACTATCTAGCCGAAAACGCCTCACTCTGGGATGCAAAACACGTCACTGAACGTCTCCTCGTTTCTACCGACAAACTCACAGAGTTCCCAAAGCTATATGAGCTGGATCAGCGCTACGGCGAAGGCATACGTCGTATCAGTCTGATGGGACAGCATGTGTTGTACGAAGTGGATGACGCTGTACAGAAAGTTCGGATTCTGGCCGTGATCGGTCAGCGCCAGAATCCTCATCTGATCCGCTAACCTCTGACAGTATCATCATGGCGAAAGCAAAATTTTCCTCACCCGGGCGTCAGGCCACTTCAGTCATGAAAGCCATGCAAGGGGAACACTTGCGCTCGGTTGGTACGGTGCGCAATTACGAACAGGCGTTAACCCGAGTGGCTGAATGGGTTTACGCATCCCGGATTGTCGGCGGTCTGCGGGAACTGACGCCTTCTCTGGCCATCAGTTACCTTGAATCACGGGGCGAATCCGTAGGACAAAAAACCCTCGACATGGAGCGGCAGGCCATTCAGGCCATGATGCACCATGTCACCAGTCGCCTTCCCCTGACTGCACGTTTACCGGTGATCCGTGCAGACCATCCACAAGTTCTGACCGGACGGGCTTACACTGCGGCACAAATCACCCGAATTTGCGCCGCTCAAACCATAAAAAACGCATTGGCAACCGAACTGGCCTACGCGGCAGGATTACGCGCCCATGAGCTTTATACACTGGCGAGACCGGATGAACAGCCGCCCAGTGCACGACAGGCAGACGAGACAAAGTGGGCAGGGCGTGACGGGATAACCTACACCGTTCACGGCAAAGGTGGACTGGTTCGGGAGGTTAATATCCCAAACGAGCTAGCTTTACGTCTTGAAGCGGTCAGACGTGATAATGCAGTCATACTGACTGATCGCGGCGTCAACCACAGCAGCCGTTATGCACTCGGTGGCGGCCATCCCTGGTCAAACAGCTTCAGTGCCGCTGCACAGCGGGTATTAGGCTGGTCAGCCGGTGCACACGGCGTTCGTCACAGCTATGCACAGGAACGGATGCGCGAACTGCAACATCAGGGGCTCAGCCGAGAAGCCTCCTTGACGACGGTCAGCCAGGAAATGGGGCATTTTCGCCCGGAGATCACGGAAACCTACCTACGATGAAATTTGTTTTCTGGCGAGCGACGGTGTTAATAGTGCTGTTAGCCTCGCTTGGCATCATCTATTGGCTCATGTCCGCCACACTGGAACAATACACGCTGATAACCCGACAAGGTGAACACCTTATAAAAATTTCAGGGTGGCACATCTTTGCTGAGTTATGGGTATTAATGCTGCCCGGGATTCTCATTACAGGCTGCATAGGGGGACTGGCGCTCCTCTGGATAATCATTAAAGCCGATAATCGCGATCAGGCTGAAAAAATAGCGCATTATCATAGCTTGGCCTGCCTCGCGCAGGAAAAAACCGTACAGGCTGAATCAGAGGCGAATAACCGTCTCGCTGAACAACTCGACCGTGCCATTCAGCGAGAACATGCCGCCACATTACGCGAACAGAAAGCCAGTACACTCATCAGAACAACCCAAAATCAGCTCGAAAGCGTCATCGCAGAAGCACAGAAACAGATCAACATCGCCAAAGAAGAAAGCAGTAACGCCGAAACCCGACGCAAAAATGCCACGGCGACGGCAGAGCGCCGACGTAGGAAACTGGAAAAAATCAAGCTTGAACAGGAAAACCGGGAGTTAACTGAATTATTTAAATCCTAAAACTGAGTGAGGAGTGAACAGAGAAGACATCAAGAGCGGGTGATATTCCGCTTCCTCGCTCATTCGCTCACTCCGTTCGGTCATGAGACTGCGGCGAGCGGTGTGCGTTACCGACGAAAACCCGATGGTTTTTTCCATTCAAACAGGCGCTCCTGTGCTGCCTCGTGACGCTGGCGAGAAATACTGTGGGCGTCTCGCTGAGAAATGAGCTGCTGGCGCGCTGTCGCTAAGACCTTTTTTTTCTCAGTACCGGAGAGCCGTGCACCTTTTGCACGTTCCGCAGCGAAAACAGCCGCATCAATAAACTGTTTTTCAAAAGCAGATAACGATGATAATCGAGTCATAACACCCCCAAAAGAAAAAAGACAGCAGCCCCCCCTCCCCCCAGAGCCGGACCAGCGAGACTCGCTTTTCCATAGGCTCCGCCCTCCTGACGAGTATCACAAAAAATGACGCTCAAGTCAGAAGGGGCGAAACCCGACAGGACTTAAAGATCCCCACCGTTTCCAATGGGTCGCTCCCTCGTGCGCTCTCCTGTTCCCACCTTACAGTGTCCCCGCATCATTCCGCTGTCATGGCCGCGTTTTCTCATTCCACGCCGGATGCTGGGGTCTGGTTAGGTGGTTCGCTCCAAGCTGGGCTGTATGCACGAACTCCCCGTTCAGCCCGACCGCTGCGCCTATTCTGGTAACTATTCTCTTGATCCCAATCCAGAAAGACACGACTTATCGCCAGTGGCAGCGGCCATTGGTAACTGGGTTCACAGAGCGCATTTTGTATAGCTAGCTATACAGAGAGTTCTTGAAGTGGAAGCCTATCTACGGCTACACTGAAAGGACAGTATTTGGTATCTGCGCTCTGTGTAAGCCAGTTACCACGGTTCAGAAACTTGCCGGTTTACTGAACCTTCGAAAAACCACCTTGCCGGGTGGTTTTTTCGTTTACAGGACAGAAGATTACGGCGGGAACGACAGGATCTCAAGAA
>NZ_LXFY01000025.1:0-6691 GCF_021432585.1 Pectobacterium sp. IFB5596
TGGCACGCTCTGGTTCTGGGATGTAAGAATCCAGGTGCTCTGCCAGTTCGATGATTTTTGCTTCCCACTCAGCTTCGCCTTCCAGCGCTTTCAGAGCAGAACCACGAACCACTGGGGTGTCGTCGCCTGGGAAGTCGTACTGAGACAGCAGCTCACGCACTTCCATCTCAACCAGTTCCAGCAGCTCTTCGTCATCAACCATGTCACATTTATTCAGGAACACGATGATGAAAGGAACGCCAACCTGACGACCCAGCAGGATGTGCTCACGGGTCTGAGGCATTGGGCCGTCAGTCGCAGCAACAACCAGGATCGCACCGTCCATCTGGGCAGCACCGGTGATCATGTTTTTCACATAGTCGGCGTGTCCTGGGCAGTCAACGTGCGCGTAGTGACGAGACGGGGTATCGTATTCAACGTGAGACGTGTTGATGGTGATACCACGTGCTTTTTCTTCTGGTGCGTTATCGATCTGGTCGAATGCACGTGCGTTACCACCGTAGGTTTTAGCCAGAACGGTAGTGATTGCAGCGGTCAGCGTTGTTTTACCATGGTCAACGTGGCCGATAGTACCGACGTTAACGTGCGGTTTTGTACGTTCAAATTTTTCTTTAGACATCGATTGTCCCTCTAAGACACGGATAAATCGGTGGTATCACCACATCAACCAAGCGATAGCTTGCTGAATTTATTCACAGAAAGAAAATCAGGAGGAGGAAAAGGAAGTGGTGCTGATAGGCAGATTCGAACTGCCGACCTCACCCTTACCAAGGGTGCGCTCTACCAACTGAGCTATATCAGCACATCTTGGAGCGGGCAGTGGGAATCGAACCCACATCATCAGCTTGGAAGGCTGAGGTAATAGCCATTATACGATGCCCGCATCCTGGAACTCGGCTACCTAATTTTTCTGTAGATTTTGAAATTGGGGAATAAGGATTTATAGACCCCGCCTTCGTCGATCCGGTTTAGTCTGACTACCGTATCGAATATCCTGTTGCCAGGATTGAATTTGGTGGTGGGGGAAGGATTCGAACCTTCGAAGTCTGTGACGGCAGATTTACAGTCTGCTCCCTTTGGCCGCTCGGGAACCCCACCTGATTGTGTACTTGATGGTGCCGGCTACCGGAATCGAACTGGTGACCTACTGATTACAAGTCAGTTGCTCTACCTACTGAGCTAAGCCGGCTTCAAGTGCTGCGCATTCTAGGTAGACAGAACGCTCGATGCAACAAAAAAATTGCGTAAAATGCGCTATCGCTTAGATTTTATCCAAATAAAGCCATAAATCTAGAGTAAGAGTAATAATTTGCACAAAGAACCACCAAATTCGCCCGGCAAAATGAGGATGTCGTCACCAAACTCACCACCATTTATCTGCCTCACAAATACATTTTTTCCCTTTAGGAGAGCAAACTCCGCATTAACAGATGCTATTTTGTTCGCTTTCCGAAGCGGATAGGCTTGGAATACATTTTGTTTGGCTAGACATCAGTTTCAGTCGAGCGAAAAAATACGATGAAAATAATTCAACTCAATACAGCAACCTAACTCATCTATCCCGAGGAACTGACCAAAGACACCGTAGAAAACGTGCTTCTATTGGATAGCACGTGACGACGAGCGTATCATCGAAAATGCACGTTTAGGGCGGTGTCAAAAAACCAAATGGAAAAACAGAGCTGCAATCCAAAAGTCCTTCGTCCGCAGGAGAGCAAGGAAGGCAGAGGTAAGTCGACTGCTCATGCAGTTCAAAGTACACCTTTCCAACAGAGGGAGTTATTCTATTTAGACACTAAAGCACGTCTCCTGCGGAGGCTTTCTACCGATCTAGGATATCGTCATGCGAGAGAATTCTAGACTATGCTTGCACACCTAGTGTAAGTATCCCGGTAAACCGAACCATTCACTTTTAGAGATCTTCCGACATACTGATTATGTCCCATTGAGGAGATCGCTATGCGCAAAGCCCGATTTACCGAGCACCAGATCATCGCCGTGTTGAAGTCCGTTGAAGCCGGACGTACCGTCAAAGACGTTTGTCGCGAAGCGGGGATATCCGAGGCCTCGTACTACAACTGGAAAGCCAAATTTGGTGGTATGGAAGCGTCTGATATCAAAAAGATGAAAGATCTGGAGGACGAAAACCGGCGGCTGAAACAGATGTTTGCCGATCTGAGTCTGGAGTGCCGTGCACTCAAAGATGTTATTGAAAAAAAGCTTTAAAACCAGCGATAAAGCGTGAGCTCGTCAGTTACCTGACCGCGCAATTTACAATGAGCATCCGCCAGGCATGCAGGACGTTATCGCTGAGCAGGACGGTGTATTTGTACCAGCCCGACACCCGGCGTGATGAGCCGGTCATTCAGGCGCTGACCGACATGGCTGAACGCTATCCGCGATACGGCTTCAAGAAGTTGTTCCAGAAGCTACGCAGGCAGGGTCATGCATGGAATCATAAACGCGTTCATCGTATTTATTGCTTACTGAAACTGAATTTTCGTCGTAAGGGAAAGCAGCGTTTGCCTGTGCGTGACCCCGCACCACTGGTGGCCCCGGAACACCAGAATCAGAGCTGGTCAGTGGATTTTATGCATGATGCACTGGTGTGTGGCAGGCGTTTTCGCACGTTCAACGTGGTGGATGATTTTAATCGTGAAGCGCTGGCGATAGAAATTGACCTGAATATCCCGGCACAACGCGTTGTTCGTGTGTTGGACAGGATAGTGGCAAACCGAGGATATCCGCTAAAGATGCGGATGGATAACGGTCCAGAGCTGGTATCGCTGACGCTGGCGCAATGGGCGGAAGAGCATGGTGTAGCACTGGAATTTATTAAACCGGGTAAGCCAACACAGAATGCCTTTATTGAACGTTTTAACCGGACGTACCGAACAGAAATATTGGATTTTTACTTGTTCAGAACACTGAATGAAGTGAGGGAAATTACAGAGCGCTGGCTGTATGAATATAACAGCGAGCGTCCCCATGAATCGCTGAATAACCTGACGCCGGAAGAATACCGGCTGATGGCTGAAAACCCGGAAATCTCAAAAAGTGTGTGGAACTAAAACGGGTGTGCTTACACTAGTAGCCACTACACACGCGGACTACATCCATTATAAGCGTATCTTTGTTGGGAATGGTTTAGGTAAAGTAAGTGTCGGCTAGCGACCCTCGCTGTACAAACACAAAAGCATCTACCACAGAACCGATTTTCTCTTCTTATTTCTATCAGCAAAGTGTTAACCTGCCCATTATCAAAAATTTATTACACAAGAGAAGGTGCAGCGATCATTGCGTTGGCTAAGCTAACAGCCCGCTTTCCTCGCTAGGCTAGAAGTCCCTTTTCTTACCTGTTAAGCAGGCAGAACACGACTTATGAGCAATAGAGAGCAATCTTTGGCCACGCCATATCTACAATTTAACCGCAGCCAATGGGCCGCCTTGCGCGATTCTGTTCCGTTAACACTGACAGAAGAAGAGATCATTAAGCTAAAAGGGATAAATGAAGATCTTTCATTAGACGAAGTCGCAGAAATTTATCTGCCATTATCTCGCCTACTCAATTTTTATATCAGCTCTAACTTACGTCGTCAGGCTGTACTTGAGCAGTTCTTAGGGACTGATGGCCAAAAAATACCTTATATAATTGGCATTGCAGGTAGTGTTGCAGTAGGAAAAAGCACCACGGCTCGTGTCCTTCAAGCATTATTGAGCCGCTGGCCAGAGCATCGCAGTGTAGAACTAATTACAACCGATGGATTTCTTCATCCAAATAAGGTGCTAAAAGAACGTGATTTAATGAAGAAAAAAGGCTTTCCGCAATCATATGATATGCATAGCCTAGTGAAATTTGTTTCTGATATAAAATCAGGGACGCATCAAGTTACGGCACCAACATATTCTCATCTGACATATGATATTGTTCCTAATAATAATAAAGTGTTGGAACAACCTGATATTTTAATATTGGAAGGCTTAAACGTCTTACAAAGTGGAATGGATTATCCACATGATCCACATAGGGTTTTTGTTTCTGATTTTGTGGATTTTTCTATTTATGTCGATGCACCTGAAACACTGCTTCAAACATGGTATATAAATCGTTTCCTGAAATTCAGGCAAGGTGCATTCTCAAATCCAAATTCATATTTTCATAACTATGCGAAACTGACGAAAGAAGAGTCTGTTGGTATCGCATCTCAATTATGGAAAGAGATTAACGGACTTAATTTAAAAGAAAATATTCTACCCACCAGGGAAAGAGCTAGTCTTATTATGACTAAAAGTGCTAACCATGCCATTGAATCTGTTCGATTAAGAAAATAAATATATAAAAATGGGGCTAGCCCCCATTTTTATGCACCGCGCAGAGAAATTTCACCACCAATATATGGTGTAATCAAACCGTCACTTTCTAATAATAACGCCCCTTGGCGATCTATTCCACGATCCACTCCATGTATTTCACGGTTTCCGATAATCAAACGAACTGAGCGGTTAAAATAATTATCCAATTTTTCCCATCTGGAAATAAATGGTTCAAGGCCCTCGAGTTCAAAGACAACCAAAGAATTTCTTAATTCAGAAATGAGAGTCGAAGCAAGTGTGTTGCGATTAATGCCTATGCCAGCTTCTTGTAAATTTATCCAACCTTGATTAATCGTATCTGGAGTTGGCTCCCTCATTTGTAAATTAATACCAGCTCCAATTACTAAGTTAGCAGCATCACCCGTTTTCCCCGTCAATTCAACAAGAATACCAGCTAACTTTCGATCTTTTAGATATAAATCATTAGGCCATTTGACCCGCACACCATCAGCGCCAAGCTTATGTAGCACTTCAGCCATGACGATGCCGATTACCAGACTGACTCCAACCGCAGCAGCAGGCCCCTGTTCCAGGCGCCAATATAAGGACAAATATAAATTCGCACCAAAGGGTGAAAACCATTGCCGACCACGACGGCCACGACCAGATTGCTGGTATTCAGCAAGGCATGCATCACCGGAGGATAATGTACCTAATCGTTCTAAAATGTACTGATTAGTAGAATCAACGACAGGTAAAACCGTCACTCCACCTTCTGGTAGATGTTTTAGGATGGCTTCTTTATCTAATAGTTGCATTGGTGCCGGTAAAGAATAACCTTTGCCTGTTACAGTGAAAACGTCAATACCCCAGTCACGTATAGTTTGAATATGTTTATTAATAGCGGCTCTGCTCATCCCCATCATTTCACCCAGAACTTCACCGGAATAAAATTCGCCATCAGAGAGAATCTTAATTAATTTAAGGGGAACCGTAATATCTTTCATGATAATACCTCGATAGCATTGACCTCACCATGCGCAGCAATAAAGCGGACTTCAGGTTCCAGCAGTATAGAGAACTTTGCATCAACTTGATTACGGACATAACGAGCTAATTCGACAATGTCTGAGCTTGTTGCATCGCCTTTATTGATGAGAACTAATGCCTGTCGCTCGTGAACAGCTGCGCCACCAAGTTGAAACCCTTTAAGCTTGCACTGGTCGATTAACCATCCAGCGGCCAATTTAACATTGCCGTCAGCTTGTAAATACTGAGGTGCATTTGGATACTCTCGTAGAATAGCTTTAGCATGCTGCTGTGTAACTATAGGGTTTTTGAAGAAGCTGCCTGCATTACCTGTCACTATTGGATCTGGGAGTTTGCTTCGGCGCATATGGCATACAGAATCAAAGACATGCTGCGGCGTGACAGTCTCAGGATTCAGTTTGGCCAAATCACCATAACTCAGTATTGGGTTCCACTCTTTCTTTAAAAAAAACCCTACTGCAGTAATAGCAAACCCAGAACGATATTGATGCTTAAATATGCTTTCACGGTAACCAAATTGGCATGCCTCAGCAGTAAGACGTATCGTTTTATCTTCTTTTAGATCCAATAATTCAACGTAATCACAGACATGTTGTAACTCGACACCATACGCACCAATATTCTGTATTGGTGCAGACCCCACACATCCGGGAATTAACGCTAAATTTTCTAACCCAGCAATGCCACATTTAAGCGTATATTCAACCAATTGATGCCAATTTTCACCAGCACCGACATGAAGGTACCAGCCATCACTTTCTTCGCGAATATCGATACCTTTGAGCCGATTTAACAGAATTGTGCCTAAAAAATCTTCCAGAAAAAGGACATTGCTCCCTTCTCCTAGTAATAAAACTGGTTCTTGAGATTCACTGGCGATGCGCCACCCTTCAATCAATTTATCCTTAGTATCCGCAATCGTAATTGAAGATGCAGAAACAGGTAATGAGAAAGAGTTATGAGACTTCAATGAAATAACGCTTGGCGCCATGATAGAAATACCGACTAATTTAGATATCACATAGTCTACCTGATCTACGTAAGATACCGGCGGCCTTTTACCAACCGAAAGGTGTAAATCCTCTAAATTCCCATAGCAAAAAGCCCTCGTCTTTCGACGAGGGCTTTCCACTTGTTTGATGCCTGGCAGTTCCCTACTCTCACATGGGGAAGCCCCACACTACCATCGGCGCTACGGCGTTTCACTTCTGAGTTCGGCATGGGGTCAGGTGGGACCACCGCGCTATCGCCGCCAGGCAAATTCTGTTTCATTCCAACCGTTATGCTCTACTTTCTTTATATCGCACAACCATCAGAACCAATCTTC
>NZ_LXFY01000026.1:0-6602 GCF_021432585.1 Pectobacterium sp. IFB5596
ATGGCTTTATCTGCAATCGATTTCCTCACTGTTTGCACATAGAGATCACTAGGAATAAGAAATATAGGGAAATAAATGACGATCTTATATATCCAGATTCGTAAGAACAAAATGGTTGTGCGTAATCCTGAAACACACCAAGAGCTAGGCGATTCCAGTCAGGTTTTCAGTAATACACGTCTACTGGTCGCTGATTTTTTTCGTGCAGAGAAGGTGCTTAAAGATTTAGCCCGAAAATTAATAAAACGTAACTGGTTTAAATTTGGTCAGGATGTACTTGTCATTCATGCGCTTGAAATGAATGACGGTGGGCTGTCTCAGGTTGAGCAACGTATTCTTCAGGAAATAACGGTTTCCACTTCACCAAGAGCTCGGCTAGTTATGATCGAAAATGATCGAGTATTGGCCGATGCGGAAGTTATTGAACAAGCAAGGAAAAATAGATAAAGCGCATAACGTTTTTTTAGGCACAGTGAAACATTTTCACCTTATGCGTTGAGCACTCGACATTAGTACAAAAACTCGCTATCTTCGGGCATCTGGATGTCTAAACGTTTAAACGTATGCTTTGAGGATATAAGGTTATGCCAATTCGGGTTCCTGATGAGTTACCAGCCGTTAATTTTCTGCGTAATGAGAACGTCTTTGTCATGACGTCCTCGCGTGCTAAAACGCAGGAGATTCGTCCACTCAAAGTGCTGGTTCTGAACCTGATGCCTAAGAAGATCGAGACTGAAAACCAGTTTCTACGCCTGTTATCCAATTCTCCCCTACAGATCGATATCCAACTGCTGCGCATCGATAGCCGAGAGTCAAAGAATACGCCAACTGAGCATTTGAATAATTTCTACTGCAATTTTGACGATATTCAGGACGAAAATTTTGATGGTTTGATTGTTACCGGTGCCCCGCTGGGGTTAGTCGATTTCTGCGATGTTGTGTATTGGCCGCAGATCGCACGTGTCATCGAGTGGGCAAAAGAACATGTCACATCCACATTATTCGTGTGCTGGGCTGTACAGGCGGCTCTCAATATCCTCTACGGCATTCCGAAGATGACCCGAAAGGAAAAGCTGTCTGGCGTTTACTTGCATCAGACGTTACAACCCCATGCTTTGCTGACCCGCGGCTTTGACGAAACGTTCCTGGCCCCACATTCGCGTTATGCAGATTTTCCGGCTGATGTGATTCGGCAGCACACGGATTTGGATATTCTGGTTGAGTCGGAGCAGGCCGGCGCTTACCTGTTTGCCAGTAAAGATAAACGTCTGGCGTTCGTTACCGGACATCCTGAGTATGACGTTCTGACGCTGGCAGGAGAGTTTTTCCGTGATAGCGATGCCGGATTAGATCCAGCGGTTCCGGTTAACTATTTTCCGGATGACAATCCTGAATTGGCACCGAAAGCGAGCTGGCGTAGCCACGGACATCTGCTTTTTGTTAACTGGCTAAATTATTATGTTTACCAGATTACGCCTTACGATTTGCGCAAAATGAACCCTACACTCGACTAGCTCCCATCTTGATCTTTTTCTCTGAGGCACCGTTAAAGGTGCCTTTCTTTTTTGTATTGAACTACTCCATTCTCGTTAGTTAGTGAAAGCTATTTCTTTTCCTTGTTAATATTAATCTTCAATTTTATCATGTGCTTGAATTTGTTTTTCCATAAAAATGGAAATTGTTTTTGATTTTTGTTTTTATTGCATTACGCTTAATTCTGTCGGCTAAGAAATGTACATGCTGTTTTTTGCCGACCTAGCGGTTGTTGATGAATGAAGCGGAATCTGAAAAGGAACCACGAATGATGCAGCAGACGATAAACAGAGAATTGGCATTTAGTCAGCGTTTTGGCGAAGGTGAGAAGCACATTCTTACTGAAGAGGCGGTTAATTTCTTAGCGGAGTTGGTCGCACATTTTACGCCAGCACGTAATCAATTACTTGCTGAACGGCAGGTGCAGCAGCGCAATATCGATCAGGGCAAACTGCCAGATTTTATTTCAGAAACGGCTTCCATTCGAAATAAAGCATGGACGATACGCGGTATTCCCGATGACCTTCAGGATCGCCGCGTTGAAATTACTGGCCCGGTTGAGCGGAAGATGGTGATCAACGCATTGAATGCCAATGTGAAGGTTTTCATGGCGGACTTTGAGGATTCGCTATCACCGGGATGGGAAAAGGTGATTGATGGGCAAATCAACTTACGCGATGCCGTACGCGGTACGATTTCCTATATCAATGAAACAGGAAAAATCTACCAACTGAAACCCAACCCTGCTGTATTGATTTGTCGGGTACGCGGGCTGCATTTGCCTGAAAAACACGTGTCCTGGCAGGGGGAAGCCATTCCCGGTAGCCTGTTTGATTTCGCGCTGTATTTTTTCCACAACTATCAGGAATTGCTCAAGAAAGGTAGCGGCCCCTATTTCTATTTGCCAAAGACACAGTCATGGCAGGAAGCGGCCTGGTGGAACGATGTCTTCTGCTATACGGAAGATCGTTTTGATCTTCCGCGTGGGACGATCAAAGCAACGGTATTGATTGAAACACTGCCTGCCGTTTTCCAGATGGACGAAATCCTCTACCACTTACGCGATCATATCGTCGGGTTGAACTGTGGCCGTTGGGATTATATTTTCAGTTATATCAAAACATTAAAGAACCACAGCGATCGTGTTCTGCCCGATCGCCAGTCGGTGACGATGGAAAAACCCTTCCTCGGTGCTTACTCGCGTTTGTTAATCAAAACCTGTCATCGTCGGGGTGCATTCGCCATGGGCGGAATGGCAGCGTTCATTCCGAGTAAGGATGCGGAACGCAATAACTGGGTGCTGGATAAGGTACGTAAAGACAAAGAGCTGGAGGCTCGCAATGGTCATGATGGC
Organism: Pectobacterium sp. IFB5596; assembly: GCF_021432585.1. NCBI lineage: Bacteria > Pseudomonadati > Pseudomonadota > Gammaproteobacteria > Enterobacterales > Pectobacteriaceae > Pectobacterium > Pectobacterium sp. IFB5596. The sequence continues at coordinate 2,888 of NZ_LXFY01000026.1, forward strand.
ACCTGGGTGGCGCATCCAGGGTTAGCGGATGCGGTGATGGACGTGTTCGATCGGGCGTTGGGCGAGCGTAAAAATCAGCTTGATATTCGCCGTGAACAGGATGCCCCCATTCGTGCAGAGGAACTGCTGGAACCCTGTCCGGGAGAGCGTACGGAAATCGGTATGCGCGCGAATATCCGCGTTGCCGTGCAGTACATCGAAGCGTGGATATCTGGCAATGGCTGCGTCCCGATTTATGGGCTGATGGAGGACGCGGCGACGGCCGAAATTTCCCGTACCTCAATCTGGCAGTGGATTCGTCATGGCAAGACGTTGAGCGATGGTCGTGTGATCACCAAAGCGCTATTCCGCCAGATGTTGGCCGAAGAGATGTTTGTGATTCAGGAAGAATTAGGTGATGCCCGTTTTAGCGGAGGGCGTTTTGGTGAAGCTGCCCGGCTGATGGAGCAAATTACTACGCAAGATGAACTGATCGATTTCCTGACATTACCCGGCTACGCATTGCTTGATTAATCCTGATTGATAATAAAAAGGAACCTCTGCTATGACGACCTCTCGTACCCAACAAGTCCAGCATATCGAAAAAGAGTGGAAAACCGCCCGCTGGGAAGGTATTACGCGCCCCTACAGCGCAGAAGATGTGATTAACCTACGTGGATCGGTGAACCCGGAATGTACGCTCGCGCAGCTCGGCGCGGCGAGGTTATGGCGCCTGCTGCACGGCGAGGCCCGTAAAGGCTATGTTAACTGTCTGGGGGCGCTGACGGGCGGACAAGCTTTACAGCAGGCTAAAGCCGGCATTGAAGCGATTTACCTTTCCGGCTGGCAGGTGGCTGCGGATGCCAATTTGGCGTCCAGCATGTATCCCGATCAGTCGCTCTACCCGGCAAACTCGGTGCCTGCGGTGATCGAACGTATCAATAATACGTTCCGGCGTGCCGATCAGATTCAGTGGGCGAATCATATTGAGCCGGGCGACAAGCGCCATACCGACTACTTCCTGCCGATTGTGGCGGATGCAGAGGCGGGGTTCGGCGGCGTGCTTAACGCATTTGAGCTAATGAAATCGATGATTGAAGCGGGGGCGGCGGCAGTCCACTTTGAGGATCAACTGGCATCGGCAAAAAAATGCGGGCACATGGGTGGCAAGGTGCTGGTTCCCACGCAGGAAGCCGTTCAGAAGCTGGTCGCGGCGCGGCTGGCGGCGGATGTCATGGGCGTGCCGACCTTACTGGTTGCGCGAACCGATGCGGATGCGGCTGATTTACTGACGTCTGACTGCGATGAATATGACCGTGATTTCATCACTGGAGAACGTACGGTGGAAGGCTTCTATCGTACGCGCGCCGGGATTGAACAGGCGATCAGCCGTGGGCTAGCCTACGCACCTTATGCGGATTTAGTGTGGTGCGAAACGTCGACGCCAGATTTATCGCTGGCGCGTCGTTTTGCCGAAGCCATCCACGCGAAGTTTCCCGGCAAACTGCTGGCGTACAACTGTTCGCCCTCCTTTAACTGGAAGAAGAATCTGGATGACAGCACGATTGCGCGTTTTCAGGATGAGCTGTCGGCAATGGGCTACAAGTATCAATTCATTACGCTGGCTGGCATCCACAGCATGTGGTTCAACATGTTTGACCTGGCGCATGCCTATGCACAGGGCGAAGGGATGCGGCACTACGTAGAAAAAGTGCAGCAGCCTGAATTCGAGGCGATTAAAGACGGCTATACCTTCTCATCGCATCAGCAGGAGGTGGGGACGGGCTATTTTGATAAGGTGACGAACATCATTCAGGGGGGCGAGTCTTCAGTGACGGCGCTGACGGGATCGACGGAAGAACAGCAGTTCTGATCCTGCCCGGTCAGCGTTCAGCTGGCCGGGTTTCATCTGGAGATCATGATGACGCGTGACCTTGAAAAGCTGGTGGCGCAGACGATCCTGCAAGGGTTTGATGCGCAATATGGACGTTTTCTTGAAGTGACGGCGGGGGCGCAGCAGCGTTTTGAACAGGCTGACTGGTCTGCCGTACAGCAGGCAATGAAACAGCGTATTCATCTATACGATCACCATGTTGGGCTGGTGGTCGCACAGTTGCGCTGTATTACCGGTATCCGTTGTGATGATGCGGATTTTCTGGCATGTGTGAAGCATATCTACACCCGCTTACTGCCGGATTATCCACGTTTCGAGATTGCTGAGAGTTTCTTTAACTCCGTCTATTGTCGGCTATTTAACCATCGGGAGCTGACGCCCGATAAACTGTTTGTTTTCAGTTCTCAACCAGAGCAGCGCTTTCATGAGATTCCCCGTCCGATTGCCAAGACGTTTGTGCCCACGGATGGCTGGCAAAGCATGTTGGAAAAGTTGTTGGGTGACGTGCCGCTGCGTTTACCGTGGGAAGATTTACCGCGTGATATTGCCTATATCATTGCGTATTTACAGCGTACTTTCTCGGCGGAGCAGCTTGCTCAGTCTACGTTACAGGTAGCGAATGAGCTGTTTTATCGCAACAAAGCAGCCTGGTTGGTGGGGAAACTGTCGCTGCCTGACGGTTTTTTTCCGTTCCTGCTACCAATTCATCACAATGAACGCGGTGCGCTATTTATTGATACCTGCTTAACCAGTCAATCAGACGCCAGCATCGTGTTCGGTTTCGCCCGCTCTTACTTCATGGTCTATGCCCCGTTGCCGTCCGCGCTGGTGGCCTGGCTGCGCGACATTTTGCCGGGGAAAACGACGGCGGAGCTTTATCTAGCTATTGGCTGTCAGAAACACAGTAAAACCGAGTATTACCGTGAATATTTGCACTACATTGCCGAATCAGAAGAGCAGTTCATTATCGCTCCCGGCGTGAAAGGCATGGTGATGCTGGTATTTACGCTACCTTTTTTCGATCGCGTATTTAAGGTCATCAAAGATCGTTTTGCGCCGCAGAAAGAAGTGAGTGCGGAGCGGGTCATGGCGTGCTATCAACTGGTGAAAGAGCACGATCGCGTTGGGCGCATGGCGGATACGCAGGAATATGAAAATTTCGTCATCGATAAGCACCGAATCAGCTCGGAACTACTGGATGAACTTTGGCGTGAGGTACCTGATAAGCTGGAGGATCTGGGCGATCGGCTGGTGATCCGTCATCTGTACATGGAACGCCGGATGACGCCGCTTAACCTCTATCTGGAACAGGCAAACGCACAGCAGTTGCACGATGTGATTGAAGAGTATGGCAATGCTATCAAACAACTGGCAGCGGCGAATATTTTCCCCGGTGATATGTTGTTTAAGAACTTCGGCGTCACGCGCCATGGGCGGGTCGTGTTTTATGATTATGATGAAATCTGCTACATGACTGAGGTAAATTTTCGCAAGATTCCGCCGCCGCGTTACCCGGAGGAGGAGTTGGCCGCTGAGCCGTGGTACAGCGTTGCACCGAATGATGTGTTTCCTGAAGAGTTTCCGCATTTCCTGTGCAGTGACCGCCACATTCGTACGCTGTTTGAGGAAATGCATGGCGATCTGTTTTGTGCGGACTACTGGCGGGCATTACAGCAGCGCATCAGGGAAGGGCATATCGAGGATGTTTACGCCTACCGACGCCGCAAGCGTTTTAGCCAGCGTGCTGATCCGCGATACACAACTGCTGAGAATGATTCTGGCTTTTGTCGTAACCCGGCATAATTTAGCCGGAAAGCCTGGGTACACAGGGCGGCGGCGATT
>NZ_LXFY01000027.1:0-1764 GCF_021432585.1 Pectobacterium sp. IFB5596
GGCACTGCTCTTTAACAATATAATCAGACAATCTGTGTGGGCACTCACAAGACCGTATCTTAACGATATAAAAAAGTCTTGAAGAGTGAACAACAGTAAATTCATTACGAATAAACAGTTTTAATTCTTTGAGCATCGCTGACGAGTTCAGCAAATCAAACAAATCTTAAATTGAAGAGTTTGATCATGGCTCAGATTGAACGCTGGCGGCAGGCCTAACACATGCAAGTCGAGCGGTAGCACAGGGGAGCTTGCTCCCTGGGTGACGAGCGGCGGACGGGTGAGTAATGTCTGGGAAACTGCCTGATGGAGGGGGATAACTACTGGAAACGGTAGCTAATACCGCATAACGTCTTCGGACCAAAGAGGGGGACCTTCGGGCCTCTTGCCATCGGATGTGCCCAGATGGGATTAGCTAGTAGGTGAGGTAATGGCTCACCTAGGCGACGATCCCTAGCTGGTCTGAGAGGATGACCAGCCACACTGGAACTGAGACACGGTCCAGACTCCTACGGGAGGCAGCAGTGGGGAATATTGCACAATGGGCGCAAGCCTGATGCAGCCATGCCGCGTGTGTGAAGAAGGCCTTCGGGTTGTAAAGCACTTTCAGCGGGGAGGAAGGCGGTGAGATTAATACTCTCATCGATTGACGTTACCCGCAGAAGAAGCACCGGCTAACTCCGTGCCAGCAGCCGCGGTAATACGGAGGGTGCAAGCGTTAATCGGAATGACTGGGCGTAAAGCGCACGCAGGCGGTCTGTTAAGTTGGATGTGAAATCCCCGGGCTTAACCTGGGAACTGCATTCAAAACTGACAGGCTAGAGTCTTGTAGAGGGGGGTAGAATTCCAGGTGTAGCGGTGAAATGCGTAGAGATCTGGAGGAATACCGGTGGCGAAGGCGGCCCCCTGGACAAAGACTGACGCTCAGGTGCGAAAGCGTGGGGAGCAAACAGGATTAGATACCCTGGTAGTCCACGCTGTAAACGATGTCGATTTGGAGGTTGTGCCCTTGAGGCGTGGCTTCCGGAGCTAACGCGTTAAATCGACCGCCTGGGGAGTACGGCCGCAAGGTTAAAACTCAAATGAATTGACGGGGGCCCGCACAAGCGGTGGAGCATGTGGTTTAATTCGATGCAACGCGAAGAACCTTACCTACTCTTGACATCCAGAGAATTTGCTAGAGATAGCTTAGTGCCTTCGGGAACTCTGAGACAGGTGCTGCATGGCTGTCGTCAGCTCGTGTTGTGAAATGTTGGGTTAAGTCCCGCAACGAGCGCAACCCTTATCCTTTGTTGCCAGCGAGTAATGTCGGGAACTCAAAGGAGACTGCCGGTGATAAACCGGAGGAAGGTGGGGATGACGTCAAGTCATCATGGCCCTTACGAGTAGGGCTACACACGTGCTACAATGGCGTATACAAAGAGAAGCGACCTCGCGAGAGCAAGCGGACCTCATAAAGTACGTCGTAGTCCGGATTGGAGTCTGCAACTCGACTCCATGAAGTCGGAATCGCTAGTAATCGTAGATCAGAATGCTACGGTGAATACGTTCCCGGGCCTTGTACACACCGCCCGTCACACCATGGGAGTGGGTTGCAAAAGAAGTAGGTAGCTTAACCTTCGGGAGGGCGCTTACCACTTTGTGATTCATGACTGGGGTGAAGTCGTAACAAGGTAACCGTAGGGGAACCTGCGGTTGGATCACCTCCTTACCAAGAAGATGTGTGTTAAGTGAAGTGCTCACACAGATTGTCTGATGAAAATA
>NZ_LXFY01000027.1:2334-5437 GCF_021432585.1 Pectobacterium sp. IFB5596
GCTCTTTAACAATCTGGAACAAGCTGAAAATTGAAACATGACAGCTGAACATGCATGACGGCCTTCGGGTGTGTCGTGGTGAATCAGTCTGTCAATGAGTCTCTCAAATAATCGCAGCGCGATGATGAATCGAAAGAAACATCTTCGGGTTGTGAGGTTAAGCGACTAAGCGTACACGGTGGATGCCTAGGCAGTCAGAGGCGATGAAGGGCGTGCTAATCTGCGATAAGCGTCGGTAAGCTGATATGAAGCGTTATACCCGACGATACCCGAATGGGGAAACCCAGTGTGTTTCGACACACTATCATTATGTGAATACATAGCATAATGAGGCGAACCGGGGGAACTGAAACATCTCAGTACCCCGAGGAAAAGAAATCAACCGAGATTCCCCTAGTAGCGGCGAGCGAACGGGGAGGAGCCCAGAACCTGAATCAGTTTGTGTGTTAGTGGAAGCGTCTGGAAAGTCGCACAGTAAAGGGTGATAGTCCCGTACACAAAAATGCACAAGTTGTGAGTTCGATGAGTAGGGCGGGACACGTGACATCCTGTCTGAATATGGGGGGACCATCCTCCAAGGCTAAATACTCCTGACTGACCGATAGTGAACCAGTACCGTGAGGGAAAGGCGAAAAGAACCCCGGCGAGGGGAGTGAAATAGAACCTGAAACCGTGTACGTACAAGCAGTGGGAGCCTACTTGTTAGGTGACTGCGTACCTTTTGTATAATGGGTCAGCGACTTATATTCTGTAGCAAGGTTAACCGTATAGGGGAGCCGCAGGGAAACCGAGTCTTAACTGGGCGTTAAGTTGCAGGGTATAGACCCGAAACCCGGTGATCTAGCCATGGGCAGGTTGAAGGTTGGGTAACACTAACTGGAGGACCGAACCGACTAATGTTGAAAAATTAGCGGATGACTTGTGGCTGGGGGTGAAAGGCCAATCAAACCGGGAGATAGCTGGTTCTCCCCGAAAGCTATTTAGGTAGCGCCTCGTGAATTCATCTTCGGGGGTAGAGCACTGTTTCGGCTAGGGGGTCATCCCGACTTACCAACCCGATGCAAACTACGAATACCGAAGAATGTTATCACGGGAGACACACGGCGGGTGCTAACGTTCGTCGTGAAGAGGGAAACAACCCAGACCGCCAGCTAAGGTCCCAAAGTCATGGTTAAGTGGGAAACGATGTGGGAAGGCATAGACAGCCAGGATGTTGGCTTAGAAGCAGCCATCATTTAAAGAAAGCGTAATAGCTCACTGGTCGAGTCGGCCTGCGCGGAAGATGTAACGGGGCTAAACCATGCACCGAAGCTGCGGCAGCGACACTTAGGTGTTGTTGGGTAGGGGAGCGTTCTGTAAGCCGTTGAAGGTGGCCTGTGAGGGTTGCTGGAGGTATCAGAAGTGCGAATGCTGACATAAGTAACGATAATGCGGGTGAAAAACCCGCACGCCGGAAGACCAAGGGTTCCTGTCCAACGTTAATCGGGGCAGGGTGAGTCGACCCCTAAGGCGAGGCTGAAAAGCGTAGTCGATGGGAAACAGGTTAATATTCCTGTACTCGGTGTTACTGCGAAGGGGGGACGGAGAAAGCTAGGTTATCCGGGCGACGGTTGTCCCGGTTTAAGCGTGAAGGTGGGTGACTTAGGTAAATCCGGGTCATCGTTAACACTGAGGCGTGATGACGAGTCACTACGGTGATGAAGTAACCAATGCTACGCTTCCAGGAAAAGCCTCTAAGCTCCAGGTAACATCAAATCGTACCCCAAACCGACACAGGTGGTCAGGTAGAGAATACTCAGGCGCTTGAGAGAACTCGGGTGAAGGAACTAGGCAAAATGGTGCCGTAACTTCGGGAGAAGGCACGCTGGCGCGTAGGTGAAGTCCCTTGCGGATGGAGCTGAAGCCAGTCGCAGATACCAGCTGGCTGCAACTGTTTAATAAAAACACAGCACTGTGCAAACACGAAAGTGGACGTATACGGTGTGACGCCTGCCCGGTGCCGGAAGGTTAATTGATGGGGTCAGCCGCAAGGCGAAGCTCTTGATCGAAGCCCCGGTAAACGGCGGCCGTAACTATAACGGTCCTAAGGTAGCGAAATTCCTTGTCGGGTAAGTTCCGACCTGCACGAATGGCGTAATGATGGCCAGGCTGTCTCCACCCGAGACTCAGTGAAATTGAACTCGCTGTGAAGATGCAGTGTACCCGCGGCAAGACGGAAAGACCCCGTGAACCTTTACTATAGCTTGACACTGAACCTTGAGCCTTGATGTGTAGGATAGGTGGGAGGCTTTGAAGTGTGGACGCCAGTCTGCATGGAGCCAACCTTGAAATACCACCCTTTAATGTTTGATGTTCTAACGTAGGCCCGTAATCCGGGTTGCGGACAGTGTCTGGTGGGTAGTTTGACTGGGGCGGTCTCCTCCCAAAGCGTAACGGAGGAGCACGAAGGTTAGCTAATCCTGGTCGGACATCAGGAGGTTAGTGCAAAGGCATAAGCTAGCTTGACTGCGAGAGTGACAGCTCGAGCAGGTGCGAAAGCAGGTCTTAGTGATCCGGTGGTTCTGAATGGAAGGGCCATCGCTCAACGGATAAAAGGTACTCCGGGGATAACAGGCTGATACCGCCCAAGAGTTCATATCGACGGCGGTGTTTGGCACCTCGATGTCGGCTCATCACATCCTGGGGCTGAAGTAGGTCCCAAGGGTATGGCTGTTCGCCATTTAAAGTGGTACGCGAGCTGGGTTTAGAACGTCGTGAGACAGTTCGGTCCCTATCTGCCGTGGGCGTTGGAAGATTGAGAGGGGTTGCTCCTAGTACGAGAGGACCGGAGTGAACGCACCACTGGTGTACGGGTTGTGATGCCAATTGCATTGCCCGGTAGCTAAGTGCGGAAGAGATAACCGCTGAAAGCATCTAAGCGGGAAACTTGCCTCGAGATGAGTCTTCCCTGGACACTTGATGTCCCTGAAGGGCCGTTGAAGACGACGACGTAGATAGGCTGGGTGTGTAAGCGTAGCGATACGTTGAGCTAACCAGTACTAATGACCCGAGAGGCTTAACCTTACAACACCGAAGGTGTTTTGTGGGTGATGAAAGACTCATA
>NZ_LXFY01000028.1:0-2066 GCF_021432585.1 Pectobacterium sp. IFB5596
GGCGCCTACACCTATACGCCGGGCGCCAACTTTAACGGCAATGACCGCTTTATTGTCACGGTATCGGACGGTAACGGCGGCACCACCACCAGTACCGTCAGTATCGGGGTACGCCCGGTCAACGACGCCCCGGTGACGGCCGACCAGTCGATAGCCACGGATGAAGATACGCCGGTGAGCGGCACCATTGTGGCGACCGACGTCGACGGCGATACGCTGCGCTACAGCGTGAGCACACAGCCGCAGCACGGTACCCTGACCCTGGACGGGGCGACGGGGCAGTACACCTATACGCCGGCGCAGGACTACAACGGCAACGATCGCTTTATTGTCACGGTATCGGACGGTAACGGCGGCACCACCACCAGCACCGTCAGTATCGGGGTACGCCCGGTCAACGACGCCCCGGTGACGGCGGACCAGTCGATAGCCACGGATGAAGATACGCCGGTGAGCGGCACCATTGTGGCGACCGACGTCGACGGCGATACGCTGAGTTATACGGTCGGTACCCCACCGGCCAACGGTACGCTGACGCTCAATGGTGCTACCGGGGCGTATACCTATACGCCGGGCGCCAACTTTAACGGCAATGACCGTTTTGTGGTCACGGTGTCGGACGGCAACGGCGGCACCACCACCAGCACCGTGAGTATCGGGGTGCGGCCGGTGAATGATGCACCGGTGACGGCCGACCAGAGTATTGCCACGGATGAAGATACGCCGGTGAGCGGCACCATTGTGGCCACCGATGTGGACGGCGACACCCTGAGTTATACGGTCGGCACGCCACCGGCCAACGGCACGCTGACGCTGGATGGCACCACCGGGGCGTACACCTATACGCCGGGCGCCAACTTTAACGGCAATGACCGTTTTGTGGTCACGGTGTCGGACGGCAACGGCGGCACCACCATCAGTACGGTGAGCATTGGGGTGCGCCCGGTGAACGATGCGCCAGTGACCGCTGACCAGTCGATAGCCACGGATGAAGATACACCGGTGAGCGGCACCATTGTGGCGACCGACGTCGACGGCGACACCCTGAGTTATACCGTCGGTACGCCACCGGCCAATGGCACGCTGACGTTAAACAGTGCGACTGGCGCGTACACCTATACGCCGGGCACCAACTTTAACGGCAATGACCGTTTTGTGGTGACGGTGTCGGACGGCAACAGGGGCACCACCACCAGCACGGTGAGCATTGGGGTGCGGCCGGTGAACGACGCCCCGGTGACGGCGGACCAGTCGATAGCCACGGATGAAGATACGCCGGTGAGCGGCACCATTGTGGCCACCGATGTGGATGGCGACACCCTGAGTTATACGGTCGGTACCCCGCCGGCCAACGGCACGCTGACGCTGGATGGCACCACCGGGGCGTACACCTATACGCCGGGCGCCAACTTTAACGGCAATGACCGCTTTGTCGTCACGGTGTCAGACGGCAACGGCGGGACGACGACCAGCACGGTGAGCATTGGGGTACGGCCGGTGAACGATGCGCCGGTGACGGCGGATCAGAGTATTGCCACGGATGAAGACACGCCGGTGAGCGGCACCATTGTGGCGACCGATGTGGATGGCGATACGCTGAGCTATACGGTGAACACGCAACCGGCCAACGGTACCCTGACGCTGGACGGCGCGACTGGGCAATACACCTATACGCCGGGCGCCAACTTTAACGGTAACGACCGCTTTGTCGTCACCGTCTCGGACGGCAACGGCGGCACCACCACCAGTACGGTGAGCATTGGGGTGCGGCCGGTGAACGATGCGCCGGTGACGGCGGATCAGAGTATTGCCACCGATGAAGACACGCCGGTGAGCGGCACCATTGTGGCCACCGACGTGGACGGCGACACCCTGCGTTACAGCGTGAGTACGCAACCTGCTAACGGCACGCTGACGCTGGATGGTACCACCGGGGCGTACACCTATACGCCGGGCGCCAACTTTAACGGTAACGACCGCTTTGTGGTCACGGTGTCGGACGGCAACGGCGGCACCACCACCAGCACCGTCAGCATTGGAGTACGGCCGGTCAACGACGCACCGGT